>JBEKHC010000048.1:0-37016 GCA_050012475.1 Candidatus Velthaea sp.
AATCAGCGCGCAGCGCGATTCGCCGACATCGATACTTCGGGCGCGCCTAGCGGCGCCGCCGGTCACTTAGATCCCGGCATACCATTCGTAGCCCTGATCTTCCCAGTAGCCGCCTTTACCACTGCCGGCGCCGGCGAAGGTCGATGCAAGTTCGATCCGCTGCACCCATTTCGCGCTCTTGTAGCCGAGTTGCGTGGGGATGCGCAGGCGAACGGGGGCGCCATGATCGTTGTCGATTGGGGCGTCGTTGAGGTCGAGCGCCAGCAGCGTTTGGGGGTGCGCGGCTTGGGCGAGATCGAGCGATTCGTAATAGTGCGTGCCTTGGTCGTCGCGATCGAAGCACGAGAAAATGGCGAAGCGCGCGCCGGGCTTGGGGCCCGCTGCGGCCAGGACGTCGGCCAGCCGCACGCCGCGCCATTTGCCGATCGCGCTCCACCCTTCGACGCAGTCGTGACGCGTGATCTGCGTTTGCAGCGGCATCGCGCGCAGCGCGGCCAGCGACAGCGCCTGCGGATGGTCGGCTAAGCCGTCGACGACGAGTTTGTAGCGGCTCCAGCCGTCTTTGGCCAAACCGGTGTACGTCGCATCGCTGGGCGTGTCGAGGCCGTTGGTGCGAAAGTTCCGGTCGATGTCGGTATCGGTATAGAGCCGCGCGCTGCCGCGCGTTCCGATCACCGCATGGTTCCAACCTTCAGCGGTTGCCAGGACGTTGTGAAACGGCCCCTGCGTGAGCGCGTCTTTGACTCGGCTGGTACAGCCGCTCAATCCCAGCGCGCCGAGCGACGAGGCGATAAACAAACGGCGCTTCACGGACCGACCCCGTCGTGTTCGCCCAGCGTGTACCAACCCGTGATCATCGAGCGGATGTTGTTCCAGGCCCCGGTTGCGAACACCAACACCATGTGGGTCAGGAAGTAGCCGATCAAGAGCACCATGAGCGTGAAGTGCCAGAGCCGTGCGAACTGCCGCCCGCCGAGGACCGCGGTCAGCGGACCGGCGATGGCGTCCACCCCCGGCGACAGCGCTAACCCAGTGATGATGATGAGCGGGATAAAGACGAAAAGCACGACCGTGTACGCGGCTTTTTGCAGCGGGTTGTACGTGCCGTGCGGCGGCGGTTCTTTACGCAGGCGCAGATAGTACAACTGCATCGGCAGCAATTTGGGCAGATCCGACGGCCGCAAAATCAATTCGCGCAGATCTTTGCGGATCGCGCCGGCGATCACGTAGACGACGATCGCCAGCGTGAGCACCCAGCCGAAAAACAAATGCCAGACCCGGCCGTCGGCGAGATCTTGCTCGCCGGGCAGCGTCGCCCAGCCGGGGAAGGCCCGCTCCGCCTTTTCTCCCATGCCGTCGTCGGTGTACCCCAGCACGCCCGTCGTCCGCACCGTGAGCCCGAAGATGCGGGTCAAGCCTTGCACGTGCTGAGGATCGGCGTCATTCGAGCCGATGATCAGCACGCGCTTCGCCGGATTGCTCTTATCGGACGCGTCCAAATACGGCGCAGCGTTGAAAATCTGCAAGCCGGACATCACCAAGACCAGCATCGCCAGCGTCCATAGCCAATGACTCGCCCGCGCGGCGATCGAGTGCCGGTACACGCGCTTGCCCGTCACGGCAAATCCCCTACGTCCATGACCCCAGTATCCTATCAAATTGCAGCAGCGCGGGTAAGGTCGCTTACGGAACGCCCGCCGGCGGCGAACGGATTGGTGCACGCCGGGCTGCTGCCGGGTCGCCGAAGCGGGGGCTGCCCGTTCGTCCACGGAACGTCAGCAGCCGTGTCCGAACCCGTTCTGCGCTTGGAACGCCGCGGTGGCGGCATCGCCCACGTCACGCTCGATCGCCCAGCGGTCCGCAACGCCTTCAACCCGGAGCTGATCGCCGCGCTGCGCGATACGTTCCTGGTACTGGATGCCGATGAATTCGTCCGCGCCGTGGTGCTGCGGGGTGCGGGAACGGTGTTCTGCGGCGGCGCCGACATCAACTGGATGCGCGAGTCGCTCGACTTGTCGGCCGACGACAACGTGCGCGATGCCGAGCGGATGGCCGACATGTTCGCGGCGATCGATCGCTGTTCGAAGCCGGTGATCGGTTGCATCGCCGGAGCGGCGATCGGCGGCGGCGCAGGCCTCGCCGCGGTCTGCGACATCGTCGTGGCTGCGGCCGACACGGTCTTCGGCTTCACCGAAACAAAATTAGGCATCATTCCCGCGGTGATCGCACCGTACGTGGTGGCAAAGATCGGACGCTCCGCGGCGCGCGCGCTGTTCCTTACCGGCGAGCGCTTCGGTGCCGAACGCGCGCTTCGTATCGGCCTGGTGCACCACATCGCTGAGGCAGACGAGCTCGAGGCCCGCGTCGAGGCGATCGAGATCGAGCTCGCCACCGCGGGTCCAGCCGCCATCGCCGCCGCGAAACGGCTGATCGCCGATGTCGGCGAAGCAACCCCCGCCCAAGCCCGCACGCTGACGGCGCGCGCGATCGCCGCGCGGCGCACGTCGTCCGAAGGCCAAGAGGGGCTGCGCGCGTTTCTCGAGCGGCGCGCGCCGAGCTGGGTGGCGAAATGATCACCCGGCTGCTGATCGCAAACCGCGGCGAGATCGCGGTGCGGGTGGCGCGCGGCGCACGTGAACTGGGCATCTCGCCCGTCGGCGTATACTCCGACGCCGACGAACATGCGCTGTTCCGCAGCGTGATGGACGACAGCGTTCGCATCGGCGCGGCGCCGGCCGTCGATTCCTACCTCGCCGGCGACAAGATCCTCGCGGCCGCGCGCACGCTGGGCGCCGACGCCGTGCATCCGGGCTATGGTTTCTTGTCCGAACGCGCGCACTTCGCTCAGTCCGTCGTCGACGCGGGACTTATTTTCGTCGGCCCGACGCCCTCGGCCATCGCCGCGATGGGCAGCAAGATCGACGCCAAACGCCGGGTGCGGGAATTCGGCGTGCCCGTTATCCCCGGCTACGACGGTGACGACCAATCGCCGCAGCGCTTGCGCGAAGAGGCCGCGGCGATGGGGATGCCCGTGCTCATCAAAGCCAGCGCCGGCGGCGGCGGGCGCGGCATGCGCATCGTCCACGACATCGCCGCTTTCGACGAAGCGCTCAACGCGGCGAAACGCGAAGCGTTGGCGACATTCGGCGACGACAGCGTGCTGCTCGAACGCTATCTGCGCCGGCCGCGGCACATCGAATTCCAGATTCTGGCCGACTCCTGGGGCACCACGCTGTATCTGGGCGAGCGTGAATGTTCGATCCAGCGCCGGCATCAGAAAGTGCTCGAAGAGGCGCCGTCGGTCGCACTCGATCCGGCGCTGCGCGCCACGATGGGCGAGGCCGCCGTCGCCGCCGCGCGTTCGGTTGCCTACGAGAACGCCGGAACGGCCGAGTTCATGCTCGACGAAGACGGGCAGTTCTATTTCTTGGAGATGAACGCGCGGCTGCAAGTCGAGCATCCGGTCACCGAGCTCGTGTACGGCATCGACTTGGTGCAGCAGCAGCTGCGCATCGCGCGCGGCGAGCAGTTGCGCTTCGCGCAGAGCGATTTGGTGGCGCGCGGCTGGGCGATCGAGGCGCGGCTGAACGCCGAAGACCCCGCGCGCGGGTTTCTGCCGTCGACCGGGACGATCGGGCGTTTCGAGGTCCCCGCCGCACCGGGCGTCCGCGTCGACACGGGCGTGCACGACGGCAGCGAGATCTCGATGTTTTACGACTCGATGATCGCGAAAATCATCGTCTGGGGCGCCGACCGCGCGGCAGCCATCGCGCGCCTCGAATCGACGCTGCGCGATACCCGCGTCACCGGACTGAAAACCAATCTGTCGCTGCTGCGCGCCATCGCGGCCGACGAAGCCTACCGGTCGGGCGACATGTCGACGCGCTTTCTCGACGACCGCGACGCCTTTCTGACCCTCGACGGCGCGTCCGACGTGCCGCTCGACGTGAAGTTTCTCGCTGCGGGAGCATTGGTGGCCAGCGGCCGCGCCTGGCGGATGGCCGGCGTGGGCGTCCCGATCGACCTCGTCGTCGACGGCACGCCGCTGCGCGCAACGGTCGAGCGACGCGGCCGCGACTGGCTCACCGACAGCGACCTCGGGCCGGCATTTCGGGTCGAAACGCGCGGCAACGACGTCGTCGTCGTCGCCGGCGAGCGCACCATCGTCGGCGACGTGCGGCTCGACGCCGAGGGCGGCCGGATCGTCCATAACGGACGAACCTATCTGTTCGTCTTCGGCGCGCCGCCCGATGCCGACCCGCGGCATCACGCGGCCGGCGCGTCGGGCACCGGTACGGTCGTGTCCCCGATGCCAGGGCGCATCGTGAGCGTCGACGTCGCGCCAGGCGACGTCGTCGAGACGCGGGCACTCCTCGTGGTGCTCGAGGCAATGAAGATGGAACACCGCATCGAAGCGCCGCTGGCCGGTACGATCGAAGCCGTGCACGTCAGCCCCGGCGACCTGGTCGCCGAGGAGACCCGGCTCGTGACGATCAAGGCGTGAAACGCTCGCCGCGGCAAGCACGGTTGTAGCACGGCAAAGGGGGACGCGAGATGAACGCAGCCGGATTTCCCAAACGTGTGACGATCTGCGAAGTCGGGCCACGCGACGGGTTGCAGAACGAAGCCGTCACGGTTCGCACCGACGATAAGGTTCGCTACATCGATCTGCTCGTGGCTGCCGGTTTCTCGAACATCGAAGTGACGTCGTTCGTCAGCCCCAAGGCCGTTCCGCAACTGGCTGACGCGGAAGCGGTCTTCACCCAGCTCATCCAGGTACCGGCCTGCCGGTACATCGTCCTGGTGCCGAACGAGCGCGGTCTGGAACGCGCACTGGCCGCCGGGGCACGCGCGATCGCGGTGTTCACCGCAGCAACCGACTCCTTCACGCACCGCAATATCGGCATGACGATCGACGAATCGCTGGCCGCGTTCGAGGTCGTTATCAAACGCGCAAAAGCCGACGGCGTCTACGTGCGCGCCTCGATCTCGACCGCGTTTGGCTGTCCCTTCGAGGGCGCGGTTCCCGTCGCCAACGTCGTACGCGTGGCCGAACGGTTGTTGGCGCTGGGCGCCGACGAGTTGTCGGTCGCGGATACGATCGGCGTCGCGACACCCAATCAAGTCTTCGACGTCGTCGGCGCGCTGGCGCCGCGCGTTCCGCTCGAGCGCGTCGGGCTGCACTTCCACGATACACGCGGCATGGGGCTGGCCAACATCATGGCCGGCTTGCAAACCGGCGTCGCGATCTACGATGCGTCCGCGGGCGGGTTGGGCGGCTGTCCGTTCGCGCCCGGTGCGACCGGCAACGTCGCGACCGAAGACGTGCTCTATCTGCTCGCCGGGATGGGGATCGAGACCGGCATCGATCTCGCCAAGGTTCGCGCGGCTTCGCGCTTCATCGGCGAAAAATTAACCGGGCGCGTCGTCTCGCGCGCGTTCCACGCGCTGGAGGCGGCGGACCGGCGCGCGGCGGTGCACGCCTAGCCGGCTACTGTTCGGCGATCGCGCGGCGCTTCTGGTCGGCGCGGGTTCGGTTGCGCCGCGTGCGGCGATCGAGCATTATGCCGGCCTTGCGGCCGTGCAGCAGCAGCGTCGCTTCCGCGCCGCGACGTCCGACGAGCGCCGTCAGATCGATGGACTTCAACTTCATTGCTTGCCCCTTTCTCCGCGTTTCGGCACGTCGAGTTCCCGCGTCCGAAACCGCGGTTCGTCGGAACTTCACCCGGACGTCCCGTATCGAAGAACGTCGAGTAGGACCGTTTCGACGCAGCCAAACGCCCCCCGTAGAGGTATCGGTCGCGAATCGAACGGGACGTGCCCTGCCTGTCCGGACGAACCGCGGGTAGCGTTCCGGGAGTCAGCCCTCGCCGGGGCGCGTCGCCGCGCGCGTCGCTCGCGGCGGTTCGCCGGCGCGGTCGCGCGCGACGATGAGCGTCGCGTCGGCATCGGGGTCGAGCGGAAAGAGCCGTTCGGCCGCGACCCGCAAGATGCCGGCAACCGGAATCGACAACAGCGCGCCGAGGATGCCGAACGCTTCGCTCCCAAACAGCAGCGCGACGAACACCACCAGCGGCGTGACGCCGACGGATTTCGATACGACCAGCGGCGTAAACACGTTCTGCTGAACGACTAAAATAGCGGCGAACAGCACCCCGACCACGATTACCTTCACCAGGCCCACGGTAAAGAAAGCGATCAGCACGACGGGTATGAGCGCGATGACGGGGCCGATCAGCGGCACGATGCTGACCACGCCGGCCAGCAACCCGAGCAAAATCGCATACGGCACCCCGACGGCCAACAGCACGATCGTGCCCGCGATCCCGACGCCCAGCGCGAGCAAAACTTGCCCGCGTACGAAGCCGCCGATCACTTTGTCGACGTCGTCCATGAATAAGACCGCCGCGCTGCGATAGGGGCGGGGCACCAAGCGAATGCCGAAGCGCTGGATCGGCACGAGATCGCCGAGCACCAGCAGCGTGAGGCCCAGCACCAGAAAGATGTCGATGATGGCGGCGCTCGTTCCGGTGAGGATGCCCAGCGCGTTGGCGCCGAATTTCCCCGCCATGGCGCCGACGATCGCGCCGGCCTTGCCGGCGTTGGCGGCGATCGTTTCGCGCGCCGAGCTGGGCAGCCGCGCCAGCAGCGGCGAGTGCGCCGGGTCGACGATCTGATGCTGCGCGGCGGCGACGATCTTGGGAAAGTTGCGGGTCAAATCTTCGAGCTGAGTCGCCACCGCCGGCGTCAGCCAAGCCAGCGCGCCGGCAACGACGATCCCCAGCCCCAGATACACCAGCACGCCGGCCAACGGGATCGGCACCCGTCGATTGCCCAGCCACTTGATCGGCGGATAGACCAAATACGCGAACAGAATGGCGAACACGATGACGACGAGCGTGTTGTGGACGCGATCGAAAACAAGACTGACCATCCACAGCAGACCGCCGGCTGCCAGCGCCAAGGCGGTGATGACCAAAGCGCGCACCAGTTGCCGGTCGTGAAGCTCGCCCATCGGCGCGCGGGTCGGCAAACCTCTCTCGGGCTCGATCACGAAGCCGCTCGTCCGTGAAACACCATACAGCCGTTGCGCATACCCAGCGAGTGGCGGAATGCAACGCCCGCGGGCAAGCTTCTCGAGCGACGCCCGATCGATATCCGACTCGACAGCCCGGCCGGGATGTTCGTCTAGTATCCGAACAGCGCGCGCAGAGTGCGAGCTCGAACGGCCCGGAGCTCGGCAAGCTGGCGCCACCGGGTTTCAGACGGGATATTCGCCGAGCTGCCCGTCGGAAGCGTTCTTCGGAGTACGTCGTCATGGGCTCGAACCTGGCCTTAAGAGCCCGTTGAAAACTGCGTCCCGTAGAAGAACCCGACAGTTTACAAGCCGTTGTAAGCCATTCGTAGCCAGCCCGCAAGCTCTCGATCGATCTCTGCGACAGACGTCAGTCGAACGCGATGCGTAACCATCCGGTTCCAACCGCCGGCGTCCTGCAATCGTGGCCCGCTCCGCACTCCTTTGAGCTTGATGCCAAGGTCGAGATGCGCGACGCCAACCTTTACGATCGCAAATTTTCGACCGTCACGCAGAAAACTGATATACGAATCACCGACCGTCGTCGTGACGTCCTCACCGAAACGCATCGTAAGCGCCGAGATACGCTCGAAGGCCGCCGACCATTGCGAGCGCTGACCGGTGAAGTGTGCGTCGACCCGCTCTTTGGTCGTCCGTTTCGGTTCGGTCGTCGACCGCAGCGTGCCGTAAATTGCCATCGCGTGGCCGTGACCGAGACTGAAGTTGATCTTTAGCCACGCCACGACTTCGCTCGCCTTTACGTCGTCACGGAGAAGTCCGCGCTTTTCCGCAAGCTCACGAAAATCGTCCGGACCCTTCCCGGTCTTCTTCTTTATCGTGTCGAGATAGGCTTGAAATGACATGTCTTAGCTCCCGTGCGTGTGAAGCGACAGCAGAAATCTTATGCACTTCCGACCGTACGGCGGATCGGAAGCAACACTCGGACACGCGGTTCAAGCAAGTATATCGGCGCCCACATAAGGGCGCCGAAAATGACAGGAAACAGCGTCTCGAACGGCGAGAACCCGGCGCGAAAGTTGCACGCGCAGGCGCCGCCAAAATAACCCGTCAGGAGAACGGCGCCGAGCACGGATGTTCGCGGGACGACGTAGAGCACCGTGAGGACGAGGAGCAGCGTCGCGATGGCGGGAGCGAACGAGAGCGGCATGCCTTGCCGCTGAAAGGCATCAGCCACGCCCGGGGCCATGAAATACTTGCCGCCGCAGTCGAAGAGCATGAACAACGTGGTGAGGACGTACACCGCTCGCGCGATCCAGACGGTCTTTCGGCCTGGTTGCGCGGACGTATCAGTCAAGGTCGTGGTCATGGCGATTCCTCAAAAGAAGTGCAAAGCGCCCGAATTGTAAAACTGGACGGTACAGTCTACAATGGCAACAGATTAACAGGTTGAAACTAGACTGTCCAGTACCCATTGGTGGTTTTTTGTCTGGAAAGAGCGTCTTATGGCCCATGCCGTCTCAGCAAGCAAGCATAAGTCGATCCTCGATGCCGCTCTGAACGTCTTTCTCGAGAAAGGCTATCTCGGGACGAGCATGGACGAGATCGCTGCCAAAGCGGGCGTATCCAAACAGACCGTGTACAAGCATTTCGCCGACAAGGACCGGCTGTTCGCCGACATTCTCCTGGCCACGACCGGAGAGGTCGAGCAGCTCGTTCGCTGGACCATCGGGGAGTTCGACAGCGACAAAAGAGTCGAACTGATATTGGACCGGCTCGCGCAGCGCTTTCTCGGCGTTTTGATGGAGCCACGACTGCTTCGTCTGAGGCGCCTCGTCATTGCCAATGCGGATCGCTTTCCGGAGTTAGGTCGTTCCTGGTACGAAGCCGGCTTCGAACGCGTCCTAGCGACCCTGGCCGACTGTTTCAATACGCTGAAGACAGCTGGGATATTGCGTGTAGACGATCCTGCGCTCGCGTCGCAACACTTCGTCGGAATGCTGCTCTGGATTCCGTTGAACAAAGCCATGTTCACGGGCAACGAACGTCCGTTCACCGACGCGGAGCTTAGGCGACAGGCGAAAGCGGCAACCAGCGTGTTTTTGCGCGCTTACGGCACGACGTCATAACCGTGCGACGGCCCGGAGAGGCCCGCGACAAGCACGCTGATCATCTCGACTAGAAGTAGGGCGGGGCCATCGTTGTCGTCGAAACCTTTCTGCCGAACAAGGTGCTTTGCGAACCCGTTTGCTGTGCGATGCCAACTACGACGTTATCCAAAGCACATGTCGCGGCCGAAGCAGATGATCTGCTTGCGCCCTCCCATCGCCGGAAAAACCGCCAATGGTTCAGCGCTCTTAATGCCGCTTGGCAAGCTACGCTCATGAGCAACTTCTGCGCCGGTCGCCGGCTGATAGCCGGTACGTCTTCGAGCACTGTCCATTGCGTGAAACCTTCGAATCGAGCGCGCGCTGCGGCCGACCGATGTCGAAACAGTTTACTGTCAACTAAACGCGGTCTCCGCATTGTAATGACCCCGAGGAAGCCGTCTCGTTTTCCAACCGGTCGATGAGCATATCAAGCTCGAATGCTGCCTTGTGCGCCAGCCACCGCTGGACGGTCCACTCGCGTTCAGACGTTGTTGCGCCAAGGCGTTTGAACGTAAGGTCAATGAAGGCCGACGTTCGCTCGGCGCGACTCGCGAAGCTGCGCGTACCGACGCTCGTCATCCACGGGCTTACCGATCCGCTGATGCGGCCCGAACACGGTCGAGCACTTGCAATGACGATTCCAGATGCCAAGCTCGAGCTCGTCGTCGTCGAGCGGATGGGGCACGCGCTGCCAGAACGGGCCTGGGCGCAGATCACGCATGCGATCGGAGAGCACGCAACGCGATGATCGCCTGCGCGAAGAGCATCGACCGGGTTACTTTTCGGCGATGAGGCCGCGCACCGTCGCGTTGACGACGTCGTCCTGGCCTTCGCCGACGACGGTGCGCCGGAGCGCGCCGTGGCGGTCGAAGATGTACTGCGTCGGCCAATACTCGTTGTCGAGGGCCTTCCAAATCGTGAAGCTGTTGTCGAGCGCAACCGGCCAGACCACCCCCTGGCGCGCGAGTTCGCGCACCACGTTCGGGCGTTCGCGCTCCTCAGGCGTCTCCGGCGCGTGCACGCCGACGATCGTCAGATCGCGCGCCGGAATACTTGCGTGCAGCCGCTGGAGATTCGGCGTCACGTGCTTGCAGTTGATGCAGTCGAAGGTAAACACGTCGACGATGACGACCTTGCCCGCGACGTCCGCAGCATCGACCCGGCCGTTGATCCAATCACTCGCCGCGAGCACGGGAGCAAGACCGCTCGGAGCCGCCGATGCGCCCGCGGCGAACACCAGCGGCAAACTCAACGCAGTAACGAGCGCAGCGATGCGTTTCATGCTTGGGGCTCCTGATCGGGAACGATGAATTGCCGGCCGTCGAGCCGGATCGCGCCAGAACGCACGAGCAGCGACAATTCGAGCGAGACGGTTTCGCGGGTACTGCCAATGAGCGTGGCAAGATCGGCGTGCGTCAGCCGGGTTTCGATCCGCACGCCGCCCTCGACGGGGACGCCGTGCTCGAGCGCGAGCCGGCGGAACAGATGCATGAGCCGGTCGCTGACGCGCGCGTAAGCGATGTCTTCCATCTGCGCGGCGGCGTCGGCGAGGCGCTCCTGCAAAATCTTGGCCACGTTGAGCGCCAGCAGCGGTTCGGACTGAATGAGTTTGAACAGATCGTCGGCACGCACGGTGCACAACAGCACGCTGTCGATGGCAATTGCCACGGTCGTCCGGTCGCCCGAACCGAACAGCGATTCTTCACCGAACATGTCGCCCGGGCCCAGCACCGCGACGGTGACCTCCTTCGCCTCGCTGGTCACCCGCGCGATGCGCACGGCTCCGCGTTTGAGAAAATACACGGTGCGCGAGGGGTCGCCTTGATCGAAGATCAGCGTCCGCCGCGGATACCCGACGATGGTGAAAATATGCGCGCTCTTATCGATTCCGCCGTCCATCGCGTTGGCGAAGAATCGATTCCGGGTGAGGTACCAGACCTTGTTGCCGTCGGCTTCCGCATCGAATGGCGCGAACGCGGGGTTCATGCAGCGAAGCGTAGCACGTTTGGCGTCGTTTCCGCGTAAGCCGCCTTACCGGCCGTATGCGGGTTCGCCGAACGGCACGTAGAAAGCAGCCGCATGCACCCTGCCCCTCGCCTTGCCGTGCGCTGCGGCCGGTTGTATGACGGCTCCGGCGACCCGCCCCGGACGAATGTCACCCTGATCGTCCAGGGCGGGCGCATCGAGCGGATCGCCACCGCCGGCGAACCCGCGGAGGCCGAGCGCACGCTCGAAGCCGCGGCGGTGACGCCGGGCCTCATCAATGCGCACGTGCACCTGGAGTTCAGCGGCGAACCCGATATCGGGGTGGTGCTGCTGACGACGCCGATCTCGCAGACGCTGGTTGCCGCGGCGAACGCGCGCCGCTCGCTCGTAGCGGGCGTGACGACGGTTCGCGATCTGGGCGGCTCGGGCAGCAATGCGATCGAACTGCGCGACGCGATTGCGAAGGGGGATCATCCGGGTCCGACGATCGTGCCGGCCGGCCGCGCGCTGTGCATGACCGGCGGCCACGGCCACTTCGCGGGCAGCCGCGAAGTCGACGGCCCCTGGGACGCGCGCAAAGCGGTGCGCGAGCAGCTCAAAGCCGGCGCTCAATGCATCAAGCTCATCGCGACCGGCGGCGTGCTGACCAAGGGGGCCGTGCCGGGTCAAGACCAGTTATCGGAAAAGGAGATGCGCGCAGCGGTCCTCGAGGCGCACACGCACGGCATGCGCGTCGCGGCGCACGCCATCGGCACGAGCGGGATCAAGAATGCGTTGCGCGCCGGGATCGATTCGATCGAACACGGTCTGCTCGTCGACGATGAAGCGATCGAGATGCTGCTGCATCACAACGCATTTTTGGTGCCGACGCTCGCCGCCGTCAGCTGCATCTTCGAGCACGCCAGCGATGCGAAACTGCCGGATTTCGTCGTCCGCAAAGCCAGCGCACTGTACGACGCCATGCGCGAGAACATCACGCGCGCGTACCGCGCGGGGGTAGCGATCGCCGGCGGTTCGGATGCCGGCACGCCGTATAACCGCCACGAGGATTACGCCTACGAAGTCGAGCTGATGCAGACGCTCATCGGGATGACGCCGGGCGAAGCGCTGCGCGCCGCCAGCCAAACCGCCGGCCGGTTGTTGGCGGTCGATGCAGGCGTCATTGCTGCGGGGCGGCCGGCCGATCTGCTGCTCCTCGACGGCGATCTCGAAGCCAACACGCTCGCATTGCGGGCGCCGCGCGCCGTCATCAAAAACGGCGCCGTCGTCGCATGAGCCACGCGCTGCGCGGGATGCGCCTGGCCGTTCTCGGCCCGATCTCGTGGCCAACCCCGCCGCCGGGCTACGGCCCGTGGGAACAAATCGCGTCCAACATCGCGACCGGGATGAGCGCGCGCGGTTTGGACGTCACGCTTTTCGCGACCGGCAACTCGCACGCACCCGTAAAGATCTCGGCCGTCGTGCCCGTCGGCTTGGAAGAGGACCGCGGACTCAACGCCGACGTCTATAGCGCGCTGCACATCGGCAAACTCTTCGAGCGCGCCGGCGAGTTCGATCTCATCCACAATAATTTCGATTGGAAGCCGCTGACGTACGCGCTGGCAACCACCGCGCCGCCGATGGTCACCACCATTCACGGTTTCAGTTCGCCGCCGATTCTTGCCGCGTATTACGCCGCGGCCGCGCGCAGCTTCTATTGTTCGATCAGCGACGCCGATCGCGATCCCGGCCTGGCGTATCTGGCCACGACGTACAACGGGATCGATCCCGCGCAGTGGACGTTCCGCGCCGAACCGGGCAAGGATCTGGTGTTCCTGGCGCGTTTCCATCCCGAGAAGGGGGCGCATCTCGCGATCGCCATCGCCAAGAAAGCCGGCGTGCGTTTGAAAATGGCGGCGATTCCGCAGGACGAGGCGTATTTCAAAGAGCTGGTCGAACCGCACATCGACGGCGACCAGATTCAATTTCTCGGCCATGTGAAAGGCACGGCGCGCGACGAATTGCTCGGCACCGCGCTCGCGCTCGTCCACATGACGACGCGTCCCGAGCGCTTCGGCCTTACGATGATCGAAGCCATGGCCTGCGGCACGCCCGTGCTCGGCGCCGACATGGGTTCGATACCGGAGATCGTGGTCGACGGCACGACCGGCTACCTGTGCCGCGACGTCGATGAGGCAGCCGCACGCGTTCCGCAACTGGCACAGCTCAGCCGTCACGCCTGCCGCCGCCATGTCGAAACGGCGTTTTCGACCGAACGCATGATCGACCGTTACTGCGACGCCTATACCGAGGCGCTGCGCCTGAGACTGCCGATCCCCGCGACGGAATCGCAGCAGACGTGGCGCGCGCACGACTGGTGGGATCGGCCGATGGCCTACACCGACATCCCCGCGAAGCCGGAACATTACGCCTTCACGCCATAGGGCGGGCATCGGCTCGCTTATCGTTGGGCAGCGGTTCTACGGCGACGAATGGTCGCGCTCGGACGTGCGGCGCTGCACTGCAGCAGCTCGGCCGACCAACAGACTTGTCGCTTGCTGAAAACGCAGCACGAGGCGGCTTTTCGACGGCGTCCCGGTTTCGACGAACGCGCACACGTAAGATGCGATCGAGCGACTGCCCGAAACGGCGGTTTCGCCTGTTTTCGATTTTCCAACGCGCTTTTTTGTATTGTGCGGCGCCCGGCGCGCACGCAAAATACCGGTATGAGCGTTATCCAATCCACCATGCGCGCCGTCCTGACGACCGGCGTCGCGGACGAACCGGTCGCGATCGCGCAGCGGGTGGTCCCGGTCGCACAACCCGGCGAGGCCCTCGTGCGCGTCGCTGCCGTCTCGCTCAATCCGGGCGAGGTGCGCCGGGCGCGCAAACGCGCCGCGGGTGAACCGATCGGCTGGGACTTTGCGGGTGTGGTCGAAACCGCGGCGGCGGATGGAAGCGGGCCCAAGGCCGGCGCCCGCGTCGTGGGCTACGTCGCAAGCGGCGCCTGGGCCGACTATGTCGCTGCGCCCACCAAGCAGCTCGCCCCGATTCCGGACACCCTTGCGTTTGCCGACGCCGCGACGCTGCCGATCGCCGGGCTCACGGCGCTGCGGACGTTACGCCGCGGCGGCGACCTGCGCGGCAAGGCGGTCCTCATCGTCCCCGGCACGGGCGGCGTCGGGCTCTTTGCGCTGCAGCTCGCCAAACGCGCCTGCGCCCGCGTCGCCACCGTCATCCGGTCGGAGCGAAATGAGGCGCTGGTGCGCGCGTACGGCGCCGAGACCGTGGTCGTGGGCCCGACGGCCGACGCCGCGCCGCACGGACCGTACGATCTCATTCTGGATTCGCTGGGCGGCGATTCGCTGGCCGCGGCGCTGGGGATGGTCGCGACGGACGGCACGGTCGTCATCTTCGGCCAAACTGCGGGAACGACGACGACGTTTGCCGCCGATGCCTTTTACGCCACGGGCGGTGCGACGCTCTACGGGTTCATCATCTTTCACGAAGCCGCGAAGGAGCCGGCGGCCCGCGACCTCGAGCAGCTCGCCGCGCTCGCGGGCAGCGGCGAACTCAAGACGGCGGTCGATGTGACGCTGCCGTTCGATGCGTTCGCGGCCGCCGTCTCCGCCCGCGCGGAGCGCAGCTTGTCGGGCAAAGTTGTCGTCACGCTGCTATAGCGTACAGGTTCGGCTGCGCCGGATGCGTGGCGTTCGGGCTCGGCCAAGCCGCCGTGTCGTTCGGCGCTGACGTACCGAGGCGCGCTTAGGTGGCTTTGGAGATCTCGAAGAACGAGCGGATCTGCTCTTCGAGCTTTGCGCGATTCTGGCGGAACTGCGCTGCGCGGTGTCCGTTCGCCGGAGACGGATGCGGCACGCCCTTGAGGATGCGCGGCCGGCCTCCCAACGTGGTGATCGAAGCGTGGTTCTCGGCGAGCACGTCAAGGCAATGTTCGACGCTCTTTCCCAGCGGCACGATCAGGGCATTGGGCGCGCAGCAAAGGCGGGGCAACAGCAACGATTCCAGCATGTCGCTGAACATGCGCGGGAGTTTAGCTTCGCGGATGCCGGACAGATTCGTTCCGTTCGCAAAGGTGGGAAACACGAGTGCCGACGTCGTGGCGACGGTGTTGCTTTCAACGGAAAAGAGTGCGGCCGTCGACGGAACGTGCAGCGCGTCTGGCAGCCCGACCTCGTCGAGCATCTCGCATACGTTCGCCCGCATGCGCCCGGCAAAGGCTACCCGTTCCTTCAAAGCGTCGCCATACGCGTCACGATCGTCCCGGTCCGCCGGGCTCTGCTCCGCGAACAACTTCGCGGCAAGTTTCATTTGCGAGAAACCGGGCGTCAACCCGACGAAGATGATCCGCGCCGTTTCGCGCGGCCAAACGTCGATGGGCGCGTAGTAGACGGCGTAACGGCCCTCGTGCGCAAGCAGAAAGCGTTCGTCCAACAGCGCGGCTCGGTCGAATGCCAGCGGCCGATAAGCTGCGCTAAACGCGGCGATGCGGCTTTCAGAAAACGGCGATTGGTCGCCGTTTCTCCGCATTTCCCAGCCGCGGCAGACGTCGGGCAAAACATACCTCTGCATCCACTGTAGTTCGGTTACGTCGAGGCCGCCCGTGAGAAAAACGCCGCCGGCACTAGTTAAGCGATGGTTCGACATTCGCGACCATCGGCACCCTGGAAGGCGTTAGCCGCGCGCATCGCCCAAACCGGCAGTAAGCTCCGGATCGGCCATCGACGCCAGCTCGCCGCAAGCTTTCGGTGTTCGTACGCAGGCGAGCCCGCCGTGCGCTTTGGGGGGTCAAGTTTTCACCATATCGCTTGCGCCTTGTCGGCGTTGCGCCTTGGTATCGTGTAAAGATTGCCGCGCGTTCGACGCAGCCAGAGCATCTCTAGGGAAACATTTCGCCGTACACGGTGAACTGGCGAACAAACGGCGGGCTTGTAACGCACGGCAACAGAACCACTAACCGAGGTACCGCGATAGTCCGATGACTTCGGACATGCAGCGTTTGTTCGTGTCGTGTAGCTCGCGCAACGTTCCGATTGGGACGAAATTCGCCGGTCTGGGGGTTTTCCTCTGTACGCTGTTCTTCGTCGGGCTGCTCTTGTGCGCGCGAACCTATGCGCCGATTGCCGACCGTTCGCAGGCCGAAGCGCGGGCCCACACCGTGGCCACGGCCGCCGCGCAAGCATTCGAACAGTGGACGCTCGACGACGACCAGTCGAACATGTATGTCGCGCTGGTCGCGCTGCGAGATTCGACCCAAACGAAGCTGATGCAGGAGACGCTCAAACAGGTACTCGACGCGCGCGCGGCCGTCAATGCCCCACTCGACTCGATCGAATACGCTGCAACCGACGCCACGTCGCGGGCCATGTTGGCCCGAATCCGTCGCGACCTGGCGGCCTACGACGGTTTTACGACGCGGATGCAGGATCTCGCCAAGCGCGGTGACGTCCTGGGCACGATCCGCACCGTCACGGTCGACAATGCCGCGGTTTCCGACGACCTGACGAAAGCCTTTGAAGCGCTCGGAAAACATGCCGACGACATTTCGGCAGCCGCGAACCGGGACGTCAATGCGATCGCGCTGCTCGGCGCCCGGCCGATGTACCCGATTGCGGTCGTCATGCTGCTGGTGACCGCGGTGATTCTGACATTCGTTGGCCGATCGATCACCGGGCCGCTGCGCCACCTGACCGTCGCCGCGCGAAAAATCGCAGCCGGGGCCGTCGACGTCGAGGACGACTTGCCGCCCTCGGGCCGCAACGAGTTGGGAACGCTGTCCGCAACGTTTCGGCAAATGGCGCACAACCTCAGCCGCGTCTCGCTCGCTGCCGAGGCCGTTGCCGGGGGCGACCTTCGCAGCACCCAGCTCTCGCGCGGTACGGAGGACGGATTGGGGCGCTCGTTCGAGTTCATGGTCGACGATCTGCGGCGGTTGGTGGAGACCGTCGTCGATGACGGTGCCAGGATCACGCAGAGCGCGGCGGAGGTCGTCGATTCTGCCCATGAGATCAGCACGTCGAGTTCGGATATCGCGGGCGCAATTGCGCACGTCGTAACGGGCGCGAGCAATCAGCGTTCTGTGGCCTCCGAGATCGAGAACGAACTGGACGACTTCAGTCTGCACGTGCGCGATCTTTCAGCCGCGAAGCACGCGCAAGAAGACGGCGCTGCCAAGCTGCAGCACGCACTCGACTTGGTACGCGGGGCTTTGGACCGCGCGTCGGGCAGCGCTTCGAGCGTATCGTCGGCAGCGGATCGCGCGGCCCAGACGGCGCGCGACGGCACGAACGCGATCGCGGCCAGCATTGCCAGCATGGATCAGGTTCGCGCCGCCGTCGTCCTGGGCGAGGAGCGAATCATCGCGCTGCGTCAGCAGTCCGAGGAAGTCGGCGAGGTCGTGACGGCCATCGACGGAATCGCCGAACAAACGAAACTGCTCGCGCTCAATGCAGCGATCGAGGCCGCGCGCGCTGGACAGTACGGCCGCGGCTTCGCGGTCGTGGCAGCGGAAATCGGCCGGCTGGCCGAACGCGTGGCCGGGGAAACCCGCAAGATCTCCGGCCAGGTCGGCGCGATGCGCGTGCACGTCGACGGCGTGCGCGCCGTAATGCTCGAAAGCAGCAACGCCGTGACTTCGACCACCAAACTCGGCACCGTCGCACGCGCGTCGCTCGATGCCATCGTGAACGACGTCGGCGAGACGGACACGCAAACCCGGCTGATCGAAGATGCCATTGCCGACATCACGGCAAACGTCACGTTGCTCGCCGACACGACGCGCCAGGTCTCGGAAACCGCCCAAAACAGCAGCGACGCGATCGGCGGCGTGCAGCACGGCACCGACACCGTCGTCAATGCAATCAAGCGCATCAGCGAAGTCACCGACGAAACGGCGACGAGCGCCGATTCCGTCGGCGAATCGGTGCTCGCGCAGGTCAACCAGATCGCGCGCTTGTCCGCGAGCGCCGAAGCGCTCACCGTGCTTGCCGGGAAGCTGCACCAGGCAGTCGGCGAGTTCCGAGTGCACGACGACACGGCGCAAGCGTCTGAGGGTCCGATCCAACTGCGCAAGTATCCGCGGTTTCGCGTGGCATGCGCGGTTTCGTACGTCGTCGACGGCGAGGCCGCTGCAAGATCCGGCCACGCTCGAGATCTGGGCGGCGGCGGCATCTGTTTTGGCACCCCGGAGTGCCTGCCCGCGCATGCTCGCATGACTATTCGCTTCGAGCTTCGTCCCGGGGAGAAGATCGAGATTCGAGGCCGCATCGTCACCACCGATCGCGGCGAGATCAGCAACGTCTACTACCACCACATCGAGTTCGAGGACGTTCCCGACGCCCTTCGCGAGACGATCCTTTCCTATATTCTCGAAGAACGGCGCAACGCGCTCGTGGAGCGCGAGGCGGCTCTCAGCTAAGGTCGCGTTCCTCGTCGGCGACCGCCGTTCGATCCGGCTCTATACCAACGCGCGCAGCTTCGTCTTTTCGACTTTGCCTAACGCGTTACGCGGCAAGGCATCGACGACGTGCACGCGTTTGGGAATCTTAAAGCTCGCCAAGCGCGTTTGCAGCCACGCAATGAGTTCGGCGGTGTCGAACGGCGTGCCCGGCTGCGGTTCGATCACCGCTATGACGCTTTCTCCGCGCGCCGCATCGGGCGCCCCGACCACGGCGCTCGCGCGGACGCCGGGAAACCGGTCGATTTCGTTTTCGACTTCCAGCGGATAGATGTTGAAACCGCCGGAGATGATGAGTTCCTTGAGCCGTCCCACGATCCGATAGACTTGCTGGTGCGGATCGTAACTCGCGAGATCGCCGCTGCGGTACCAGCGGGTGCCGTTCTCATCGACCAGGAACGCCGCCGCCGTCGCCGCTGCGTTTCGCCAATAGCCCGCGAAGACGTTGGGTCCGCTCACGAGCAGTTCGCCCACACCGCCCGCTTCGACCGGCGTCCCGTCGTCGGTCCGCACGATCCGAACGCTGACGCCGGCGAACGGAATCCCGACGCTGCCGGCGACCCGCGGACCGCCGAACCGGTTGGTCAGCGCGAAGCCGAATTCCGTCGCGCCGTACCGTTCGAGAATCGTGACCCCGAAACGCGCGGCGAAGCGCTCGAACACCTCGGTGCTCAGCGCCGCTGAGCCGGAAACGCACAGGCGCAGCCGGGGAACAGCGAGCGGATCGGGCAGTTCGAGCAGCCGCACGTACATCGTCGGCACGCCGAAGAACATCGTGACGCCGGGCTGCTGCAGCGTCGCAAGCATCTCGGCGGCATCGAAGCGCTTCGCCAGCAGCAGCCGGCCGCCGCAGGTCAACGTGCCGTTGAGCGCGGCGCAGAGGCCGTGCACGTGAAAGAGCGGCAGGGCAATGGCCAGCGTATCGCTCGCCGTCCAACGCCAGGCCGTCACGACTTGCACGGCGATCGTCGCGAGATTTGCCTGCGTGAGCACGGCGCCCTTGCTGCGGCCGGTCGTCCCGCTCGTGTAGACGATGAGCGCCGGAGCTTCGGGTTCGGGCAGCGCCGCAATCTCCAGCGGCGCGATCGCCGCATCGTTCGCCCACGCTTCGATCGTTTCCGCGGTGACGATCGGCGCGACGCTCAGATCGGCGAGGTGGGGCGCGGTTTCGGCGCTCGCCATCACCAGCGCGACGTCGGCATCGTGCAAGACGTGCGCGAGATCCGACGCGCGGTAGAGAACGTTCGCCGGAACCACGATCGCGCCCAAGCGCAATGCGGCGAGGTACGCGAACACAAAGCCGAGCCGGTTCTCGCAGAAGAGTGCGATGCGATCGCCGGACTGCAAACCGCGTTCGCGCAAGCCGCGCGCGACGCGCAGGATTCCGGCCGCGAGTTCGGCGTACGACACGTCGTTGACGGCCGATGCCGCACCGCGTTCGGCGACCGACGCGTCCAACAAATCGAGCAGCGTCACGTCCGGCTCAAGGCCCGGTTGTCGATCCAGTGCAGCTTGCGGCGTCCGGCTTCCGCTTTGCGCAGCGCATCGTCGGCGTCGCTGCCGAGCACCGTGAAATGACCCATCTTGCGGCGCAGCGCCGCATGCGCTTTACCGTACATGTGCAGTGCGACATCGGGATCGCGCAACAGGTCGTTGACGCCGCCGAGCTGATCGCCGTTACCGCCGCCCAAAATGTTGACCATCACGACCGCCGGAACGAGCATCCGCGGCGGCACCAGCGGCAGATCGCAGATCGCGCGCACGTGCGCTTCGTACTGCGAGATCGTCGTGGCGTCGAGCGAGTAGTGGCCCGTGTTGTGCACCCGCGGCGCGATCTCATTGACGAGCAGTTGGTCGCCGGCCAGGAAAAATTCGATGGCGAACGCGCCGACGATATCGAGTCCGGCGGCGATCGTCTCCGCCGAGCGCCGGACGCGCTCCGCGATCGCGGCTGGAATGCGCGCCGGAACGATCGTCGTGGCGAGCACGCCGCGATCGTGTTCGTTTTCCGCCACCGGATAGGTCACGATCTCACCGGTGGCGTTGCGTGCGCAAATGATCGACAGCTCTTTGTCGAACGGCGAAAACCGCTCGTAGATGAGCGGCCGGCCCTTGACTGCGGCAACCGCCTCCGCCGCTTCTGCCGCCGTGCGCACGAGCCATTGGCCCTTGCCGTCATAACCGCCGGTCGTAGTCTTGAGCACGGCGGGAAAGCCGATCCGCTCGAACGCCGCCGGCAAATCCGCGCTCGTCGTAACGGCGGCAAAATCGACGGTGTCGATGCCGCATTCGCGCACGAATTGTTTTTCCAACAACCGCTCTTGGGTGATGCGCAAGACCGCGCCGCTCGGCCGCACCAGCCGCCGATCGGCCTCGAGCGCCTCGACCGACACCAGCGGGATGTTCTCGAACTCGTAGGTCACGACGTCGGTGCGCGCACCGAGTTCACCGATGAAACGCAGATCGTCGTACGCCGACACGATTTGCTCGTCGGCAATCTGGCCGGTCGGGGAATTCGTGAGCGGCTCGAGCACGACCACCCGGTACCCCATGCGCTTGGCTTCGAGCGTGAGCATGCGCCCGAGTTGGCCGCCGCCCAGAATGCCGATCGCGGTCATAGTACCGTGGTCTCGACGGCCTGCGCGATGCGCGCGCGGCGTTCTTCGAGCTTGCGCGCCAATTCCGGATCGATCAGCGCGAGGATGCGCGCGGCGAACAGCCCCGCGTTGGCCGCATTGCCGATCGCCATCGTCGCGACCGGCACGCCGGCGGGCATCTGCGCGATCGAGAGCAGGGAGTCCAGTCCGCCCAGCGCGTGCGATTGGACCGGAACGCCGATGACCGGCAGACTGGTTTTCGCTGCCACCATTCCGGGCAGGTGAGCGGCACCGCCCGCGCCCGCAATGATCACGCGCAGCCCGCGCTTGGCCGCCGTTTCGGCGTAGCGAAACATGAGGTCCGGGGTGCGGTGCGCCGAGACGACTTTGAGCTCGAAGGGAATGCCCAACTCGCCCAGCGTCACGGCTGCGGCGCGCATGGTTTCCAAATCCGACGCCGAGCCCATGATGATGCCGACCAACGCTGCGCCTTCCATCGGCGTGCGCCTTCGGCCCGCCGGAACAGCCGACCTCGATTGCGAAGGGCCGCGACTGCATGCGTTTCAGTTTGGGCGTCAATTACTGGCCGCGCCGCAGCGCGATGGCGATGTGGCGGGACTTCGATCCGCACGAAATCGGTGAGGATTTCGTCCGGATTGCCGCGCTGGGCCTCGATACCGTGCGCTTTTTCTTACGCTGGTTCGATTTCCAGCCGGCGCCCAAGCGCATGGACGGCATGATGCTGGGCCGCCTCGAACAGGTGCTGGAACTGCTGGCGGCCAGCGGACTGCGGGCGATGCCGACGTTCTTTACCGGGCACATGAGCGGGGTGAATTGGATTCCCAGTTGGGCGCTCGACCGCACGACGCCGAGCGGCCGCTTTCGCACGCTCACCGAGGAAGGCGAAGCGCCGTTGGGAATCGGCGACTTCTACCGGGGCGAATTGCTCGCCGCGCAACTCTATCACGTGCGCGAGATCGGGACGGCACTGCGCGGCCATCCGTCGATCGCCGCCTGGGATTTGGGCAACGAGTTCAGCAACCTGCGTGAGCCGGCGTCGATTGCCGACGGGCGCGAGTGGAGTAAGCGGCTCTCGCACGAAGTCGAACGCGCCTCGGGCCATCCGGTCACCGGCGGTATTCATGGCGAAGACCTCACCCGCGACCGCAACATCCGACCATCCTGGATCAGCGAACCGTGGGCGTTTGCCACGATGCACGGGTATTCGGTCTACAGCGACTTTGCGCGCAGCCGCACCGACGCGCAGGTCGTTCCGTTCCTCGCGCAGCTGACCGCGGCGTTCACGGAGAAGCCGGTGCTCTTTAGCGAGTTCGGGAATCCAACGTGTCCGCCGGGGAAAGTCTCGCCGTTCGAGCGGGTGGCGATGCCCGACGAACCGCCGCTGCCGGTCGTACCCGCCGACGATCCGGTGCGCGCAACGTACGCGTGTCTGAACGAAGCGGAGATGGCACAGTACGCGCGCGCCGTGCTCGAACGGTTGCACGCCGACGGACGACTGGGCGCGTACTGGTGGTGTTGGGCCGATTATGCCGACAGCTTGCGCGCCACGCCGCCGTTCGATCGCGCACCCCACGAGATGTCGTTCGGGATCGTGCGCGGCGACGGCAGCGAGAAGCCGGTCGCTGCGGCATTGACGGCGTTCGCGCGCGAAGCGCGTTCGGTGGTCGCACCGCGCGATCCGCAGATTTTCGAGCCGGCGTACTATGCGGATTTGCCGCTGACCACGCACGAAGCGTACCAGCGCTTCTTGGAGACACGCGCGTGAAAACGATGCTCCTTACGGGCGCGTCATCGGGAATCGGCCGCGCGCTCGCGATTCGCGCCGCGCGCGCCGGTTATGCGGTGTATGCCGTCGGCCGCAATGCGGAAGCGCTCGCGACGTTGTACGACGGGATTGCTGGCGAGAACGGCTTGGTTTGCGTCGACGCGGTCGACGTTGCGATCGCCGCCAATGCGCGCGGTTTGGTCGCGCGGACGCTGGCGCGCTTCGGTTCGATCGACGTGCTGGTGAACAACGCCGGCTTCGTTTCGGCGGGCCCGCTGTCGGCGCAGAGCGATGAGGAATTGCAGCGGCAGTTCGGCACGCATGTGATCGGGCCGGTTGCGTTGGTGCGCGAAGCGCTCGACGCGCTGCGCGCCGCGCACGGTCAGGTGTTCATGGTCGGCTCGGGCGTCGCGCGGATTCCGGTCGGCAGCCTCGGCGCGTATCCCCCGGCGAAGGCCGCGATCCGCTCGGCGACCGCGATTCTGCGGCGCGAACTCGCGCCGCAAAATGTGGCCGTTACCTACGTCGACCCCGGCGCGGTCGATACGCCGTTCATGACGCGCGCCGGGATGCCCGGCGCACCGGCCAAATTTCTCGTTTCGCCCGAAGCGGTCGCGCGCAAAATCCTCATCGCGGTCGGGGATCGCCCGCGCGTGCTCAACGCGTCGGCTTGGCAGACGACGCTCGTTGCACTGGCCGAACGCTTTCCCCGCCTCACCGAGGCGCTGCTCGAGCGGGCTCCGGCGCTCGTCGGCGGCGGCGAAACGACGGGAGCGCCGGTAGCGCCGGCTGCGCCGAGTGCCACGGAGTTGGAACCCGCGCCGAGCGGCGCGGAGGTGGAAGCCGCTCCAAGAGCCGCGGACGTGGATTTGGCGAAGCTCGTTGACGCGGCGCCCGAGAGCCCGTTCGATGCAGCGCTGGCGCCGCATCGGCGGCGGATGGAGAAACTGAATTTGCGCGCTGCGTTCGTGCGTGACTTGCTTGTTCCCCAGGCGACGCTGGAGACGGGAGACGTCGCGATGCGCTGGGCGGGCATGCCGAACAAGAACGAGCGCGGGCTGACGGAAGCGATTCTCGAAAGCTTAGCCGAGGCCGGTTTTCTCGAATCTGCGGCCGAGCAGACCTATCGCGTTGTGCGCGTCCCGTGAACGCCCGGCACGGCGGCGCCGAGCCGAGGCGTAGTGCCGCCGGGTGAGCGGACTGGAGAACCAAGTCATCGCGGTCGTCGCGCTGCTGGCGGTCGCGCTGGTCGTCAGCGCGTTCGCCGACCGCATCGGCGTGCCGTACGTGGTGGCGCTGCTCATCGTCGCGACGCCGATCGATTTCCCGTCGTTCAACGCCTTCGCGCCCGCTCTGCTGTTCGTCTTTCTGCCCGCGCTGATCTTCGAGGCAGCCTGGAACATCAACGCCGAAGCACTCAAACGCCGCTGGCTTGCGGTGACGGTGCTCGCCGTTCCGGGAGTCTTGCTGACCGCAGCGATCGTCGGCGGCGGACTTGCGCTGGCTCAACAAATGCCGTTCGTTCCGGCGCTGCTGCTGGGCGCGATCCTCGCTGCGACGGATCCGATCGCGGTTATCGCCGTCTTTCGTCGCTTGCACGTGCCGCACGATCTGGCGACGATCGTCGAGGGCGAGTCGCTGTTCAACGACGGTGCCGCGATCGTCTTGTACGGCGTCGTCGTCGGAGTTCTGAGTGGTGCCGGCGGCGCGCCCGATCCGGGCACGATTGCCGTTACGTCGCTTTCGGTTTCGCTCGGCGGCGCGGCGATCGGCTTGGTCGCGGCGGTGCTCGTGGCGCTGTTGCTGCGCGGCAGCGACAGCCCGCAACTGCAAGTCGTCGGGACGATCGTCGCGGCGTTCGGCTCGTATCTGGTTGCCGACCACTTTCACCTGTCGGGCATCTTCGCCGCCGTCGTGGCCGGGATCGCGATGCGCGCCTTTCCGCGCTTTCCGTCGACGGCAGCGGTCGCCGACGTCGACGGGTTTTGGGGCGTCATGGCCTTTCTCGCCAACGCGCTGGTGTTCGTGCTCATGGGTCTGCGCATCGAGTTTGCCCGAATCTTGCACGAACCGCTGTTGGTCGCGATCACGCTCGCGCTGGTCACCGCGGCGCGTCTGATCCTGGCCTACATCGTGCTGCCGCTCGCGGGCGCGAAGATCGCTCCAGCGTGGCGTTCGATAATCGCGCTGTCGGGAATGCGCGGCGCGCTGTCGGTCGCGCTTGCGATCGGCTTGCCGGCCGACATCCCGTTTCGGCCGCAAATCGTCGATACCGTCTTCGGGGTCGTCTTCGTCACGCTCGTCGCGCAAGGGTTGGCGATCGGCCCGGTAATCTCGCGCCGGCGTCTGGCGGCGTAGAACGCGACGGCGGGCCGGCGAAGCTCGCACGGCTCTGCGATTTTAGCCGTGGACCGCTTCTTGCACTTTCGTGCGAACTAGTGCCAGCTTTCATCCAACGATTGCGTGATCGGCGTCGATTCGAGCGAATCACCTCGCGTCCCGCTACCGTGCAAGGAGCCGACTGCCAGTGAACTTCACCGAAGCGATCGCTGCGCATTCCGATTGGAAGCGTAAGCTCACTACCTACCTGCGCAAACCGGACAGCTCGATCGATCCGACCGTGCTCGAGAAGAACGACCAGTGCCTCTTGGGAAAGTGGCTCAAGGACGAAGCGGACAGTCTTTCAGCGTTCCCGGACTTTGCGGAGCTGGTGCGAGAGCATTCCGCCTTTCATCGCGCCGCCGCGGACGTCGTACGCAAGGCCGATCGCGGGGAAGATGTCTCGGCGGATATTCTGCTCGGTGCGAAGAGCCCGTTCACGGTCTCATCCGTAAAGGTCGTTCAGATCCTCATGCGGATGGACCGTGTGCAGCAGATGGCGAAACATTAATCGCTCAGACCCCGGCTGCTTCGGCTTCCTCTTCGGCCCAGATGCGCGGAAGCGCATTGCCCGTTTCCAGCATAGTTTTCAGTCCAGCAAGAACCGCCGGCCAGCCGAACATGATGCCGCGCAGCATCTCGGAATCGGGCTGGAGTTCGGCGTGCGTCACGGTTAAGCGCACCGCGTGTTTGAGCTGCGCGAGATCGAAGCTGACACGCGACGTTTTCGCCGGGTCGGCAACGCTGTCGGGATCCGCCCAGGAAATCACCAGACGACGCGGCGGATCACTCTCGAGCACGGTACCGACGATATCGACTTCGCCGGGATCATCATAGTCTTCGTGCCGCCAGGATGATCCGACGTTCCAGTCGGACGCGTTACGGTGGTTGCCCCAATACCGCTTCGTTTGCTCGGGATCGATCAAGGCGTTCCAGAGCTTCTCGGGCGTGGTCACGATATACGTCACGTAAACGTAAGACGGCTTAGTCATTAGACGGATGTTCCTCCAAGTCGCGTTTGAGATCGTGTAGTGCGCGCAGCCGTCCACGCTCGAACTTGCCGATCCAGCGTTCGGCAATCTCGGCAATCGGGACCGGATTGAGATAGTGCAACTTCTCACGCCCGCGCCAATGGATGGCGACGAGGTTGGCATCTTCGAGCACCGCGAGATGTTTGGAGACGGCTTGCCGCGTCATGTCGAGGTGCGCGCACAAGTCGCCCAGCGTTTGTCCATTTTCCCGAAAGAGCAGGTCGAGCAGTTTGCGCCGGCTGGCGTCGGCGAGTGCCTTGAACACTCGGTCCATGCCCCTCGGCTTCACCTCGCGATTATATGCAACTTTTTAGTTGCATGTCAAGCCCGGCTCTTTCCGTGTGACGAGCGCCGATCACTTGAACCCGCCTGCCGCCGCGGGCGAGACGCTAACGGCGTCGCCGGCGGCCGGCCCGCCCGTCACGCGCCGTCGCGACGTCCGCCGAAGCGCTTATGGATGAACTTGCGGAGTGCGACGCCGGCGGCGCGCTTGGCGCGGATGGAGCGATTGTCGTCACCCGGCGAGCCGATGAAGAAAATGACCGTCGCGCCGACGACGATGCTCAAGGCGTACCCGGCGGCGTTGCTCCAAGCAGGCGATAAGGCGCCCGAGTGACGCACGGCTTCGCGGCCGACGTTCGCGGTGAGCAGCACGGCGACGAGCAACGCCGAGCGCACGTAGATGTTGCGCGTGTGACGGGTGAGATCCGAGAAATGTTCGGGCAAGAAAAACGCCCACGCGATGCCGAGATCGCGAAATAGCGCAAACGTCCAAAGCTGTCCGGGCGTCACGTAGTCGATGACATGCGCCACGCCGAGAATCACCGCGAACGCGAGCAGCCGGCTCGCGAACCACGGTAGAAATCTGGCGTTCGGTCCGCTACCAGTACGCAACGTCGCGCTGCTGGGTGTCTTTGAATTTGCCGAAAACGTCGGGATTGGCCGCCATCTCATTGCGCAGATCGTCGATGCGCTGCTGATCCAGCGGATGGGAACGCGACCAGTCGGCCTGTCCAGCGCCGTACGTCGACGTCATCGTTTCAAAGAACCAGATCATCCCGTAGGGGTTATAGGTGTTCGTGGCCGCGATGATGCGTGCGCCTTCTTCGTCGGCTTGCGCTTCGATGTGCCGGCTGAGGTTCGCATCGACGTGTTCACCGGCATTCTGCATGCCGTAGTCGGCCGCCGCGCCGCCCAGCGGCCCGGCGAAGACTTGCGCCAGAATCGCACCGACCGTCGCGACGGTACTCATCTTGTTGATCGCGGCGATGTGTTTGGCGACGTGGTGCAGCACCATGTGCCCCGACTCGTGGGCGAGCACGCCCGCGAGTTCGTCGCGGTTCTTTGCCAGGTGCAGCAGTGGCTCGTTCACGTAGATGTTGCCGCCCGGCACGGAAAATGCGTTGGCCGAGTCGCCGCGCACGATGTAAAAGCGGATCGGGTACTGATAGCGTGACCGGACGGTCGTCGCAATGACCGAGCCGACCTCGTTGAGGTGCTCGTAATAGGAGGAGTCGAAGAGCAGGTCGCCGCTTTCCCGGAGCTGGGCAAAATATTGGCGGCCGATGTCCGCTTCGTCAACTGCTGCCTGCGCCATCGCCATCTGCGCAAGTTGGCTGAAGCCCACGGTCGCGACGAGACTCTTGATGAACGCGCTACGTTCCATGTTGCGTTGCCATCCTCTGCACGGAGCATTTGTGTTCTCACGAACGAAATTCCGGCTCGAAAGTTGCGTCCTCGGTCTGTTCGCCTGCCTGGCGGCGGTGGTTCCGCTGGGAGCCGCCTCGGCTAAGGCCTGGCCGGCCCAACAGCTGACGATTGCGCCGAGCCCTAGCGGCATCCTGGTGCCGCTTCCGAACGGACTGCAAACCAGTGGCATCCGGGGGCACCGGAAGGTTGTAGCGGACGCCGCTGATCCGTCCGCGCAACCGGTCGGGGCGAGCCGCAGCGGCAAGGCCGTTCGACCGGCACTCACGGCGCAGACGGGCGGCGTTGCCGCGCCGTTGCATACCGCCGGCGGGATCAGCCGGGTGGCGGTGCCGCTCGGGCTGGTCGCAGGAATGACGGCGGCCGGTCCGGCCGATGGCCGGGCGTTGCTGCGGATCGCCGTCGAGTACGAACCCAAAGCTGGGCTCGAAGAGCTCGCGGCGTCGATGACCGATCCGGTGTCGCCGGCACACCGCCGCGCGCTGAGCGGCGATGCGTTCGCCGCGCGGTTTGGGCGCGACGGACGCGACGGCGACGCGTTGGCGGCGTTTCTGCGCGCCAACGCGGTGACCGACATCTTCATCTCGCGCAATCGGCTCGTGGGCGGCGGGATCATCGACGTTGCCCATGCCCAGCACGCGTTCGGCGCACATTTCGAGCGTTATACGGCGGGGACGCGAACGGTGATCGCGCCGACGGGCCCGCTGACGCTGCCGCTGCCGAACGTCCGCGACGTTCACGGCGTCGTCGCCGGCAACACGCCGCGGCTGGCCGACGTGCCGTCGTTCACGCTGTTTCGCGGCGACTGGTACACGCCCGAAAAATTGCGCGAAGCATATCAGGCAGTGCCCAACGGCGGCGGCAACGAGCGCATCGCGATCGTCGAAGACGCATCGGACCGTTTCGATCTGCGCGACATCGCGCCGTTTCTGAGCAACGAGGGATCGCCGCCGGGCGCGACGGCGGAACGCGTGATCGAACGCAGCTTCGCCTTCAAGGCCGCGGCCTCGCAATGCGGCCGCGACGACCGGGGCCAGGAACCGGCGCTCGACGCCGATGCCGCGCTGACGCTGGCGCCGCTGGCGACGATCGTGCTCGACTACGAGGACGTCTGCTCGGAAGGCAACGACGGAACACTCGCGCTCGAGCGCGCGCTCGACGACCGCGAGCCGCCGACGGTCGTCGTCTTTCCGTTCACGATCGGACCGGCGCTGGCGCCGATCGCCCAGCTGTACGGCAAACCGTCGATCCCGATGCTCGAAGCGATCGTGCGCGGCATTCCGCTCATCGTGCCGGCCGGCGACGACGGCGCCTACGGCTACCGCATCGCCGGCATCGACACCGCGGCCGTCGCCTACCCGTGCGTGTCGACGTACGTTATCTGCGCGGGCGGCACGCAGGTCGGCGATCGCGACGGGGCCTGGGACGACGCGCCTTGGAACGACGGCGAACACGCGACGGGCGGCGGGATCTCGCTCGAACCGCGGCCGGCCTGGCAAGACGCCGCCGAGGCCTTCGAGTTTTCTCCTCAGTTCGTGAAGAACCGCATGGTGCCGGATGTGTCGGCCGACGCGGCCGGGCATTTGCGCATCTATTGGCATGGCTATGGTCTGGGCGGCGTCGGCGGCACCAGCGAGAGCGCTTCGATCGTCGGCGGTCAGCTCGCCGCGATCAATTCGTTCGTGCCCGCCGCGAAGCGGCTGACGATCGCGGGCGACTTGTACGCGCTCGACAAAATAGCGCCCAAAGCGTTTCGCGACGTGCAGCGCGAGAACGATCGCGGTTACAGCGACAACACGCTGCGCCCGCGGCCGCTGCCGTTACCGAAAGACTTTCGCGGCATGATTCCCCCCACGCCGGCGCCGGTCTACGGGTGCCTGGCGATCGCGCGCGGCTGCACCGCGCGGGTCGGCTACGATGCCGTTTCGGGGATCGGCGTGCTGCTCGAGAAGCCGGCGGTCGACGCGTTGCGCTGAATGCGTCGGCGGCGCTGCTCTATATCGAGGCGCGACGTCGTCGCAGCGCGCTGATGCCGATCGCTGCAAAGAAAATCAGCGTCGCGAGCAGCACGATCGTCGCGCCGCTCGCCGAGCGCAACTCATACGAGAGATACAAACCGCCCACCGACGAAATGACTCCGAACAGCCCGGAGAGCACCATCATCGGCACAAACCGTTTCGTCAGCTGAGCGGCCGCAGCCGCCGGCGTCACGAGCAGCGCGGCGACGAGGATGATGCCGACCGACTGCAATGAGACGATGATCGTAAGCGACAGCAGCACCAGCAGCACGTCGTCGACGAACGTTGCGCGGATGCCGGTGGCTTGCGCGACTACCGGATCGAACGACGTGTACAGCAGCGGCCGGTACAACGCGGCGACGGTGAAGGCCACGAGCACGGCCAGCACAACGATCATCACGAGGTCGCCGCGCGAGACGCCCAGGATGTCGCCGAACAGATAGCTTTGCAAATCGACGGTCGATTTGGTCGACTGGCTCATGAGAAAGATGCCCAGCGCGAACGCGCCCGTGAACAGCACGCCGATCGACGTATCGAGCGAAACCTTCGCGCGCCGATGCACGAAGCCAATGCCCAGCGCCGTGATGACGGCCACGACGCCGGCCCCGAACGCGTAATTCAAGCCGCGCAGATACGCGATGACGATGCCGGCGAACGACGCGTGCGCCAAACCGTCGCCGATGAACGAGAGTTTGCGCAGCACGACGTACGTGCCCATCATCGAGCACAACAGCCCGACGACGAGCGCGGCAACGAACGCGCGCTGCATGAACTCGTAGGCAAACGGCGCCAGGATGCCGTCCATCACGATTGCGCGCGTCCAGCGAACAATTGGCCGTCGAGGAGCGATGCTTCGGTGGCCACCGCGCGCCCGACGATCGGCTGGAGCAGCGTCGAATCGCCCGGCCCGGTGGCCCCGATCCGGCGTGGAACCACCTGGTTTGCGTCGCCAAGGACGACGGCCCGCTCATCCTGCAAACGCACGTCCGGTGCTTCGAGGGCGATCACGTGAGGGCGCTGAGGATCGGGTCGATGTCGTCGTCGATCATTCCAAAGTAATCGGCTACCTTCGGGTCGGTGCCGACGGAGTCATCGTTCATCGTCGCGCCTCGTGAACGATTTTCTCGCAGATCCCCCTTCGAAGCAGCGCCGGGATCCACTGCTTGCGACGGCCGGCCGGCGGTTCGAGCGAGGCCGGCGTCGACTTTCCGATCGCCCAGCCTCAGCCGGGGTGCGGATGAAGTCGGAGAAAAGCGGCGGCGGCATCGGCGGCCCGCCGTGCTATCTCCTTGGGAGTGGGCCGGTCGACGACGCGAAGCAGCAGGTTGAGCATGGTGCTCCGCCACAGCAATCCCGCGAACTCATCGGCCATATCCGCGGCGTGGCCACGGATGATATTCGCAGACTGCGCTCGTGTCAGTATCGCAGACAAGGCCGCCCGGCTCGCCTCCCGCGCAACAGAGTCGAGCGCCCGCGCGACTTCGGGCGCGCGCACCGCCTCAGCGATGGCAAGACGGAACACGGCAATGACGGTGGGATCGCTGACCTCGCGCATCAGTTGTGCCCCGAAGGCGGTGAGCGCTGCCTCGAGCGCATTCCGATCGCGGAGCTCAGGTATATCAGCGGGCATCGGCAAGCGCGCTGCACGCTGGGTGATGCACGCGACGAGCATAGCCTGCTTGTTGCCGACCAACTCGTACAGCGAGCGTTTCGAGACACGGGCTCGCGTCGCGATTTCGAGCGTGCTGGTTTGCGCATAGCCGCCTTCCATGAACGCGGCAAAGGCCGCTTCGAGGATGCGCCTTCGGACCGCGTCCTCCGTATCTTCCTCGCGCGATTTGGGCATCGATCGCGTTGCCATGTTCCCCCTTGACGCAGACGGTACCATCCGGTACCATCTTCGGTACCACTTAGTACCAGTACGACGCACGAAGGGCAGAGTCATGGCGCAAATACCAATTCTCGTTACCGGAGCAGCCGGCGGCAGACAAGGCAAGACCGGCAAGCACGTCGCTGAAATGCTGCTGGCACGCGGGCTTCCGGTGCGGGCTTTCGTCCACGGCATCGATGAGCGCTCGGACCGCTTGGCGGCACTCGGAGCCGAGATCTTCGCGGGTGACCTCCTCGACATCCGCTCCGTCCAGCGGGCGGCGCAGGGTGTTTCCTCCATCTATTTCGCCTACCCGGTGATGGATGGCTTGCTCGACGCGACCGCGGCCATGGCCCTCGCAGCACGTGAGGCGGGCGTCTCGCGTCTGGTCAATCTGGTCATGTTGCAGTCCTCGCCCGATGCGCCAACGCCGCGCATGCGCCAGAATTATCTGTCCGAACAAATCTTCGACTGGGCCACGATCGGAGCCGTGCACGTCCGCGCCACCGTGTTTTATGAAAACCTGCGCGCCCTGGTGAGCACGAGCCTGCCGGCGCAAGGCGCGATCCGCTTACCGTGGGGCAGCGAGAATACGATGCTGCCGCTGGTCGCGGCACAAGATGTTGCGCGCGTTTCCGCCGGCTTGCTGACGCAGCCGTCGCTCGTGCCCGGCACGCACTATCCGTTGGTCGGAAGCGTGCTCGCTTTGCGTGACATCATCGCATCGTTCCGAAACGTTCTCGGTACCCACGTTTCCTACGAGGAGATTTCCGACGAACAGTGGCGCAGCGATGCGCTCGCGCGCGGCTACAATCAGCACGCGGTCGACCATCTTTCGCATCTCTGGCGCGCGCTTCGCGCAGCCGGTTCCGACCTCAAGCGCGAGCGCTACGCGGTCACGGATCTGATCGAAACGCTCGGCGGCACGAAGCCGAAAACGTTCGAGGATTTCCTGCGCGAAGACCGTGACACCATCGGCGTCCATTCAGCGGCCTGAGTTCCGGCCGTTCCTACAACTCCCCCAGACAAAAAGATGTGGACCGATCTGGGCGGACCACACAATTTTCGCTAACGTCAATCGAGCGTTGAAGCTCGGGAAAGAGCCTTACCATGTCTGTGCAAGCTGCCTTCGGGATCAGCGTCGTTTTTAGCCTCAGTGTGTGGGGAATGGTCGTCGCACGATACATTTGGCCCGCGCTGCGCCGTCAATCGCGCACCGATGCGCTGCGGATCCTCCTGACCCTCCACAGTTTCCGCTTTATCGGTCTGGCCTTCATCGTTCCCGGTGTGGTGTCGTCCGAATTGCCGGCGGCTTTCGCGCGTCCGGCTGCATACGGGGATCTCGTCGCCACCGTACTCGCGTTGCTTTCCATCGCGGCACTGAATAGCAGATTCGGCGCCGTGCTGGTCTGGGTATTTAGTGTCTGGGGCACGGCAGATCTGCTCAATGCGTTCTACCAGGCCATTCACTCGGGATTGTCGCCGGGCCGGTTCGGCGCCGCCTATTTCCTGGTGACCTTGGTCGTACCGCTGCTGCTGATCACGCATGGGTTCATCGTCCGACTGCTGCTGCAAGGCGATCGCGCGAACGTCGTCGAGCATCGGGCCGTAGCGGCCCCGACCTGATGATCGAATTCGCGGCGCGCGGATAGACCGAATCGTTCGAACATTATGAAGCTTAGATGCAGCGGCCCGGATATAAAGCGCAGATCCATCGTCCGGCAAGCGCTAAGCGCACACTTGCCAGATTTATAGACCTCGATCTTTAATCTATACATGGCCCTGAGCATAAAGCACCCCGAGGCAGACCGCCTCGCGCGTGAGCTTGCCGCCCGCACGGGCGAAGGGATCACCGAGGCGGTCATCGTTGCGCTCAGAGAACGCCTCGAGCGCACGAAGCGAGCGCGGCCGACGGGCCTCGAAGAAGAGATCCTGCGCATTAGTCGAGAGTGCGCGGCTCTTCCGGAGCTTGATGCTCGAACCGCGGATGAAATTCTCGCCTACGGTGCCGATGGACTTCCCCATTGACCGATGGTCCTCGATACTTCCGCGCTTGTCGCATTGCTTCTGAGTGAACCTGAAGCCGAAGCGATCGCGGCCGCGATCGTTCACGATCAAACGCGTCTGTGTTCTGCGGTGACGCTCTTCGAGACCAGCATCGTCATCGAAACGCGCCGTGGGCTGGACGGACTCGCACGGCTTGACCTTCTCGTCGCCGAGGCGAACTTCGACATCGTCCCGTTTACGCTGCGCGATGCGCGCGCGGCGCGGCGCGCGTATCGTACGTTCGGCAAAGGCCGTCATCCGGCAGGTCTGAATTTCGGCGACTGCATCGCGTATGCGCGGCGCGTGAGACCGGTGAACCGCTTTTGTATAAGGGTGACGACTTCGCGAAGACCGGCATTCCCGTAGTTCTCTAACGCGCTGTACTGATCGCTTTCGCAACCCGCTGTACTGACCGCTTTCGCCTGCGTCTGCGCCGCATCGAGATCTCGCCGCGCGCGACTTTAGATGCTCGCGGGGAGACCGAATCGCTCGAAGGTGGCCTCCAGGCGGCGCGGATCCATCGGTTTGTTCGGAAACCGCGCGTAGGCGTCGGGATCAGGCGCACCGACGGCACGAACGATGAAGGCGGTTACGTCGCTCACGCGCTCGTCGCGCAGCGTGAGGACGTTGAGCGCGAACGGGAGATGAGCTCCAGTACCGTCGTCCCAGGCGTAGAACGCGAGAGCGGGTTGCGCGTTCGCTTCACAGAGCACGGTGCGCCAGCGCCATTCTCCGGAAAGTGCGAAGGCGCGCGCCCAATCGACGATCGCCGCACGCGGCGCGTACCATGTCGCCAGCGGCGGCATCGCAAAGCTCGCGTCCTCGACCAGCAGCGCGGCGAAAGCGTCGACATCGCAGCGTTCCCATGCATCGACGTAGCGGGTAACGAGCCGGTGCAGGCCGTCGTCACCGAGCGCGCGCAGCGTCGACTGCTGCGTTCGGGGAGCGATGCGCTGTTCGACGGTCGCGCGCGCTCGCTGCAGCGCGCTATTGATCGAAGCGACGGAGGTTGCGAGCATCGTTGCGACCTCGGCCGCACTGAAGCCGAGCACTTCCCGCAAGAGCAACACCGCGCGTTGGTTCGCCGCGAGGTGCTGCAGTGCTGCGACAAAGGCGAGCTCGACGCTTTCGCGCTGTTCGTAGCTCGCCTCGGGCGTCGCGCGACCGGCCGCCAAACCGGCGCGGTCACTGGGATAGGGTTCGAGCCAGACGGACTCGACGTCGGGCATGCCGGGCGGCGCGTGCGGCGCTGCCTTCGGACCGAGATCCTGCGGCAGCACGCGCTTGCGTCGACGTTCGAGTTCCGTCAGGCACACGTTGGAAGCAATACGATAGAGCCACGCGCGCGCCGTCGTATCGTCGCGCAAACCAGCCGCACCGTGCCACGCGCGCACGAGCGTTTCTTGGAGCGCGTCGTCGGCATCGTGCACCGAGCCGAGCATGCGGTAGCAGTGCGCGTGCAGTTCGGCGCGGTAGGGTGCGATGAGTTCATCGAACCCGATGCCGGTCAACGGCGAGGTGCTCAGCGGCGTTCGACCACCATGAGCGTGTGACCCGACGGATCGCGGAACCAGAACATCGGCGGCACGGGGTCGCCCATGCGTGAGACCTCGGCGTCGACGTCGATACCGAGTTCGACGAAGCGCGCGTGCGACGCATCGATGTCCTCGCTGGTGAGCGTGACCCCGGTGTTGGCGGGCACAATCTCCTGCGGCCCGGGCGGCGGCGCGAGCGCGAGACCGGTCGGCCCGTCCGGCGGATAGACTTCGACCCAGCGATAGCCGTTGCCGAACGCGATATCGGTTCGTTTTTCAAAGCCGAGCGATTCATAGAACGCGACCGCGCGATCCTGTTCGCGCGTCGGGATGCACACAAGTGAAATCTGCCGGACCGGCGCTACTTTAACCGTGTTCATGGCGTCTCCTTAACAGGCGATGGTGATGCCGCTATGACCTCGCTTGGGGTTCGAACTCATCGGTCGATGTCGCTTGCCCGCCAATTATTTTTTCAAAACGCGCGGAGGGGACCTTCGCTCGAGCGCTGCGAGCCCGCCGTTTTCTCTGGGACGATCACCAAGCAACCGAGTCCGTCTCGAGCTGCATGGTGACTGAGCGCTAGAGCTAACGTCTGCGATTGCTTCGCCCCGTTCGTGCCAGCCTGCGGTTCACCGCAGCGAGATCGAAGCGTTCCGGCGCAAAGTCGCGGCCGGCCCACGTGCGCATTGCGGCGTACTCTTCATGTTTGGGATTGGCAAGGATGCGGCGCAGCTCGGCGTAACCGCCGGGGCCGCCGCAATCATCGGGCGGACAAGCCCGTGCGCCATCCGTGCACCGCGGCACGATCGCTTCGGCGGGGGCGCCGACCAGCGGTTCGATCGCTTCGACGACGACATCGTGCTCCCAATTGTCGCCGAAATCGTAGTCGAATGAAAAGCGGCTCCGCGCACGCGGTGCGATATGCGCGAGCGTGAACGAGCGTTCGTCGATCGTTTCGTCGGCGAAGTCGGGATCGGGCGCCCCATACACCGTGCCGCTGCGGCGAAACGCGTGCAGGTGCGTGTCGTTCCAGCCCATCGCCTCGATAAGGATACGGCTTACCTGCGGGAGCTTCGTGTCGCTGGCAATCACAACGCGCCGCCACACCACCGGCGTCACGCGCCGCAGCGTTATCTTCAGGTGATGCAACGTTGCAGCCGCGGCGGACGCGACCGCATCTTGGCCCCGTTTGTTTCGCTCGGAGCGGCTGCCACGCGTCGCGCCGGCGGCGCTCGCAGCGGTTTTCCTCGAAGGGCGGCCCCGCGCCGGTGCTGGGCGAAAAGCCTCGGAGCTCCGGTCTTGCCAGTACGCATGGATCATGCGCACCAATGTCGGCAGCATCGTCACGAGCTCCGCCGACGCTGCCGGATCCGGCGTCGGATCGTCAACGAGCAAACCGGGTGAAGACAAGGCGAACAGCGGCGT
>JBEKHC010000049.1:0-37004 GCA_050012475.1 Candidatus Velthaea sp.
ATCAAAGAGGATCCAAGCCGCGAGCGCGATCTGGCCGTCTTTCTGGAACGCGAAATCTCGTAACCCTGCGGCGTTAGCGGGGCTTCTTTAGGGCGTCGGCTTTATGCGCCGCCGGCGCTCCGGTTTTTGCGCTTTGCACCAGATATTCGGGATTGTCCGGCAATGCCGCGACGTGGTGGCCCTTGATCTCGGTCGGCGACGTGAGCTTTTTCGCGACCGTGCCCGAAACGCGGCCTTGCGAAGACGACCATTCGACCTTGTCATGACGCGCAGCGTACCCGGCTGCGGACCGCCCACACCGAGCGGGCGCCGGCGTCAATGCGAAGGCGCGCAGCCGTCAGGCCGAAGCGGTGCGGACTTCGCGCGCATACCGCGCCAGAAAGGCGCGAGCGGCCTTTTCGTGGTCGAGCACCGGCGCCGGATAGTGCAGCGGGCCGAAGAGATCCAAACCCAGCTGGCGCGGGGCACGCCGCGCGACCGGATCGAGAATCGCATCGTCGGGCTGCAGCGCGAGTTCCGGAATCCAACGCCGGATGTAAGCGGCGGCCGGGTCGAAGCGGCGGGCTGCTTTGAGCGGATTGTAGATCCGCGGGTAGGCTGCAAGGTCGGCGCCGACTCCCGCGATCCATTGCCAGTTGCCCGTCGCGAGTGCCGGCGTGTCTTCGATGAGCCAGCGATCCCATTCGTCGCGGCCGATGCGCCAGTCGACCCCCAAGTCGAAACACAAAAACGACGCGGCGATCGCCCGCACGTAGGGATGCATCCAGCCCGTCGCGTGCAGTTGGCGAATTCCCGCATCGACGATCGGAAATCCGGTGCGCCCGCTGCGCCATGACTCCAGCTGCGGATGCGAGCGCGCGAAGCGGAAGCGGCGCATTTTGGGCTGCAGCGGCGTTTCGCCCAAGTCCTCGGTGAACCAGGCCAGCTGCAAAAAGAAATCGCGCTGCGCAAAGGCGCGCAGAAAAAGGCGCAGCGCAGCTTTTTCTTCGGTAAGCAAGAACGGGTCGCGCGCTCGTTCGCGCACGGCGCGGACGACCGTGCGCGCGGCGATGGTCCCGAATGCCAAATCGGCCGAGAGATGTGAGGTGGCATCAGCGGCGGGCGTGTAGCGCGCCGCGGCGTAGCCGAGCACCGTGCTCTCCAAAAAGCGCGCGCACGCCGCGGCCGCGGCCGCTTCCGACACCGTCCGCTCGCAGCGGGCTTCGCCGGCGCCGAATTCCGCGGGGTCGGGAAGCGGCTCGCTGGCCAAGTCGAGAACGGCGAAGCGCTGGGCTTGCGCGTTTGCCGCCGGTTCGAGCGTTTTCCAGCGCGCGTGGTACGGCACGAAGGCCCGGTAGCCGCCGCCGTCTCGATGCGCGGCGGCGCTCTCCTCGGGCGGAATCACCGGCGCGTCGTGGATCGCCAGAGCCCGCAGCCCGGCTTCCTCGAGCGTCGACTGGAGCGTTCGGCCGGCCCGCACGCTCTTGGCGTCATACCCGGTCGTCCACACGACGGCCGCGGCGCCGGCCGAGGCGGCTACGCCGCGGGCGATCGGCCCGGCTTGACCGCGCCGCACGATCAAACGCGAGCCGGCGGCCCGCAGCGACGCATCCAGCGCCGCAACCGCCGAGCAATACCACGCCGCCCGGCGCGGCGAGCGCGCCAGACGCTCGCTGCGGGCGGGATCGACGATGAGAATCGGAACGATTTCGCCGAACGCGGCCGCGGCGCTCAACCCGGCATGATCGCCCAACCGGAGATCGTCGGTGAAAGCGAAAACGGCGCGGCCGCCGGACTCCCCCGTTACATCCGGCGTGGCATCAGCCCCGCGCGGCGTTCAGGCGGCAGAACGAGCGCCTGCCCGTTCTGCCGCATTCGCTTAGAGCGACTCGACGTAAGCCGCGACGTCGGCGACGTCCTTTTCCGACAGCGGCGAGGGATAGAGTTTAGGCATCGGCGGTTGGGGATTCTTGATCCAGGCGACCGCCGCGTCCGTATCTTTGCGGCTCTTCTCGCCTTTGAGCGACGGACCGACGCCGCCCCCGGCACCCTTCGCACCGTGGCACGACGCGCAATTGGCGCTGAAAATCGTCTCGCCTTTCGTTGCGTCGCCGGCACTTGCGGTTGTTGACGACGCGGCCGACGATGCCGCCGCCGGCTCGCTGCTCGCAGCGGCTGCTGCGGGCGCCGCCGAAGCGCTCGACGCCGCGGAGGTGTCAGTCGAACTCGAGCTCGACGTGTCCGCGGGTTTCGAGCACCCGGCGAACGACACGGCGCCGATCGCCGCAACGGCGAGAAGCGTGAAAAACTTGGATTGCATAGACACTCCTTTCGTATCCCCGCGCGGGGATACCCAGAATTGAGCCGTTCGCATCGAATCGACGCCATCCGCACAGGGCGATGCGCCGTCAGACGAAAAGCAACCCAACGTGAGTCGTATCTCCATTCGATTCGCTAAGCCCTACGATGCAATGCGCTTCGTGACCCGCGGCGCAGTACCCGGTTGAACCAAGGACGCGAATCGTCGCTGCAGCGCGCCGGCGTACGTTTCTTGCGCCTGGTCGAGCGGTTGATCTTCTTCATCATCGGTGCGATGCTGTTCGCGGCAGCGTTTGCATTGCTCTGGCGCGCGATCATCGTGCTGGGGGAGCTGTTCGCGAGCCCCGGCGCTCACGCGATGGACGCGGGCGCAGCATTTCTCGACGTCGTGCTGCTCGTGCTCATGGTCGTCGAACTCGCGTATACGGTGATCTTATCGTTGGGCGGCATCGTGCTCTCCGCCGAGCCGTTTCTCATCGTCGGACTCATCGCGGTGATCCGGCGGATATTGGTCATCACCGTCGGCGAAGTGCAAAGCGATAAAGCGTCGTCGCAGCTCACCCAAAACTCCGCCATCGAACTCGCGATCCTCACCGGCGTCGTCCTCGCATTCGTAGCCTCGATCGTCATGCTGCGTCGCTGGCGCTCGCACGCCGACGAACCCGACCCCATCCACACCGATTAGAAAGAGAAGCGGCGAGCTCAGCCGCCGATTTCGCTGAACGCGCGCATCGCGCTGGCGGGCTTGCCGAGATCGAGGTGGTGACGTTCGGGTTTCACGTACATTGCGCCGCGGAAGATGGCGGCGACGTCGTCGAGCGATGCGCCGGCGCGCACGGGCGTGCGCAGATCGATCTCGTTGTCGCCGAAGAGACATAAGCGCAAACGGCCGTCGGCCGACAGACGCACCCGATTGCACGTCTCGCAGTAGTCGTGCGAGAGCGGCGTAATCACGCCGACCGTGCCCGCCGCATCCGGAATCGCAAAATAGCGCGCCGGCCCGTTACCGCCCGGGCCTCGAACCGGGACGAGCACCGCCGACGCCCGGATGCGATCGAGAATTTCCGCCGCGCTGATGTACGCATCACGCTGCAGCGCAACGTTGTCGAGCACGGGCATCATCTCGATGAACCGAACGTGGATGCGACGCTCGCGCGTCAACTCGGCGAAGGCGACGACCTCGTCGTCGTTCTGTCCGCGCATGACGACGCAATTGAGCTTGATCGGCCCGAGTCCCGCGCCGAGCGCGGCGTCGATGCCGGCCAGCACCCGTTCCAAACCGTGACGGCGCGCGATGGTGAAAAAGCGCTCCGGGCGCAGCGTGTCGAGCGAGATATTGACCCGCTGCAAGCCAGCGGCGCATAGCCCTTCGACTTGCTCGGCCAGCAAGAGACCGTTGGTCGACAGCGCGATGTCGTCGATGCCTGGGATACTCGCGATCCGCGCGACGAGCCGCGCCAGGTCGCGCCGGACCAGCGGCTCGCCCCCGGTGAGCCGAATACTGCGCACGCCGATCGACGCCGCCGCGCGGACGATCGACGCGATCTCCTCGAAACTAAGGGTATCCGCCCGGGCGATCCAGGGCAGCCCCGCTTCGGGCATGCAGTAGACGCAGCGCAGGTTGCAGCGATCCGTCACCGAGACGCGCAGGTAGGTGATGGGGCGATTGAATTGATCCGCCAACGGCGCGACGTGCGGGATCAGATCGATCATGCCGTTTTCGTATACCCTAAAAGCCTAGGCACGCCTTCGGAGTGCTTGCCGGGCGATCCGGCGAGCACCCCGGCACATGCGGCGTCTATTGCTGGTCGAACACCGTGTCGGGCACGTCGACGTTGATTTGGTAATTCGAGAACGTCGACGTGACATCGGCATTGTAATGCGGGATGTCGACCTTGCCGGTCTGCTGCTTGAGGACGTAATTTTCCCCCAGCCGGTCATAGGATTGCGTGAACGCGATCGTGCCGCCGTTGTCGCGATACACGTACGTCATGCCGGTGACCGTCGCGGTCGCGTCGTCGACCTTGACGTCGACGTGATCGATCCGGCCATTCTTTTTGCGAACCAAACGAAACGTCGCGGTCGTGCCGTCGTCCCCCGTGGGCGTCACGTCGTAGACGCTCGGCCATTCGGACGGCGGTTCGATCTGGGCGACGACGTGCTTCGCCTGCTGCGCGATGAACGGAACGGTGTCGAAAACGACGGCGTTTTTGTCGGGCTTCTTGAAATATATTTTGCCTTGCAGCGTCGGGCTGATGAACGGCGGCCCGTGGGTGAGAATCGCGACCGTGACGTCGGCTTGATACGACGAAAGATTCGGATTGACGCGCTGCATGCGCGCGTACACATCACTTCCGGCAGCGTCGGCGGCGGCCAGCGTCGGCGAAACGCAGAGCGCCAGCGCAGCCGCCAGCGCGAGACAGAGCGAGCGTCGGGAGATCATCACGCCTACAACGCCCCTGCAGGCCGGTGGGGTTCCAGCGCTGCATCAATCTCAGCGCGCACCCAGGTATTGGGCTCGGCGGAGCGCGCCGCCGCCAGCTGCGCGAGCGCCTGCGGCGAAGCGATTCGTCCCAAGGCCCAAGCGGCATGCCCGCGGACGCCGGGATGCGGGTCGGCGCTCAAAGCGCGCGCGAGATCCGGCACGTGCCCCCGGTCCAAGCCGTTGCCGAGCGCGACCGCGGCGTTCCGGCGCAAGACCGTCGCCCCGCGCCAGCCCATCGCGGTTTGCGCGTAGCGCCGTTTGAATTCTCCGCTGCGCAAGCGCAGCAGCACGGTCAGGTCGGGCGCTCGGGTCGCTTCGTCCAACGGGGCGAAGGCGAGGCTTGCGCGCCGCCCGCGGCGCGTCGGCGGACAAATGTCCTGGCACAAATCGCAGCCCCACACCCAGTCGCCGATCGCCCCGCGCAATGCGCGCGGGATCGGTCCCCGCCGCTGGGTGAGGTCCGAGATGCACCGCGTCGCATCGATCGTGTAGTCGCCGCGCAGCGCGCCCGTCGGGCAAACGTCGATGCAGCGGGTGCAGCCCCCGCACGTCTTGCGCAGCGGCGCGTCCGGCACCAGTTCGAGCGACGTCACGATCTCGCCCAGAAAGACGAACGAGCCGAGCTGGGGCGCAATCAAGTTCGTGTGTTTGCCGATCCAGCCCAATCCGGCCTGGGCGGCAAAGGCGCGCTCCGCGAGCGGGGCCGTATCGCAAGCAATCGCGGTCACGGCGGCACCAGCCAGCCGATCGACGTCGGCCGCGACCGCGCCGAGCACGTCGCGCATCCGGCGGTGATAGTCAGGCGACCAGGCATAGTTCGAGACGCGGCCGCAGCCGCGCCGTCGTGGCTTGGCCGGCGTCGCGTAAGCGAGCGCGACGCAAATGACGCTGCGCGCTTCGGGCAGCAGCGTGCGCGGATCGCTCGCGCGAACCGCATATGCGTCGTCATAGCCCCAGGTTGCGAGGTCTTGGCGCGCGATGGACGCGCGCAATTCCCGCCGGGTCTCCGCCAGCGGCAACGCGGATGCGATGCGCACAGCGTCCGCCCCGGCAGCCAGCGCCGCGGCCACGACGGCAGCGCGCTCGACGGACATTACAGCGTGGGCAATCCGCCGCGGCGCTCGCGGGTCGGGAACGCCTTATCGATCGCGTCGATATCGGCTGATTCGAGCAGCAGATCGCCGGCGGCGGCATTTTCCGCGGCATGCGCGATCGTGGATGCTTTGGGGATCGTGAACACGATCGGATCGCGGGTGAGAAACGCCAGGATCACTTGGCGGATGGTGGCGTCGTACTTTTTGGCGACGCGCTCGAGCACCGCCGTCCCGGGCTGGTCCTCGTAATCGCCGCGGCCGAACGGGGTGTAGCCTACGATCGACACGCCATGCTCGCGGCAATAGGCGAATTCACGTTCCTCCACCGTGCGTTCGCCCAGGTGGTACAGCACTTGATTGCACGCCAAGGGCTCGCGTTCGAGTAAGGCATGCGCTTCCCGCAGATCATCGACGTCGAAATTACTCACGCCCAGCGTGCGAATTTTTCCCTGCGCAACGAGCTGATCCATCGCGCGCAGGGTCTCGCGTAAGGGGATGCCGCCCCGCCAATGCAGCAGAAACCCGTCGAGATAATCGCAGCCGAGCCGCTCCAACGAGGCTTCACAGGCCGCGATCGTTCCGGCGTAGGTCGCATTCGACGGCATCACTTTGGAAACGATGAACAGCGACTCGCGGGGCAGGCCGCGGATCGCCGCACCGATCAGCAGCTCCGAACCGCCGTCACCATACATCTCGGCAGTATCGATGTGCGTCAAACCGAGTTCCACACCGCGCCGCAGCGCGCGCTTGGCTTCGTCCGCGGCGCTGCCGCGCAGCGGCAAGTTCCACGAGCCTTGGCCGATCCGCGGAACGTCGAAGCCCGACGTGCCAAAGGCATGTCGAATCACGGTAAGGCGTCCAGCGGAACAGCAGCATCTTTGGCTGACAAACGCGGCTCGCCGACGAGCGGCCATTCGATGCCGACTTGCGGATTGCGCCAGCTGATCGCGCCTTCGCTCGCTGGATCGTACGCAACGCTGTTCTTGTAGTGCACGACCACTTCGTCCGCGAGCGCGATGAAGCCATGGGCGAAGCCGGCGGGCACGTAGAGCTGCCGGTGGTTGCCGGCGGAAAGCATGAACCCTTGCCACTGCAAATACGTCGGCGAGTCACGCCGCAAATCGACGATCGCGTCGAAAATCCGCCCGTGCAAACACTGCACGAGTTTGGCCATCCGGAAGTCGTAGTGCATGCCGCGAATGACGTTGAACGTCGACCACGACGTCGAGTCTTGTTCCCATTCGAGGGTCGGCAAATCAAGGGCGGCGTATTTCGGCTTCGACCAAACTTCTTTGAAATAACCGCGGTCGTCGTCAAAGACGTCCGGGACGAACACTTTAGCCGCGGCAAATTTCGTGGGGTGAACGGTCAGCACCAAGAGCTCCTTCTAATGGGCTGCGCACTTCGCGCGCAGCCTGGGCATTCCGCGAACCTTTCGGGACGTCGCCCCGAAAAGTCCGCTGCATGCCCCCCCACGCGACTACGCGCGTGGACCCCCGCTTTAATATTCTGCGCACTTCGCGCGCAGTCCGGGCATGCCGCCAAGCTCTGGGACGTTAAAACATCTCGAAGGCGGGATCGATGGCGGCGTAGGCGAGGAGGCCGTCCGTGAGGTGGTAGAGCTTGGCGAAGCCGGCGTCGCGCAGGCGTTCGGCGGCCCAGCGCGATTTCGCGCCGACCCGGCAGGCGACGACGTAGGTGCGCGCCGTGTCGAGCTCGTGCAGACGTGCTTCGAGGTCACCGGCCGGGATCTCGATTGCACCCGGCACCGAGCCCAGAATGCGCTCGTGCGGATCGCGGACGTCGAGCAGCCGCGCGGCGGGATCGGCCAAGACCGCGTCGAGCTCCGCAGCGGCAAGCTCGGCGACCCGGCGCGCGGCGGGCGGCCCCTGCGGTGCGTCGCCAAGGTCGCGGATCGAGGGCGAATCGCCGCACAGCGGACAGGCCGGATCGCGCGCTAATCGCACTTCGCGAACGCGCGCATCGAGCGCATCGACCAGTAGCAGGCGCCCGACGAGCGGGGCGCCGATCCCCAAGAGCAGCTTGAGTACCTCGGCGGCTTGCCAAGTGCCGATCAGGCCGGCGAGCGCGCCCAGCACGCCGCCTTCGGCGCAGCTGGGCATGAGGTGGTCGGGCGGCGGCTGGGGATACAAGCACCGGTAACAAGGGCCGCCCGGCGCGCCGAAGACCGAGACCTGGCCGTCGAAGCGGAAAATCGACCCGTAAACGTCGAGCTTACCCTCGAGGACGCAGGCATCGTTCACCAAGTAACGCGAGCCGAACGTGTCGGTGCCGTCGACGACCACATCGTAGAGCCGAACCAGTTCACGTGCGTTGCTCGGACCAAAGCGTGCCGCGATCGGATCGATCGCGACCTGCGGGTTGAGCGCGCGCAGCCGTTCGGCAGCGGCGCCGGCTTTGGGCGCGCCGATGTCGTCCATCGTGTAGAGAATTTGGCGCTGCAAGTTGGTGAGGTCGACCGTGTCGTCGTCGACGATGCCGATCCGGCCCACGCCCGCTGCGGTCAGATAGGCCAGCACCGGCGACCCCAAGCCGCCGGCGCCGACGCACAGCACGCGTGCCGCGGCCAGCTTTTCTTGGCCGGCCAGACCCACTTCGGGGATGAGCAGATGCCGGCTGTAGCGGCGCAGGGCCGCCCGGCCGGCGAGCGACGGCATCAGAGCACCGGCTCCGGGACCGGCGCCGCAACAGCGGCACGGGCGTGGCGCGCTCCCAGCCAATTCAAGATCGCGCCGCGCGAGTTTTCCGCAGCATTGGTGTGATTGCCCGGCACGCTGGCGAACGATTTCGGCTCGGGCGCGCGCTCGAACAGCTCGCGCACGCTCGCGGCGGTGACCATCCCGTCGCTTTCCGCGGCGATGAACAGCGAGGGACGTCCGCTCAAGCGCGGGAGCGCATCGGGCAGCAGCTGGTCCCAAGCGTTCGCGGCTTCGGTCAGCGTGAGCCCGTCGACGTACGACGAGCGCAAATCGACCACCCCGCGCCCGGCCAGTGCGGCGAGCGCCGCCGGGCGACCGAATCCCGTAGCGATCGAGATGACGCCGGCGATCTCGGGGTCGCGCGCCGCAGCGCACAGCGCCGTCACCGCGCCCATGCTGTGGCCCAAGGCGTACAGGGTCGTGGCCCCGCTTTCGCGCGCCAGATCGACCGCGGTGGCAAACGCGTCGAGCAGATCGTCGACCGAGTTGAGCCGGCCGCGGCTGGCGCCCAATTTGTGGCCCGGAAAATCGAGGCTGTAGACCGCGAAACCATGCGAGGCCAAGAACGCGCACAGGCTGTCGAGGTTTTGTTTGGAGCTCGAGTAGCCGTGACCGGCGACGATCGTCACGCCGCGCGGGCGGCGCGCTTCGTAGGCCAGAATCGCGATTTCGTTCGCGCCCGCGCTCGCGCGCAAGAGCTCTACGTTGATGACGGGACCTCGGCTGACGGGGCCTCGTTCGCCCGCCAAGCGCGCTCACCGTCGGCGAACACTTCTTCTTTCCAGACGGCGAGCCCGGCTTTGATCTCGTCGATGGCATACTCGCAGGCGTCGAACGCCCGGCCGCGATGCGGCGCCGCGACCGCGATTGCGATGCTGGTCTCGCCTAACGCCAACTCGCCGACGCGATGGACGATCGCGATTTCGAGCGGACCGAACGCCGCTTGCGTCGCCGCGGCGATCTCGCGCAGCTGGGTCGACGCCAATGCGGGATAAGCTTCGTAACGAATGCGCCGGACGGGCCGCGGGTCAGCGGGCGACGTTTCGCGCACGACGCCCGCAAACGCAACAACCGCTCCGCAAGCGTCGGTGCGCACGGCGCGTACGAGCGCATCGAGTTCGATCGGCGCGGCGGTGATCTCCAACATCAGCCGCCGCCCACCGGCGGCATCAACGCTACCTCGTCGCCGTCGCACAACGGCGCGGACCCGTCGACGAGCGCGCCGTTGCGGGCGAAGCGAGTCGATCCGCGCAGCGCGGCCGCTGGCTGCGCGGCCGTCACGAGCTGCAGCCACAACGCATCGATCGTCGTCTGCGGCGCCAGCTCGAATTCGCGCTGTCCGAAACCCAGCAATTCGCGCAAGCGCGCGAATGCGAGGACGCGAACGCGCATCACACCTCCCGGCAGGCTGAACGCGACGGATTCGTCGGGCGCAGCCGAGGCGAATCCACTCAATATCCGCCCAGGTCGGTCGTGTAGCCGTGGTCGAGCAGCCAGGCGCGGCTTTCGTCGTGATAGCCCAGCAAATCGAACCGGTTGACGGTGAGCTTGTGCATGAGCACTTCCCAAAAGTGCTGGTCCTGGTCGTACACGTCGTCGGGAATCTGATTGCGCCGGCGCGAGAAATCGCGCAGGGCCAACGGGTCGCGGGCGGCCAGCACTGCGCGCAGCTCCCCCTCGTAATCGGGCGCCGGCTGCGGTGGGATGATGCTCATCAAGCCGACTTCTTGTCGGCGCGCACGCCGCTCAAAGCGAACTTCTCGATCGCCAGCGCGACGCCGTCGCGTTCGTTGCTGGCCGTAACGTACCGCACGGCATGGCGTACTTCGGGCAGCGCATTTCCCATCGCCACGCCGATGCCGGCCCAGTGCATCATCGGAACGTCGTTGCGCGAATCGCCGATCGCCATCACGCGGTCGGCGGGCACACCGAAATCGGCACACAACCGGGCCAAGGCCGTCTGTTTGGACGCATCGCGGCTGAGCACCGCGCACTCGTCGAAATCCTGCCATGACTCGTAGCGAAAAGCCAACGGGTAGTCTCCGAACTCGCGCTTCATCGCAGCCACCGAATCGGAGCCCAGAAAGCGGATGAAGGTGGGTGCCTGCGTCAGCACTTCCTCGAACGACCGCGCTTCGCGCCAGGCCGGGCCGGTCATGTCCTGCATGTAGATGTGCGACCCTTCGAGGCGCCAGAAGAACTCGTCGACGTAGACGGCGAGCGCGAGACCGTTGTGCTCGGCGAATTCGATCATCGGCCGCGCGTACTTGAGCGGGACGGGAATATGAACGAGCGTTTTGTTGGTCCCGAAATCCTTGGTCAGCGCACCGTGGCAGCAAATGACCGGCAGGTTCAGACCGAGTTCGCGCGAGACCCGAATCGGCGTGTCGACACCGCGGCCGGTCACCAGGACCACGCGAATTCCTGCGTCCAGAGCTTTGGTGATCGCCGCGCGGTTCGCGGCGGAGATGGTCTCGTCCGAGGCCAGCAACGTACCGTCGAGGTCGAGCGCTATGAGTTCGATTTCGGGCATAATCTCAATATTCGGATGTTCGGTGGCGATGCCTGACTCCATGTGCAACGCCGGTTGGCCAGAATCCGTTGCCGGTACATGAAAACGCTCTTCCGCTCAGCCGTCGCGCTGGGCCTTGCCGTCGGGCTCAGCCTTCCGGCAAGCGCACAAGGAGAGCGTTGCAGTCACGACGCGCTGACCGTCGACGGCATTCCGGTCGCCGCGCGGTTCTGCGTCCCGGCCGGGGCCGCCGCGGCGAGCCTCAATGTCACCGAAACCTTTACGGCGCGCGGCAAGACCATTGCTCGAACGACGCCGCTGGCGGTCGTCGCCGGTGCGCTGACGTCACGCACGATCGATGACATCGATCTCAGCCCGATCGGACCCAAGCGCGCGCTCCACATGACGCTCGCCTACCGGGCGGGGTCGGTCGAACTCGAGCATGCGCTTGCCTTGCCCGGCGCTATCCCCATCAAGTAAGCTGGTGCTTGGCCGCCTTCAAGACGGCGCGAGTGCACCGTGGCAATGACCCCGCAGCTCGTCCTCGTCGGCGCGGTGGCGGCGGTCGGCGTGCTGCACACGATGGTTCCCGATCACTGGCTGCCGATCGCGCTCATCGCGCGCCAGCGCCGCTGGTCGCGCGCCCAGACGGCCCGGGCGGCGCTGGGCGCCGGGACCGGCCACGTGCTCTCCACGCTGCTCATCGGCGTTCTCGTTTGGCTGGCGGGCGTCGCGTTCGCAACCCGCTTTGGCAGCCTCGTCTCGCTCTGCTCGAGCCTCGCACTGATCGCCTTCGGCAGCTGGATCGCCGTCGCGTCGCTGCGCGAATTGCGCGAACACGCCGGAGGTGATGGGCACGCCCAGGACCACGGCCATGACTCGCCGGCGTCGTCACGCACGGCGTTGCTGTTGATTTTGGGATCGTCGCCGATGGTGGAAGGCATCCCGGCATTCTTTGCCGCGGCCAAGTTCGGCCCGGCGCTGATCGCGGCGATGGCCGCCGTTTTCGCGGTCGCGACGATCGCGACGTATATTCTCCTGTGCGTCTACTCGACCGCCGGTTTGCAGCGGGTGACGCTCGGGCCAATCGAGCGCTACGGCGAAGTCTTGAGCGGATCGCTGATCATGCTCGTCGGGTTCGCCTTCCTGATCTGGCCCGCGCTCTAGCCGCGGCGAGGCCGCTTCGCGGTCCGCGGCGGCGTCACTTCTACGGCCTGCGGCTCGCGATTTGCCGCCGATGACGGGGGAACCGCCGCAACCCCGCCCGGCGACGAAGGTTTCAAACCGACGACATGGCGTGTAAAACGTAGCCAGCGTGGGACAGACGGCGTCCGCCTCCGACTCCACCGCGGCCGAGCGCGGCCGTTATCTCGTCGAGCACTTGCCGTCGGGATTGTTCCGCACCGACGACGCCGAACCGGGCGTTCCGCAACTGAGCGTCGCGTGGCGGATCGCGACGGCACCCTTTCGGCTGGCTCCGTCGACGGTCGAGCACATCGCGAGTCTGGGTCCGCCGCTGCTGGCGTTCTATCGTGCGCTTTCGGCCTTGTACGCACGCAGCGCGCGCGGCACGGCACCCGGCTTCATCGCCGAGTATCTCGACGTCGGCAAACCCGAAGCGATCGTCAAGCTGGCGCGCCAGAACCGATTCAAATCCGAGATTCCCCAGGTCATTCGGCCCGATCTGATCCTCACCGACGACGGCGGCTACATCGCCAGCGAACTCGACAGCGTCCCCGGCGGAATGGGATTCGTCGGCGCGATGGCGCACACGTACCATGAGCTCGGCTTCGAGACGGTCGGCGACACCGACGGGATGCCGCGCGAGTTCGCCGCGATGCTCGCAGCGACGGCCCACAAAGAACGCCCGGTCGTGGCCATCGTCGTTTCTGACGAGTCGGGCGACTATCGCAACGAATTGCGCTGGCTCGCCCAACGCATGCGCGAGCGCGATCTCGCCGACGCGCACGTCGTCATCCCGCAGGACGTCGTCTTCACCGAAGAGGCTCTGTTCATGCGCTTGGAGGACGGGCGCGAAGAGAAGATCGACGTTCTGTACCGCAATTTCGAGCTGTTCGATCTGCTCAATGTCCCCAAGCAAGAGCTCATGCTCTACGCGGCGCGCCACAACCGGGTCAAACTCACGCCGCCGCCCAAGGCACCGCTCGAGGAGAAATCGAGTTTCGCGCTGCTGCACCATCCGGCGCTGGCCGCGTTGTGGAAAAAAGAGCTCGGCGACGATGTGTTCGCCCGGCTGATCTCGATCTTCCCGCAAACCTGGGTGATCGATCCGCGGCCGCTGCCGCCGCACGCGGCGATCATCGGGCTGACCGCCGGCGGCCGCCCGGTCAGCGATTGGATGGCGCTCGAAGCGTTGGGCAAGAGCGAACGCGACTTCGTCGTGAAGCCATCCGGATTCAGCGAACTGGCGTGGGGCTCGCGCGGCGTGCGCGTGGCAAACGATCTGACCAAGGAGCAGTGGCATTCGACGCTCCTGGCGGCGGTCGAAATGTATCCCAAGACGCCGCACATCCTGCAGCGCTTTCACAAGGGCCGTCGCGTCATCGTCGAATACTACGATCGCAGCGCCGATACGGTCAAAACGATGGATGGCCGGGTCCGGCTTTGCCCGTATTATTTCGTCGTCGGCGACGAAACGCGCTTGGGCGGCATCCTGGCGACGATCGCACCGGCCGACAAACGGCTCATTCACGGCATGGCCGACGCGGTGATGGCTCCCTGCACCGCGGACGAGTCGGGCGCATAGCCAACAGCGCGCGCCGCTCCTTTCAGCTCAGCGCCCCGTGGCGCGGACGGCTCATCGGCTTTGGGCTCGCGGCGATCGCCGCGGCCGCGGTGGCCTCGTTCGCGCCCGCCTGGATCGCGGGGACGACGCGCGGCGTCGCCGCTTACGATGCCGCCGCGCTGATTCTCATCGTCTATTTCTGGACCTTTGCCATGCACGGCGATCCGAGCGACACCGCGTCGCGCTCCGCCGTCGAAGACCCCGGCCGCAACGTCGTCCTCGCAATGGTGCTGGGGAGCGCCGGCGTCGGGCTCGCCGCGGCCATCGTCATCTTGGGACGCGGCCCGCACGCGACCAGCCTCCACGAGCGCGAAATCATCTACGCCGTCGGTTTCTTGGCGGTGATCGCCGGCTGGTTTCTGATCCACACGATCTTCGTCTTCCGCTACGCGCACTTATTTTATTTCGACAGCGACGATGACGGTTCGGCTCAGCGCGGCTTGATTTTTCCCGGCACCGAAGAACCGGACGACTACGATTTCGCCTATTACTCCTTCGTCATCGGCATGACGTTTCAGGTCTCCGACGTTTCGATCAAAGACCGGGGCGTACGCCGCCTCACGCTCGTGCACGCCCTGATCTCGTTCGCCTACAACACCACGATCCTCGCGCTCGTAGTCAACATCGCCTCGGGTCTCTTTCACTGATCCGACCGCGCGCACCCCGCCACGTGCGGCTCGGCCCATCTTAATCTTCGAGCGCAAGGATGATTGCGGCCGGCCTCGCCAGCGCCGCGCCTTCGGCTAACGTGCGCGTCGTGGGGTCGGGGCCAAGCCGTTCGTTCAACAGCGCCGTCAGCCGGTCGTGGGTTATTTGTTCGGTCGACTCGCGCTCGAAGCCCAGGCGTCGATACGCGGCGTCGGCATATCCCGCGAGGACGCAGGCCCGGTGCACATCGCCGACGAGGACCAGCGTCAAAGCCAAGTGTTCGATCGCCGTAGCGATCAGCCCGATATCCGGATCGCGTTCCGCCAGTTCGGCGATCGCTTCGCGGGCGGTCTCACGCGCCGCATCGAGGTCTCCGGCAGCCGCGAGATAGCCGCTCAGATTCGAGAGCACGTTGGCATAACTCGTGCGGTCGCTGTGACCGCGAAATCCCGGCAGGAGTTCGCGCACGATCGCGATTGCGCTTTGCGTGCGGCCCCGCGCATGTTCCACTTCAGCCAAATTCATCGCCACCGCGCGTTCCCAAGGCTCGTTGCCCAGCGCACGATGCTCGGCACGCAACTGTTCGTACGCGCTTACCGCCGGGGCAAGGTCGTTGCGCAGCCGGCTCAGATAAGCACGATCGCCGAGCAGCCGCAGCCGGGTGGCGGTCGAGACGTCGGGGACGGCCTCGGCCTCCTTGAGCGCTGCGTCCGCGTCGTCGAAGCGCCGCAAACCGGCGGCGCTCAAGGAGTACGCCAGCAGCGCCTCGGCGAGCGTTTGCGGATCGCCCGCGGTCCGCGCGAAGGCGACGGCTTGCGTTGCGGACTCGATGCCGTGCAAGACGCCGCGCACGAGTTGGGCGAGCCAAGCGACGGCGATCGACAGACGCGCGCGCAGCAACGCGTCGGCATCCGGCAAAACGGCGAGAAACAGCTCGCAGCGGGCCAAGCCTTCATCGCCTAGCCCGAGCGTCGTCCAACGCGAGCCGATGTCGGCCAGCATCTCGCCGCCCACGACGGTGTCCGGTCCGACCAGTGCGACATTGAGCGCGGCGCGCACGTCCTCGAGTTCGATCGCGATCGCGTCGTCGAGCACCGCTCGCCGGCCGGTCTTGTCCGACTGCGTGCGCGCCGCGGCAAAGCGTTCCGCCAAGTAGTGCAGATGGCGGGCGGCGGACGCTTCGGACTCGCCGGCGGCGGCGAGTTTCTCGCGGGCGTAAAAGCGCGTCGACTCCAGCAGCCGGTAGCGCCGGGCATCGCCGGCCGGCTCCGCGAGCACCAGCGACTTGTTGACCAGCGAAGCCAGCACGTCGAGGACGTCGAGCTCATCGAGTTTCGCGTCCGCGCAAACCGCGGCAGCGCCCTCGAGCGTGAAGCCGTTGACGAACGTTCCCAAGCGCCGGAAGAGCGCGCGTTCGCGCTCGTCGAGCAAGTCGTAGCTCCAGTCGATGAGCGCGCGCAGCGTCTGCAAGTGCGGCAGCGCGTTGCGGTTGCCGCCGGTGAGCACGCGAAAGCGCTGGTCCAAGCGGTCGCGCAATTGGCGCGGGCTGAGCGTGTTGGCCCGGGCCGCGGCCAACTCGATCGCGAGCGGAATGCCGTCGAGGCGCCGGCATATTTCGGCGACGACCGGCGCGTTGTCGTCGGTCAACGCGAAGCGATGATCGGATTGCCGCGCGCGCTCCGCGAACAAGACCACGGCAGCGTAGCGGCGGCCCTCTTTCTCGGTCAACGCTCCAATGCTCGAATCGCTGGGAACGCGCAGCGACGGCATGCGATACAGTGCCTCGCCGGCGATTCCCAGGGCTTGCCGGCTCGAGGTCAACACCGTCACGTGCGGACACTCGTCGAGGATCGACGCGATGACGCGCGCCGCCGCTTCGTTGAGATGTTCGCAGTTGTCGAAGACCAGCATGGCGCGTTTGGTCTCCAGCGCGCGCAGCATATTTTGGGTCGCGTCGCTGCCGGCCGGGAAGGTCAGACCCAGCGCGTACGCCACTGCCCATGCAATGTGGTCGCCGCTCGAAAGCGGCGCCAACTCGATGAGCCAAACGCCGTCCGGCCAGTCGCGCAAGACGTTCGACGCGACTTCCAGCGCCGTGCGCGTTTTGCCCACCCCGCCCGAACCCGTGACGGTGACGAGCCGGCGCGTCGCGATCAGCGAGGTGATGTCCGCGATCTCCGCTTCGCGGCCTACGAACGACGACAACCGCGACGGCAAGTTGTGCGCGATCGTCGCGCCGGGCGCGGACGGTTGGGGAGCGGCTGGCGGCGGTTGGTCGGCCGAGTCGTAACGCACGACGTTTGCGCTCGCGGGCGGTTTGCGTTTGGCCGCGGCCTCGAGTTCCTGACGCTGCGGCGGCGAGAGCCGCAGCGCATCGCCGATCAGGCGCAGCGTTTCACGATAGGGCGCCCGACGCCGCCCCCGCTCGAGCGCGCTGATGCTTTCGACGCTGAGGTGCGCGTGCTCGGCGAGCTCCTCTTGCGACATTCCCGCCGCCAAGCGAAAGCGGCGCAGAACCGGACCGAGCGAACCCCGCTCGACGTGCGTTTCCATCGAATCTGACGGCCGGTTCAAACAACCTCGAGGAGCGCGTCGATTTCGTCGGGCGTGTTGTAGCCGTGCGGCGAAACGCGCACCCCGCTTGGACGGTTCGTGGTGACGATGCCGGCCGCGGCAATCCGTTTGCCAAGTTCCATCGGATCGACGCCTGGCACGCGAAAGCGAATGATCCCGCTGCTTACATCGGCGCCGCGCACGCCGTCGACCGCCGCCCCTTTACGCAGCAAACCCTCCACGAGCCGATCGGTCAGCATCAGGACGTGCTGGCCGATCTGCGCCGTGCCGGCTTGCTGCAGAATGCCGACCGACGTGGCCAGCGACAGCGCGCCGATGAAATTGGGCGTGCCGCCTTCGTAACGCGTCGCATCGGACGCCCAGGGCTGATCGTAGTCGAGAAAATTCCACATGTCGTTCACACTGCGCCAACCCGGCAGATTGAGTTCGATGCGTTCCATGACGCTCGCACGCACGTAGAGAAAGCTGACGCCCTGCAGCGCCATGAGCCATTTCGCTCCTCCAGCATAGCAGGCATCGATGCCGAATGCCGTCACATCGAACGGAAATGCGCCCAAGCCTTGAATCGCGTCGACGAAAAACAGCGCGCCCGCCCGATGCGTGACCTCGGCCAGCGAAGCGAGATCGTGCCGGTATCCGTCGTCGAACGAGACCCACGAAACAGCGACGGCCTTCGTGCGCGCGCTCAACGCGGCGGTTAAGACCTCAGGCGTCATCCGTTCGCGCGGTGCGTCGATGAAGCGAACGTCGACTCCGCGCTTGCGCAGCGCCAGCCACGGGTAAGCGTTGGAGCCGAACTCGTTGCGGTTGGTGATGATCTCGTCGCCCGGCTGCAGATTCAGACCCTGCGCCAGCAGCGTCGCGCCATCGCCCGTATTCCGCAGGATCGCGATCTCGGCGCCTTGCGCACCGATGAACGCACCGACGGCCGCGCGAAAGCGCGGCATGTTCAGTTCGGTCTTGTAGACGCCCAGGACGCCGCGCGCGGCGTGTCCGTCGACGAAGGCGTGCAACGCGTCGCGCGTGGCGATCGGCAAAACGCCGACGGCTGCATGGTTGAAATACGTCAGTCCTGGATCGAGGGCGAAGTGCGCGCGCGACAGCGGGACGGCGTTCGCGGTATCCGCGCCGGCGGCGGATGTGCGCGCCGGGGTCACCTCGCGTAGATGTCTTTGGTATGCCAGGCGATGTTCTGCGCGCGATCACCGACGCGCTCGATGATCGAAATGACGAACAGCAGCAAGGTTCCAGCCGGAACGACATGCGGATCTTCCTGCATCTCGCGCTGCAAGGCGGCGATGCCGTCGCGATACATCTCGTCGACCTCGTCGTCGCGTTCGATCACCGCGTCGCAAAGATCGCTGTCGCCTTCGCGATACGCGCGCAGAACGTCCGAGAGCATCGCTTGCGCAAGTGAAGCGATGCGCCCGATCTCGACCGTCGCTGGGCGAATCGGCACGTCGGCGAGCTTCATCGCGTTCTTCGAGATGTCGACCGCGTAGTCACCGATGCGCTCGAGATCGGTCACGATCTGAAGCATGCCGGCGATCGAGCGCAGTTCGCCCGCGACGGGCTGCTGCTTCCAGATCAGTTCGATGCACGACGCTTCAACGGAGCGGCGCATCTCATCGATCTCGTCGTCACCTGCGATCACCCGGCCGGCCAGCGTCACATCGCGGCGCTGCAGCGCCTGCGTGGCCGAATGAACGGCATCTTCGGCGAGCGCCCCGAGGCGCACGACGTCCAGGCGCGTGTTCTCCAGGGTCTGGTGGTACGCTGTCCGCATGATCCGCTTATTCCACCAAACGCACACGAGTCCGCGCGAGGGTGAAAAAAAAGGGGCGCCCGGTGCCACCCCCCAAAGCCGAGCGTGATGGATGATTCTTCTTTGGTCCTGACCAGCGTCGACGCCGGCGTCGCGACGCTCACCCTCAATCGGCCTAAGGTACGCAACGCGCTCAACGCGCCGTTGCTCGACGCGCTCGCACAAGCCCTCCACGCGGCCGAGGCAAATTCCGAGGTGCGAGCGATCATTCTCACGGGCTCCGGCGACAAAGCGTTCGCGGCCGGCGCCGATATCGGCGAGCTCAGCGCGCTTCCCAGCAGCGTCGTCGGCGCCGCATTGGCGCGGCGCGGTCAGGCGCTCACGCGCACGATGGAACTGCTGCGCACACCGATCGTCGCTGCCGTCAACGGCTTCGCGCTCGGCGGCGGCTGCGAGATGGCGATGGCGGCCGACATCCGGATCGCCAGCGAGAACGCAGCCTTCGGCCAACCCGAAGTCAATCTGGGGGCGATCCCCGGATACGGCGGCACGCAGCGCATGTCGCGGCTCGTCGGTCGCGGCATGGCGATGTACCTGTGCTTGACCGGCGAAATCATCAACGCGCAGGAGGCGCTGCGGATCGGGCTGGTTCAGCGCGTCGTGCCGCTGGCGGACTTGCTGGGTGAAGCGCGACGGGTCGCCGGTCTGATCGCCGCCAAAGCACCGCTGGCGATCGCTGCGACGAAACGCGCTATCGACGAAGGCATCGGCCTGTCGATCGCCGAGGGACTGGCCATCGAGGCGCTGCACTTCGGAACGATGGTCGGCACGGCGGATTTCCGCGAAGGCACCAAGGCGTTCGTCGAAAAACGCGCCGCCGTGTTCACCGGCGAATAACGCCTCGCACACCCGTCGGGCTTCGCCCGGCGGGCGGCTCGAGCGAAGCCGCGACGGGTCGATCAGAGCATTCTAGGACGGATCGGCGGCGAGTTCCCAGGCGTTCCAGTAATCCCGGCCGAGCACGTTGGGCCGAAAACCGCGCAGCCGCTTGTTGACGGCGTAGGTGCGGCGCTCGAAGCCCAGCGGAATGATCGGCAATGCTTCGACGAGCCGGTTGCCCGCGTCGCGATAATGCGGCGCGCGGGCAGCCGGGTCGTATGTTTGCGCGCCGAAGACTTCGTCGAGATCGTAGCGGCGATCGCAAAAAAACATCGAATTGCCGCCTCCCGGCGGAACCGCGGCGCAGCCGAAAAGATACGAGCGATCGGGATCGAGCGTGGGCGACCACGACGTGAGCGCGAGGTCGTAGCGCGCGCTCTCCAGCGTGCCGCCCGCATCTTTGGGCGCCCAGAATTGGGCTTCGGAATAGCTGCGGATGTTGGCCGTGATGCCGACGGCGGCAAGATCGCCGGCCAGCGCGATCGCGACTCGGGCGCTGTTGCGCCAGTGCGCGGCGATCGCGAAGTCGAGCGTGAACGTTCTGCCGCGCAGCAGCCGCCGCGCCGCGGCCGGATCGAACGCCGGCAAATGCTCCGTCGCCCGATAGCGGCCGTCGGATTGCACGCCGTCGGTGGGGACCAGCGTCGAACGGTACACTTTCGCAGCCAGGCCGCGGCGGTCGATCGCCAGCGCGATCGCCCGGCGCACGTTGGCATCGCGCAGCGGCGGCGAGCGCAGATTGAGCTCCAGGTAATCGACGATATTGGTGGTGGTGGCGCGCAGCTGCAGCGCCGGAACGGCGCGCGCGGCGTCGAGGTCGAGGCCGGCGACTTCGATCACGTCGAGGTCGCCGGTCTGCGCGAGTAACAGCCGCGTCGCGGCGTTCGGCACGACCGCGACGGTCAGGCTCGGACTGCGGGCGTTTCCGCGCCAATAATAGGGATTGCGCGCGAACTCCAGGCGTTCGCCGCGCTTCCAGCGCGTTAACCGGAACGGCCCCAGACCAACCGGATCGGTATCGAGCGAACTCTGATCCAGCGACGCATAGCGCGCCGCGATGTGGCGCGGCAAAATGCTGAACGGATCGTTCGCGCCGGCGCTCAGAAACGATGCGACGAAGGGCGCTGAAGGCATTCTGAGCCGGACGACCAGCGTGTGGGGATCGGGAACTCGGTACGACGCGATCGCCGCAACCGTCGAAGTGTCGGGAACCGCCGTGCGCGGATTACGCAGCGCCTCGATGGTGTACGCTACGTCGCGCGCGTCGAAGGGTTCGCCGTCCGACCACTTCCCGGTGCGAATGCGATACGTGATGGTCCGCCCGTCGGGCGAAATTCCGCCGTTCGCCCGCGACGGAACGGCGAACGCGCGATCGGGAACGAGCCCGCCGCGGTCGTCGACGAGAAAGAGATAGCCTTGCGTGAGCGGCCCCAGTTCCCAGCCGAAGGGCGTATTGCGAATGGTGTCGAGGGAATTGGGATCGTCCTCGATGGCCAGCGTCGGGGGTTTGACGGTTGCCGCTTCGGCCGGCGCGGCCTCGAAAAGCGCTCCGGCACTGCGCGCGACTTTCCGGTAGCGCTCGCGCGCGTCGGCCATCGCTCGCTCGACCGCCGGGTTGAAGCCGATCCACTTGGCCCGCACCAGCCCGGCCGGATCGACCACGACCATCGTCGGAAAACCGTTCACGCCGAACGCGTGCGCAGCAATCAAGTCCGGATCGAGAACGACGTTCGCCAACCGGTGTGCGCGCGCATAGTCGCGTGCGGTCGCGGCCGTCTCGCCGACATCGACGGCGACGACGTCGATATCGCCGTGGGCTCGGGCGTAGCGCTCGACGAGCGGCAGCGACTCCTTGCACGGCTCGCACCAGGAAGCCCAGAAGTCCAGAAACACGACCCGGCCGTGGTGCGCGGCCAACGAAAAACGGCCGCCCTCAAGCGCTGCCAAGGAGACCGGCGGCGCCGGCGCGGCCGCTTCGGGCGTCAGCCGCGGCTGGATGAAAAAGTGAAACAGCGCGTAGAGCACTATCAGGATCGCGACGCCGTCGAGCCCCCGCGAAAGCCATCGGCGCGAAAAAGGCATTGCCGTGAAATTTCGGTCCGCAGGGATTAGGTACCCCTCGGGACGCAATACAGGCGGTCATGGCCACCGTCCGAGCGCCTGCAATTTCTATCGATGCACGTTCTCTGCCCGAAACGAATCGAAGCGCGAGAATCTTTGAAGCCTTCGACCGGCTCGCGATCGGCGGCGTGCTCGAACTCAACGAAGAAACCGACCCGCGGTCGCTGCGCAACGAATTCGCGCAGTACCGGCCGGGCCGCTTTTCCTGGGACGCGCGCAACCGCGGTTCCGGCCGCTGGACCATTCGGCTGGAACGAATCGACGAGCGCGCCGACACCGCGACGTTCATTTCGCACTGCGCGCCGTTCGCCAACGCGAAGCAGTCCACGATCGCCGAACTCGCCTTGACGGCTGCCGAACGCAGTTACCGGCAGAGCGACACGATCTTCGATGAAGGCGAGGTCTGGCCGTATTTGGCCTTCGTGCGCAGCGGCAAAGTCGTGTACACCTTGCTCTCGCCCGACGGTAAGACGCATTCGCTGGGCGAACGCCTGACTCACGATCCGCTCAACGAATCGGGCACGTTCGACGGCGGCGGTGCAACGACGCGGGCGGAAGCGTTGACCGACGCCACCATCGTCACCATTCCGGCCGAAGCGGTGCTGCACGCGGTGCGCAACGACAGCGAGCTGGCCTTGGGCTTCCTCACCGCGGCATCGCAGGCGCGCCGGCGCTCGATCGACACGATCGCCGACCTGGCATTCGCACACGTGCTGCAGCGCGTGGCGAAGTTTCTGATGTCGTACGCGCCGGCCACGACGGGGATGGCGCCCGGGCTGCCGGGCGTGGAAAACTTGTCGCAGGCGCAGATCGCGGCTGCCGCCGGGACCGTGCGCGACATGGCCGCGCGCGCGCTCTTACGGCTCAAGAACGCAGCCGCGGTCGATCTCGATCGCGGCCGGGTGAAAGCCATCGATCGCGCGCGCCTGTCCTCGTTCGCACACGGCGTGCAGGCGCCGCCGGTCTAAGCGGCGCCCGGCCCCCGCTCAGTCCTGCGGTTCGAACACGCCCGCGACGAGACCGGCGGCGATCATCGCGACGAAAATGACGCCCGTCCAAATCCCCGCCGCCGGCGCTAATCGCTGCAAGGCAAGTGCCGCGACAACGGCCGCCGCCACGGCTGCCGGTGCCCGGCGCGAGTCGCCGGCGACGAACGTCCAGATCGCGCGCACGTTCACGCCGCCACGTGCATCTCGCCTCGCAACCGGCGCGCGGCCGCGATCGTCGCCCCCGCCACCGCCAGATAGACGGCGACGATCAGCGGCAGCGAGGCATCCCCGCGCCACCAGCCGATGCCCAAACCTTCACCGCTCCAAAACGTTCCGAACGACGTGAGCATCACGCCGACGATGAACTTGAGCAGATTTTCCGGAACCCGGCGCAGCGGCCGGCGCAACGCAACGCCGGCTGCCGCAACGCCGACGATCGCAAGCGCGGCGCCGAGGCCCGCCCAGCGAAGTGCCGCGGGCGACGACGCGCCGATGGTCAGCACGATGACCGCGACCTCGAGCCCTTCGAGCAGCACGGCGTTGTACGCCGTTGCAAAGCCGAGCCGGTCGGAACCGCCGGCGGGCGGCGCAGCGCGCAACGCGCCGATCTCGCGCGCATAGATCGCGCCTTCGTCGTGGAGCGCCTTGCGGCCGCTGTAGCGCAGAATGGCCTTGCGCAGCCACGCCAGGCCGAAGAGCAGCAAGAAGATGCCGATTACCAGTTCGAGCGCGGCAAAGGGTACCCAGCGGACGATCGCGGGCCCGAAGCTGAGCACGATCGCAGCCAAGGTCGCCAGCGCCCACGACATGCCGGCCAGCGCCGGGCGCCACGAGCGCGTGGCGCCGACCGCCAGCACGACGGTGAGCGCTTCGACGGCTTCAACCGCGGACGCCAGGAATGACGTCGAGGCAAGCAGCCAGGCCGTCACGCGTCGACGGACGGGCCATCGCCCGGCCCCTGCTTCGGACGGTCGTGGTGGGTCGGCATCTCGGATCCTACTCGGACGTGGCCGATTTGTCGCGGCTGCGGCCGAGCAACGATTCGTTGCCGCCCGCCAGATCCAGGAACCGCACCGCTTGGCCGAACGTATCGACGGGGATGACGCGCAGTTCGCGTTCCCCCGCAACGTCGCGGTAATTCGCGCGCGGCACGAAGAAGACGCGCGCGCCGGCGCGCTTCGCGGCAATCAGCTTTTGCGGCGTCCCTTCGATCTGGCCGACGCGCCCGTCGAGCGCAATCGTTCCGGTTCCGGCAAAGCTGCGCGCATCGGCATGCCCGGGCGCGCGCAGCCCGTCGTAGATCCGCAGCGCCATCATCAGCCCGCCCGAACTGCCGCCCACGTCGCCGATCGAATAATGCACGGGGACCGCCAGCCGCACCGGGCCGAACCGTTCGCCCAACATCACGCCCAAGCGCGTTTTCCCACCCAGCAGCACCGTGCGGATGGTGATCACCCGCTCGCCTCCGGTCCCGGCAATCCCGATCCGAACCGGCGCCCCCGGCCTTTTGCGCGCAAGGGCTTCCCGCACGTCGATTCCGGCATGCACCGCCCGCCCATCGATGCTTGCAATGACGTCGCCGACCGTCAGGTGGCCGCGCGCCGCGGACGCCGCGTCGATCGATTCCACCTCGACGCGCGAAGCGGGGAGCGGAACGTGCAGGCCCACGGCGCGCTCGGCGACGACGGCCGCCGTCGACTGGCTGTGCGTCATCGCGGTGTTCATCGAGTCCTCGAAGCGCTGGCCCGAAACGCCGCTGGGAACGACCGCATCGGCGCTCGTCACCGTCACTCCGGGAAAGAGCACCAGCATCAAGCGCAGCGGCGACGCGCGGATCAAGCGCACGTCGGTCAGAAAGAACCGGTCGCGCGGGGCGGCCGTCGTGCCGACGGTCACCGCCTGGGAAAGGTCGATTGCCGCACCGGGTGCGACCAAGTACAACGGCAACGGCAACACGGCCGCGACGCCCAGCACCGCGGTCGCGATCAGGACGCCGGTAAACCACCGGCCGCGCCGCCGCACCAAGGGTGCGGGGCGGCTTACTTGCTGTGGACCGACTCGAGTTCGGCGGTTTCGCGCAGCGTCTGCGCGTTCTGCGCATCGAACGCGACGCGTTTGGACTTGGCGGCCGCATCGGCTAACGGCGCAGGCGGCGGAGCCGAAGTGTTGTCGCTGGCGCCGCGCGGCCCGGCCAACGCCTCGACACCTTTCTTCACTGAGCCCAACACGGTGGTCAAACGCGCGTCGAGTTCCCCCAGAACGTGCGCCGCGTACGCATCGGCGCCCGCCGCGATGCGCTGCGCTTTTTCCTCGGCATCGCGCAGCACGATCTCGGCGCTGCGCTTGGCTTGACGCACGATCTCGTGTTCGTCGATCATCGCGGCATGCGCCGTCGAAGCTTCGGTGACGATCGACTGCGCGCGTTCTTGCGCTTCACGCAAGACGCGATCTTTGTCTTTGGCGATCAAGCGCGCGCGGCCGACTTCTTCGGGCAACGTCGCACGCATCTTCTCGATGAACTCCACCAACCGCTCTTCGCTCAAGACGCGATACTTGAGCGGCAGCGCCGTGCCGTCTTTGATGTACGCCTCAAGTTTGTCGATCACACGATATATGGACAAGTGTGGCTCCTTTTCATCGGGGCGTTTGCCGGTTCATACCGGAGGCACCGGCGCGCGTTTCGCGTGCAGACTGCGCAAGACCGGCGGGGGAACGTACTGATCGATTTCGCCGCCCAGAAAAAACACTTCTTTGACCAAACTCGAACTCAAAAACGAAAAGCGCGGGTCACTCGGCAAAAACACCGTGTCGACGCCGGACAGCGACCGATTCATCAGCGCAGTCGACATCTCGCTCTCGAAATCCGAAACGACGCGCAACCCTTTGACGATCACATCGATATGTTGCACTTTGACGAAGTCGGCTAACAGCCCCCGGAAATCTGCTACTTCGACGTTGTCCACATGGCGCATCGACTCGGCGATGAGCTTCTTGCGCTCCTCGAGCGAAAATAACGGCTCCCGTTTTTGCGGGTTCACCACGACGGCAACCAGGACGCGGTCGAAAATTTGGGCCGCGCGTTCGATCACATCGACATGCCCGCAGGTGAGCGGATCGAACGAACCCGGATAGATCGCCCCGATCCCGCGCCGCGTTCCGTTGAAGGCAACGCTCATGCCGCCGCCTGCAGAAACGAGAGCGCGACCGCACCGTAGCGCGCCGTCCGCACGACCGTAAAGCGCGCATCATCCGGTGCGGCAGCGCTCGAACTATGTTCGTAAATCACCAGCGACTCGCGATCGAGCGCGCCGCACTCGCGCAATCGTCCGAACAGCCCGGCCGGATACGGCTGCGCGTACGGCGGATCGGCGAAGACGAGGTCGTACCGCTCGCCCGGCCGCAGCGGGGTGCGTTCTGCGGGCGCCGCGATGACCGTGCAGCACTCGGCGAGTCCGAGGCGAACGGCGGTCTGCGCGAGCCCGGCTGCCGTCCGGCGGTGCGACTCGACGAACGTGACGTGCGCGGCACCGCGCGAAAGCGCTTCAAAGCCCAGGGCCCCGCTGCCGGCGAAGAGATCCAAAACACGCGCACCATCGATTCGATTGCCGAGGATAGAAAATAGCGCCTCTTTGACGCGTGCTGGGGTGGGACGAACGGCGCGTCCGCTCGGTGCAGACACACGCCGGCTCCGGAGCGTTCCCCCGGTCAATCTGAGCGTGCCCATCCGATTATCTGCCGACGTTCTCCGCGCGAACGTCCGGCCCTGGCAAGAGCGCCGGTAATTCGCTCAAGCGTGCGATACGCACGTCGGGGCGGGGCGCGTCGGCGGGGTAGGCGATGTGCTCCCAGTCGAACCAGACGGCGCGCAGTCCCGCGCCTTGCGCGCCCGCGACATCGGTCTTGGGGTTGTCGCCGACGAACCACACGCGCTCGCGCGGAACGCCCAAAACATCGACCAGCTTGCCGAAAGCGGCGGGATCGGGCTTGACGATTCCGAGCTCATCGCTGACGAGGATCGGCCCGGCGTACCCCAAGGCGCGGCCGATTTTGCGATATTGCAGCGGGCTCCAGCCGTTGGTGAGGATCGCGGTCGGGATCGCCCGTTCGGCCAGGGTCTCCAAGAGTTCGCGCGCTCCGTCGATCGGGGTGACGAGGTAGTCGACGAGGTCGTAGCAGATGCTGCGATAGCGTTGGACATACGCCGGTTGCGGCGCGAGGCCGAGCCGCTCGACGAAGGCGTCGAGGGCGTCGTCCAAGCTGATCGCCCCGGCGCGAAACCGCTCCAGCAGCGTGTCGTCGATGAACGCCGTCCAGGCCCGGTCGCGCTCGCTCACCGAGCGCCCCAATTCGGCGGCCAGGCGATAGTAGGCCGTCGCCTCCAAACCGTTGTCGAGACCGAGCGTGTGGTCGAAATCGAAGCCGACCGCGCACGCTGCGGCGGCGCCGGTCACGACGTCACCAGTAAGGCGCGCGCGGCCGCTACGCTGTCGACGAGCTCGAGCAGCCCGCGGTGTTCGGGCGCGCACAATTCGGGGTCGGCGCCGACGATGGCGTCGGCTTCGACTTTCGCGCGCATGTATAGCTCGAAGTCGGCGACGATGCTGCCGATCGTCCCGAGGCCCGCGCCGGCTTGCGCGGTTCCGGCGAACTCGCCCTCCCGCCGCAAGCGCAAGTCTTCCTCGGCGATCGTGAAACCGTCGGTCGTGCCCGCCAAGATCTCCAGCCGTTCGACGTCCCCCGCATCGTCGGGCGCGATGAGGATGCAAAACGAGCGTTCCACGCCGCGCCCGACCCGTCCGCGCAATTGATGCAGCTGAGCCAACCCGTAGCGCTGCGCGTCGAGAATCACCATCACGCTGGCATTGGGAACGTCGACGCCGACTTCGACCACCGTCGTCGCCACGAGCACGTCGGTTTCACCGCGGTTGAAACGGGCCATCGCGGCGTCTTTCTCGCGCGGCGGCATTTTGCCGTGCAGCACGTCGACGCGCAGCTCGGGCAGCACGTCGCGCCGGATGTGCTCGGCTTCGCGCAGCGCGCCGGTGAGCGCCGTTTCGCTGGCATCGATCGCCGGTGCGACGATGTACGCTTGACGCCCGAGTTCGACGCTCTTGCGCACGAACTCATACGCCTGCGGTTTGCGGCTGGCGCGCAGCACGTAGGTTTCGATCGGCGTTCGGCCAGGCGGCAATTCATCGATCACCGATAGATCCAAATCTGCATAGCGCGTCTGAGCGAGCGTGCGCGGAATTGGCGTCGCCGTCATGTACAGCGTATGCGGGGCGACGGCCTTGCCGCGCAGCCGCGCGCGCTGCGCAACGCCGAACCGGTGCTGCTCGTCGATCACCACCAAGCCCAGGCGCGCGAACTCGACGCTATCGGTCAGCAGCGCGTGCGTGCCGACCGCCAACGCCGCGGCGCCCGAGCGGATGCGCTCGTTCGCGCCGCGCCGCTCGCGCAACCCCAAACTGCCGAACACCGCTTCGACCGCGATTCCAAACGGCAGCAGCAGCGGAGCCAGCTTCTGCGCGTGCTGCGCGGCCAAAATTTCGGTCGGCGCCATCAACGCGCTCTGCAGCCCAACCCGGTGCGCGAGGACGATCGCGGCGGCGGCCACCAGCGTTTTGCCGCTGCCGACATCGCCCTGGAGCAAGCGATTCATCGGCGACGAGCGCGTCATGTCGGACCACACGGCGGCGATCACGCGCTCCTGCGCGGCCGTAGGCGCGAAGGGTAACTGTGCGCAAAACTCCGCCCACAGTCCGGGGGGCAGCGGGATTGCGACGGCACCGCCAGCGGCCTCGCGGCGCGCGCGCTTGAGCGCAGCGGCCAGCGCGATGCCGAAGAACTCTTCGAAAATGATCCGCCGGCGCGCCGTTTCGACGCGCTGCGGATCGCCGGGCGCGTGGACCTCGCGCCAGGCATCGGCCAGCGCGGGAAAGTCGAATCGGCGCGCGATCTGGTCGGGCAGCGCATCGACGCGCCCGGCGATGAGCCGCGCGAGGTTTTTGGCGATCACGGTCCGGATCTGGCGCGACGGCAAGTCTTTCGTTGCCGCGTACACCGGCACGATCTCGCCGGCATACACCTCGTCGGCGCGCAGCACGCGGTGGTTGGTGACGTTGATTTCCAGGCCGCGCGCGCTGCGGCTCACGCGGCCGGCCGCGAACAGCCGGTCGCCGGCGCTCAGCTTGCCGAACAGGTGCCGGCGGCCGAACCACTTCGCCGCGATCGTCCCGCTGCCGTCCGCGACGTCGGCGGTCACCAGCGGGAAGCGGCCCGGGCGTTCGCGCACCCGCGCCACGGTTCCGACGATGACCGCATCGCCGGGCTCCAGCGTTCCAATCGCCTGGGGCAACCGCCAATCGCGGTAAGCGCGCGGCAAATAGGCCAGCAAGTCGCTGGGGACGAACACGCCGATCTCGGCAAACCGGCGCGCCAACTCGGGCCCGACGCCCGGCAGCGACCTCAGGCCTTCGGCTTCGCGCGACGCGTTAATTCTGCACCCACCTCGGCCAGAGCAATCCCGCGCTCGGCCAGGAGGACAAGGGTGTGATACAGCAGATCGGCGGTCTCCCAAATCAGTTCGCTGCGATCGGCATTCTTGGCCGCGATCACGACTTCGGTCGCCTCTTCGCCGATCTTCTTGCCGATCCGATCGACCCCGCCGGCAAACAGCTTCGCCGTATAGCTCTCGGGCGTCGGAAAGCGCTTGCGTTGCGCGATCGTCGCGGCGAGTTCGGTCACGGCGCCGGCGAAGCCGGCGCCCCCGGCGTCCGCTTCGTCGGACAGCCGCAGCTGCGGACCGAAGCACGACGCGCTGCCGGTGTGGCAAGCCGGCCCGCTAGGCACGACGCGATAGATCAGCGCGTCGGCATCGCAATCCGCGGCGATCGCGACGACCTGCTGCGTGTTGCCCGACGTCGCGCCTTTGTTCCAGAGTTCGTTGCGCGAGCGGCTGAACAGCCAGGTCGATTGCGAGGCGATGGTGCGTTCGAGCGCTTCGGCGTTGGCGTAGGCCAAGGTCAGGATGGCACCGGTTCGATCGTCGACGACGATCACCGGAACCAGCCCGTCGCGGCCCCAGGCAATCGACGGAAGGCCGGTCACCGCGACGCACCCGTGGCCGCGCCGCGTTCCCGGCGCACCGGAATACCGTGCGCGGCCAGGCCGTCCTTGAGCGTCGCGATCTCGAGTTCGGCATAGTGAAAGAGCGATGCGGCCAACCCCGCATCCGCGCCGGTCTGGGTGAAGGCAGCGACGAAATCGGCGATCGTTCCGGCGCCGCCCGAGGCGATGACCGGGAGATCGACGGCCGACCGGATCGCGCGCAGCATCGGCAAATCGAAGCCCGAACGGGTGCCGTCACGGTCGATGCTCGTCACCAGCAGCTCGCCGGCACCCAGCGCTTGCGCCTCACGCGCCCATTCGATCGCATCCCGGCCCGTCGGCGTGCGGCCGCCGTCAACGACCACCTCGAACCAATCGCCCACCGCGCGCGCATCGATCGCGACCACGATGCACTGATTGCCGAAAATCTGCGCCGCGGCAGAGATGAGTTCGGGCCGCCGCAACGCTGCGGAGTTCAAACTGACTTTGTCGCAGCCCGCGCGCAAGAGCGCGTTGACGTCGTCGACGGTCTTCACCCCGCCGCCAACGGCGAATGGGATCGTCAGTTCGGCGGCGACGGCGCGCACGACCGCCAGGGTAGCGCCCCGGCCCTCGACGGTCGCCGTGATGTCGAGGAACACCACCTCGTCCGCGCCTTCGGCTTCGTAGCGGCGAGCGAGTTCGACCGGATCGCCGGCATCGGTGAGTTCGACGAAGCGCACCCCTTTGACCACGCGACCGTCTTTGATGTCCAGACACGGAATGATGCGCTTGGCGAGCATCCTGCGGCGGTTCGGTGCGCGGGTGTTCCATTCCGCGCACGCGCCGGTACCGTCATGGCGCGCCGATGGCCGAGAACGGCAGCGCGGCGGCCGGCACGTCGGTGTCGAGGATGCGCAGCACCAAGATCGCGAGATCGTCGCTGACTTCATCGCGCGAGCGCCGCTTCGCTTCGCCCACCAGCCGGTCACACAGCGCCTGCGGACTCGCGTCAGCTCCGCGCAGCAGGGCGATGACGCCGTCGTCGCCCAGCATCTCGCCGGCTGCGTCGCGGCATTCGGTCAAGCCGTCCGTCGCCAACACGATCGTTTCGCCGGCGGCGAGCCCCAGTGTCCGCAAGTCGTAGCGTTCGTCGCGATCCAGACCGATGATCGAACCGGTGGGCGCCAGCTGTTCGACGCCGCCGGGCCGCACGATAAAGGCGATCGCATGACCGGCGCTGGCGTAGCGCAGCAGGCCCGAACCGGCGTCGAACGCGCCCAGGAAGGCGACGACGAAGATGCTCGGATCCGCGAACGTGTCCATGAACAACACGTTGAAGCGCGTCAGCACCCGGGCCGGATCGTCGTATTCGGCGCTCAGCGTGCGGATCGCGTATTGGGCGAACGCGGAATGACGGGCCGCCTCGATGCCTTTGCCGCTGACGTCGGCGATCAAGAACCAGCCGTGCTGCGCATCGCCGCGCCAGGTGTCGATCAAGTCCCCGCCGACGAGCGCTTCGCGCGTGGCCGAGGTGTAAGCAAACCCCACCGCGGTCCGGGGCAGCTGCACACCGTCGACCCGCAGCGTTTGCTGCAGCGCAAAGACGAGCGACTGTTCGCGCTCCAGCGCCGCAGCCGCTTGACGGCGTGAAACGCCTGCCACGAGCGCAGCGATGACGAAGAACGTGATCGTTCCGATGCTGGCCGCCATCGTCGCTTTGAGGCGCCAGCCCAGTTTGCGCTCGACGTCAGCGTCGGCGGTTTGCAATTCGTCGCGCATCGCGGTCGCGTTGCGGCGCATCGCATCGAGCAAATTCTTGCCTTCGGTCTGCCGCGCGAGCGCATCGGCCCGGGCCGGGTCGGCAAGCAGCGGGAGTTCGACGTCGCGCCGCCAGCGCACATGTTCGCCGGCGAACGCGTCCAGCAGAGCCGCACCGCGCTTGATCTCGGCGCCGACGATTTCCGCCCGCAGCCGTTTCGCGCGGTCGGCGAAGCTCATGTCCGGCGATTCCTGCTCCAGAAACGAGCGGCGGCCGGTTGCGACGTAGCCGCGCAACCCGATCTCTTCGACGAGCTGGCGGCGCACGAGTGCGTCGAGGTCCTCGCGCGCGGCCGTCAGGCGCTGACCCGACTTCGACGCGTTGTCGAGCAGCGCAGCGCCGATGAACTCGCCGGCGATGGCGATGGCCAGCAACAGGGCGGCCAGGAATAGGACTGGAGGCGACACCCAGATTCGAACTGGGGATGGAGCTTTTGCAGAGCTCTGCCTTACCACTTGGCTATGTCGCCTCGAAGGCGGTGATCCGATCCTGGAGCGGGTGGCGGGAATCGAACCCGCGCGTCAACCTTGGGAAGGTCGCAGGCTACCATTACATCACACCCGCGCACCAGGCGTCCGACGCATTCGTCCACGTCACGGAGCCGTCCTGTACCCGAGCGTCGCGGCGCCGGATCGACCATTCGGGGAGCCTTCGGCCCGCATCGCTCGAGCCCCGCAGCAGCCCGGCGGCGGTCTCTCGTCGGCCTACTGCGGGCATGGGACGGCGCGACGAATCTTTGCGTTACCGGGATTGAATGAACCGAATCATGCATCGTCTGTGCGGCGTACTGGCGATCGGCGTTTTCGTGTTGGCCGGCTGGGGGCCGGCGCGGGCCGACGACCGGACCAGCCAAGAAGCGCAAATCGGCCGCCAAGTCTACGCCGAGTTGGTCAAGAAGGGCGAGATCATCAAAGATTCGCCGGACTACGCGATTCTCGACCCCATCGCCCAGCAAATCAAGCGCGTCGCCGACCCGCAGTACCAGTTTCCGTTCCGCTTCATCCTCGTGCACGAAAAGCAGCCGAACGCGTTTGCGGTGCCGGGCGGCAACGTCTACGTCACCGATTCGCTGATGAAATTCGTGAACAAGCGCGAAGAACTCGCCGGGGTGCTCTGCCACGAAACATCCCACGACATCCATCACGACGTGATCAACAACATGGTCAAAGACCAGCGCGCGCAGACCACCGCCACCATCGGCGCGATCGCCGCCGAGCTGATCTTCGGCACCCGGGCCGCCGATGTCGTCGGCTCGCTCGCAAACATCGGACTCACCGCGGTGACGCAGGGCTACTCGCGCGAAGTCGAGACGGCCGCCGACCACAAAGGAGCGCAGACGTGCGCCCAGGCCGGATCCAACCCGTGGGGCATGGTCTGGCTGTTCGAGCAGTTCGAGAAAGCCGACACGGGCGGACAGATGGAGATGCTATCGGATCACCCCACCGACAGTCACCGGATCGAAGATCTCAAGATCGAGTTCGCCGCCGACCCGGCCCTCTTCGGCCGCTTCTCATCCAACCCGGCAACCGCGACCCCGCTGCGCTCCGCCGCCAAGTGACCGCCCAGCCCTAGCGGCGCTCTGTTTCCCGGCCGATACAAGCAGCATGGCGCTGCGCCGTCGACGGATTGCGAAGCTCATCGAGGCTGCACTTGGGGACCGTGCGGTCGCGCTGGTGATCGCCCCGCCGGGACATGGCAAGTCCATCGCGCTGCGCAACGCTTTCGGCGACGTGTGCGGCGTTCGCTGGCTCGAACCGCGCGAACTGGGCGAGGCCGAACGCGCCTTGCGTGAAGCGATGCTGGCGCTGCTCTACCATCGTGCCGGACGGAAAATCGCCGCGGCAGCGAGACGCGGCTCAAATCGGCAAACACGAGGCGAAGCACTCGTCGCCGATGCGCTTCGCCGGAGCGGCGATGCGTCCCCCATTCCGGCATTCGTTTCGTCCGTGGAACCGGATGTTCTGCGGCGACGGATTTCTGCCGCTCATCATAAGGATTCGTGACGGTATGTTCGATCCCGAAACGACGGAACTCGCCGCCGGTCTGGTCCGCATCGTTCGCATGCACGATCGGGAAACGGCGGTTCATCTCGACGCGACGTCCGCGCTCGCGCGGCGGATCGCGAACGCGATGCAGCTACCGATCGACGTGGTTATGACGATCGAACTTGCCGCCCGACTGCACGACATCGGAAAACTCGGTGTCCATCGCGACGTGCTGCAAAAGGCCGGCCCGCTCACGACGCCGGAGTGGGGGGCGATGCGCATGCACACCGAGATCGGCGCTGCCGCCCTGCAAGACACGCCCAAGCTCGCATTTCTCGCGCCGATCGTTCGCGCGCATCACGAGCGCATCGACGGCGAAGGTTACCCCGACGGTCTGCGCGGCGACGAGATCCCGCTCGAATCGCGCGTCGTCGCGGTCGCCGACGCCTTTCACGCGATGACCAGCGCACTGACGATTTTGGCCGCCAACGCCGGCCCGCAATTCGACGCCGGCGTGGTCGAAACGACGCTGACGCTGCTGCACTACGGCCGGCGCAAGCGCTTCTCGATCGCTTCGTAACTTCGCTGCGGGGGACGGCCGCGCCGTCCCCCCGCTGGAATTACTTAACTTCGACCTTTGCGCCGGCGTCTTCGAGCTTCTTCTTGATCGCCTCGGCTTCGTCTTTGGTGACGCCTTCCTTGACCGCTTTGGGGGCGCTTTCGACGAACGCCTTGGCTTCGGTCAAGCCCAGCGACGTGATCTCGCGAACCGCCTTGATGACTTTGATCTTCTCCGCGCCGAAATCGCTGAGAATAACGTCGAATTCGGTTTTCTCGGCTGCCGGTGCGGCAGCGGCCGCCGCAGGCGCCGCCGCTGCCGCCGGGGCCGCAGCGCTGACGCCGTATTTTTCTTCGAGCTGTTTGACGAGATCGGAAAGCTCGAGGACGGTGAGTTTGTCGATTTGGTCGATGAGATCGGCAAGTGCCATGGTAGTCGTGCTCCTAATGAGTTAAGCAGCGGTCTCGGCGGCAGCTTTCTGCTCGCGGATCGCGTTAAGTGCGCGGACGAGGCCGCTCTGATTACCGGAGAGGACGTAGACGAGCCCGTACAGCGGACTCTTGAGCGAACCGACTAACCGGCCGAGCAGTTCGTTCTTGGGCGGCAGGGCGGCAAGCACCCCGACTTGGGCGGCATCGACGACTTTGCCGTCGATCCACGCCGCTTTGATCTCCAGCGGCTTGGTGCTGTCGGAAAATGTCTTGAGCGCTTTGGCCGGTGCGACCGGATCCTCGCCGGCGAACACGACGCCCGTTGGCCCGGCCAAGAACGCCTCGAGCGCCGCGGCGACGTCTTTGCCCGCGGCGATCGAGAACAGCGTGTTCTTGATGACGGCGTAGGTGTCGCCGCTCTTGCGCAACTCCGTGCGCAGCTTGGTGATCTCTTCGACCGTCAGCCCGGCGTAGTTCGTAAAGAACAGGTTTTTCGACCCGGCAATGCGCTCGCGGAGCTCTTCGATTGTCGCTTCTTTTTTCGCGGTCGGCATCGAATTCTCGTTTCTCGAAATAAAAATGCGCCTCCGCCGACGAGGGCGAGGCGCGAAAACGAATGATAACGCGAACAGCAGCGTATATAATCCGGAGCGCATCCTCGGCTGGCGTCGTCGGGTTAGACGACATTATCCGGCGAACCGGACCAACGGTCTTTGGAGCCAATGAAGTTCTTATCACAGAAACGGGCAGCGGGTCAAGGATGGGTCTCGTAGCGACGGATGCCCTCCGGGCGGAGCGCGCGGAGGCGGCGTACTGGGCCACCTATGCGCGGAACATTCCGACAACCGACGACACGCGCGACACGGGGGCGATCCCGGTCGCCGGGGGCTACGCCATTTGCCTGCAGGGGACGTCGATCCACTACGGGCTAGGGGTCGGTATCTCGCGGCCGCTGCGCGCAGACGATTTGCAGGTCGTCGACGAATTTTACGGCAGCCGGCGGTTGCCGTCACGGCTGGAGTTGCACCCGCTGGTCGCTGAACGCGACGCCGCTATCGTCGCGCGCTGGGGTTACCTGCCGGAGCGAGCGGTCGTCATACTCGAACGCGAGATCGGCGCCGATCCCGCCATCCCGCTTACGTTCGGTGTCGAGACGTTGACGACGCGGAAACTCGAGTGGACCGAACTGGTCGTTGCGGGGCTCATGGATACGGTGCCGGAGGCCGATCTGGGCTGCGTTCGACGCACCGCGTACGTGTGCGCCAGTGCGGCCAGCGCGCTCGTCGCAATTCGTGTCGACGGCAGGCTCGCCGGCGGCGGAGCCTTGGGCGTCACCGGCGACGCGGCGTTCCTGTTCTGCGCTTCGACGCTGCCCGAATATCGCCGGCGCGGCGTCCACACCGCGCTCATCGGCGCACGCTTGGCGCTCGGCAGGTCGCGCGGCGCGACCTATGCGATCATGACTGCCGCCCCGGACTCAGATGCGTTGGCAAGCGCGCAGGCGGCCGGCTTCACCGCCACCTACGTCCGCCAGCGCCTGCAGAAAAGCGAAGGCCTCAAAGCGCCGTAAGCGCCCGAACGCCAAGGATTCGCGGCGCGTTCAGCGCCGCGAATCCGGTTAGGCGGTTGCGGCGGTCGCCTTGATCCGGCTGGGATCGACCTTGACGCCGGGCCCCATGGTGCTCGAGAGCGAAATCGAGCGCAGGTAGATTCCCTTCGCGGCAGCCGGCTTGGCCCGCACGATGGCGTCGAGCAGGGTGGCCACGTTTTCCGCCAGGTGATCTTGCTCGAAGCTGGCCTTGCCGACGATCGCGTGGACGATCCCGGTTTTGTCCAGGCGATACTCGACTTTCCCGGCCTTGATGTCTTTGACTGCGGCGGCCGGATTGGGCGTCACCGTGCCGGATTTGGGGTTGGGCATTTTCTGCGCGAGGATGCGGCCCAGCTCTTTCCCGATCTGGGCCATCATGTCGGGCGTCGCCACCGCGACGTCGAAGTCACTGAATCCGCCCTTGACCCGTTCGATCAAGTCGGCCTCACCGACCACATCCGCGCCCGCCGCCTCGGCCGCGCGTGCGTTGTCGCCCCGCGCGAAGACGATGACGCGAACTGTGCGCCCCGTGCCGTGCGGGAGATTGACCACGCCGCGAACGTTCTGATCGGACTT
>JBEKHC010000050.1:0-36205 GCA_050012475.1 Candidatus Velthaea sp.
GTTTGAGAACTGGATGCTTGGGCAAGCGAAAGATCATCCGCGCATGCGCGAGATGGTTCTGGTTGGTCGCACCGAGGGCACCTCGTCGGAGCGCGCGGACTACTAGTGCGGCGCAGAAGCCGGCTTGCGATTCACGATCGTATCGGCGCGCAGCTCGATGCGGAACGTCGTGCCCTGGTCCGATGACGAGGCGAGACTGAGCGTGCCGCCCGCGCGCTCGATCGCGCGCTTGGCGATCGCGAGCCCCAGCCCCGAGCCCTCGATGTCGGTGCGCCGCGAGCCGCGGTAAAAGCGATCGAAGATCAGACCGCGATCGGCTTGCGCGATCCCGGGACCGCGATCGCTGACGGTTACCTCGACGCCGTCCGGCGCGCGTTTGACCGCGATGCGGATCGGACAGCCCGGCGCGTACTTGATCGCGTTGTCGACCAAGTTTGCAATCGCCTCATAGATCTCGCCGCGATCGCCGATGATCGTCGCGTCGACTGCAATGTCGAGCTCGAACTGTACACCGGGCGTGAGACCCAAGCGGGTGCGCGCGACGTCGTCTTCCAGCAGCGGCGTCAGCGCGAAAGGCTCGATCAAGCGCCGATCCGCGCCTTCGAGCCGTGCGAGCAGCACGAGGTTATCGATGAGGGTGCGCATGCGCGAACTCTCGCTGGCGATCGTGTCGAAGATTCGCTTCGAGCGTTCGTCGGCGGGCGCACGTCGTTTGAGCATATCGATGTAACCGAGCACGATGGTGAGCGGTGTCCGCAACTCGTGACCCGCATCCGCCACGAATTGCCGCATCTGCGCCTCGGCCGTCGCGCGTTCGGCGAATGCGCTCGCGACCTGATTTGCCGCAGCGTTGTACGCGCGCACGAGCTCGTCGAATTCGCTGCGGCCGGCGACGTCGATCGGCTGCGCGGTGAAGTCGCGCCCCGCAAAGCGAACGAGCGCCGAGGTCACGTCGTACAACGGACGCAGCGCCTGCGATGTAATGTAGCGCCCGATTCCCCAGGCAACCAGAGCAGCGAGCGCTGCCGTTATGCCCAGTACCGCAAACGAGGCCGTGACGATCGACTGCACGCGCTCGAGGTCGACGAAGATGACCACGTTTCCGTTGAGAAACGGCGTCCGCACCGGGCGCACGCCCAGCGTCGTCGCCGCGCCGAAGCCGAACCGGTTGGTAAAGAACGGCGGCGGATCGGGCGGCCGGCGCGGCAGGTCGCCGGCTTGCGGCGCTGAGCCCCCTTGCGGCGGTGCGCCGGTTTGCGGCTGCGCGCCGGCAGATCCGCCGGCCGCAGTCGTCCCCTTCACCGGCGGATAATGGAAGAAACCGTAGCGGGCGTCGCGCGGCAAACTCCCTGGGCGCGGCGGCGGCGGTTGCGTGCGCACCATGAAACCCGGGCGCGACAGCCGGCGCACGAGCAGCGATTGCGCCGTCTGCCAATCATCACGTTCACTGATCGCGCGCGCTTCGATGTCCGGGACCTGACGCGCGAGCGCCGCAATCTGATCGTTGGCGTCTCGCGCGTAGAAGACCAAGCCGACCGCAATGACTGCTCCGGCCAGCAGCACGACCAGCGCGACCGCGACGAACACGTACCAAGCCGTGAGCCGGCGCGCCAGCGAGCTGAACATTATTGCGCGCGCAAAGCGTATCCGGCGCCGCGAATGGTGCGAATGAGCTTGGGCTCGAAGTTCGCGTCGATCTTCGCCCGCAGATACGACACGTACGTCTCGACCGCACCCGGACCAACGTCGCGGTCGCTGCCCCATACCAGATCGAGCAGCTGGTCGCGGGTAAACACGCGTTCCGGATTGCGCGCGAAGGTGAGCAAGAGCGCGTACTCGCGCGCAGAGAGATCGATCCGCTCGCTGCCGCGCTTGACTTCGCGCCGGTCGAGATCGATCGACAAATCGGCGTAGCTCACGATCGAGGGATGTTCGAGCCGCGGCCGGCGCAGTGCCGAATGCAGCCGCGCCAGCAATTCCGAGACCTCGAACGGCTTGGGGATATAATCGTCGGCGCCGCGCCGCAAGCCGGTGATGCGATCGTCCGTGTCGGCTTTCGCACTGAGCATGAGGATCGGCGCTTCGGTGATGCGGCGCATCATCGGCAGCAAATCCAAGCCGTTGACTTGCGGCATCATCACGTCGAGTACGATCACGTCGGGCCGCCACTCTTTGACGAGTGCCAAACCGGCCGGGCCGTCGCCGGCCGAACGAACCTCGAACCCGTCCTCGCCCAACGCAAGTTCCAACAGTTCGCGAAGGTGGCGTTCGTCGTCGATGACGGCGACGCGGGGATTGGTGGGCATCATTGGTGTTTCAAACTCCCTCCGCCGGTTCCCAGTTCGGGCCCGCGAACCGCGAACAGCCCGATGTGCGGCGCGTAGCCCAAGCCGTTGCGGCCGGTAAACGCGGTGAACCCGTCGGTCTTCACCTCGTCCTGCGATAGCGCCGAAAAGTACGAGCAGCTCAAGGTCGCGCGGAACTTCATGAACGCGGCGCGGAACGCCGCGGGCGGCGTCGGCCGCGGCCCGGGCGGCGGGCTCTGCCTTACGCGCGGCTGAACGACCAGCTTCTCGGGTCCGCCCGAAGCCGCCGGCGAAGCGGAGACGCCTGGCGCCGGCGAACCGGCCGCTCCAGGCCCCGGCGATGCCGCCGCGACGGGCGCCGGCGATCCCGAGGGCGACGCCGAGGGCGCCGGCTGCGGGCCGCCGGGCGGCGGCCCGCCCGCTTCGCCCGGCGGCGGCCCGGTATCGCCAGGTCCGCCCGGCCCGCCGCCGGCGCCCGGTCCGCCCGGTCCACCCTCGCCGGCGCCGCCATAAAGCCGGCTGCCGCGTCCGAAGCGTCCGCCGGCACCGCCCGGTCCCGTTCCTTGCCCGGCACCCGCGGGCCGCGGCGGCAGATTTGGCCGCACTTCAAAATACCAATCGCCGGTCGGCGGCCCATGCGCAACGATCGCCAGCCCGTCGACCGCCGGCAGCGGCTTGCCCGCCGCGTACGCCGCGCCCGCCGCGCGCAGCTGTTCGAGCACCGGCCCGGCAATCTTCGCATCGTCAGGCGTGCACGAATCGCGTTTGTCGGCGACCGACAGCGGATCGACGCCGGGCGGCGGCGGGTACGGCGTAAACGCACCCAAACCGCGCGCGCGCTGCTGCTGCGCGTTCCCGGTCTCGGCAAGATTCTGCGCCGTCTGCGCCACGGCCGACCGGGCGGCGCTGCGGCTCGTCCGCGAACCTCCGGCGCCGTTGCGCGCACCGGTGTTGAACGAATACGTCAAGGTAAACTGGCGCGGCGGATTGGGATTGGCCGCCACATACAACAGCCCGCCGCCGCTGGTCGCCTGCGGCTGGGCGAAGACCAGACTCGACAGCGCGCCGGTTTCGGTGCTGAACACGTTCGTCTCCAAGAACGACAACCGCCCAAAACCCACGTCGTGCGACAGCCCCCAGCTCACCAGCGCATACGGGTCGAGATGCTGCGAGTTGTTGGAGCCGACGTACTGCACGTTGGCGAGCAGCTCGAGCCCGAGATGCGGCAGATCGCCGTCGAGCGTGAGATTGCCGCGATGCACCGGCCGTCCGGGGATCTGCGCGCCGATGATCGTGGTGCTGCTGAGCGCCGCGAGCCGCGCATCGGCGGCGACGACCGTCGCGCCGTTGGTCTGATACGCCGGAATCGCCACCAGATGCGGACCGATCGCGATCCGACCGCTCAGCGTGAAGCCTTGATACACCCGCGTCGTATCGCCGATCGGTTCGCTCACGTACACGTTCGCCGGATTCAGCACCGCCGTCGGACCGCAGGCGAACGGTGAATCGAAGAAGCTCTGCAGATCCTGGATATACGGGCTCGTCGGCGAGAAGCCCAAGCTGGACGCGACGATCTGCGCGTTGATGAGCTGGTCGGCCTGCGTCTGCCGGTAGAGATCGAAGTTGAACGAGCCGTACGTCCACTGATGCGTCCAGCTCGCGTCGTAGCTGATCGCGGACTGCTTGCCGGGTTGATCGCCCGGGCCGCTGACGTTCGCGGTGCCCGCGGCGCAGTTGAAGCGCGCACTCGCCGGATCGCTGTACGTGCGGATGATGCCGCCGGCCGGCTGCGAGCTGCCGACGCTGGCCGAACCCGTGAACGTATCGACCGCCTGCGGCCGCCACGTTCCGGCCAGGCCCGCCAGCAGCGACGCGCCCGAACCGTTCGTCGCCGCCAACGACGCGTTGGGACCGACCGAGAGCCGGTCGTTGATTTTGTACTGGTCCGAGAGCTGAAAAATCTGCGAGTCGCTGCCGGTGGTCGACGGAATGACGAAGGCGCTCGAGTTCACGATCGGATCGAACGTCGTCAGCGAATCGTAGGTCGAGCCGTTGAGCGTCCAGGTCGAGCGGCCTTGGCTGACCGTCGATTGAAACGCGATGCCGCGCGCGACTGACCGCGTGTTGGAGACCAGCGGCGACGACGCGCCGTTGATGTAACGCAGCGCGTCGTTCTGGTAGCCGTTGTTGGAGTTCACGTACGCCGAGACACTCGTGGTGACTTCGCCGATGAGCGACTGCACCGTCGCGTACGCGAACTGGAACGTGTTCGCCGACGTGTTGCCCGGACCGATCCCGCACGGCACGAGCGTCACGTCCTGCGTGCACAGCGACGAGATGCCCTGGTTGTTCTGCAGGACGGTGAAATTAGCGATCGTCTTATCGCCCAGTCCGTAGCGCAGCTTGACGTAGTCGCCGACGTTGCTGGACTCGCCGGCGTGCGGGTACGTCAATCCGCTCTGATCGGTGAAGGTGTTGAAGGTCAGCTGGTTGTTGCTCTCGCGATCGGTGTGCAGCACCGCGATCCCGAGCTTGCCGATCGAACCGGTCTCGCCGAATTGGTAATTGAACTTGTCGAACGTTCCGTAGGATGTCGACAACTGCGAGACCCACGTCTGGGTCGGCTGCAGCGTGCGGAAGTTGACCGACCCGCCGAGCGCCCCGGCCTGTGCCGCGAAGCTGACCCCCGCACCGCTGAACATATCGGTGTTGATGCCGCGCAGATTGACCGCGCTGCCCGGCGCCCCCAGCGGAATGCCGTCCAGCGTGACCGCGGTTTGCGACTCGTCGTGGCCGTTGAGCGAGATCGTTTGCGCGGCGTCGGGATCGTTCGACGTTTGGGTGACGTCGACGCCGGCGATCTTGCTCAGCGCGTCGGTGAGCGAATCCGAGACCTTGCGGATGGCGCTGTCCGAATCGACGTCGCGCGTGGTGACCGACACGCGCGCGCTGACCCGGCCGATCACTTTGAGCCCACTCGAAGCGGCCGTCGCCGTTGCGGGCGGCGTCGTCCCGGGCGCAACCTGGGCGGCCATGTTAACGTCGACGTCGACTTCTTTGTTGCCCAGGATCTCGAACTGCGGCGAGACGTTGCCGATGAAGCCGCCCTTCACCACGCGCACGCGGTACAACCCGGAGGGGACGTCGGTGTACTTCACGATCCCGCTGCGGTTCGTCAGCGCCGAGGCCTGCGTCGCGCCGAAGAGCGTGATCCGCGCGTCCTGCAGTGGTTTCCTGGTCGTCGCGTCGATGACGGTGATGGCGATGATCCCGGTCGACTCGGAACTTTGCGCGCCGGCCGGCACGGTCATCAGCCCGAGCAGCACGACAAAGAGCAAGCTCGGCAAAACGGCGGCACGGCGCAGTCCGAACGGGTACATCGCGCCAATGGTGGCACCCCTGCCTGGGAAGGGCCTAAGAGGCACGCGTCCTTGACGCGCCGGCGTGAAAGTGCCGCCGCGGCTCGGCCCGAACGCCACGGACGGCTTGCGCGAAGCGCAAACGCCATGGATTCGCGGCGCGTTCAGCGCCGCGAATCCTATCATCCGCGGAGGTCGCGAATCACCGCCAAGAAACGCTCGCCGAAATCGGCAAGTTTCTTGTCGCCGACGCCGCTGATCGCCCGCAGGCCGGTCGCCGTGAGCGGCGCGTCGCGCGCCATCGCCCGCAGCACCGCGTCGCTGAAGATGACGAACGCGGGAACGTCGCGCTCGTCCGCCAGCTGCCGGCGCAGCGTCCGCAACGCGGCGAACAACGCGGCGTCGTACTCCTCGCCGGCGGCGGCCGCCGCCTTGGCTTTGCGCGCCTTCACCGGTGCGACGGGCGCTTCGCGAACGACGATCGCGGTGCGCTCGCCCAGCGCGCGGCGTCCGGCCGGCGTCAGCGTGACGACATTGAAGCGCGCAGGATCGGCCACGATAAGTTTTAGGCGCACCAGCTCGTCGGCCAGATGCCGCCAGGCGGAACGTCCGAGGTCCGCGCCGATGCCGTATGTCGACACGTGCTGGTGGCCCCAGCGTTCGATCTTTTCGTTGTAGTTGCCGAGCAGCACGTCGATCACGTGGGTGATGCCGAACGCGCCGCCGTCGCGCTCGCGCAGGCGGTAGATGCACGACAGCAGCTTCTGCGCTTCGATCGTCATGTCGCGAACCGGCCGCGGCTCGAGGCAATTGTCGCACGCGCCGCAGTTCTCGCCCGCGAGCGTTTCGCCGAAATACGCCAGCAAGTCGCGCCGGCGGCAGTCGTTGCTGTAGGCGTAGCGCGTCATCTTCTCGAGCTGCGCGCGCGCCACGGCAATCTCGCGCGGATCGGATTTCTCGGCGATGAAGCTCTCGTACTTGTTCACGTCGCCGTGACTGAAGTACAGCAGACATTCGGCGGGCAAGCCGTCGCGCCCGGCGCGTCCCGTTTCTTGATAGTAGCCTTCGATGTTCTTGGGCACGTCGTAGTGCACCACGAACCGGACGTTGGACTTGTCGATGCCCATGCCGAAGGCAACCGTCGCGCACATGACGCGCACGTCGTCGCGCACGAACCGTTCTTGATTGCGCACCCGAACCTCGGGCGCCAAACCGGCGTGATACGGCAACGCCGGGATACCGCTCGCGGTCAACCGCTCGGCCAGCGTTTCGACCGACGCGCGGCTCTGCGCGTACACGATCCCCGCATCGTCGGGCCGCGCGCGCAGCCAGGTCACGAGCGAATCGGCGGCGCGCGCCTTGGGCACCACTCGGTAGGTGAGGTTCGGGCGATTGAAGCTCGCCACGTAGACGCGCGGCTTGCGCAGCGACAAACGCTCGATGATGTCGTCGCGCACCCGGTCGGTGGCCGTCGCGGTGAGCGCGATGAACGGCTGGGCGGCAAAGCGCTCGCGCAATTCGGCGATGCGCCGGTACTCGGGGCGAAAATCGTGCCCCCACTCGCTGATGCAGTGCGCCTCGTCGACCGCAAAGCGCGCGACGTTCCAACGCTCGAGCTCGGCGCTGAAGCCCGGCAGCGCCAAGCGTTCGGGCGCCACGTAGAGCAGCCGATACGCCCCCGCATCCAGATCGCGCTGACGCGCGCGCACATCCGAGTAAGCGAGCGACGAATTCAAGAACGTTGCCGGGATGCCGGCCGTGGTCAGCGCGTCGACCTGATCTTTCATGAGCGCGATGAGCGGCGAGATCACCACCGTCAAGCCGTCGCCGAAGAGCGCCGGCAGTTGAAAGCACAGCGATTTTCCACCGCCGGTGGGCAGCAGCGCGAACACGTCGCAGCCGCTCAGCACGTCGGCGACGATCTCTTCCTGCAGCGGGCGAAAGGCGTCGAATCCGAAGTGATGCTTGAGCGCCTCGCGCAACGCACCGGATCGATCCATCGTCAGCTCACCCATCGCGCCTCGATATCCGCTTGGTCTCAAGGAAGCCCTCCTTGGACCACCTAACTATCGCGGCAACGTGCCGGGCGCACGGGGGCGACGTCGAAGTCGGTCGAGCTCCATTTGACTGGTCAATTTCCGCCTTCACGCCGTGGGGTCGCGCGGACAAGACCGCGCGGCGCTCCGCTCCCAACGCCCGGGCAATCTTTCCGTCACATCAGCGTCGACCGGTTGCGAGCGGGCTGCAGTCGGGGTACACGCCGGATTGAAGTTAGGCAAGGAAGTATGCCGATTCTCTGGCTGATCGTTCTGGTTCAAATCATCCTCGCGGTTCGCGTGATCGTGCGCCTGCTCTCGACAACGGGCGGCACCACGATCGCCGTCGACCGGCGAGCCTGGATTCCCGACGGCTCGATCTCGGTCGTCGTTCCGGTTTACAACGAATTCGACCGGCTCGGCAGTTGCCTGGAGAAGCTCATCAGCTGCGGGCGCGAGGTGCGCGAGATTCTGGTCGTCGACGGCGGCTCGATCGACGGCACGCAGAAGATCGTCGAGTCATTCGCTCAGACCGACCCGCGCGTGCGTCCGATCGATGCGACGCCCACGCCGCCGGGCTGGAACGGCAAGGCCTGGAATCTCGAATGCGGGCTCTTGGCCTCGTCGCCGGAATCGAAATGGATCGCCACCATCGACGCCGACGTCCGCGTGCGCTCGGCGCTGCTGACCGCCATGGTCAACCACGCCCAGAACCGCAAAGTCAAAGCGCTCAGCGTCGCAACGAAACAAGAGCTGGCCGACCGCGCGTCGGGCATCATCCATCCGGCCATGCTCACGACGCTGGTCTACCGTCACGGCCTACCGGGAAACGCGACGAAAAACCCGCGCGACGTGCAGGCCAACGGTCAGTGTTTTCTGGCGCGCCGCGAGTTGCTCATCGCAACCAATGCCTTCGCGCGGGCGCGCACGTCGGTGTGCGAAGACGTTACCGTCGCACGGATCTTGGCCAAGGCCGGTCATCGCGTCGGCTTCTATGAAGCAGCCGGCGAGCTCGCGATCGTGCGCATGCACGACTCATGGCGCGCGATCTGGCAGAACTGGCCGCGTTCGCTGACGCTGCGCGACGGGATGGCGCCGCGCGACAACGCGTTAGGCCTGGCGGAAGTGCTCTTCGTGCAGGCGCTGCCGCTCGTCATACTCTTCCTGCTGCTGCTCGGGGGACACGGGTCGCTTCAGCGCTCGGCGGCGTTTGCGGTGAACGGCTTCTTGCTCGCGCTGCGCGTGGGCGTGCTGTTCGGCACACGGCGAGCCTATCGGAACTCGACGTGGACATATTGGCTCTCACCCTTTGCGGATCTGCCGGTTGCGGCCGCGTTACTTACTAGCGCGCTTCGCCGCCGGCACACGTGGCGAGGGCGCCCGCTCGTCATGTCGGAACGGATTACGTGAATCGAATTGCCTGGGGACTCGTCGCGCTTCACGCCCTCGCGCTCACGCTCGGACTCTTCGGCTTGCTCGTCGCGATCCCGCATCCGGAAATTTGGGCCGGACAACCCGCCGATTTAGCGTTCTTCGCCTTCGCGCTCAACAAAACGGGCGGCTTGGGGATGATCCTGGGCGCGCTGGCGATGCTCGCGTTCGGCTTCGCCCGGCTGGGGGCGCGCCGAACGCTGATCTTCTTGTGCGCCGCGTGTCTGATCTCGGCCGCCGCCGAACTCACCGGAACCAAGACGGGCTGGCCGTTCGGCGGCTACGAATATACGAATTTTCTGGGTTACAAGCTGCTCGGGCGCGTTCCGTTCGCGATCCCGCTGTCGTGGTTCTACATGGGCTTTGCCGCGCTGCTGCTGGCCGATGCGATTGCCGCGGCGCGCGGCTGGAGCCATCGCACGACCTGGTCGATCCTCCTGGGCACCTATCTGCTTACGGTGTGGGATCTCGTGCTCGACCCGTCGATGGCCGCGCCGCAACTGCAATACATCCACTTTTGGGTGTGGCACGAGCACGGGCCCTATTTCGGCATGCCGCTGCGCAATTTGGGCGGCTGGCTGGGCACCGGGCTTCTGTTCATCGCGGTCGGACGGCTGCTGTGGCGCGAGCGCGTCGCGCCCGTCGTTCCGGCGGCGCTCCCGTTCGCGGTGTATGCGATCAACATCGGGTGGTCGATGATCCTGAGCGTCTCGGCGGGGATGTGGCCGACCGCGATCGCGGCCGTCATCTTCAGCCTCGCGCCGGCCGCGCTCGCCGTCGTTCCGCTTTCTCCGGTTCGCGATCGCCGCCTCGCCGAGGCGTGAAGCTGTACCCGCCGCCAGGCCAGCTCGGCCCGCGCGCGATCGCCGAATGGGGGCTGCGCACGCAAACGGCGAGCGTCGTGGTCGATGGCCGCGAGCATGTGCCGGCGCGCGGGCCGGTCATGCTCGTGGCGCGCCATTTCCACCATTTGCTCGACGGCGCCGTGCTCGTCACCCGCATCGCGCGGCCGATCCACATCGTCGTCGGGCTCGACTGGGCCGCGACGCCGCGTCAACGCGTCTGGATGGAGCGCATGTGCCGCGCCGCCGAGTATCCGATCGTGCTGCGCCGCCCGACGCTCGACGGCAGCAGCGTCTATCGGCGCGACGAGTTGGTCCGCTACACGCGCGCGGCGCTGCGCGAAACGACCCGGCTGCTCCGCGCGGGACGCGTCGTCCTGGTCTTCCCGGAAGGGTATCCGAACGTCGATCCGAGCGGTTCGCGCAAGCGCGACGGCGCTGACTGGCTGCCGTTCGAGCCGGGTTTTCTCAAGATGATCGCGCTCGCCGAACGCGACGGCGGCGCCGAGGTGACCGTGCTGCCGGTCGGGTTTCGGTACGAGCGCGCCGCCCGCTGGTCGATTCACGCCCGGATCGGATGGCCGTTGGGGCGCGAAGAACGTGACCTCGCCGCCATCGAGGCGTCCGTACGCCGGCTGTCGTTCGCGCCGGCCGGCGCGGCCGGGGCCGGCCTCGACGGCCCGGTGTTCGCCGCGTCGCGTGTTCGCTGACCCGGGAACGGGTACGTTTCGCGTATCATGAACGACTTCGGGCTACTCATCTCGCGGTTCGCGCTAGGCGCGGGGATGGCCGCACATGGTGCGCAGAAAGCGTTCGGCGCCTTCGACGGACCCGGTCCGCAGGGCGCTGCGCAATTCTTGCAGAGCTTGGGCTTCGAGCCCGGAGAGCGCTTCGCGACCGCCGCCGCCTGGACCGAATTGGGCAGCGGCACGTTGATCGCTTTGGGGCTGGGCGGCCCGATCGGGCCGGCGGCCCTCATGGCGACGATGCTGGTCGCTCAGACCAGCGTGCACGCCAAAAACGGCTTCTTCAGCCAAAAGAACGGCGTCGAACTGGGGGTCGTCTACTCGGCGGGTGCGTTGGCGTTGGCGTCGGGCGGCTTCGGCCGCTTCTCGCTCGATGAGGCGTTCGGTTGGCAGAAGCTGCGCGCGCCCTGGCTTTCGGCGTTGGCGGTCGCGGGCGGGATCGCGGCGGGGTGCTTGATTCTTGCGCAGCGCACCCCGCCGCCGCCGGCTTCCGCCGTCGCCGATCCGGCCGCGGCGCTGACCGAAATGCAAGAGCGGCTGACTGCCGCTTTGGAGGATCGGCCGGTCTCGGCCGACGCGCCGTGACGCGCCGTAAGAAAAAACAAGGCCCGTCTCCGGAGAGACGGGCCGTTTTGTTAGGCTCGTTCGAGCTTAGCGATACGACTGGCGCGACGCAAAGCAGTCGCGGCAGTACACGGGCTTGTCGCCGCGCGGTTGGAACGGCACTTGGGCCACACCACCGCACTGGCTGCAAGTCGCGTTGAACATCTCGCGCTGAGGACGCGCGCCGCCGGCTCCACCGAAGCCGCCGCCGCCGCTGTAGCTCGAACCGCCGCCACCGCCGGCGCGCTGAGCCTTGCGGGCTGAGCGGCAGTCGGGACAGCGATTGGGTTTGTTCGTGAAGCCCTTCGAGGCAAAGAACTCTTGCTCGCCGGCGCTAAACGTGAAAGCTGCGTTGCAGTCAACGCAATTGAGGGTTTCGTCAGTGTACATCTGTACTCCAGAATCAGGATTTACTTAAGGCGTCTGTTGACTCACTTCGCTAGACCTGAACCCTGGAGCTGAAGACGGATCTTCCAAAACCTCTGAGCGGACCGCTAATGACTCCGGTCCTCACGACGCCTGGCGGGGTCCGGTATCATGGTTTATAACACATTTCGCGAAGAAAAGATGCAATCTTGATGCACTCCTCTCGAGATTTTACTTCTGCTGCCCCTCGATTGCTTCAGCTTTCCCGCCGGCTGCCCCGTATCCAGGAGCAAGCCAACTGCGAAACGCGCCGCTCGACAGAGCTTGCGGTTGGTGAACCGTCTGATGTCGATCGCGAATGGTTGGCGTGCCACGCGCTTGGTTCAACGAGGCGCCGGCCTCGCGCTCGAACGACGGCGAAACAGCAAAGTGACAACCGTCTGGCATAGCGGACGTCTAGCGTTGCCGATATGAGAAATTTGCGCCAGGGCGCCAGCGATTGGGCCAGCACCACTTCCCCTCGCCGAAGGCGCGCGCTCACGCGGCGCGACGAACGAACGGCGTGAGCGATGGATCGGCTGGAACAAGCGAAATCGCGGCCTGCCGTCATCGAAGGCGCATTGCGCTCGGCCCTGCGCGATGCTATCGCGTGGCGGATCGGCGGCGGCCGGCCGCCGAGTCCCGAGGCGTTCGCCGGCGCCGCGATCGCGTCGGCGCGAAGTACTCTGGACGCGCTCGACAGCGGCAGCGACGAACGATCGCGCACGCTCGCTGCGGCCCGCCGCGTGGCGCAGCGCTTCACCGCCTCGGCGTTGTACCGGCGCCTCATGCAGGTGCCGACGGCCCGGTTCTTGCGCCTCGACCGCAGCGCGCACCGCGCCGATGCGATCGTTCGCGATCGAAGGCAGCGGCTGCACGCGATCGTGTTGACGGTTCGGCACGATGCCTTTGACGCCGGCCGACTCGCTTCGCAGATCGCCCGGGCGACGCCACTTTCCGCGAGCGATCGGCTGAACCGCTTGACGGTCCACGTCTTCTCGTTGCGGACGGCCCAGCGGTTCACGTTCGAGCGCGATGTGTGCCCGCTGGCGGCTAAACCCGACTCGACCGCTCGCGTTGCATGATCGCGCGAGAACAGCCACGGACTTGCCCGCCCAGGGCAACGTCGTGATCGAGGCGCGCAAAGGAGTTCCCGCATGCCCGATCCCGCGATCACGTTCGGCCCGCTGCGCAGCAGCGAGCCGACGCCGCAGCCGCGCGGCCCACACGCCGGCGGCGCCGCAACAGCACGCACCGCCGGCGTCCGCGGCGACGCGATCGCGCGCGAGACGCCGCGCGCTCCGAGCTTGCGCGATGTGGCGCAAACCGGCGGCAATGCTTCGGCGGCGAGCGATCCGGCACGGCGCTCGGCGCTCGTCAGCGCCTTGGTCGCGCACGTCCCGGCGGCCGATCGGCCAGCCGCAAAGACGGCAGTTCCAGCGATCCTCGACGCCGCGCGACGCAGCGGCACGACCGATCCCAATCGCCTGGGCTATCTGCTGGCGACGGCGCAGACCGAGTCGGACTTCGGAGCGAACATGACCGAGAGCGGGCACAGCAAGGCGTGGTTCAACGCAACCTATGGCGGCGAAGACGGCAATCGCCCGGGTACGAGCGACGGGTACGAGTACCGCGGGCGCGGCTACGTGCAAACCACGCGCGCCGGCCGCTACGCGGAGCTTTCTCACTCGCTGGGTTTGCCCGACGTCGTCAGCCGCGACCGCGGAAAAGCAACGCCCGAAGCGGCCCTCGTAGCCCATCCCGAACGGCTGGAACAGCCCGAGCTTGCCGCCCGAGCGCTCGTCGTCGGCGTAACGAAAAACCTCTTCACGCATAATCCCGCGGCCGCGCTCGATCGAACGATCCCGACAGGCCACAAGCCGGGCGACGCCGATTTCTATCACGCGCGCGGCATCGTCAACGGCATCGTCAAAGACCAGGCGGCGGCGATCGCCGAGCATGCGACGGTGTACGCTCAGATCCTCGCAGGCTACCGCCAATCGGTGCTCGGCGAGAAACCGCGATGAGGCGCATCGTTCTTTGCCTCGCCGCCATCGCAGCGATGCTGGCTCGGCCCGAGTGTGCACCGGCAAGCAGTCCTGCGATCGACAGCAGCGCTCGAACCGCTTTGCGTGCCAGCGGCGTGCCGGTTCTGCTTCCGTCGCCGCTGCCGCGAGCGATCGGAACGATCCGATCCGTTGCGGTCGTGAACGCCGGGCGCGGCGGATACTATGTCGGCTATTCGCCGCTGGCGCACTGCGCGGGGGCTTTGGCGTGTGCGTTCTTCCACGTTGCCGGCTTTGCGGCTCCAGCTCGCCTCGAACCGCTCGCGCACGACCGGCCGGTGCTTCTTTTCGACGGCACGCACGCCGTATTTCGCGCCAAAGACTGTTCGGGCAGCAGCTGCACCGAAGCGTCGTTACTGTTCGAGCGCCGCGGGTCGCTTTACGAAATCGACGCAAAGGTTCCCGCGGGCGATCTCACCGTGCTCGTCAGCGCCTATCGAACGCTGCACGTCGTCCGTTAGCGAACGCGGGCGGCGTCGATGCCGCCGGCGGCGCTCAGCGGACCGAGCGCCGCTCGAGCGGGGCCGAACCGCGTGCGAGCGCCGCCCATTCAGGCACGGTGTTTAAGGCGCAGGCTTTCCCATGTCGCATCGCTCGTCCAACCGCCGTCGACGACGATGGTTTGTCCATTCACGAAACCACTCGTGGCGCTCTTGCTCAAGAACAGAATGGCTTGCGCGATGTCGTCCGGTGAAGCGAACCGCGCCATCGGGACGCGATTGATGATGTCGGCGTCCCGATAGCTGCCGCCGGACTGATCCGCGGCGTCCATCTCGGTCTTCACCCAGCCGGGACAGACGGCGTTACAGCGCACGCCGAAACCGCCCCATTCGGCGGCCAGCGTCCGCGTGACGCCGATCAGAGCGTGTTTGCTCGCGTTGTACGCCGCCCGATCGGCTACGGCGAACAAACCGGCGATCGAAGCGACGTTGACGATGCTGCCCGATCCTTGCGTCAGCATCAGCTTGCCGAACGCCTGCGCGAGCAGAAACGGCACGACGAGATTGACTTCCAGGACACGCCGGAGTTCGTCGACCGTCGTCTCCTGGGCCCCTCGAATCAGACTGATGCCGGCGTTGTTGACCAGGACGTCGATCCGGCCAAGCCGCGACTGCACCAGCGCCACGAGCCGGTCCAGCGTCTGGGCATCGGTGAGGTCGCCGACCGCTTCGAGCGCGTGGCCGGCGCGGCTTTCGATGCTCTCTCGCGTCGCGCGCGGCGCATTGACGTCGCTCAGCACGACCGTGTACCCGTCGGCCGCCAACACCTCCGCGGTCCGCCGTCCGATGCCTTGCGCGGCGCCGGTGACGACCGCGACCAGAGCGGACGCGTTCATTCGATCGATTCCCATCGCTGCATGCCCTGCGGCTTCCGCACGCGCCGCGGGGGCTCCCAGCAAGGATTCGCGGCGCCGAATGCGCCGCGAATCCATGGCGTTCGGGCCTTCGGCCCGAGCCGCGCGTGGCGTTTGCGCTGCGTGCGCGAAGCGCCGGTGTTAGGAGCGGCGCGTTCTGCCGCCGTCGAATCGAACCCGCGTGGACACAGCACCCGCCGGCCGCCGCGAAGAGTCCGTAGCGGTGGCCGCGAGCGCCGCCGATGTGAGCACGGCGGAAGCGAACTCGACCGAACGCATCTTGGCGGACGTCCTCGAGCGGCTCCGCCGGCGTCAAGCCGAGCGTCCGTGGCTGATGGGACTCACGTCGCTGGGTCTCGCAAACGCGCTGAGTTTGCCCGAACCCGCGCTCATCCGCATTTTGGCGCCATTCGTCGGCAGCGCCCGGTTAGCGCTGCGCAGCGGCTACTATTCGACGCCGGATTTCTCGCCGCGGCTCAACGTCGAACAGCAGGCCTTTTTCGATGCGGCGTTCGCCGCGGAAGCTGGTTGTGCACCGATGCCGCAAGGCTTTACCGACCTCCGCCTGCGCATCAAGAGCAGTCCCGTTCCCGAGTTGCGCCAGGCCTTTGAGACCCTCATCGCCAGCGGCGCACTCTCCAAGGTTGGCGATTTCGTCTATCTTGGTTCGCATCTGGCGGCGATTCGAGCACAGCTCGAAACCGCGCTCGAACGCCAGCCCGGCCTCACCGTCGCGCAATTTCGAACGCTGATCGGCACCTCACGCAAATTTGCCGTTCCGTTGCTCGAGTTCTTCGATGCGACCGGAGTGACGCTGCGCAACGGCGACGAACGCGTGTTGCGCCCGAGCGCGCCCAAAATGGAGATCGCGGCCGAAGACTCAGAGATGCTCTGATTTCGTCCTGGCGAAGAGCACAGCGGCGAAGTTTGCTTCAGCAAATGAGGCGCGCAGCGACGACGTCCAGCGCTAAGTCGGAGCGTCCCTACGTCGTCGCTGCCGCCTGAAGCACGAATAGCAGCAGCGAATGCGCGGTGGTTTCGTACGCATCCCCGGTCTCGAAGACGGAGTGCGGAACGGTTTGTTCCTGATTCGTGTCGATCAGCAAGGCCCAGCTCGACCCGCCCGCGCTCTCCGGCAGCGTGAACGAAACGACGTCGTAATGCGCGTTGAAGACGATGAGGACCGTCGCATCGCTGCCCTTGAGCCGAATGCCCGTCGGCTGCGCCCGGCCGTCGATCATCATGCCGAAGCAGTGCGTCGACTCGTCCTTCCACGTCTCTTCGCGCATCTCGACGCCCGAAGCGTCGATCCAAGTGACGTCCTTCACGTCGAGTTCGGCATTGTACTCGCCGGTGAGAAAACGGCTTCGGCGCAGGATCGGATAATCGTGTCGTAGGGTCGTCAGCCGCGCGACGAACGCGATCTGCTGCCGCGCGAGGTCGTCGAGATTCCAGTGCACCCAACTGATGTCATTATCTTGACAGTACGCGTTGTTGTTGCCGCGTTGGGTCCGCGCGAATTCGTCGCCGGCGAGCAGCATCGGCGTGCCCTGCGCCAGCAGCAACGTCGCGAGCATGTTGCGCATTTGTTTGCGGCGCAGCGCAAGGATCGCCGCATCGTCGGTCGCTCCTTCCGCACCGCAGTTCCACGAGCGATTGTTCGAGCTGCCGTCAGCATTGTTTTCGCCGTTGGCTTCGTTGTGCTTGTCGTTGAACGTTACGAGGTCGTTGAGGGTGAAGCCGTCGTGCGCGGTCACGAAGTTGACCGACGAGCGCGGTTTGCGCCCGCGCCGATTGAAGAAATCGGGCGACGCGCACAGCCGTGGCGCGAGCGCCGCCGCCGGCGCCTCACCGCGCCAGAAATCGCGCACGGTGTCGCGAAAGCGGTCGTTCCACTCCGCCCAGCCGGGCGGAAACATCCCGACTTGATAGCCTCCCGGCCCGATATCCCAGGGCTCGGCGATGAGCTTGACCGAGTTCAGAACCGGATCTTGCCGGCAGGCTTTGAGAAAGCCGCTCTCGTTATCGAAACCCTCGGTCTCGCGTGCGAGAACGGTCCCGAGATCGAAGCGAAAGCCGTCGACGCGCATCTCGTTGACCCAATAGCGCAGACTGTCGGTGACGAGTTGGATGACGCGCGCGTGCGAGAGGTTGAACGTGTTACCCGTTCCGGTGTCATTGATGTAATAGCGCTTCTCATCGGGCATGAGGCGGTAGTACGAGGCATTGTCGATCCCGCGAAACGACAAGGTCGGTCCGCGCTCGTTGCCTTCCGCCGTATGGTTGTACACGACGTCGAGCACGACTTCGATCCCGGCCTCGTGAAAGCGCGCGATCATCTCTTTGAATTCGGCCAAGATCCGGTGCGCACCATGCGCGTAGCGCGGATCGGGCGCAAAGAAGCCGATCGTATTGTAGCCCCAGTAGTTGGTAAGTCCTTTTTGCAGCAGCAAGTCGTCAGAAACGAACGCGTGCACGGGCAACAATTCAACCGTCGTGACGCCGAGCTTCTTGATGTAGTCGACAACAGCGGGTGAGCCCAGCCCAGCGTAGGTTCCGCGCAGATCCTCGGGCACGTCGGGATGAAGCTTGGTGAAACCGCGCACGTGCGCTTCGTAGATAACCGTCGATTCCCAGGGCACCACACGCCGCGAGCGCTCGGCGTGCCAGTCGAAGTTCTCGTCGACGACGACGCATTTGGGAACGAACGGCGCGCTGTCGCGTTCGTCGTACGAGAGGTCTTCATCTTTTGCGCCCAGCGTGTAGCCGAAGCAGGCGCCGTTCCACGTCAAGTCGCCAACATGCGCCCGGGCGCACGGATCGAGCAGCAGTTTGTTAGGATTGAAGCGGTGACCGTTGTGCGGCTCGTACGGGCCGTGAACGCGATAGCCGTAAATGGATCCCGGTCCGATGTTTTCGAGATAGCCGTGGTAGATCTCGTCGGTGTACTCGGGCAGCGTGATGCGTTCGATTTCGTGCGTTCCCGTGGAGTCGAACAGGCACAACTCGACCTTGGTGGCATGTGCGGAAAAGAGCGCGAAATTCGTTCCCCGGCCATCCCATTTGGCGCCCAGCGGAAAGGGCAAGCCCTCACAAACGACGGTACGAGCGGCAACAGTCACCGCTCGTTCCTACCCCGGCACAGCAGCCTTCACACAACCGCCGCGCCCGGTGCTTGGGCGAATCCGCCCCGCGCATCCTGATCGCAACGCCGCTGCCAGCGTTCACGCAACCGCCGCGCCCGACACTAGGGCGCATCCGCCCGGCGCATCCTCAGCGCAACGCGTGGACCGCTGCCAGCTTGATGATGTCGTGCCGCGAGCGGCCGCCGACTTTCGCCAGAATGGCGCGTATGTGACTTTCGACGGTGCGCTCGCTGATGCCCAATTCATCGGCGATTGCGCGATTCGAGCGGCCGTGCGAAACGAGGAACAGCACTTCGCGCTCGCGTTTGGTCAGCGGGGCTCCGGGCAGATCGATGGCCGCCGGCGCGCTCAGCCGCGCGATGGTTCCCGAACTGCCGATGCGCAAGGCGATCTCGATCGCCGCCGCGCGCTCTCCCGCGACCTCGTACGCCTCCGCCGCCCACAGCGGAAGGCCCAGCAGCTCGAAGCGCCGCGCCGCGCTCACCCCTAATGCGAGCGGCGATCGGCCCCCGCGCCGCAGGCCGTAGGCGTCGAACAATTCAACGAACGCCGTGCCATAGGCAGGCACGGCGTGATTCGCCCAGTCGGCTAGGCGTTCGCGCGCAAGCACCAGATCCGCCTCCGCTCCGTAGGCCGCCGCGGCGACGGCAAGTTCGTGCGCGTTGACCAGCGTGGGCAGCACCGCTAACGCACGACCGATCAGCCGCTGCGCGTCGGCCGCCCGGCCCAAACGTCCGAAGCGCTCGGCGAAAACGTAGGCAAGCGCTCCGATCCACCACGATTCGCACGAAAAGAACGCCGCGTCGAGCGCGCTTTCATCCGCGTAGCGTTCGTCGAGTGCCGGATCGTCGAGCGCCCGTGCCAGGATCAGCCCAAAGTACGTCAGGCGCGCGTGGACGCGCGGGGCGTCCAGACCAGCCGCGGCATCTTCGGCTTCGGCGAGCCGGCGGCGGGCTGATGGAAGGTCACCGGCCTCGGCGCTTAGCACGCCGCAATCGGCCAACACGGTCGGGCGATACAGCGGCACCGTGATTTCGTCCGCCAGCCGCAGCGCCGCGTCGGCGGCGCGGCGGGCGACCTCGAGTTCACCCAAGGCTTTCGCGGTCCGGCCGTAATTGCAGAACAGCCGCACGGCCAGCGCCGTGCTGCGCTGGGCGCCGGGTTCGAGTGTGGCTTCGCGGTACCGCGCCAGCGCGGCGGCCGAACGCCCCGCGGCAACGTCGAGCGCCGCCCGCGCTTCGAGCATGTCTTGCCGCGCAAGACTTGCCGCCGGCGCATCCGCCGGTCCAAGGCGCTGCAAAACGGCATCGGCCCGTGCGGTATCGTCGCGCCTGGCCAGCGCCAGCGCCGTCCGTGCGAAGGCGGCAAACCGGACGGGACGGTCGGCCAGCGATTCGACCGCTTCGAGCCCCGCCGTCAGCCACCGCAGCGCGGCGTCGCCGTCACCGCGCACCACATATTCGCGGCCGATGGCACCGCACAATTCGGCGATCGACTCGCGGTCGCCGGTCTGCACCGCCGACGCGTACGCGCGCTCGTACACGTCGCTCGCGCGCCGCGACCAGCCGCTGGCGCTGAACGCGGCGCCAAGTTTGCGCTCGAGTTCCGCGCGCCGCGGATCGTCCGCGCCGGTGCAGCTCAACGCCCGTTCGTAGGCGAGCGCCGCTTCGTTCGACGCCAGCCGCACGATCGCGTCGTCGCCGGCACGTTCGTTGTAGTTCAGCGCCGCGTCGCGATCGCCCGCGGCCCACGAATGATACGCCAGCGCCGTCAGGCAGCGCATCGGCTCGGGCAGCACCTGGAGTTCACGCACGATGCGGCGGTGCATACCGCGCGCTTCGGCGCTGAGAATGCTCGCATGGAGCGTTTCGCGCACCAGCGCGTGGCGGAAAGCCAGGTGGCCTTCACCGTCTTCGACGATGAGCTGCAGCGCTCGCGCATGCCGCAGCGCAAGCAAAATCCGCTCCAGCGGACGCTGGGTCAAACTCGCCAGAAACGCCGGTTCGAAGCGGCTGCCGAAGACCGCTGCTTCAACGAGAATCTCGCGATCTTCACGTTCGAGCCGTTCGATGCGCTGGGCGAAGATTGCGGAGATCGTCGGCGGCAAGCCCAGCGCGCCGGCAGGCTTGGCCAGCGCCGACGCGAGCAATTCCTCGGCGAACAGCGGATTACCGTCGGCGAGCCGGCAGATCGCGTGGAGTTCGGTCTGCGCGAGACCTTGCGCACCCGAAGCGGTCCGCAGCATGGTAAGCGTTTGCGCGCGCGTCAAGGGTTCGATGTCCAACGCGTGCACCGCGCGCTGGCGCCGCAGCCCAGCGATGAGCGGCGAGAACGGGGCGGCGTCGCCGGGCTCCGTGCGGGTTACGACTAGCAGCACGACGTTGCTGTCACCGGCTTTCCCGGCAAAATACTTGAGAAATTCAGCCGTCGACACATCGGCCCAGTGCGCATCCTCGATCGCGAGCACCACCGGGCGGCGCTCGCCGAACCGGCGGAACAGCTCGGCGATCGCGGCGTATTGCGATCGTGCGCCTTGCACGTGAGCGTCCGGCGCATCGAGGCTTTCGAGTTCGGGAACGATGCGCGCCAGTACGCGGCGAACGGTGCGCGCGACGGTCAGAATCGACTCATCGCACGCGTGCAGCGTGCGCACGATATCGGCCAGCGGACCGAGCGGCGACCGCGCGTGCTCGAAGCAAATGCCCTTGACGTGCGCCATCGTGGCTTTCGTGCCGCGGATTAATTCGTCGACCAATCGCGATTTGCCGATGCCGGCCTCGCCGTTGATGAAGATCAGCGAACCGTGACCCAGCCGCGCGTCATTACAACGTTCCTGCAAAAATTCCAGTTCGTCGACCCGCCCGACGAACCGCGTCGCTCGAACCGCTTCGATCACACGCGCTGTGCGAACCGCCGGCTGCCACGACAATGACGTCGACATGGACGGAATGCCAGGCCGGCTCCGGGCGCCCGTGCCGTTCGGCACGCTTCCAACATGTTTCCCATCCTGAAGATTCCCCGCTCAATACGAGAACGGCCCTCCGCTACAGAATACGACGATCTGGCGGAACGCGTCTGCCGGCGCGGTTTTCGCGCCGAGGGACGCAAGTCTTGCCGGATGGGGCCCGCCACGCTATGGCATTGCCGTGCCGCGCGCGAAGAAGCGTGCGTCAGAGGAGTCTGGGGTCGTTTTGATTTCGGCACCGGTATTTTGTCCAAACTTTGTCGGCCGACGCCACGAACTTGCGTTCCTTATCGAACGCCGGCGCTCGCTTGCGGGCTCGCGCGGCGGGATCGTGCTCGTGGGCGGCGATGCCGGAATCGGAAAATCACGGCTGCTGCGCGAGTTTTTGGATCAAACCGGTAAGTCGCGCGGACGCGTCGCCGTGGGACGCTGCCGGTCGTTCGCAAAGGCCCCGTACGAACCGCTTGCGGAGCTGCTGGCGACCTTGGCGCCGGGGGCCGCGCTGCTCGTCCCCGCGCGCACGCTGGACGCCCAACTCAAATCGCTGGCCGACGCGTTCTTGGATCTGGCCCAGAAACATGCCATCGTCGCAATCATCGAAGATCTGCACTGGTCCGACAGCGCCACGTTAGCCGTGCTCGGATTGCTCGCCGAGCGGCTCGCAACGAGCCGAATGCTGCTCGTTGCGACGTATCGTTCGAACGAATTGAGCCCCGAGCATCCGAACTTCGTCGACTTCGGCGCGCTGCAGCGCAGCCGCAGCGTCGCGAGCGTCGTGCTCGGCCCGTTGAACGCGCAAGAAACGCGCGATCTCATCGACGCAACCCTGAGCAACGCGCCGGGCAACGTCGGAACCGACGTTCGCGGTCAAGTCGCGCACATTACCGAGGGCAACCCCTTCTTCACCGAAGAGCTGCTCAAAAGTGTCGTCGACCGGCAGCAGTCGCAGCAGTCCGATCGTTCGTTGCCTACAACGGTGCACGCCGCGATCCTCGAACACATGCGGCCGCTCACGCCGTCAGACCAAGCGGTGCTCACCCAAGCGGCCGTCATCGGACGCCAGTTCGACGCGAACTTATTGGCGCACACGCTGGAAACCGATATGGACGGCGTTTTGCCGGTGCTGCAGCGCGCCCGTGCGCTGCAGATCGTCGAAGAAACCCCGGAGCCCACGGCCTTTCGGTTTCGTCACGCGCTCACGCGTGAAGCGATTTACGATCGGCTCTTGACCGCCCAGCGGCGTCCGCTGCACCGCCGGATCGCGCTGACCCTCGAAGCGCAAGCCGCCTGGGGCGCGGCGCCCGATGCCTTGGCCTATCACTGGTGGGCAGCCGGCGACCGCGCGAAAGCGCTCGAGTACGGCGAGCGGGGCGGCGATGCCGCCCAGGCGCTGCACGGTTACGCGGATTCGATCGCCTGCTACGAACGCGTCCTCACGCTGCTCGACCCAAACGATCGCGACGCCGCGCGCGTGCGCGCAAAGATGGGAACGAGTTATTTTCGCGCCGGCTCGATGGATCGCGCAATCGAACACTTTCGTGCCGCATGGACGTTTTTTCGAACGACCACGGACGATGCCAACTTTGTGTTGCGGCTCGCGCGATTTCTCGCGGCCGCCCTCTACAACGACGGGCACACGCGCGAAAGCACCGTCTTCTTTCGGCAGGCCGTCGAGACGGTCGTGCGCTGCGGGGATCGCCGCGCGAGCGAACGCGCGCGGCTGACCTTTGCGACGTACCTCATCGACTCGGGCGAGATCGAGGAAACCCGCGAGGTGCTTGCCGCCATCGATGCCGAGCTGCTCGATGACGACATCGGACTGACGATCGCCTATTGGCAAACGTCCTGCCGCGTCAGCGCATTGCAAGGCGATGCCGGCGGAGTGCGCCGCGCAGCAGAACGCCTCTGCGCGATCGGCGGCGATCCGGCCGATCCCCCCGCGTCGATCGAAGCCTACGCGGAATCGGGGATCTCGGCGCTCATGGTCGGCGAGATGGCCACGGCGCGCACCTGCTTGCACCAAGCAGTCGACACGTGCGTCGCGCTCGGTCTGACTGCCTCGCGCGGCGATCTGCTCGTCGAGTGCGCGCTCGAACGCGTCCTCAGCGGTGCGCTCGAAGAAGCGCGCGCGCTGGTCGTGACGGCCTTGCCGCTGATCGGTGAAGGGAAGCTCGGCCGGCACCGCGCGATTCTGGCTGCGCTCGCGGCCGGCACGGCACTCGAGGATCGTTCGCTGCTCGCCCACGAACCCGACGCCGGACAGCTGGAGCGCGTTTTCGAGACCGACTTGCCGCTGGTTTACGGCCCGCTGGCCGCGCTGTGCGCCCAGCTCCAAGCCGCGCGCGGAGAGCACGCCGTGGCACGTCGTCTGCTGCGCCGCGCGATGCGCGCCGCGCGGGGCTCATCCACGGCATTCGGCACCTTTCCGCTGGCGATCGTCGCCGCGCAGCACGTCGAGGCCGCAGACGCGGCCGGCGTGCGCGCCTTGTGCGCGCGCGCCCCGGGCGGCGGCCCGGTTTCCGATGCTGCGGCAAACCTCGCTGAAGCGGTTCTGCAGCGGCGTTTCGGCGAGCCGGAGGCGGCGCGCCGAAGCGCGGAACGCGCGGCCGAAGGTTTCGCGGCCATCGGCTGGCCGGTCTACGAAGCGCTCGCACGGGAAACGGCCGGGGACGCCGCCGGAGCACAGCGGATCCGCGAAGGCATCGGGTATCGCGGCATCGCCGGCGGCCGGCTCGGGCCGGGTCAGGGCGCCGGCCAAACCGAGCTTACGCCGCGCGAACTCGAGATCGCCCGGCTGGTTGCTGCCGGCGGCTCGAATCGCGCCATCGCCGCAGAACTCAACGTGTCGGTGAAGCTGATCGAGAAGCACCTGTCGTCGATCTACGCGAAATTAGCGCTGACCTCGCGCAGCCAGCTCACCGCGCGAATAATCGCCGACGAACGCGGCTGACGGGACGCCGGGGATGCGCCCATTTCGTCTTGGCGAGGAGCGCATGGCGATGAAGCTTGCATTAACATAATGAGCCGCGCAGCGACGAAGTCCCGGGCGAGACGGGCCAGGGATGCGCCCATTTCGTCTTGGCGAGGAGCCTAGCGGCGAAGTTTGCGTGAGCAAATGAGCCGCGTAGCGACGAAGTCCAGGGCGAGATGGGCGCATCCCTGGTAGGGTTTTCCCTAATACGCGGGTTGCTCCGGCGCGGCTATGCTCCTGGTGCGCCACTTTACTGCTGCAAGGAGCAACGATGCTGCAACTGCCCCCCGTCGATGCGATTTCTACCGCGATGCCCGGCTTTGCGCGAAGGAGCGCGCAGCGTTCATCCCGTTCCCCGCTCGCACCGGCCGCCGCAGGAACCTTGCGGGCTTGGGCGTTCCGGGTCATCAAATATCCGTTGCTGGCGCGCTTCGCCGTTCCGTGGCGCTGGCCGCGCACGGTGCCGCTGGATGCGTGGGAACGGATCGGTTTGCGCAGCCGCAGCGGCGCGACGCTGGCAGCGCTCTACGGAGCGGCGGAATCCGAATCCAAAGGCGTCGTCGTGTGCGCGCATCCGCTGCGCAAAGACGCGAAAGGGTATTTTCTGAGCAGCGGCCGCGCCGACATGCTGCGCCGCAACGGTTACGACGTGCTGCTCTTCGACTTCAACGGTTTCGGCGAAAGCGCGGACGGCGACTTCAACTACATCCACGATGTCTTGGCCGCCGCCGACTATGCGTGCGAACGCGCTCGCGGCCTTCCGGTGCACGCACTCGCGGTTTGTTTCGGCGCCGTTTGGACGCTCGGCGCCGCGACGCTGGACCATCCGTTCAGCACGATCGTCGTCGAAGCACCGCTGACAACGATGCAAGAATTCTATGCGCGCCACCCGTTGGCAAGTGCATTCTTCCGGCTGTTGTGGCGATTGTTTCCGCGCAGCGCAGCGACCGCGTCGCCGATCGATTGCGCCGGAAACCTGACGGGAGCACCCAAACTGCTCATCATCGGCGGACTCGACGACGCGATCGCACCGCCGGACATGACCCGGCGGCTCTACGAAGCGTGCAACTTGCCCAGCGGCGCGCGCCGCATTTGGTACGTCGAGGGCGCCGCCCACCTGCGCGCGTTCGAGACCGCTCCGCAAGAATACGAAGCGCGGCTGACCGACTTCTTCGCTGCCGCCGTCGGCCGCCCGACGCTCGTTTGGTAGCTCGTTGTCTCTACCCCGCAGCGGCGCAACCTTCGCCCGCGCCGCTGCGGTCGCAGAGCGCGATGCCGAACGCCACTTTCGCGCTGCAAAAAAGTAAGGACCGCTTTTATGCCGATCACGGCTGGCTCAAAACGTATCATTCGTTCAGCTTTGCCGACTATTACGATCCGGCGAATGTGAACTGGGGCGCTTTGCGGGTTTTCAACGACGATCGCGTCGCTGCCGGCCGCGGTTTTCCCACCCACCCGCATCAGAACATGGAGATCGTCACCTACGTGTTCGAGGGCAAACTCGAACATCGCGACACGCTGGGCAGCCACGGGATCGTCGAAAGCGGCGGCGTGCAATTCTTGAGCGCCGGCACCGGATTGCAGCACTCGGAGTTCAACGCGATGACCGACCGCGAATTGCACTTCGTTCAGATGTGGGTGCTGCCGGGTACGCGCGATGCGCAGCCGACCTACGGCCAATTCGATTTCGACCTGGCGGCGCGCCGGAACCGCTGGCTGGACATCGCGTCCGGCGAGGCGAACGACGCGCCGATCCGCTTGACGCAGCGGGCGACGCTGCGAGTGGCGCGACTTGAAAACGCGCGCGTCGACTATGCGTTCGCGGCCGGGCGGCTGGGGTTTTTGTTCGCCGGAAAAGGCCGCGCGACGGTGACGGCCACCGATCCCGCGGGCGGCGAGCATCGCGCGGCCTTGACGGCCGGCGACGCGATCCGGGTGAGCGATCTCGAGACGCTCGCGGTGAGCGGAGATGCCGAGCTCGTGTTCTGGGACGTGCCGCCCGTCCGCGGGTAGCGGACGGGCGGCGGCCGCAGCGGGGTTCTTACTTGGCCTTCGGTTTGGCGTCTTTCTTTGGTTTTTTCTTTTCTTTTTTTGCTTCTTGGCCCTTAGCCATCAGACGTACCTCATCGCTTTCTTCTACGATCGTCCGCCCGCAAACGTCAGTGGCGCGGGGGTCGGAGCGCGCCGCAAAGGCCGTTCGTCGCGGCTGGAACGGAAACATTCGGCGCAATTCGATGACCAGCAGCGCAACGTCGTCTTTGGCGCGGTTCGCGAGCACGCATTCGTATAGGAATGACGCCTTGCGCGAATGGTCGGCGAACGCCTCATCTTCGACCGCGGCCCGCAAGCGCGCTTCGCCTTCGAGCGGATCGCGGGTGGCTTCCGTAAGACCGTCGGTGTAGAGCACGACGACGCTGCCTTCGTCCAGCTGGATCTTGGCCGGCCCGGCCGTCGCCGGCTCGCGCAGGCCGATCGGCAGGTCGGGTGCCCACAGCGTTTCGATTCGCCCGTCGGCGTGGCGGACCAAGGGCGCGGGATGCCCCGCCGACGCGTATGACAGCAGACGGTGGTCGGCGCTCAAAAACCCCAGGAAGGCGGTGACGATCAAGCTTTCGCTCTCGAAGCGCAGCGCCCGATCGACCGCGTCGAGCACGGCGACCGGATCGTCGAGCGTCTGCGCCAGTCCGCGGATCATTTGACGCGCGCCGCCCATGGCGGCCGCGGCGACGACGCCCGTCCCGGCGACGTCGCCGATCGAGATGACCACGCGCCCATCGCCCAGCGCGAAGGCGTCGTACCAATCGCCGCCGATCTGCGCTTCGTCGCTGCCCGCCTCGTACACCGCGTCGATCGACAAGCCGGGAAAGACCGGCAGCGTGCCGGGAAGCGCCGCGTGCTGCAAGGTGTCGGCGATCCGATGCTCGCGACTGAAGGCATAGGCGTTCTCGAAGGCGGCCGCAAGCTGGGCGCCGATGAGTTCGAGATATTCACGGTACCGCACGTCCCGCGGCAGCGCCGGACTCAGGCCGACGACGATCCAGCTGCGTGGACCGCTGCCGCTGGCCTGCGGCAGCGCCGCAACGTGCGCGTCCCGCACCGGCTGTCCGAACGCTCCGCCCGCGTACGGCTGGCCGTTGCCGCGCAAGCCCAGTTCGATCAGGCCGCTGCCGCCTTCTGCGCAAACGGCTTGCGCGATCACGGCCAGATCGCGAGCGTCAGTTTCGTCCAGGCCTGCATACCCCAGCAACGCCGGCGGCGACAACCCCGGCTCGCCGGCATGCTGCGCATCGTCGGCTGCGTCGGAGAAGATCACGACGAACACGATGTCGCCGGTATTTTCCGCCAGCGCCTTCACCGCAATCCAGCCGATGTCGCGGACCGAGCGCATGCGCGCCGTGCGCGACGCGAACTCGCGCAGCGAGCGCAGCCGGCGTTCGGCTAACACGTTGCGCGACGTTTCGACCATGGTCGCCAGGATGCCGCCGATTCGTCCGTCGTCGTCGCGCAGCGGTGCATACGAAATCGTGAGATAGACTTCTTCGCGCCATGCGTTGCGTTCGAGCGGATAGAGCGCGTCCTCGAAATAAAACTCGCGACCCGAATGCAGCACGTCAGCGTAGATGGGCCCGTTGATGTGCCACACCTCGGGCCAGATCGCCTTATTCGTGGCACCCATCGCGCGCGGATGACGCGCTCCGATCAGCTCGGCGTAGGCGTCGTTGTAGGCCGCCTGCACGATGTCCGGACCCCACAGCACGACCATCGGAAAACGATTGGCGAACACGATCTCGACGGCTGTTTGCAGCCGCTGCGGCCAGCGTTCGACCGGTCCGAGCGAGGTGCGCGACCAATCGATGCCGGCAAACACCTCGCGAGCGCACACGAACGCGGGACTGCCGTCGTCCGGCTTCAAGGGTTGCGCTTCGATGAAGGGTGCGTCAAGAACCGCCTATCTCTCAACAGCGAGATGAACGGGGAATCGATCCACCTTCCGGACTTTTGCGAACGGTACCCGAACGGCCTCCACCCGCGCGCGGCGCGTTACGCGCGGTCCAGCATGTGCAGTGCCGTTCGAATCGCGACCGGTTCGTAGGTCCGGCTAAGTGCCGCGAGCGTGGCGTGCGCGAGACCCGCCTCGAACCGCGCGATCGCGCGCGAAGCGGCCTCGGCGTCGCGTGCAACGCACGCGCCCGCGATGGCGGCATAGCTTTCCGCCGCGCCGGCGGACAGTTCGGCGTACATCCGCCGATAGCGTTCGCAGCGGTCGAATTGCTTGGCAATGGTTTCGCGCAAACGTTGGCCCGCGCCGGCCACGTAGCGCGCGTGCAGCGTGCGTCGCGCCCGATCGCGCGCCGGAACGTCGGCGCGTTCGGCCGCGATCCGGAACGCAGCGGTCGACGCCAACACGCCGTTCAGATCGATCTCGGTCAAGCGCGCAACGGTCACCTTGACGCCCATCGCTTCGACGAGAATGCGTTCGGTGAACATGACGTCGAGCGATTCCGCATCGATCACGGCCACGCGCGCGCGCTGGTTTTCGAGCGATTCGACGAGTCCCTCAGCTTCGAGCCGGCGAATTGCTTCGCGCAACGGTGTTCGGCTCACGCCGTACGAACGTGCGAGCTGCACTTGCGAGAGCACGTCACCGGGCGCGAGATCACCTTGCATGATCGCCGCGCGCAGACGTTCGTGAATGCGTTCGACACTGCGAACGCGGGTGCTCGAAACCGACAAGCGCTTAATTACTTTGCAGAAAGGACTCGCTAAGCAAAACCGGAAGCTCCACGCCTCCTTTAAAGTGTGTACAGTTTGGAGGACCAGTGTTCCCAGCCTCCTTCGAATACGTGCAGGCTCGCTCGGTGGACGAAGCGCTCGCAGCGCTGCTCGAGCACGGCGCCGATGCGCGCGTCCTCGCCGGAGGGCAAAGCCTCATCCCGGCGATGCGCTACCGGCTCGCTCGCCCGGCCGTGCTCGTCGACATCAATCCGATTACCGAACTCGCGTATATCGCCGAGGCCGACGGCGCGCTGCGCATCGGCGCCGGCGCGCGCGATTTTGCGATCGAAGTCTCGCCGCTCATCAAGGACCGCTATCATCTCATGGCCGATGCCGCGGCGGTCGTGGCCGATCCGGTGGTGCGCCAGAGCGGCACCGTCGTCGGCAGCCTGTGCCACAACGATCCCGCCGGCGACTGGAGCGTGGTCGCGTTGGCGTCGCGGGCCGAGATCGTGGTGCGCGGAAAAGGCGGCGAACGGGTCGTTCCGATCGACGACTTCTTGATCGATTCGTACACCACAGCGGTGGGTGAGGGCGAGATCGCGCTCGAGGTGCGGTTTCCGACGCCCGGCCCGCTAACGTCCGGCTCGTATCAAAAGATCGAACGCAAAGTAGGCGACTTCGCGACCGCCTCGGCCGCCGTCCAGCTCACGCTGAGCGCGGATGGGTCGATCGCGAATGCGGGCATCGCGATCGGCGCCGCCGGCCCCAAGGCGTTGCGGGTTGCGCAAGCCGAGCGGATTCTGACCGGGGCTCAGCCCTCGAAAGATGTGCTGCGGGCAGCCGCCGCAGCCGCGAAAGAACTCTCGGACCCCGTCGGCGACACCCGCGGGGATGTGGAATTCAAGCGTGAGATGGCCGCGGTGCTGGTGCAGCGCGGCTTGATCGCGACGCTCGAACGCTTGCACGGAGGAGCCCCGCGTTGAACATCCGCGTCACGGTCAACGGCACCGAGTACGTGCGCGACGTCGAACCGCGCACGCTGCTGGCGTATTTTCTGCGCGAGGCGTGCGGCCTGACCGGCACGCACGTCGGCTGCGACTCATCGAGTTGCGGCGTGTGCGTCGTGGTGCTCGACGGTGAACGCGCGGTCAAGTCGTGCACGATGTTCGCCGTGCAGGCCGACGGTCACGCCGTCACCACCGTCGAGGGACTGGCGCAGGGCACGCAGCTGCACCCGCTGCAGCAAGCCTTCTGGGATTGCCACGGACTGCAGTGCGGATATTGCACGCCAGGGATGATGATGACGTCACTCGTGCTGCTCAAACACAACCCCAATCCGAGCGAGCCCGAGATTCGCGAAGCGCTGGCCGGAAACTTATGCCGCTGCACGGGCTATCAAAACATCGTTGCTGCCGTGCAGCAAGCCGCGCGGCAACTTGCCTCACCGTTGGCCGCACCGCAAAACGGATCGCCGCCGGCCGCATCGCCCCAACCCGTCGAAGCGTAGCCGGCCGGTATCGAGAAGGAGTTCACATGGCGATGACCACCGAGGCGCCCGAACGGCACGCAATCGGTCAGTCGATGAAGCGGAAGGAAGATCCGCGCCTCATCCGTGGCGCAGGGCGCTTCGTCGACGACATCACGCTGCCGAACATGCTGTATCTCGCACTGGTGCACAGCCCCTATCCGCACGCGCGCATCGCGAGCATCGACAAGAGCGCGGCGCTCGCCATGCCGGGCGTCAAAGCCGTGATCACGGGCGAGGACCTCGTCGCCGCCAATTTGGGCTGGATTCCCACCTTCCACGGCTACGACAAGCAAATGGTGCTCGCCGTGGGCAAGGTGCTGTTTCAATATCAAGAAGTCGCCGGCGTGATCGCGAGCTCGCGTGAAGCGGCACTCGATGCCGCCGAACTCGTCGACGTCGACTACGAACCACTCGAGGCGCTGACCGATCCCTTCGAGGCGATGCGCGATACGCTCATCATTCGCGACGACCGCGAAAACAAAACCAATCACATCTATCACTGGGAAGCCGGCGACCGCGCCAAGACCGACGCCGCGCTGACAAACGCCGAGATCGCCATCGACGAGAGGATGGAGTTCCAGCGCTGCCACCCGGCGCCGCTCGAACCGTGCGGCATCGTCGCCGACAGCAATGGCGGCACCGGCCGCCTCACGATGTATCTCACCTCGCAGGCGCCGCATGCCCACCGCACGGTCGTCTCGCTCGTCACCGGGATCCCCGAAGACAAGATTCGCATCGTGTCACCCGACATCGGCGGCGGCTTCGGCAATAAAGTCCCGGTATACCCGGGGTACGTCGTCGCAACCGCGGCGTCGGTCATTCTCGGCGTGCCCGTCAAGTGGATCGAGACGCGCACCGAAAACCTCACCACGACAGGGTTCGCGCGCGATTACCACATGCGCGTCCAAATCGGCGCGACCAAAGCCGGCAAAATCACCGCACTCAAAGTAACGACCGTCGCCGATCACGGCGCGTTCGATGCGGCCGCCGATCCAACCAAATATCCGGCCGGGCTGTTTGGGATCGTGACGGGGTCGTACGACTTCCCGACCGCCTTCACCGAACTCGATGCGTATTTCACCAATAAGGCGCCGGGGGGCGTAGCCTATCGCTGTTCGTTCCGCGTGACCGAAGCGTCGTATGCCATCGAGCGCGGGATGGACATGCTCGCACAGCGGCTCGGCATGGATCCGGCGAAGTTCCGGCTGCTCAATTTCATCGGGCACGAGCAGTTTCCGTATCCGTCGCCCTTGGGCTTCATCTACGACAGCGGCGACTACGAGACCACGCTGCAAAAGGCGCTCGACCTCATCGGTTACGACGCGCTGCGCGCCGAACAAGCCGAGAAACGCGCGCGCGGCGAATACATGGGGATCGGCATCTCGACCTTTACGGAAGTGGTCGGCGCGGGGCCCAGTAAGCTCTTTGACATCATGGGCATCAAGATGTTCGACAGCGCCGAGATCCGGATCCATCCGACGGGATCGGGGATCGTGCGCACCGGTGCACGCCATCAAGGCCAAGGCCATGAAACGACGTGGGCGCAGATCGTCGCCGAAGAACTCGGCCTCGATCCGCAAAACATCCTCGTCGAAGAGGGTGACACCGACACCGCGCCCTACGGCTTGGGCACCTACGCCAGCCGCAGCACGCCGGTCGCCGGCGGCGCGATCGCGCTGGCCGCACGCAAAGTGCGCGAGAAAGCCAAGAAGATCGCGGCTCACGTGCTCGAGGCGTCCGAAGACGACATCGAGTGGGAAGACTACAAATTCAAAGTCGCGGGGGTGCCCGGCAAAAGCATCACGATGAAAGAGATCGCTTTCGCCGCGTACACCAATCCCGCCCCGGGCAGCGAACCGGGACTGGAAGCGACCTTCTATTACGATCCGCCCAACATGACGTTTCCGCACGGAGCGTACGTCGCCGTCGTCGACGTCGACGCCGAGACCGGTTTCGTGAAGGTCCGCCGCTTTCTGGCCGTCGACGATTGCGGTACGGTCATCAACCCGATGATCGTCGAGGGGCAAATCCACGGCGGGCTCACCGAGGGCTTCGCGATCGCGTTCATGCAAGAGATCCGCTTCGACGCCGGCGGCAATCATCTCAACACCAACTTCACCGAGTATCTCGTGCCGACGTCGCTCGAAACACCGCATTGGGAAACCGCGAAGACCTGCACCCCTAGCCCCCACCATCCGATCGGCGCGAAGGGCGTGGGCGAAAGCCCCAACGTCGGCTCGCCGGCCGCCTTCGTGAATGCGGTCGTCGATGCGCTCGCACCGCTGGGCGTCAAGCACATCGAGATGCCGATGACGCGAGCCAAGGTTTGGCACGCGATTCAAGCGGGACGGGCGGCGCAATGAACCTGCAATGGAACGGGCAAGAGCGCATCGCCGCCGACAAGGCGACCACGTGGGCGTTCATCAACGATCCCGAACAAATCGCGCTGTGTCTGCCCGACCTGCTCGAAGCGACGATCCACCACGCGCACGCCTTCGAGGCCGTCGTGCAGGTGGCACTCGGTCCGGTGCGCGGGAAATTCAAATTCAAAATCGCGCTCGAACCCAATTCGGATCAGACCCACATGAAGCTCAAGATCAGCGGCGGCGGCCTGGGCAGCGTGGTCGATCTGTTCGCCGGCGCGCTCGTCACCGCCGACGAAGCGATGACGATTTTGGATTGGGACGGAACTGCGTCCCTGCGCGGCCCGATCGCAACCGTCGGCGGCCGGGTCGTCAACGTGCAAGCCGAGCGCGTGATCAGCACGACGTTCGCGAACGTCAAATCGCGCCTTGCCGGCTCGAACGGCGTCATCCTCGTTTAGTCGCATGGTGTTGTTCGAGCGCATCGCCGGGCTGGAGCGCGAGCACGCCAGCTTCGCCATCGCAACGGTCGTCGCGCGCCGCTCGCCGGTGAGTTCGCACTTGGGCGACCGCGCGCTGATCTTCGGCGACGGCCGCATGGAGGGCTTCGTCGGCGGCTCGTGCTCGCGCGACATCGTGCGTCGCTACGCGCTCGATGCCATCGCCAGCCGGCGCCCGCTGCTGCTGCAAATTCGGCCCGACGCTGCCGAGCGAGCCGATACGGTGGCCGGACCGGCCCGACCGGCGAATACGGAACAAGTGGTTATCCCGATGAGCTGTTCGTCCGAGGGCGCCGTCGACGTGTACATCGAGCCGCGCGTTCCGCTGCGGCGCTTGATCGTCGCCGGATTCACGCCGGTGGCGCAGGCGCTGGCGCGCATCGCCGTCATGCTGGACTACGACGTCGTGCGCGTCGTCGCCGATAGCGAGATACGCGACCTCGGCGAGGCGGTTGCCGGCGTGCGCGTCGTCGAACTCAAGAGTTTGCGCAGCTTTCTGGGCGCGCTCGACGAGCGGTCACAGCGCGATCTCGTGGCGGTCGTTGCCTCACAGGGGCACTACGACGAAATCGCGCTCGAAGTGCTGCTGGACTGTCCGATCGCCTTCACCGGATTGTTGGCCAGCCGGCGCCGCGCCGCGTCCGTCGCGGGCATCCTCGCCCAGCAGGGGCTGCCGGCGGAACGTCTGGCGCTGATCCGCACTCCGGTCGGGCTCGACATTGGCGCACGCAGCCCGGGCGAAGTCGCGGTCGCGATCCTCGCGCAAATCATCGAAAACGGCCAGCGTCCGGCAGATCCGTCGGCACCGGCCGCGGCGGCGCCGGCAATCGATCCGGTGTGCGGCATGGACGTCGAAACCGCCGACGCGCTGCACCGTCTCGACTACGGCGGGAGCACGTATTTCTTCTGCTGCGCCCACTGCCGCGCGGCGTTCGGCGCGAATCCCGCGCAGTATCTGCTCGCGCTCGGCGCGACGTGATCGCCGAGCGCATCCGCGAGCGGTTCGCGCAGCGCGGATTCGTCGCCGGCGAAGACTTGGCGACGGCGCTCGAATTGACGACCGCACTGGAAAAGCCGCTGCTCATCGAAGGCCCCGCCGGTGTCGGCAAGACCGAAAGCGCGAAGGTACTCGCGGACGTCCTCGAAACGCGCCTCGTGCGGCTGCAATGCTACGAGGGCCTCGACGCGGCGAGCGCGCTGTACGAGTGGAATTACTCCAAACAGCTGCTGCGCATTCGACTGACCGAGAACAGCGGCGAAAGCGCCGAGGCGCGCGAAGCGCAAATTTTCAGCGAAGCGTTTTTGCTGCGCCGGCCGCTGCTCGAAGCAATTTCGCAAGACCGTGCGCCGGTGCTGCTCATCGATGAAATCGATCGCGCCGACGAAGCGTTCGAGGCGTTTTTGCTCGAACTCTTGGGCGAATTCCAAGTCACGATCCCCGAACTGGGCACGCTCGTCGCGCGAACGCGGCCGGCCGTGGTGTTGACCTCCAACCGGACCCGGGAACTGTCCGACGCATTACGGCGGCGCTGCCTGTATCTCTGGCTCGACTATCCGACGCGCGATGAAGAAATCGCGATCCTGCGCGCGCGGCTGCCCGGGATCGACCTTCGGCTGGCCGGCCAGATCGCCGCGTTCATGGAGTTTCTGCGCGATCAGCCGTTCCGCAAAGTCCCCGGCGTGGCCGAAAGCCTGGACTGGGCCCTCGCGCTCACCCGCCTGCATCGCGACGCCTTGGACGAACGGACCTTGGCGAAGACCATGGGCTGCATCCTCAAGGTGCAGGAGGATTGGGCGCTGCTGCGCAGTCAAGCTGCGCGCTACGCGCCGCTCCTCGCGCACGAAGGGACGGAAACGCCGGCCACCGAGCCGCCCGAAGCGAATTACGGCATCGGATCGGTGCAAGCGCGTCGCGGTTGAAGCAATCGCGCCGGCACACGATGAACGATCTCTCGACCAACCTCACGGCATTTTGCGCGACGCTGCGCGCCGAGCATCGCTTTGCCGTCGGTCAACCCGAAACGCGCGATGCGCTACGCGCCCTCGAGATCGTCGGCGTCGCCGACGAAACGCGCGTCCGCTCCGCGCTGCGGCTGGTCTTCTGCGCAACGCACGCGCAGACGCTCGTCTTCGATCGCGCGTTCGACGCCTTCTTTCGCCGATCGGCGCAGGGCACGGCACAGCCCGCCTTGGCGGCGCGCCGCACGCGCCCGGGCCACGAACGGCCACCGGCGGGCGTCGAGCGGCCGTTGCCGCAGCGGACGTCCGGCGACGACGAACGCGAAGCCGGCGGCGGAACCCGCGCCGAGCAGAAAGCCGCTGCGGATGAATCGGACGCGGCGACGGCTTGGCAAACCCTGCGCGCGCGTTACAGCCCGGCCGCCGCGGCGGGGGAAGCGCCCGAACCGAGTTCGGCTGATTTCAGACGCATGCTCGCCGCCGCGGGAAACCTGGTGACGAGCGTGCGGCTCGGCCGGTCGCGGCGCTGGAAACACATCGAGCGCGGCGGACGCTTCGACGTGCGCCGGACGATCCGGGCAAGTCTGCAAACCGGCGGAGATCCCGTGGCGCTTCGCTTCTTGGGTCATCCGCTGCGCAATCCGCGCTTCGTCGTGCTCGTCGACGGCAGCCGCTCGATGCGGGAACGCACCGGGCCGATCGTGCATTTCGCCCGCGCGCTGTGCGCGCGTTCATTGCGCGCGCAGGTGTTCTTCTTCAGCACCGGATTACGCGACGTGACGCGCAGTCTGCGCGCTGCGGGCGTGGGCTCGACCGGCCCCAGCGAGCTGGGCGAAGCATGGGGCGGGGGAACCAAGATCGGCGCGGCGCTCGAGACGTTCGTGCGCGAACATGGCACCCGGCTGC
>JBEKHC010000051.1:0-35094 GCA_050012475.1 Candidatus Velthaea sp.
TGCGTTTCGAGGATATCGTCGCCCGAATCGGCGGCGACGAGTTCGCGATTTTGCTCAACGGGATCAGCGGGGAATCCGAGGCCAGTGACGCCGCCGAACGCATTGGTACCGAGATACGGCAACCGATACGGATCGACGGCCGAGACGTCCTAGTGACGGTGAGCATCGGGATAGCAATGAGCAGTCCCAAGTACCTCCATCCCGAGGATATCCTCCAGGATGCGGATGCCGCCATGTATGTGGCCAAGACCGAGGGGCGGGCGCGAGCCGCAGTTTTCGAATCGTTCATGACGCCCGGCGCTCGCCTAAAATCCGATTTGGCGGCGAGCTTACGCCAAGCGATCGAACGGGATGAGTTGCGGGTAGCCTATCAGCCCATCATGCGGTTGCGTGATACAACCCTCGTTGGTTTCGAGGCGCTCGTTCGTTGGCAGCACCCGGAGCGCGGGTTGCTCAATCCAGCGCGGTTCATCCCGGTGGCAGAAGAGAGCGATCTCATTCTTGCCATCGACCAGTGGATGCTGCGCAAAGCCTCGCGACAGCTCGCACATTGGCAAGCCCACGGCATTGGTCCGGGGTTGCAAATGAGCATCAACGTTTCAAGAAAAGAGTTTGCCCGCGGGGACTTCCTGGCCGATCTGCGCCAGATCCTCGAATCCACCGGGTTGGCGCCGACCTGCCTGCGGCTTGAAATTACCGAGAGCGCGATCATGGAACGGTCCGAGCGCGCCGGCGCGATCCTGTCCGCAATCCGCGAGCTGGGCGTCGCGATTGACGTCGACGATTTTGGGACTGGCTATTCATCGCTGGAGACCTTACAGCACATGTCCGTGGATGCTCTGAAAATCGACTCGACGTTTATCGGCAGCATGAAGTCCCGCAACGGAACCGGACTTGTCGAAACAGTCATTTTCTTGGCACGCAAGTTGGGGTTGGCAACGGTCTCGGAAGGCATCGAAACCGTCGAACAGCTTCGCGCGCTCGACGGACTGGCATGCGAGTTCGGCCAAGGGCATCTTTTTGCACCCCCGCTCGACGCCGAGGGTGCCGGAAAATTTATTACGGAAGGCAAATTCGCCACGCTGCTCGGGGTCTTCCGCACATCCGTGATGAACCGGAGAAACCGGAAAAGAAAAGGAACGCGCGCTTGACCGTGGCACCGAGGCGTTGCGGACACCGGCTTCGCCGTACGAGTCCCAGGGGGAGCAAAACCGCCACTGAGACCAGTGGTTGCAGGCAAAGTATCTGCAACGAACCCGGTCCAGTGGTACGCTAAGGCTGTTATGTCAGACACTCATTCGACGGGTGCGCGAAGCGCGTATCCCTGGTTCAGTTTTGAACAAACGCCAGAAGACCACGATGGCATGGACGAATCCAAGAGCGCCGATGAGCTGACGCTCGGCATTCTCCTTGACCGGTATGCCTTTGCGTGTCGAAAGCTCGGCGACCTTACCGATGTCACACCAAGCAGTGGCAAACAGCGTGACGTGGCTAAAGCGAACCGCTGAGGCTTCCCAAAAGCTGGTCTTCGCACCGCTCGTTCGGCGCGAACCGCTGTCAGATCGCCGGAACTGATCCGCTCTTTCCGAGTCGAACAATGCGCGATTTTCGGCTTGGCAATAAACCAAGTCAAGTTTGCCATGTGTAGACTTCCACCGGGATCGTCCCCCCGCGGAGCGCTTTTAACCGCGCTGGCGACGGGAAGGTCGTGCCGAACGTCCAGACCTGGGCGAGGTGCCAGACCGTCGTCCGGGTCGGCGCCGGTCACAGCGAGGGGACTTTTGCAACGCATGGTGCCGTCACGGAACGGTGAACGGCGAGATCCGGTTGCCGACTCTCGGCCGACGGTCCCAAAACGCGATTGAAAACGGCCCGGGGTGGAGCCTCGGGCTATCTTACTGTTGCTTGGCTACTCTGGGGCTTCTTCTGTTTTCGAGGCATGGCCGCTGACGGTCCGACGCCAGATCCGGAGATGGCCAATCGCTATGTTTGAAGCCCTTGCCGCTCGAGGCGAGCCGCCCGAACGCGCCGATCTTCGCGCCACGCATCATAGCCCACGGCGATAAGAATGGCAACCCAGATGGAGCCGAGCACCGTAAAAGCCCAAGACGGAAGATGCGTTATGACCACACACGCAATCGCGATGACAACCGTCAGCGCGCACAACAAACGGAACAATGACAACTGAAGAATACCTCGCGGCAGAGACTATGTGCAAATGGTACGATGCCGCAGCGCGTCGCGCTAGAGCCGGAAGGCCAGCACATCGAGGAACCAATTTGCCATCCGTAACGGAACGAAAAACGATGTGGCTGAAGCTGAGCTGCTGATTGACAATGGTTTTCAGAATGTCGTTGCACGCATAGCAAAATAAATCTGCCGCACGAGGATTTGCAGCAGGGAGCGCAGGCACGAAGACGAGCGTTTCTTATCATTCGCAGCACTCGCGGCCGCCGACTCAATGCTCTCCACACAACTTAAGGCGGCGCGGCATTTCATCAGGCGCAGCCAAACGTCGTGTTCCAAGACAGTGGCAAGGTGGCTTTACTCGTAGAAGGATCGCAATGGCTCGTCACTTCGATCGGACGTTTCATCGATTGCGATCGCAAATTGCATACCTGCGAAGCGCGGGGGAACGCGTCGGCACGCACGACGTCTTCGACATTTCGACCGGGCGTTATGCGAGCGCGGCACCATTGCCGATCGGACGCGATCACATGGGCCTGGTTCCGTTCTCCGGGCAGCTCTACGCGATCGCCGGGCGCATCGACGACTTCGACCACATTACTTCCTACGTCGACGTCTGCGATCGGCGAAAGATGCGAAGCGGCATGGCCGTCGCACTCTATCGTGAGCGCTTCTTCGCGATCGACGGCGAGCGCCGCGGCGGTACGTGCAGGGCCGGCACGGCACGGGCGCTGTTCGTCTTTGGCTTGCCGGAATGATCCGGCTACGGAACGATCCAGCTCGAAATTGCCGGCAGCGATTCGACCATTGAGATGAGGCACATCAGCACGAGCAGACCTAAACTCCAGCCGACGACTCTGCGGAAGATCGCGCCTTCGGAGCCCACGAGTTTGACGGTTGCGGCCGCCACCGCCAGCGACTGAACGCTGATGGCTTTGGCGACCACCCCGCCCGACGAATTCGACGCCGCCGCCAGGACCGGGGAGATCCCGGTCTGCTTCGCAGCGGCGGTCTGAAGATTGCCGAACAGCACGTTCGCCGACGAGTCGGACCCGGTCAGCGCCGAGCCGATCCAACCGATCACCGGAGAAATGAACGCAAATGCGGTGCCGCCGACGCCGGCTAGAAAGAGCCCGAGCGTCGTGGTTTGTCCGGACAGATTTGCGACATAGGCCAAAGCGAAGATCGACATCACGGTGAGTGCCGCCGACCCGAGCTGGCGCAGCGTGGCGCTGAACGAACGCAGCGCGCCGGAGAAGCCGACGCCCAGAGCGAGCGACGTGAGAATCCCGCAGATGAACAATAATGTCCCCGTGGCCGGCAGCCAATTGAAACGATAGACCGTGGCGATCGTTTTCCCCGCGCTGCTCGCGAGGTCGAGACCGGGCCAACTGAAGACCACGACGCCCTTGCCGAGCAGACCTTTGAGCGGCTCGAACTGGACGGCGACGAAGACGAAGATGATGATTAAATACGGTGCGAACGCCTGAAGGACGGTTGCTCCGGTAAAGGGGATGTCGCGGCCGCCTTCGGTTTCGACATGCACGTGATCGCCGCTCGGCGCGACGGCCGCGGCCGGGGCTGACGCCACCGGCCGGCCCGGTGCAGCCGAGGGCGGAGCCCAGCTCGACCGGCCGACGAGGCGCAGATAACCGAGCAGCGCGACCGCCGACGTCAGCGACGCCAACACGTCGGCCAACTGCACCGAGATAAAATTCGATGCCAGGAATTGCATCCCGGCGAACGCTAAGCCGGCCACCAGCGCGACGCGCCACTCCGCGCGCAACGCAGCCGGTCCGCCGATGACGATCAGCAACACGAAGGGGACGAGCAGCGCGAGCATGGGGGTTTGCCGGCCGACCATCGCGCCGAGTTCCGAGAGCGGCAAGCCGGTCGTGGTCGACAGCGCCACCAATGGAAGCGCGAGCGTACCAAACGCGACCGGGACGGAGTCGGCGATGAGCGCTGCGACCGCGGCTTTGACCGGCGCAAAGCCGATGCCGACGAGCATCGCCGCGCAGATGGCGACCGGCGCGCCCGCGCCGATGAGTCCTTCGAGCAGCCCGCCGAAGCAATACGCGATGATGAGGACCTGCACTTCGTTCGTGTCGCCGATACGCAGAAACACCTGACGGAGCACGGAAAAGTGCCCGCTCTCGACCGTCGTATTGTAGATCCAGATCGCGTTGACGATCACCCACAGGACCGCCAGCACGCCGAACGCTGCCCCGTAGATTGCGACGTTGATCGCGGTGAGCGCGTTCATCCCGTACCCGGCGGCAGCGATGATGATGGCGGCCAGCAAAGCCGCACCGGTCGCGCGTTCGGCGCGCCACGATAATCCGCCGAGCAGGACGAACAGCACGACGATCGGGACGGCGGCAACGAGCGACGACCACGCCAGCGATCCCGCGATCGGATTGGTGACTTGATGAAACACGGCGCTCACATCAGCCGCTCAGTGGATGTGCGAGCCGCCGTTGATATCGTAGGTGACGCCCGTGAGATAAGCAGCGTCGTCGCTGGCCAAAAAGGCAAAGAGCGCCGCCACTTCTTCCGCCGTGCCCTGGCGCCCGAGCAAAACGTCCGCGGCCAGCGATGCCTCGCGTTCAGGCGTGGTCAGTCCCGCGCGGATGTCGGTGTCGATGACTCCCGGTGCCACGGCATTGACCGTCACGCCAGTCGGCCCCAACTCGCGCGCCAGCGCCCGTGTCAATCCGAGGATCGCCGCTTTTGCGGCCGAGTACGGCACGCCGCCGAACACCCCGCCGCCGCGGATCGCCGACACCGACGACATGTTGACGATCCGTCCGTCGTGCGCTGCGACCAGCAGCGGGGTGACGCGCTTGGTGACGATGTAGGTGCCGGTGGCGTTGATGCGCATGACGCGCTCCCATTCCGCGAGCGTCGTCTGGAGAAAGCGCGTCGGCGACGTAATGCCGGCGATGTTGAACAAGGCTCGGATCGGCGGAAGCTTCCGCTCGACTTCGCTCACCGCGGCGTCCACCGATCCCTCGTCGGTCACGTCGGCACCGAGCCCGACCGTCGGGACGCCGTGCAATTTCGCGATCTCAGCGGCGCCGGCCCGGGCCTGCTCGGCGTCGAGATCGAGCAGCGCGACGGCCCACCCGTCCCGCGCCATTCGGGTTGCGGCGGCGCGGCCGATGCCGCGCGACGATCCCGCGCCGGTGACGATAACGGTGCGCATTGTGTCGGCCACGCATCTTCTCCTTACTGATGACCACCGGCGTTTCGGCCGGCAGTGTGAACGAACGATCAGCGCGCTTGAGCGGGCGCTTTCGTCAGCAGATTCGAGATGTAATCGCTCGCGCGCTCGGTTGCCGCCGGGCGATCGCCTTCCGCAACGTCGCGCGTTTCGAGTTCGAGTGCGTAGTGACCCGGATAGGCATGCTCTTTGAACGCTTCGAGCAGATCGGCAAAATCAACCTTGCCATTTCCGATGCTCAAATGGATGTCGCCGGGAACCGCGTCGCGCAGGTGAACGTGCACGACGCGGTCATCGAGCGCGTCGAGATACGCGCGCGTGTCGTCCTCTGCCGCGACGACGTGGCTGACGTCGTAGACGATGCCGACGCGGCGGCGATCGAGCCGGCCGACGAGCGCCGTCGCCCGCCGCGCGTTATGACAAAAGCGCAGCGAATGAAGCGCCTCCACCCACAATTCGAATCCCGCTGCGCACACCGCGTCCGCGGCCCGATGCAGCTGGGCCGCGACGAGATCGAGGTCAGCGCTTTCACCGACGATCGGCTCGGATGCTAAGCGTCCGCACGGCAGCACGATTGCCCCCGAACCGGTCTCGCGTGCTAATTCGATAAGCGCGGCCACGTGCTCGTCGCGGGCGGCTTGTGCGGCGTCGTCGAGCGGCTCGTTGAGGTCGCCAACGTCGGCATTGATGGACCGGACCGCCAATCCGCTGTCCTTGACCTGGCCGCCTACGAATCGAATCGCTTCAGCGTCGAGAACCATCGGCACGTGATCGCAGACGCCGGGCAGCGCGCCGAGATCGATCTCGGCAAACCCAAGCTCGCGAATGATCCGCAGCGCTTCGTCGAGCGGACGATGGCGGAAGGTGATGCTGGAACATCCGACGCGAGAATCCGGCGTGCTCATGGCTTTCCTCCGCTGCGTGGTCCAAGCGGTCGCGATCTACCCTTTTCCCTTCGGGGCTTTTTGCGTATCGCCTACCGATTTTGAGAGGCCGGCCAAGCACGACGCGGGGTGTATTCAAGCCTGCCTCCGGCTTCGTCGTCGGCGCGGCCGCGCGTCGGCGCAGCAACCACGGTACCGTCAGCGAACCCGGCTTTCGAGCAAGGTTTCGATTTCGATCGGCACGGATCGCGCCCGGATGCCGGAGGCGTGGTAGACCGCAGCGGCGATTGCCGGTGCGACGCCGGCGAGCCCGATCTCGCCCCCACCGCGCGCGCCGGCGCCCTCAGTCGACGACGAGGACGATCTTTCCGCGGGTGTGACGGGTCTCGATCGCCGCTTGGGCGAGCCGCGCATCGGCCAGCGGAAACGTTTGTGCGATCTCCACGTGCAACGTCCCGTTCTCGAATAGCGCGCGCAGCGTGTCGAGCCGCTTCGCGCTCGGAGCCGATTCCGTGTGCGCGATCGTGATGCCCCGTTCGGCGCGGACTTCTTCGCCCACGAGCTCCGCCAAGCGCCCGCCGTCGCGCACGGCGTGAATCGTCGTTTTGGCGTTGTCGTCTCTCCCGACGCAGTCGAGCGCAGCATCGACGCCAGCCGGGGCGAACTTCTTCACTCCGGCAACGACGTCGCCCGCGGTATAATCGACGACGTCGGCGGCGCCGAGCGTGCGAACGTATTCGATGTTCGCCGTGCCGGCCGTCGCGATCACGCGGGCTCCGAGAACCTTGCCGGCGATCTGAACGGCCAGCGTCCCGACACCGCCGGAGGCACCCGCGATCAAGACCGTCTGCCCAGCCTCGACACGCAGCTCATCGACGAGCGCCTGATGGGACGTTATCCCATCGACGGGGATGGCAGCCGCTTCGATGAACGAAAGGTTCTTGGGCTTGAGCGCGACGTCGTCGGCTTTCACGCAAACGTACTGCGCGTACGCGCCTTGGTCGCCGTAGAAATACGTATAGACCTCGTCACCTTCGTGCAGCGGCCCGTCAACGCCGGCGCCCACCGCGTCGACCATGCCGGAACACTCGGCGCCGACGCCCGCGGCGCGTACCCGGATGCGGACTTCGTCGGCTTCGGGCTCGGGCACCGGCAGTTCACGAAAGAGCAGTTTGTCGAGGCCGCCGTAGCCGTCGATCGCGATCGCCTGCATGACCGCTTTGGTTTGTGTTGCCATAGGCACGTCGTACCCGGCCGGCGCGTAAGTCCGTAAGACCGAAGGCAACTGTGTTCTCAATACTGGCGCTTTGCCGCGGCCTCGCTTACTCGAGCCCTCCCGCCGGAATTGGGTTTAGCACGCCGGCCCAGCTCAGGCGAGTGAAGCCGATGGCTCGCCCGACAGCGTTGCGATCAGTTCTGCCTTAACGATCTCGGCGCGGTCATTTGAGATTTGGCAGGTTCCGGCCGCGCGATGTCCGCCGCCGTCATACCGGAGGCACACGGCGCCGATATCGATAGACGAACTGCGATCCAGAATGGACTTGCCGATCGCGAAGACCGTATTTTGCTTCTTCAAGCCCCACATGACGTGAACCGAAATGTCGCACTCGGGAAAGAGCGCGTAGATGGAAAAACGGTTGCCCGCGTAGATGACGTCTTCCGCCCGAAGATCGATCAAGGCGAGCTTGCCGTAAACGGTCGTGCAGCGTCGAACTTGGTCGGTGAACCGGTCGCGGTGGGCACGGTAGAGGTCGACGCGCTCTTGCACGTCCGGAGTTTGCAGCACTTCTTCAATGCCGTGGTCGCGGCATTGGTCGATGAGGTGCATCATGAGATCGTAATTGGAGATGCGAAAGTCACGAAACCGGCCGAGCCCGGTCCGGGAGTCCATCAGAAAATTCAGCAGCACCCAACCCTGCGGGTTGAGGATCTCGTCACGCGTGAACTGCGCAGAATCCGCCTTGTCGACCGCCTCCATGAGCTCGGCGCTGATGCGCGGGAAGCTCTTTGCGCCGCCATAATGATTGAAGACGACGCGCGCCGCAGACGGCGCGGCCGGATCGATCACGTGATTTTGATACGTCCGCTCACCCTTGCGCGCAATCTCGCTGGAGTGGTGGTCGAAGGCGATGTAGCAACCTTCGACATACGGAAGGTTCGTTACGATGTCGCGCGCGGTAATCTGCACGATGCCATCCTGCATGTCTTTGGGATGGGCAAACGTGATGTCATCGATGAGATCCAACTCGCGCAGCAGCATGCCGCACACGAGGCCATCGAAGTCACTGCGAGTGACGAGACGATATTTCTGAGGCGTCGCCATGGTTCGCGCACTTGCACGTTCGATCGGCGAAAGCATGCCGGCACCGTGCTAAGACTTCGTTACGCGGGCTGAATCAGAGCATCCCTTAGACGCACGACCATTCGGGCGAGTTGTACGTGACCTTTGCGACCCGGTCGCGGCTATCGAATGAAATGTCTTCGTAAATCACGGCGCTGCAGCTTCCCGTCCAACCGGCGTCAAGTCGCACGTTCACCTCCGGATGATACGTGTAATTCGGCTCCGCCGGATCGTCTGCATCGGATACGACACGCGGCTTCGGCCAAGTATTGTCATCGACGCGCACCATTTGACCCAGGCCGTTCACGCGCCAAACCGCATCGCGCGGATTGGTCGCCGTTAAGTTATGAGCACGCAGCCAGGCATAGACGTCGGTGCGCGGCATTCCGGGAGCGATGGCGGTCCTCATCTCCGCGACGATCCGGCTGTTGATCGCTGCATACCTCGGCACGGAAACGTAGCGGCCAATAGCCTGAATTGCAACGACGATGAGGAGCGCAATCGGTAGGGCGCCGATGAAGATAGCAGCAAGGACGCTCCGGTTGGGTTGGGGTCGTTCCATTCCACGCTCTCCCGCAGGCACGCCGCGCCGAAGCCGCCCGCGCCGCCTTTCACACTACCGCGCCGTCGAACGCTTAGGCCTTCGAATTTACCACCTGGGCGAGCGTTCGCAAAGAGCACTCCGAAGCAGATCGTCGGGAAGATGGAGCCCGCGTCTCTGCTACCTCGGACTTGAGGCCAACGTCCTAACCACCGTCGAGCGCGTCACTCCGGGCCGTCGTCGAAATCGAGCAGGCGGGGACCCGCGCCCTCTTGCCCCAGGACATCCATCGGATTGCGCAGCGGACAACTCCGTACCGACAAACAGCCGCAACCGATGCAATCTCCGAGTTGATCGCGGAGCGCCGTCAGCCGCCGGATGCGGTCGTCGAGATCGCCCTTCCACCGCTTGGACAACCGCGCCCAATCTTTCGCTGAAACAGCACGCTCCGTCGGCAGCGTCGCCAACGCGTCGCGAATCTCGCCCAGCGAAATGCCGGCCCGTTGAGCTACCTTGATGACCGCGATGCGCCGCAACTCCGAGCGCGCAAAACGACGCTGGTTTCCGGCGGTGCGAGAACTGCTGATCAGCCCTTTGGCTTCGTAAAAATGGATCGCGGAAACGGCGACCCCGCTGCGGGCCGCTATTTCACCGACGGTCAAAAATTCGGTCATGCTCTTGACATCAACATTACTTGAGGTTGTACGGTTGCGGCAAGATGAATACTTGGTTTGAATCCGGACACGTTGCCATCGTCACCGGCGGCTCCCGGGGCTTGGGCAAAGCTCTGGCCCGCGAACTCGCCGCCCATGGCCTGCACACGATCATCGACGGCCGCGATCGGCGTTCGCTCGACGCAGCGAGCGCCGACCTGAGGCGATTCGGCAACGTCAGCGCGATTGCCGGCGACGTGACGCGCAGCGAGCACGTCCGCGCGCTCTTTGACGAAGCGCGGCGGTTGGGACGGTTGGATCTGGTGGTCAACAACGCATCGACCCTCGGTGCCGTCCCGCTGCCGCGGATGAATGACATCGCTCACCGTACGTTGGCCCATCTCTTCGACGTCAACGTCTTCGCGCCGATCCATCTCATGCAGCATGCGCTGGCGTTTTGGCGGCAAAACGGGGGCGCCGGCACGCTCGTCAACATCACGTCGGATGCGGCCGTGGAGCCCTATGCGAGCTGGGGCGGTTACGGCGCGGCCAAAGCCGCGCTCGAGCATGTCTCGCGCGTTCTCGCCGTCGAGTTGGAAGCTGCGCGCGTCCGCGTCTTGGTGGCGGATCCGGGTGACATGAACACCCAAATGCACCGCGACGCAATCCCCGATGCGGATCCGCAGTCGCTGCGGGATCCGGCCGAGTCGGCTCGCGCGCTGATGCATGCGATCGCGACGATGGACGGTCCGTACCAACGCGTGCGCCTGAGCGACCTGGTGATCGCGTGAACGTTCTTAGCGGCGCTTCGCGTTCGCTGCTCGATGCGGTCGCGCCGCCCGAACGTCGCGGCCTCGACCGCGATGCCGTCCGTCTGCTGGTCACCGATCGCGCAGCGGGCACGCATTCGCACGCGCGCTTCTTCCAACTGCCGGCCTTCCTGCGCACGGGCGACGTTCTCGTGGTCAACGACTCCGCGACGCTGCCGGCCGCGTTACGGGCTCGGCGCATCAACGGCGAAGCGCTACCGCTGCACGTTGCGACAATGGTCGATCCGCGGCTCTGGATGGCCGAGCCGCGCGGCACGGTCCTGTGCGGCGAGGAACTCCGTCTTCCCGGGAGAGCATCGGCGGTGATGATCGCGCCAGTCGAGCCCGAGCAGCCGCGGCTGTGGTACGCGTGGTTCGGACTTCCCTTGCCGATGTACGCATATCTTGCCGTTCACGGCGAGCCGATCCGGTACGGCTACGTGACCCAGAAGTTTCCGCTGAGCGACTACCAGACGATGTTTGCGCGTGAAACGGGATCGTCGGAGATGCCGTCGGCGGCGCGACCGTTCACGGTCCGAACCGTGAATGCCTTACAGCAACGGGGGATCGAGATCGTGACGATCACGCTCCATTGCGGTCTTGCGAGCATGGAGCGTCCCGAACGCCCCGGACCGGAGCGCTATGCGGTCTCATATGAAGCCGCCGCTGCGCTCAATCCCGCGCGGTCCGAAGGGCGGCGCGCAATCGCCGTCGGAACGACCGCCGTCCGGGCGCTGGAAAGCTCACTGCAGCGCGGCCGCGTGGTCCCGTCCGCCGGATGGACCGATCTCGTCATCGATGAACGCCATGTGGTGCGGTCCGTCGACGGATTACTTTCGGGATTCCACGCTGCCGGCGCAACGCATCAATCGATTCTTCGCGCGTTTCTCGACAGCGATCTCTTGTCGACGGCGTACGATCAAGCAGCGATGCACGGCTACTATCAGCATGAGTTCGGCGATGTGCACCTTATCCTGTGAACCGGCGGCTTCGGTTCGCCGGCCTCACGCCACCTCTGCGGTTCGACGGTCGTCGCTTCAGCGCGTTTGCCGAGCCTTGGACCCGGCGTTGCAGCGTGCGATCCGGGCGTTCACGAGCTTGGCGACGAGTTCAGCCGGGAGCGGACGTTCGGATGAAAAGCGGACGGTACCCTTGCTGATCTGGTAGCCTGCGAGTTCGTGCTCGAAATCCTGGATCACCGCGCCCGGATAGAACGCGCAGTGGTTTGCCGTCGCGCCGAACCAGACGAGCACCTTTCCGTCAAGTCGAAAGGCGGGCATCCGGTAGCTGATGCACTCCTGCGCGCGCGGCGCAGCAGCCTGGATCATCTGCCGCAGCGCCTCGAGCGCGACGCGCTGGTCGCCGGGCAGCGCGGTTAGGTACTCGTCGATTGATTCAACCGTTGCCTTGCGCATTTTGCTGAGTACCGATCGTACAGAGGTCTCGGGCGCAGCATCGTTTCGCGACGAACCGCGTCCTCGTGACGACAGCGAAACTTCCGAAGAACCTGCGCGCATTCCCGTACGCCAAAACCCGTCGCACGCGAGCTGCCGGAATTCAGACGCGGCGAAATGCCGCTCCCAGGACATCGGCAACCTCGTCGAAGGCCGACGAAAGATCCGAGCGCAACCCCGTCCGCGTTGCAGGCCCGAAGCGCTCATCGAGAAAGGCGCCGTTCGCTGCCATGTGCGCTGCCCCGATTTCGGCTTGGGCTTCTCGCAGCCGTTCGAGCCCCGCGCACAGCGTGCGCAATTGGTACTCCAACTCGTGGTCGGGACTCGGCCGCCCGGCGCGCCGGGTTCGGCGCAGCGCCGTCGGCACGACGAGATATGCGGTTAGCGTGTCGGGAAGATAGCGGCCCAGCGTTTCGCGAGCGGTGAACGCTTCGTCCGAATTCCTCGGGTGCCGCGCGAGACATTCGTGCGCGAGGGCCACGATTTCGCGCACTTTGCGTCGGTGCCGGCGCCGCAATCGGCGCATCGACCGGGATACCGACGGCGCCTCGGAGCGCGGCGCCGCCGCAGCGCGGGTGCGTAGCGACACAGCCAATCCCGCGCACCCGGCCAGCGCCAACGCCTCGACGATGAACGCATCGATCACGTTAATGAATACGCCGGGAAGCAGCCGCCGGTTTCAGAGCATGCGGCACGATCGCAAACATTTGCTCGCTTCCTCAATGGACGAGGAATTGTTGCAATGCCGAAATCCGATTTCCTTTGGCCGCGCAAAACGCGCTTCATTCGATCGGCGTCCGTTTTTTGAGCTTGAACTCGCCGCGATGTCGCTGGCGCAGAGACGACGCGCGAAACGCCATTTGAGGCCGCAGGACTTCGTCATCTTACGGTCGACCTTCGCGGCACGGCGCAATGGAACGACCCCCGTCTGCGGTCGTCAAAAAAGAAACGGCGTCGTGCACACGCGGAATCGGCGAAAGCGTCCGCACGCAATCAGAAAAGGACCACGAACGTATGAACGTTGTCAGCAGCCCGGGTGTGGGCAGCTCCGACCTCGCTCGCGACAAACAAAAGTGGCTCGAATCTCACGAGGAAGGTTACGAGAAAAGCCTCAAGCCGCGACAGATTCAGATGATCGCCATCGGCGGCGCGATCGGCACCGGCCTCTTCCTGGGTGCCGGCGGACGGCTTCAACTCGCCGGGCCGAGTTTGGCGGTCGTCTATCTCGTCTGCGGCCTGTTCTCTTTTCTCATCTTGCGCGCGCTTGGCGAACTCGTCATGCACCGTCCGACCTCCGGCAGTTTCGTTTCGTACGCACGCGAGTTCTTGGGTGAGCGCGGGTCGTTCGTTGCGGGCTGGATGTACTACCTGAACTGGGCGATGACGGGCATCGTCGACATCACCGCAGTCGCGCTCTACATGCGCTACTGGGGCACGTTTGCCAACGTGCCGCAGTGGCTTTTCGCGCTAGGCGCGCTCGTCTTCGTCGGCGCAATGAACATGGTTGCGGTAAAGTTCTTCGGCGAGATGGAATTCTGGTTTTCGCTCATCAAAGTCGGCGCGCTCGTCTTATTCTTGATCGTCGGCTTCTTCTTGGTCGTTACCAGCCACGTCGTTGCCGGACAAGCGCCCGGCCTCCATTTGATCTCGCAGAACGGCGGCATCTTTCCTCACGGCATCCTACCGGCGGTCATCATCGTGCAAGGCGTCGTTTTCGCATATGCCGGGATCGAATTGATCGGAACGGCCGCCGGCGAGGCGCAAGATGCGCGCAAAGTTCTGCCCAACGCGATCAACAGCGTCATGTGGCGCATTGCGCTCTTTTACGTCGGCTCGGTCGTGCTCTTGGTCATGCTCATGCCCTGGACCGCATACAAAGCCGGCGTGAGCCCGTTCGTTACGTTCTTCGGCGCACTCGGCGTCCCGGGCATCGGCACCGCGATGAACCTCGTTGTCCTCACCGCCGCTCTGTCGAGCCTCAATTCGGGACTGTATTCGACCGGCCGGGTCCTGCGTGCGTTAGCGATGGGCGGGTCGGCGCCGCCGTTCGTTGCCAAGATGAACGCCGCGAAAGTGCCGTACGGCGGCATCCTCGTCACCTTGGTCGTCTATCTCGTCGGCGTCGTGCTCAACTACCTGGTGCCCTCGCAAGTCTTTGAGATCGTCCTCAACGTCGCTTCGCTGGGAATCGTGAGCACGTGGGGCTTCATCGTGGTTTGCCAGATGTTTTTGCGTCGCGGCATCAATCGCGGCGAAATCGCACCGGTCACTTTCCGCATGCCCTTCGCGCCCTTTACGTCGTGGATCACGCTTGCGTTTTTGTTCAGCGTGCTGGTGCTCATGGGCTTCGATTATCCCGACGGCACGTACACGATCGCGGCGATCCCCGTGGTGGCGATCTTGCTGGGTGTCGGTTGGATGATCTTGAAAGGCAGCAGCCCGTTCAGCCCGACCGTTCCCTCGTACGTGCTCACGCACGCAGTCGAACTGGACGAGCTCGCCGATCCGCGTTAGCGCCGCTGTCCGGCGAACGCATGTCACGGGCTCGGCCGCGACGCACGCGAGCGCCGAGCCCGCACCCGATCACAGCGCGACGCCGACGATCACATCGCGATGCCGAGACAGAGGTGTCCGTTCGCGTGTGGATCGTCGGGCGTATCGATCGCGATCGTGCCGGGCGTTTCCAGCCCTTCGGCAAAGAGCGAGGCCGTCTTCGATGATTTCGCATCGCTGCGAGCAAAATACAGCTGGAACTCCGGCAGCCCGTCCACCTTGATCGTCGCCTTGCCGTTCACGAACGGGACGCAGAAGTTTCGGTGGGCAGCACCTTTCCAGAGCACGTCGTATTGCGCGATGGCCGCCGGCGTCGTCATGCGTTCTTGTTCACCGTTTGAACCAAAGCAAAACAGCACCCGGCGCGGATAGCAGAAACTGCTTTTTCGGGCTAACGACCCGCTAGTCGGGAGACGCGCGAACGTCGCCGAGGATCGCGCGTGTCCCGGCGTCCTCGTTGCCGTCGCAGAAGCGGTTGAGTGCCTGCCTGAATTCATTCTCCGCTGCGTTCGAGGCGAGCGCGAACAGCGTCATGGACGAGCGGAACTTCAAGTCGTCCGGCGTTCCGAAGATCGCGTTGAGAGAACGGCCTTCGTGCGACAGCACACCGTGCGTGCACGTGATGAGCCTAGGTCCGAGTAGGGGATGCGCCAGATACGCGCGCGCCTCGGCTAATGAGGCGATGCCGTACCGGTGCGCCATCGAGGAGTGACCGAGCCCGCGGAGCTGCGGAAAAATAAACCATATCCAATGCGTGCGTTTCCGCCCGGCCGCAAGCTCAGCGAGCACGATCTCGAAAACGGGCGCCTGCGCAGCGACGAAACGCTGCAGCTCGAACGGGTCATTCACGCACGGTTTCCTTCCATCAGCCGCTGGGCTCCGGCGCCGCGACGCACTTCACAGGCTCTTCATCCGGCCTTCGTGCGCGGCCCGTACGCTGGCCCCCATCGCACCGCGATCTCTTTACTTTTTCGGAGGGTTTCATGCGGCCGGCCGGTTTTGATTCCGTGGCGTGCGCTCGCCAGATTGTTTACCGCTATGCCCGACGGGCACCCCGCGACCAGCGCGGCTCCGGTGCCGCGGCGATCGACGCGCGCCGATTTGCCGCTCAAACCTTTCTTCCCCAATGGATAGCCTTGACGCAGGCCGGCATCGTCGCCGTGATCGCCTTCGATCTATGGCGAATCGCCGCGCCGTAGCACGACGGCGGCGCTGATACGCCTTGCCGCCTGCTCGTCGAGCAGAGGTGCTAGACGTCGTCGTACGGCTCTGCCGATAACCCGTACGTGCCCAATGTTCTCACGCCGCGCCGCCGCAGTCCGCAGGCCGCCGCGTGATGTTTTCTCCCAACGGACGTATCCGCAGCGCGGGTTCATCCGAGTGCCGCAATGTCAACCTTGCGTAAGCGACTCGCCGTCTTGGCCGTCGCATTGCTGCTCTGCGGATGCGCAACCGGCTCGAAAACGTACAGCCTCGCCGGTACCTGGCACATCGTCGAAATCCCCAATGATACGTGGACGTTCGAACGTGACGGCACGTTTTCGGTCATTGCCGATAACGCACCCTACGACCGGGGTTCCTACGTTCTCACCACGCAAGCCATCCGGCGCGACTTGCAATTCGAGACGACGCAAGCCCTGCGCATTCACATGGCGACCGAACATACCCCGCCCTACGCGATCACTTGGCTCGGCCCGGACCGGTTCTACCTGACCGCCGACCATGTTGCGCTAACCCTTTACCGCTAGTGCCCCGAATCAGAAGCCGCTTTGTTGCGCTGCGCTCGCCGGCGGTGCGCCGGCCGGCTTCGACGCAAACGCGACCAACATCCGGTGGGTGCTCGCGGGCGCGCTCGGCCCGGGCTCGGCGGGAACGACGCGCTCAGGCGTGCCGGTCGGCGATGCCGCGCTGGCGTTGACCTTGCTGACGCGCCAAAATGAAGTCGTCGATCGCGTTCGCCTGCGCGAGGTTCGTGCGCAGCTCGATGCCCGCGAGAAATTTTCCACTCGGCTGCTGGACCGTGGGGCGCGCCAACGCTCCGATCACGGTGAAGGCGCACGTGCCGAGATCGAATTTAATTTCGACCAGCGTGCCGGTGCGAAGTTCGCGCGGCACCATGAGCGCAACTCCATTGCTGCTGATGTCGACCGTCGCACTCTTGGTGAACTCGCCGTAGCCGACGGCGTCGGGAGCGTACCGCCACAGCACCGGGAGCGCGTATTTCAGCCGAACGGTGCGCCGCCGGTCGTTCACGCGCTGCAGGACCGTGATCTCGGGCGGCAAGGCGAAGCTCGCGGTTTGGCCCTCGATTTTCGTGCACGCAGCATGGAAACGGAAGCTGCCGCGCGCGTTGACGTAATTAAACAGGGCCGACGTTCCGACCGCGGCTCGGCTCGGACACCGAACCGCGATTTCGGTGCGGCCGATCGACTCGACCGGAACGGATTCCGTCTTGCCGCCCGTGGCAATGTCGACGAACGCGTTGAGCTCCGGCAAATGATCGCTGTTGACCGCTTTGCTCTTCGATCGGGAGCGCATCGCTTCAAAAAGATTCAAACCAAGCCCCCTCTCCGCAAAGCGAGCGGCCGTGCAGATCGCTTTCCACTAGTCGAAACGTCGGCAAACGCGGCGCCCACGTTTAGCCGCCGGATCGTCCCCCGTGCAAAGAAGTCGCGAGTTCGGAGTCGAGGGCGCTGCGGCGCCGTCGCGGAAACGCGAGCGCATGAGCGATATCGCGCCCGGCAAGCTCGATCGCTGCTTCGCGAGCGCAACGCAGTTGGCCGCCGCGATCGCCCGGCGCGAGATCGGCTGCCTCGAAACCCTGGAAGCCTACCTCGCCCGTTTGGAAATATACGATCGCGCGCTCAACGCGGTCGTAGTTCGAGACGTCGAGCGCGCCCGGTGTCGCGCGCGGGCGCTCGACGCCGCCGCCGCGCCGACCGGCCCGCTGCACGGCGTTCCGATAACGGTCAAAGAGAGTTTCGACGTCAGCGGGTTGCCCACGACCTACGGACTGACCGAGTACGCGCACGCGCTTGCCGCTCGCGATGCGGTGGCGGTGAACCGCCTCGAAGCGGCCGGCGCGGTCGTCTTCGGCAAAACGAACGTGCCCCGCTTGCTGCTCGATTGGCAAAGCTTCAACGACGTCTACGGCGTCACCAACAATCCATGGGACCTCACGAAAACCCCCGGCGGATCATCCGGAGGCGCCGCGGCGGCCGTTGCCGCCGGCCTTTGCGCGCTCGAACTCGGCAGCGACATCGGGGGTTCGGTTCGGGTGCCGGCCCACATGTGCGGCATCTTCGGCCACAAACCCAGCTGGGAGCTGCTGCCGATGATCGGGCATTCCCTGACCGGCACGATTTCGCCGGTCGATATCGCCGCGATTGGCCCGTTGGCACGCTCGGTTTCCGACCTCGAATTGGCCGTGGATCTCCTCGCCGGACCCGATGCGGCCGATAGCGCTTTGCGCTGGACGCTACCGCAGCCGCGCGCGGCGTCGCTCGCAGGGATGCGCGTCGCCGTGTGGGCCGAAGATCCGGCATCGCCGACCGACCCCGAAATTACCGCGCAACTGCACGATCTCGCCGCTTTTCTGGGGCGCCGCGGAGCACGGGTGCGATACACCCGGCCGGCCATCGACGCGGCCGAAGCGTACGAACTTTTTCTGATGTTGATCGCCGCCGTGATCGGAGCCCGGCTAACGCCCGAGCAGATCGAAGAAGCGCGTGCACGCTCGGCCGCGGCGGCGGACGACCGCAGCGCCGATGCGATCCTCGACCGAAACTACGGGATGTCGCATCGCGAATGGCTGGCCCTCAATGAACGGCGGCACGTGATCCGCCGCGCTTGGCAGGGGTTCTTCGGTGAATTCGACGTGCTGCTGTGCCCGCCGTTCGGCAGCCCGGCCTTGCCCCACGATACGACCACTGTCCAGCGTGAGCGTCGCGTCACCGTTGCCGGGCGCACGATGCCCTACAACAATCTCGGCTTTTGGCCGGGCGTCATCGGTGCTTACCACCTGCCCGCCACGGTCGCGCCGCTCGGGCTCACGGAGGCCCAGCTTCCGATCGGCGTCCAGATCGTCGGCCCGTTGCACGGCGACCTGCAGACGTTGGCCCTGGCCGGGATCCTCGAACAAGAATGGCGCTCGTTCGTGCCGCCGCCCATGACGAGGGCAGCGGATTCCCGGTAGTCGTGCTTGGTATGCTTTCCGAAAAGACCCGTCTCGCTTGTGCCTCGTGTCACTCGACAAATGTGTCGATTGGGTAAAAAATACTAAATTTTGAGAAGTCCGCAGATCTCGCTCTTGCCCTACTATACGTCCATACCTCGTCGGTTTTTTCCCGACGCGCCATTCGGTGTAAGGTCGTAGGAGTACAGCATGATCGCCCTGGATATGGTCCCCCTCAAGACTTTCGTCATCGAACGCCAATCGCTTATTGCGAAGGCTCTGCACTCATTTCTCGATGAGAATCCGATGATCCGCGTCGTCGGAGACGCCCCGTCGGTACGGGTTGAAGATCTCCAGCGCACGCGGCCCGATCTCATCGTCTTCGGCCTCGACAACGCGTTGTTGGATGTCACCGAAGCGCTGGCATTGGCCCGCAGCGTCTGTCCGAACGTCCGGTTTTGCGTGCTCTCGAGCTACGCCAACTCCGACGTCATGCAGCGCAGCATCGCCTCGGGCGCCGACGGTTTCGTCGTAAAAGACATTTCGCCGAGCGAACTCGACGTGGCCTTCCGCGTTCTGGCAAGCGGCTCGTCGTATGTCGACCCGCGGGTTGCCGGCGGCATGCTCAAACGGCGTTACGAAGCCAATTCCGGTTCGGCGATCAGCGACCTGACCACCCGCGAGGCAGACATCCTGCGTCTGATCGCCGGCGGCCTGGCCAACAAAGAAATCGGCGTGAAACTCCAGCTTTCCGAGAAGACGATCAAAAATTACGTCAGCCGGATCCTCTCGAAGCTCAACGTCTCGGCCCGCACGCAAGCCGCGGTCTACGCGATCAAGGCCGGTTTCGTCTAAGACAAGCGGGGTCCAACAGACTCCGATTTGTTGGACCTCGTCGCAGATCGACGCACTTGTTGGACCGCCGAAGCTGCGGGCTCAGTGGGTGCGGGTTGACGCACCGTGATATCCCCGCAAGGCGACGGTGACCGGCAAGAATTCGGGCCGCGAGCGGAGCGGCCGACGATGGGCGCGTCACGCGCGCGAGTCGATCTTCGCCTTCAGTCGATGGCCGCGGGCGCGACGATGCCGCAAGATCAGGCGGTTGAGTGCGCGCTATCGATCAATGACCACTTTAGAGTCGGATCGAGTACCGTAACCTCTGCTTCGACCGGCGCCTTCGGAAGCCGTGGGCTGATCGCCCCACCAATTAATCGTCGCGTGTTGCGAGCCATTCTTCGACGCGCGCGACGGCCGCGCGGACCGCAGATTCGAGTTCGGCGTTGCCGGTGAGTTTGCCCCAGAGCTGGCGCTCGGCCAAGAAAGCGCCCAGCGGATCGGGTTCGTCGAGCATTGCGTGAGCCGCGGCCGGATCCATGACGCCGTCTTGATAGGCGTACGGAAGTTCGTTGCGGTGCCAGCGCGTGAGGAAGACATAATACAGCGCCGGCAGCATCGCGGTCGCCGCGAGCGAACGCTTGCGTTCGATGAGTTCGGTGAGGGTCGGCACGATGAAGCCCGGGATCTTCGAGTAGCCGTCGGCCGTTACGCGCTGATTGGTATCCTTGATGTACGGATTGCTGAAGCGATCGAGCACGACGTCGCGGTACGCGGCTAAATCGAGCGGGCTCGGACTCAAGCACGGGATCACGTCGTCGGTGACGTAGTCGAACGCCATCTCGCGGATCTCGTCGTCATTGGTGCCCTCGTGAATGAACTCCAGCCCGACGAGCGTTCCGGCCCAGGCGATGCAGCTGTGGCTGGCGTTGAGGATTCGTATCTTCGCCTCTTCGTACGGCAGTACCGAGCTGACCATCTCGGCGCCGACCTTTTCCCAGGCCGGCCGGCCCGCGCGGAAGTCGTCTTCGATCACCCACTGGATGAAGCTCTCGCCCATCACCGGACAGCCGTCGTCGAAGCCGGTCGCCGCGCGCACCCGCTCCGCCACGTCGGCGAGCGGCCGCGGCGTAATGCGGTCGACCATCGAACTCGGACACGTCGTTTGTTCGAGCACGTAGGTGCGCACGTCGTGCTCGCCGCGCCGTTCGAGAAATTCGAGCAGCCCGCCGCGAAAGCGCTCCCCGTTGCTGCGCAGATTATCGCAATTCATCAGCGTGACGGGCCCAGCGCTGCGTTCCAAGCGCGCCCGCAGCACCGCAGCGATCGTACCGTAAATGGTGCGCCGTCCGCCGGCGAGGTCGGCGGCCAAATCCGGGTTGGTGAGATCGAGGTGATGATGCTGATCGAGGTAGTAGCCGCCTTCGGTCACCGTAAAGGAGATGATCCGCGTGTTGGGCTGCGCTCCGACGTCGACGAGTGCCGCAAGCTCAGCGTCCCACGGCACGATCCGCCGGATCGACGTGATGCGTTCGTAAGCGCGAACGCCGTCGGGCGTGACGGTCTCGAGCGTGTAGGCGCCGTTTTGGCGCGCCAGACAATCGAGCAGCGGCACCATGTCGCTGCGGATGCTCGAAGCCGCCAGCGTCCAGTCCGTGGCGCCTTGCTCGAGCAGCCGATGCAGATACCAGGCTTGGTGCGCGCGGTGAAACGATCCGATCCCGATGTGCAGGATGATCGGTGCCGGCGCGCCGGCGGCTTCGCGTTCGTTGTGCATATCCGTATCCTTCGCATTGGAAAGCTTCTAGGGATGCTCTGATTGCGCCCTGGATGTCGTCGCTACGCGGCTCGTTTGCTGAAGCAAACTTCGCCGCTATGCTCCTCGCCAGGGAAATCGGAGCATCCCTAGTTGCGGGTGGCGGGCTGAACACGCGGCGCGGCCTGCCGCGCGGCGGCGAGAACATCATCGATGGTGCGAAATCGCTGAGGCTCGACCAGCAACCTGCGTGCCACCCGCAGCGTGGCCGTTTCACACGCTGCGCGGCGAACGGGATCAGCGATCAGATCGAAATCGATGTTGTGCGCGAAACCCAGGATGCGGCGGATCATCTTGACTGCCGCAAAGCCTAGCATGTCGTCGAACAGCGTCGCGATGAACGCTGCGCGTTCGGCACGCAGCGCCGCACGGCTGGGCTCGTCGCCGAACATGCTCGGCGCGTACGCGTCGCCGGCGGCCTGCGTTTCCCAAAGCTCGAGAAAACGCCGCGTGAAGTGGTTCCAAAAGATCGGGATTTGCGCCAGCACCCACTCCGCGAAGTCGTCGCGCGGCGCTTCGGGTGTTGCGTGACCGGGCTGCGACAGATAGCTCATGAGCAAGTTCCCGGTGAACGCGCCGAGATCCATCCCGATCGGCCCGTAGAAGCCGAACTCCGGATCAATGATGCGCGTGTCACCGGGCGTCACCATGAGCGAGCCGGTGTGCAAATCGCCGTGAATGAGCGCTTGCGCGTGCGAGAGAAATTGCTGCCCGCGCCGAGCCGCCGCGATCTTGAGCGCCGGATCGGCGCGAAACTCCGCGGCGATCGCATCGAGTTGCGGAGTCGTCCAGCGATTGCGTTCGTTGATGCGGTACGGATCGGTGAACACCAGATCGCTGGTGATGCGGATGAGCGGATGATTGCGCGCGAAGAACGCGATGCCGTCCAGTTTCGTTTCCAGCGGCTGACCGAGGTCCGAGGTGAAAAACGTCGCGCGGGCAACGTATTCGGCGGTATCCTGTGCCACGCGCGGATAGCGATTGCCCGCGACGAGGCCACGGCGCAGGATGATGTGCGGCGCGAGCTTTTCCATCACCAGGCAATACAGCCGCGGCTCGTAGTGATAGATCGTCGGAATCAGTCCGCCGACGTGCGAGCGCACCGCGGCAAAATACGCGTTCTCAAACGACGTCCGCTCGACGCTCAGCCGCCAGCTTTCGATCGCGCGAATGTGCGGCAGCGATTGTTTGACGCACACCGCGCCGTCCGGCCCGTCGACGATGAACACCAAATTAAGATTGCCGTCGCCCACTTCGCGAATGCGCCACTGGGAGGGCGTACCGCCGAGCCGCTGCTGCAATGCCGGCAGCCCGGCCAGGTACTCCGCCAGGCTCGCGGCATCCAACCGCGCGTATCCCTCGGGCGTATCAAGCACGATCGATCCTCCGTTATGCGCTCATTTTCCGGCAGTGCGGGCCAGGCCCGCCGAGCGGCGTGCCGCGGCCAAGAACGCCGCGAAAATCGCGCTGCTGACGCCGTCGTCGAGGCGCAGCGTCGATTCGGGGTGCCATTGGACGCCCAGCCAGAACGGCGATGCAAACCGCGCTTCCGCGGCTTCGACGATCCCATCGGGCGTCGCCGCAACCACGTCGAGATCGGCCGCGACCCGCGCGATGCTCTGATGGTGTCGCGAGCCCGTGACGAGCGACGTTTTTCCGACGATCGACGCCAGCAGGGACTGCGGGCGAATCGCGACGGCATGCCCGGGGATCAAACCGCGGTCGCTCGTTCCGTCGACCTCGCGCTGGTGCAATGCTCCGGCGGCAGGCCCGACCGCGCCGCCGATATCGCCGACGAGCGTTCCGCCGAAGGCCACGTTGGCCAGCTGCAGGCCGCGGCAAATGCACAGCGTCGGCAGACCGCGCTCGCGCGCGCGCCGCACCAGCGCGGTCTCGAACGCGTCGCGCCGAACGTCGATGTCGGTTGCACGGCCGGCGCCGTCACCGTAGCGTGCCGGGTCGACGTCACCGCCGCCGCTCAGCAGCACGCCTGTGCAGCCGGCAAGTTGGGCATCCAGCGTGTCCGGATCGAAATCGAGCAACCGCGGCTGACCGCCCGCCGACGCGACGGCGGCGGCGTATTCGCCGCCGCCGTCGGCCGTGGTCGACACGGCGATGACCGTTACGTTCATTCCCTAGAGCCTCGCTGCCCGTCGACGGCGCTCCTGCCGCCGCACGGTTTGGAACTCCCGGCGAATCGGGCGACGCGCTCTGCTCGCGGCGTAGGGTCTCGCGGCGTAGGGTTTCGCGCACATCCGGACTAACGGCAGCGCACGGAGCTAGAAGGTAGGAGGTTCGTCGTGCCGCTAACCGATCTGTTTCGGAATGAACCCGATATCGTCTTGTTTTCACCCGGCGATGTCATCATCAAAGCCGGCGAACCCGGGGACGCGATGTACGTCATCCTCGAAGGCAACGTCGACATCCGACTGGCCGACAAGTCGGTCGACGTTGCGGGCCGCGGCGAAATCATCGGCGAGATGGCGCTCGTCGACCAGAGCAGCCGCAGCGCCGCGGTCCACGCGCTCACACCGGTTCGGTTGGCGCGCATCGACCGGCGCCGGTTTCTGTATCTGATCCAAAACACGCCGACCTTTGCGCTCGACGTGATGACGGTGATGGCGTCGCGCATCCGCCGCTTCGACGCCGCCATCGCCGCCGGCGCGATCCCACCGCCGTAAACCCAGATTTACCAATAGCGCCGCTGATAAGAGAACACGAAGCCGCTTCCGTTCGGCGGTGCGATCGCTTGAAGCGTATAGTTCGGTGGGGTCGTGGCGAGAAAGCCGCTTTGCAGATACGGCGTGAGCGCCTGCCCGCCGAAAGCTTGGGATGAGCCGGCGGCTTGATAGAACGTCAGCTGCCCGCCGGACACATCGGTGCCGACGTTGATGCCGAAACTCGTCTGCGGGGTCGGACCGCCGATTTGCTCGCCGTAAATAAACGAGACGTTCTTCCCGATTCGGCGCCGCGCGGAAGCCGAGACGGCGCCGTTCATGTTGTAGTTGAGGTTGAGATCGCTGAGCCCCAGAGCCCCGCCGAGCGCGCTGCTGAACGGTTGCAGAAACTTCTGGGTGAGCTGGGTGTTGAGCAGACCTTCGCCGATCCCGGCGATCGACGGGCCGCTCGAGGCGGAATTGCCGGTTTGCGCGACACCCGCTACTGCGCCCAGGGCTTGCGCGTTAACCAGCAGTCCGAGAATCTGTTCTTGCGTGTACGACGGTTGGGAACTGAACGCAAGCTGCAAATGCGTCGAGGGACCGGTCACGCGGAGCAGCACGTCCGTTGGCGGATCGGGGATGTTGGTTACGGCGGTCGCGTCCACCGTCGGCGTAATTCCGTCCGCTGGGGTAAAGCTGACCGTGCTGCCGCTTTGGACCGTAAAGGTGCGATACAGCGATACCGTGCCGTCCGTCGCGGTGAACTGTCCGTCGAGGGTCGGTTTTGCCAGGTTTCCGCCGAGTCTCGCCGTTCCCGTCGTACCGATGTCGACCGGCCCGGATTGAATGCGCACGTCGCGCCCGACGTTGACCCCAAGGTTGAACGCCACGTTGGGCAATGCCGGTGCGGCGGTCGGACTCGATCCGCCGCCGGGCAGCAAGGCGGTATACGGAATCCGCGCGTTCGCGAAGTTCAGCTGTCCGCCGATGGTCAACGGCGCGGCGGCGCGCTTGCGCGCGCTGATCGTTCCGTCGACATAGCCGGTGTAGTATTTGGGCGCTGCGATATAGGCATTGGCGACGGTCACCTTTGCGTTGGCCGTTAGCCCGCGGATCGGATCGTGCAGATCGCGCAGGGTCAGTCGTCCGCTGCCGTCGATGTTGCCGGGCGCCGCCCGAGCGTGCAGTTTCGCGATGCGCACGGTTGTGCCGGAGAAATCCAGCGCCAGGGTGATGTTCGTCAACGCGTTCTTGAACGAGTTCGAGCGGAACGATCCGTCGGTGAACGCCAAATTGCCGTTGAGGCTCGGCGCTGCGATCGTGCCGCGAACGGCGAGATTTCCATCGAAAAGTCCGTCGATCACCGAGCCGTCGGGCAGCAGCGCAGAATACGGGTTCGCATCGACGCGATGCGGCGCGAAGTCCAAGGCGATCGGCGTGGAAGTGCCGTTGCCGAACGGCGCGTGCCCGTCAAAGGCGATCGAACCCCCGCGCGGCAGCGTGATCGTACCGTTGCGCACGTCGGCGGCTTGACGGTTCGCGGCGAAATCGGCGTGCACCGCGGGAACCGTCACGGAGTTGTACGTCACGTCGTGCACGTCCACGGAACCGGCGACATGCGGTACCGCCGCGGTTCCGGTCAGCTGCGCGCGCGTTGCGAACGTACCTTTGACCCCCGGACTCTTTCCGGTGACAGCCGTGATGAGCTCGTTGATGTCGGGGCTCGCTGCCCGGGCGTTGAGATCGAACGCATCCGCAGGACGCAACCCGAAGGTTCCTGAGATGTTCGCCGTGAGCCCGCTGGCGACGAGGGTCGCGTCGGTAATCCGGCCGCGGCCGTTGGCCGCCGTCGCTGCAACGCTGAAGCGTTCGATCGGAACGCGCCCGACGACGCCTTTGGTCAGCGCCGCGTGCGTGGTGAGGGTGAGCGCCGGGTAACGCCCGCGCACGACCGCCGAACCGTCGACGAAGCCGAAGACGGGTGCGCTGAGACCCGCCGCGGGCAACACGTTGCCCAGATCGAGGCCGGCGATTTGCGCTCGCACATCGAGATCGGAGCGGTGCACGATGTCGCGCAGCGGGGCGCTGGCCGGAACCCGAATATCGCCGACGGCGGCGAACCGGCCGTTCGTGCCCAGCAGTGCGGCCCCGACGCGCACCGTCCGGCCGACCGTGTCGACACGAGCGCTCAGCGTCCCCAGCTCGAAGCGCCGATAGCGCGCGTCGCGCAGCGTGAGATTGGCCGACGTGTTGAGCGCGCGCGGGGCACCGTCGAACGCCAGTGCCAGGCTGCCGGTTCCGGCCAAAACTTCGGCTTCGTCGAAATAATCGTTGAAGTCGCTCAAATCCAGCCGGTCGGCGCGCAGCATCAGGCTCTGATGCGTGCGCGACACGCTCCCGCCGAAATCGAGGGTCGTGCTGCCGACCGTCAAACGGCCGTTGCCGGCGCTGACGGCGACCGCGGTAGCCTTGATGCCGAGGTGCCCGGCGCGGAAGTTCAGTCCGTTGAGCGAGCCCTCCGGGACCCGGATGTCGCCCACGATCGAAGGCGTCGCGCCTGCTCCGCCTACCCGCAGATCGGCATCGAGCGTGCCTTCGGGATAGCGCAATGGGTTCTTCACCGTCCGCGCCAGGGCCGCGATGTCGGCGTCGGCCAGCTGCGCGCGGATGGCGTAGCGCGGCGCGATGTGGCCGGGCGTCAATCCGGCCACGACACCCGTCGCATTGGCGTACGCGCCCGCGAACGTCAGCGTCGCGCGCCTGATACGCACGGCGGCGCCGTCGTAGGCGAGGCCGACGTCGCCGCCCAGGTCCGCATCCGCGTAGCGCGCCCCGGACAACGCCGCGAGCACGGTCGCCGTAGGCTTGGCGGCGGTTCCGGCGATGTCGGCGATCACGCTCGCCCGGCCGCCGGCAATCGGAACGCCCACGGCCCGGAGCGCGGCGAGGTCGAATTGACCGGCAGTCACGCGCACCCGGCCGCCGCTCCCCCAGCGCCCCGCCGCCGTGACGTCGTGACCGGCGATGCGCACGTCGGCAGCATAGATGTCGATCGCCGGCAGCGCCAGACCGAGCGTGGCGTCGGCGTGCTGCAAGGCGAGTCCGCGGATGTTCGCACCGCCGAAGCGCGCGTTCGCGATCTGAACGACGGTCGAGCGCCCGGCGTTGGTCAGCGCGAAGGGCACGTCGATGTCACCGCGCGCGCCGAACCGGCCGATGAACGGCGCAAGCTTGTCAAACGATGTAGTCAGCCGTCCGCGCGCGGCAAGCACTGCGCTCGTTCCATCGGCCTCGGCCCGGAGATCGCCCCACGAGCCGTAGCCGTGAACGGTGCCGCTCGCCGCGAGCAGCGCTGTATCCGACGCGATCGCGGTGAACGACGCGTCCACTTTGGCGTCGAGATGCGGCGGGACGGCGGGCAGCACGAGACCAGGCAGCGTCACGGCCGGCGCCGGCAGCAGCCCGAAACGCTGCACGTTGACGAGCGCCGCGATCTGATGCGAGGGTCCTTCGACGGCAGCGCGGGCATAGACCGTCGCGCCGTCGTGCCGCTGCAAGACGACCGGCCCGACCGTCCCGCTGCCGTCGGCAGCGAAGGAGAACGGCGCGTCGAGCCGATCCGATCCGTGCGCTCCGGCGAGATAGCCGCGGGCGGCGAGCCGCCCGTCGGCGCCGCCCGCGACCGCGACCGCGCGGAGCGGCAGGGCCGGCACGAGGTTCTCGACGTACGGCACGCTATTCGCGGGTGCGCGCAGCAGCGCGTAGCCGGCCGTCTGGGTGTGCTGCGCGAGCCGCAGCGACCCGCGGCCTGCGAGATCCAGCCGGCCATACCGCGCGGCGGCGGCGATGAGATCGAGCTCGTCGCCCGCGACGGCCGCAAATCCGTGCACGCCGTCGAGCCGATACGCGGCGTAGCTGACCTTCGGCGCATTGATCCGAGCGAAGATCAGCGGACTCGAGGCCGGGCCTTCGGCGAGCGCTTGAAGCGCGACCGCGCCGGCCAGCGGCAGCTTCGCACTGTCCTTCGACAACTCACGTATCCGGCCCAGATCACCGCGCGCCGTGAGCGCAAACGCGAGCTTGGGCGCGCCGAAATCGTAGAGCGCGCCGCCGGCATGCAGCGGAATGCCGTTGAGCGATGCGTCGAGCGACGGCACGGTCGCACCGTCGTCGTCAACCACGAACCAGCCGCGCGCGTCGCGGACGGGCTTGGTCAATGCGGTGGCCGCGATCCGACCGCCGGCAAGCTCGCCGCGCAAACCGAAATGCGACTGCATCGTGCCCGACGGCGTCGACAGCGCGCCCAGCGACAAGTCGAGGTTGCGCAGCTCGCCGGCCTGCACGACGATGGCATGCGTCGACAAGGCGAAATTTGCCAGCGTCGCCAGCGGCAGCCGGGCTGCCGTCCAGTGCTGGACTTCGAGCCCGCGCGGATCGTCGAACCGGCCGCGCCCGGCGATCGGATAGCGTTGCGGGCCGTCCTCGAGGATCGCGCCGGCGTGATACGACGACGCGGCGGCCGGCGAAACGACCCCGGCGGCATGCACCGCGGAGAGACGCGCCCGGCGCTCGCGGGGCGCAGTCACGAAGCGATCGATCAGATCGACGGTGCCGTCGGCGACGCGCAAGCGCACATCGAGCGGCGGCGGGTTTTGCGCCGGCGCGTTCGCCGGCCCCGGCGGAACCGTAATGTTGTAACTGCCGTCGACATGATGGATGACCGTAACGTGCGGCGCTTCGATGTCGACGGCGGTCAAGCCGAACAGCCGTTTCCCGCCCGGCAGCAGGTCACGCAGCGAATAGCCGATAGCGATGCTACGTGCCTCGAGGACCGGTTCGCCTGCGGCATTGCGAATCCGAACGTCGCGCGCGATGACTTGCGCTGCGCCGACGGCGAGATTGCCGGCCGCGACGTCGTAGCCGAATCCGCGGGCCGCGGAACGGACGATCCCCAGCGCCGCCGCATTGCGGAATACAAGGGCCCCGGCGACGGCCACGCCGACGACGAGCAGGACCGCGAGTGCCAGGTAGGCCGGCAGGGGTCGTTTGGCTTGGCCTGCCGCTCCGTTTTGCATGGTGGGTCTTCTGCCCCCTCAGCGCAGCGCGAAAACGACGCGCGGCCCGACGGCGGTCCGAGACGCCGGCGCGGCTCCGGCTAACCGGCGAATTTCGATAGGATGCCCTTAAGGAAGTCGGGAGCAAACTGCTGCACGGCTTGCGGGTTGTTTTTGATGAAATCGATTGCCGCGTCTTTGAGCGCAGCCGGATTCTGCTGCGCATGCGAAATCAGCGCGGTCACCGCGTCTTGATCGCCCGCCTGCGCGTCAGCGGTCGACACGCCGGCGTTGTTGGCAACGGCCGCCGCGTTTTGACCCTGACTGGTCAGTGCGCCGAGAATAGACGTCGCCAGCTGCCCCAGCTGACCGGCGTTGAGATTCTGAGCGCTATCGCTGAGATGTCCGGCCAACTGGTCGGCGTCCATGCCGCCGATATGGTCGGCGGCAGCCGACTGCACCTGCGACGGCGGCGCGCTGGTGAACTGCGACAAAAGTCCGCCAATGTTATTCAAAAACGACATGAAACTCCTCCGAAGAAAGGCTCTATGAAAGGTCGAGATCGAACCAGCCGCACGCATCCCTAATCTCATAGGAGCCTTCGATGAAACGCCTTGCAGCCGCGCTTTTGGGCATAGCAGTTATCACTCTTCATCCCGTAGCAGTCCCTGCGCAAACAACGGTTTTGGCACACAAAGGTGCTCAACTGGACGGTACGCTCAACGATACGTTAGACTCCGGCAAAGATCAAAGCGGGAAAACCTTCACCCTCACCGAGCACGAGGGAATTTTCGTCAAAAACCCGGCCCTCAAGGGCGCGACGATCGACGGGCACATCGAGAACGTCAGCGCCGCCGACGGTTTGAAAATGCACAAAGCCTCGATGAGCATCGTGATCGACGATATCAAGATGCCCGACGGCAGCGTCATCACCCCGGTCGCGATCGGGGTCAAGTCGCTCAAGGAGCTCGAACCGAAGACGCACCACCTCCGCGACAGCGCGGTCATCGTCGGAAGCGCCGTGGCCGGTCATGTCGTCTCCGATAAGACCGGGCACAAAGGCGGCACCCTCGCCGGTGCGGCGACCGGATTCGCCCTGGTCAATACGATGAAGAGCAATATCGTCCTCAAACGCGGCACGCTCATCCGCCTGCGCGTCAACCAGGACATCGTCCCGAGCACGCCCAGCTAAGGGCAGGACCCGGGTGCGCCGGGCCCGTGGCGTTTGGCGCTTCCCGTCAAGCCGCGGCGTTCGGCGCTTGGCGCGATCGCTTCCCGGGGTACCCGGCAAAACCTCGCGACGCTCGGATTCCGAGCAAGCCTGAACGACGCTGCTAGGCGACTGCGGCGGTGCAGTATTTGCAGCGGCGTGCGCCGACGGGGATGTCGCTCAGACATTCGGGGCACGGCTTCGTTTTCAGCGCCGCTTCCGGTTCCGGCTTCTTGAAACGCGCGTTCATGGCGTTCACCGGAACGACGACGAAGAAGTAAATCGCAGCGGCTACCAAGATGAACGCCACAAGCGCGTTGATGAAATCACCGACGGCGAACTTACTATTATTTATGGTGAAGGCGATCGCCGAGAAGTCCGGTTTACCGATGATTGCAGCAATCAGCGGCGTGATGAGATCTTTCACCAGTGCCGTAACAATCGCACCGAAGGCGCCGCCGATAACGACCGCGACGGCCAAATCGACGACGTTGCCGCGCATGAGAAACTGTCCAAAACCCTTTAGCATCAAAAACTCCTTGAATGCACAGCCTCTAAAGGTCGCTGCGCAAGCTTATTTCCCTGCTTTGCGCGCGGATGCAGCAAACACTTGAATCGAGAGGAGGGAAGCAGTAGGGACGTTTGTAGCATGGTGGGACGCGCGGCGCTGCAGGATCGGGCGTACATACCGTCGGCGCCGCATTCGCCGCACCGAAGTGCGACCGAACTCACTACCGCCAAACTATCGAATACGTCGGATTTCATTCCCTAGCGCGCAGAAGAAAGGGTACCGTCGCGGAGAGGACCAACTTCCCCGCATGCCGCGACTGCCCGTGCCGCAAGCTATTGCGACGCTTCTCTTCACTCTTGCATTTGCCGCTGCGCCGGCGTGCGCGCAAGAGCGACCGCTCAATCCGGTCAAGACGTATGCCAACGTCCTGCGGGTTTTCAATCCCGATCTTCCGGATTGGCAGCGTCAGAAGTACGCCGCGTCGCTGCTTGCCAACGCGCAGCGCACGCGCATCGATCCGCGCTTCATCATGGCGATCGTAACGGTCGAATCATCATGGCATTCGAATGCCGTGTCGCGCTCGGGCGCGCGCGGCTTGGGGCAACTCATGCCGGGCACCGCCGCTGCGCTGGCCGTCAATGCGCGCGACGCGTCCGACAACTTGCGCGGTACGTCGATCTACTTGCGCGCGCTGCTGGATCGGTTCCACGGCCAGCAGCATTGGTTCGAGAAAGCGATTGCCGGCTACAACGCCGGACCGCACGCGGTCATCCGATACGGCGGCGTCCCGCCATATGCAGAGACGCAGCGCTATGTCGTTCGCGTGATGCGCGTCTACCGCCAGCTCTACGGAAGCGTCGCGATCGCGCCGGAACCCGCCGCAGATCGGATCGTGACGACGCGCCGCGCAGCGGAGAACTCCAGCGGCGCGGCATTCGAGACCGCGCTGGACACGGGAACCGCCGTTCCAATCCTGGCCGACGCCTACGCGGTCGTCCCGATCCCAGCATACAAAAGCAGCTTCTAACTTCGGCGCCGCGGCTCGGCCCGCAGGGCCGAACGCCACGGGTTCAGCGCAGCTGAACCCTGCTGCTGCTGCTACCGCTGCCGCGGCTTCGCGCCGGCGCGCGTACGGCGACGCTGCGGTACACGTCGAACGTCTCACCTGCGATCCGCGTCCAGCCGTAGCGCGCCGACGTGCGCTCGACGCCGAACCGGGCGAATCGTTCGCGCCGCGCCGCATCGGCTTTGAGCGCGTCGATGGCATAGGCAAGTTGACGCGCGGACTGCGGCGGAACGTGCATTCCGCTGATCCCATCGGCGACCGCGTCGACATGGCTGCCGACAGCCGACACGATGACGGGCACACCGCATGCCATCGCCTCGAGCGCGACCGTGCCGATCGAATCGTACCAAGGTGCACAAACCACCGCGTCGGCCGATTGCAAAAACGCCGCGACGCGCTCGCGTCTGATCTGGCCGTGAAAATGCACGCGCCCCGCGACTCCCCGCGCCGCTGCGAGCCCGCGTAAGGCGTGGGCATCGGGATCGCTGAAGACGTCATCGGTCCCGCAGCGGCCGCCGCCGACCGCGAGTTCGACGCCCTCGACATACTGCAGTGCCTCGATGACGTCGCCGACGCCCGCATCGGGAACCAGCCGGCTCAGCGTTGCGATGCGAAAAGCTCCGGCGGCCCGGCGCGCAGGGCGCGCAGCGGGAACGAACGCTTCGAGATCGACACCGCACGGGATCAGCTTGACGGCGCCCGGACTCGCGCCCATGCCGAGCAGCGCGAAGACCTCGGCGCTCGACGTTGCGATCAGCCGTGCCGCGGAGCGGACCAGCGCGGCTTCTTCGTCGGAGCGCTGCACCGCCGGATCGCCGGCGTCGGCGCGGCCGCGCTTGGCCCGAGCCAAGCCGTGAAACGTCTGCACCACCGGGATACCGAACGGACGCGCTGCGGCAACCGCCGCTTTTCCCGATATCCAGGAATGCGCGTGAACGACGTCGGGCCGGTCCGCCGCCCACTCCTCGGCCAGACGCACCGCGAACGGCTCGTTTGCGGGCGGCGGCAGGCTCGCGCAAGCCGGCTCGGCCGCGAGATGATCGATGTGCACGCCGGATTTCGTGACGAGGCAGCCCGGCAGCAACGGGTTATCGCTTTGGCTGAAAATCTGCACGTCGTGTCCGGCAACCGAAAGCGCGCGTGACAGGCAGTCGACGACGACGCTTTGTCCGCCGCTCTCATCGCCGCCGAGGCACGCGAGCGGACCGGCATTCATGGACACCATGGCGATTTTCACGTTTGGCCTCCGCGCGAGACTGCACCCACCAGTCTGTCAGTTAGGGGAACTGATTCCCGGCAGATAAAATACCCGCGAAAGTTTTATTCACGCCGCTTGTCGACTCCGCTTTCGAGGACGCACGTCCCAGTAGCTGTGCGCTCGCTCAAGGACTCGCGGACGGCGAAGGAACGGCCGACGGCAAGGCAGGCGCCGGCGCCGCGCTCGCGGTTGCTTTCGAACTCGGTGAAAGCGACGGCGAAGGCGACGGTGACGGGGCCGGCGCGACGGCGTACAACGCGAAGACGACCGGACGGTTTGCACGCAAAGTCAAGTTTTCGGGCGTTGCGAGAAACGCGATATGCTCCGGCGGCAAAGCTGCGCTGCCGACACCCATGCCGATCGGCGGCGGGGTGAACGCTTGCGCACCGTTGGACATCCCGAACGGCGTAGGCATGGGCGTCGGAACCGGGGTCGCGCTCGGGAGCGACTGCGGACCAGGGCTGCTCAGATCGCGCTCGGCAACGGCCAACCGATAGGTTTTGTCCTTGCGTTCGGGATCGTACAAGGCCAACGCGAAAACGTCGTCGCGATGCTTTGCGATGACGTCGCGCGGCACGTCGACGGCGATCTTGGGATATTGGGCAAACGCAATATCCGACGGCGCGAGCAAACTGATGAAGAACAGCGCGGTCGGCGCGCCCGCATCGTGTTTGGAATGACGTTTGGAACCCGCACTGAAATGCGGCGCGTCAGAAGGCTCGACGACGCTGGCCGTCACCCCGATCGACGCCGAGTTTCCGCCGCCCGCGTCGGCCGCGGCCGAGCTGGCCTTCGGATTCGGGGACGCCGACGGTGCCGCCGACGGTTTGGCAAACGCGATCGACCCGCCCCACCCGGCCACCGTCGGCAACGCTTGCGTGGCCGGGTTGGCGCCGACGGTGGCAACGTTGGAAGCCGACGACGGCGTCGGCGTCGCCGCTACCCCCGTGGCAAGACCTTGAGGGTTGGTTCCGTTCTGCAGCGTGCCCGGCAGCGTGCTCTGACCGCCGCCGATATTGCCCGAACAAGCTGCCAGAGCCGCACAACCGAGAAGCGGCCAAAAGACGCGTGCAAAGATCATCGCAGATCGGCTTTGCCGACCAATGCCGATCTCCTCGACACTTGGCCGCGCTTTAACGTGCGCCCAACCGAAGCGTGACGTTCGTTGCTTTCCTCATTACATTCGCAGACTCGGCGCGAAGCGCCGAACGCAACGGGTTCGGCTACGCCGAACCCTGCACGTAAATCTCGGCGCCCGCGGCTTTGAACTCGGCCGACTTCTCAGCCATTCCGCGCGCGGCGAATTCACGCACGTCCTGCGTGATTTTCATCGAGCAGAAATGCGGCCCGCACATCGAGCAGAAGTGCGCGACTTTCGCGCCTTGCGCGGGGAGCGTTTCATCGTGATACTTTTGCGCCGTCTCCGGATCGAGCGCGAGATTGAATTGATCGGCCCAGCGAAACTCGAACCGCGCCGTCGACAACACGTCGTCCCAATGCCGCGCGCCCGGATGACCCTTGGCGATGTCGGCGGCATGCGCGGCGATCTTGTACGCGATCACGCCGTCCTTGACGTCCTGCTTGTCGGGCAAACCCAAATGCTCTTTGGGCGTAACGTAACACAGCATCGCCGTGCCGTACCAGCCGATCATCGCCGCGCCGATCGCCGAGGTGATGTGATCGTAAGCCGGGGCCACGTCGGTTGTCAGCGGGCCCAGCGTGTAGAACGGGGCCTCGTGGCAGACTTCCATCTGCCGATCGACGTTCTCCTTGATCATGTGCATGGGAATGTGGCCGGGTCCCTCGATGATCACCTGCACGCCGTGCTCCCAGGCGATCTTCGTCAGCTCGCCCAAGGTCTCC
>JBEKHC010000052.1:0-33535 GCA_050012475.1 Candidatus Velthaea sp.
CCTCATCGAAATCCCGCTCACCCATCAGCGCCTGGCCGACATGATCGGCAGCAACCGGGTCACGGTTACCCGCAAGCTGCACGAGCTGCAAGATCGCTGCGTGATCGAAAGCCGGCGCAACTCTACGATCGCCGTCAGGCAGATCGATCTGCTGACGACCCTGGCCGCCTCCGAAGAGACCTGACAGGATTCGCGGCGCTGAACGCGCCGCGAATCCATGGCGTTTGCGGCTACGCCGCAATCCGCGCGGCGCTGAACGCGCCGCGAATCCATGGCGTTTGCGGCTGCGCCGCAATCCGCGTGGCGCTTGGCCGGGGCGGGGGCGAAACATGGGCGGAGCTCGAGCGGTATCTTCCGTCGGAGGCCCTCGCCAAATGCACCTGTTCGTTCGCGTTACCCTGGGCATCGCGGCGCTGCTCGTGGCGCTCGTCGTTCTGATGTTCGTGCTCAAGCTGCTCGTGGTCGCCGCGGTGATCGCGGCGGTCGTCGTCGCGCTCGCCTTTATCGTGCGGATGTTCCGCACCGGTTGGGAGCAGCCGGCCCGGTTCGGGTGACCGCGCTCACCGCTGGACCGTAGCCCGCGCGTCTACCATCGGCCCATACCGTCGAAAGGGTGGGCCGATGCAGACTGCTCCGCACGATCTCCGTTCCGCAACCATCCCGCTTCCCGACCGGCAGCGCGTGCCGCTCTTCGGCGCACCGTCGACGTCGGACGTCGGCGCGCACGTCCGCAAGTATTTCGAGACCTCCGGCTTTTCGCGCTGGACGGCGATCTACGGGTCGGGCGATATCCCGCCGATCTGGAAGGTCATCCGCGACGGCCACCAGCGCGCGATCGACGCCGTTGTTTCGTTTGTCGGGGACGATCTGCATCATACGGCGCTCGACGCCGGCTGCGGTACCGGCAATCTGGCCATCGAACTGGCAAACCGCAACTACGAAGTCGACGCCTTCGACGTGTCCGCGCCGATGATTCACTTTGCCAAATACATCAACACCGGCCGCACGCGCGGCGTCCCGCCGAACTTCATGGTCGGCGACATCGGCTCGCTCGCCGGTGAAAAGAAAACGTACGACCTGGTGTGCTGCCTCGACGTCCTCTTCCACTACCCCTATGAAGAGGTCGAGTCGATGCTCACCCAACTCGCGCATCTGAGCGCGCACAAGTTCGTCGGTTCGTTCGCACTGCGCACGCCGTTCAACGATTTCTGGATGAAAGTCGGCCAACGGTTCCATGCCAAGAACCGCATGACCAAGCTGTACATGTTCAGCTACGACCAGGTCGAGCAGATCATGTACCGCGCGGGCTACAAGATCGCGCGCACGAAACGGATCAAGTTCTTCTTCTACGATTCGTTCGTGTTCGAGGCGATCCGGCGTTAGCGTCTCTCCGCCATGACGATCGCACGGCCCGCCGGACCGCCCGCCGCACCGCAGCTGCTCAAGCCGCGGTTGTACCGCACCGACTATCGCATCCTCAACTCGCTGGACGTTTCCGATTGCCGGGCGGAATTTCAAACCTTGCGCGCCGACTTCGAGCGTGATTGGAACCGCACGCTCTTCAAGTGGACCGAAGACGTCAACGATCTCGACTACCGGCCGTTGTGGAATGAGTTCTACGAGTTTCTCAACCGCTCGTCGATCGGCGAGTTCTCGGGTTGTCTGCTCTACAGCGAAGTTCAAAAGAAGCTCAGCGATCCCGACGTCGCCGCAATTTACAAGTGCATGGCGCGCGACGAAGGGCGACACAGCTCATTCCTGAGCTGGGTGATGCGCCACATGGGCCGCCGGTTCGACCTGGCGCTGCTGCCCAAGATGGAAAAGCTGCAGTACATGCATCCCAAGCTGATCTTCATCACGACCTACCTGTCGGAGATCGTCGGCTTCTACCGCTATCAAAACATCAGCGACCACCTCAAGGCGAATCCCGAATATTCGTTCCACCCGATCTTCCGCTACTTCGACGACTGGTGCAACGACGAGCGTCGTCACAGCCGGTTTTTCGCGCTCATGCTGCGCAGCCAGCCGGACTACCTCACCGGGACGCTCAACCATCTCACGATCAAATTCTTCACCCTCGCGGTGTACATTACGATGTATCTGCGCGATTGTGAGTCGGGCGTGTACGCCAAGCTCGGGATGGATTGGGAGAACTACGACGTCAAGGTCATCAACGAGACCGAAGCGGCGGCCCGCAACGTTTGGGGCGTGGCGATCCGAACCGACTCCGAATACTTTTTGTCGTGCCTGCGCAAGATGATGCGCAACAACTTCAAGAACAAGGCGGGCCGGGCCAAGACCGGTCGTGCGGCCGTCTTCGCCCGCATCATGCGCTTCGCGCGCTACGGTAACAACCTCGTGCAGTACGCCAAGCTGATGGTGCAGAGGCACGATATGGTGCCCACCCTGCCGCGGTCGGAGTGGATCAACATCGCCCCCGATCCGGGCGACGTCTCGGGGATCAAACTCCCCGGAGCGCGGCCGACCACGCTTCGTCCGCAGCCGGCCGCCGCAAGTTAACCGCGGTTTCCTAGCGCACGCTTGGGAAGAGCCGGCGGCTCTTTCCCATTGCTGCTCGAACCCTGCGTCTGCTGATCGACGGCCGAGCGTTGCTGCTCGAATCGTTCGCGGCGCGCACTCGAGGCAATCTTATCCAAGCCGCTTTGGGCGAAAACCGCATCGGCTTTTTTTGGCATGGACGGCGCATTGCTGTCGCTCTGCTGATCGAGTGCGCCGACGTTTTGCGGCATCGGCTTGTAGATCGTGTTCCGATACTCGGCTTTCGGTTCCGCGTCGTTCTTTTGCGCTGACGGCCCGGTCGGCTTGATCTTGCCATCCTTGACGAACTGCGCGAGGAGTTCCGCCTGCTGTTTCGGCGACCGAACGAGGCCTTGTTTGGTTGGAATCACCGCGTTGGCATTCTCTTGCAGGCCATTCTGGTTCGGCGAGCCGATCTCCGACCCGGGCGGCATTGCCTTCAAACCGTTGGGCACGAGCGCGTTGTAGCGCTGATTCTTTTGTTCTTCGGTGTGGACCAGCCCGGATTTGACGGGGATTGGAGCGTTGGCGTCCTTGGTCAGACCGTTGTCGTTGGGCGAACCGATCTGCAGTTCGGGCGTCGATGCGGCGGGTGATGACTGCTTCGAGAGCAATGCTTTTGCGCGAGCGAAAAATGCCATGATACGTTGAGCTCCTCCGAGCCGGGCTGTGCGATGTTACGCTTGAAAAACGTCGCACGGCAGGTCTTGGCTCAGCGGCTCAGCGGTGCGCGGCGCCACACCTCAATTTTGGCTCATCTCGCCGAGGTCGCCGGCGTCGAGTTCGCCGATCGCGTACGACAACGTCAGCTTGTGGCCGTTTTTCTCGAAGACGAGCGCCCCGTCCGTGCTCCAATCGACCGAATCGTACTGGTCGAGGTTGAGCACCAGTTCCCAGGCGACTTCTCCCTCTTCGGTGAGCGCAATCTGTTCGAGCGACCAGCCGCCGAGGGTCATCGGGTTGCCGTTGATCGTTCCGCTGGTAAATGCCATGCGTGTCGGTAAACCGGCCAGCGCAATTTCGGCGGTGACTTCGGTCGCGTGCACGACCATTTCCGTCAAGCGATATTGCAGATCCGGAGATAAGGGGATAGCCATGCCGCCAAATGCGCCGCGGCGCGAAGTATCGCCTCGCAGCGGAGCTCGGCTGCGCCGGAGCCCGTGGTGCTCGACCTACGGGTCGCGTGGGGTTCGGCGCTTCGGGTCGAGCTGCGGTTAGCGCGATCCGATGAGTTCGGGCAAGGGCGGTTTGGCGCGCTGATATTGTTTGGGCCAGGGCACGTCGACGCCGAGCCGGTGCGCGGCGTGCAGCGTCCAATACGGATCGCGCAGCATTTCGCGTGCAAGGAACACCAAGTCTGCGGAACCTTCGCCGATAATGCGTTCGGCTTGGTGGGCCTCGGTAATCATCCCGACGGCACCGGTAGCGATCCCGGCTTCGCGCCGAATTCGCGCCGCCATCGGTACCTGATAGCCTGGTCCGAGCGGAATCTTGGCGTCGCCTACCGTTCCGCCGGACGACACGTCGACGAGGTCGACGCCGTGCGCTTTGAGCGCGCGCGCAAATTCGACCGACTCGTCGACGTTCCAGCCGCCGTCCACCCAATCGGTCGCCGAGATGCGCACGAACAGCGGCTTCTCCTCCGGCCAGACGTTGCGCACCGCAGCGACGACTTCAAGTGGGAACCGGACTCGATTTTCGAGCGAGCCGCCGTACCGATCGGTCCGGCGATTCGAGATCGGCGAAAGGAATTGGTGGATGAGATAGCCGTGCGCCGCATGCACTTCGACGACCGAAAAGCCCGCTGCCTCGGCGCGCCGCGCGCCCTCGGCGAACGCCGCTATGATGTTCGCGATCCCGGCTTCATCGAGGGCTTCGGGAACGATGCTGTCGGCGGAGAACGCAACCGCGCTGGGCGCGTGGATCGGTCGCCAGCCGCCATCGGCAACGGCGACGGCAGCGCCGCCTTGCCACGGCGCCGCCGTACTCGCCTTGCGGCCGGCATGCGCAAGTTGCGTGCCCATCGCAGCGCCTTGCATCTTGACAAAACGGACGATGCGCGCGAGTTCGTCGATGTGAGCGTCGCGATAGATGCCCAGATCGCTGGGCGAGATCCGCCCGTCCGCCGTCACTGCGTTCGCTTCGGTAAAAACCAAGCCGGCGCCGCCAACGGCGCGGCTGCCGAGGTGCACGACGTGCCAATCGTTTGCGAAGCCGTCGTCGCACGAATACTCGCACATCGGCGAAACGACGACGCGGTTCCGCAAGGGGAGGTCACGCACGGAAAACGGGGTGAAGAGCTCGGCCATATTGGAGTGGACCGCCGGCGTGACGGGGAAGTTGCGTCGGTCGTCGGATCAGCCGGATGAATTCCTATTCGAAGCCCATCTGCTCCCGACCGCGCGCGGTTAAGTCGTCGAGCGTTGCGCGGTCCGCGAAGTCGACTTCGTAATCCTCGGCGGCGAAATCGGGCGAACTCTTGCCGCTCAGAAACGCCGGCTTTTGCAATTCGAGGAACGCGCGATTTTTCGCGCAGGCGGGCGCAGCGCTGATGTACATCACGTTGCTTTCGCCGCGCCCGGTATTGACGTCTTCGACGGCGTGCAGCAGGTCGGGATGCCACCAGATCGTGTCGCCCGGATACATGCGCGGAATCGGGACGATGCCGGCACGCAGCGCCGTGTGCCACGGATCGAGCAGTCCCAGCGCCCGCCCGGCTTGCGCACCGCACAGCGCGTCGGGGGCAACGTCGTCGAGCAGCGCGCGCAACAGCACGTACACGATGCTGCGCGAGATGGGCAGCAGCAGCAGGGTGCCGTCGCCCGGCCCTTGTTCGGTCAGCGCGGTCCAACCCTGGAACGTCCGGAACATCCGGCACACTGCCGGCGACGGTATCTCTTTGACTTCCGTGCGGTACGCGCCGTCGAAGGGATCGTAGCGCTGCCACTCACCGGAAAAAACATGGCGATAGACGGATTGAAACGCCGGATCGATCCAGCGTTCGACCGACCCGCCGTCCATATGCGGCGAGAGTCCCAGGGTTGCGTCGCCCGGCTCCCGCCGGCGAATCCGGTCGGAATAACTGCACTGGCGGTCCGGCGTGAAGTGGACTGCCGGACCGGTTTGCCATTGCCACAAGTTGCTCAGCCAGGCGCGCGTCGCCGCGAGCTCTTCGGACTGCCGCGCGAACACCTGCGGTTTGGACCAATAAATGCCGTAAATCTGCGGCCGGCTGCTGTTCAGCGTGCTGAAATAGCGATCGAGCCCGGCCTTCGCGGCCGACTTTGCGATGTACGCATTGCGCTCGAGATACTCACCGAGTTCGGCATTCCAAGCGGCCACGCGCGCGGCCGGAAATACCCCGCGCACGACTGCGCAGCCACGCCGGCGAATCTCGTCGGGCAGCGCGGCGGGAACGCGCGCCGCCACGATGTCGGCATACGCAACCTCGGGCACGACCGGCTCGCCCGCGGCCGAGCGTTCAGCGATTTGCGCGACCTCGCCGCCGATTTCGGCTGCGACCTCGGCAAAAATCGCGTCCAGATTCGGCAGCCCCCGGCGCAGCGCCGCCTTGGACTCACGGATCCTGGTTTGAAGCTCGACCGTCTCGACTGCCATCGCGCCCTCTTTCACGCCAGCCCGAATCGCCGGTTCGCGCGAATTCCACTTCCAGTCCGCAGAGGCATGCTGCGCGATGGTGATCCGGTGGACACAACGGCATTCGAGTAATATGTGGTTCGGCAAGCGAAGCTTCGCTCGATGGGAATCGCCGTTGTCGCGCTTATTTGCCTGCTCGGGATCGCGGTGTGCGCAAAGAGCCTTTCCGTGCTAGGACGGGAAGCGCCGTGGACCTCGGCGGGATGGGCGCTGACGGTGCTCTATTTCATCGTCGTCCTGGTCAAAGCGATGCGCGTGCCCGAACCTGCCGTGCTGGAATATGCAGCGTTGGCCGCCTTGGCGATCGCCTTCATCGTCGCGGGAATCCGGGATGAACGTCAAGCCGAGCCCTGGTGGTGGCCCACGCGTCGCGGCATGACGCGAGCAGAACGGACCGCACCGGCCGTACCGTCACAGAAGCGCTCGCCCTACGAATAGTCGCCGGCGTCTGCAGGCATCAGGGCGCGCCCAGGCGAGCGTCTTGAGTACCTCGAGCTCCGCCGCAACGTGACGGTTTGCCACGCCTCACTTCCCGAATCGTGGGGCCTTGCGCCCCACAACTCAAGTCTACCGCTCCGTAGTCTACCGCTCCGTGTTGCCCTCGTCGTATTGCTGCCCGTGCTCCGATTCCTCAACTTCGGCTTCTAGCTCGATAACATTTCTAAGTCGTGCCAGCCGACTCCAAAGCCGATCGTCGTCTGCAGCGTTTGCGAGCGCGGCCACTTGGGCGAGAATATTTGGTTATGCCGGCACTTCGAACAGCGAAGAGACCGCGATGGACACGCCAAGAATATCAAATGTTTCGCCGCCATGAAACGCGGTATGCATTGCGTCTTGATGCGCGCAGAAAAATTCAACTCGGTGTTGACCGATATTGACGATCCAGGAATTGATCCCCGCGGCCGTGTACAGCTTGACTTTTCTCCTGTCCCAATCGTAGGTTGTGTCTGACACTTCGATGATTGCAGCCGTATCGACAGCAGATGGATTCTTCTCGTTCTTGCTAACCGCAATGTCAGGTTCCGGCGCGTTGTCGCCGTCCCAATCCGGGATGGCTACGGCATCCTGTACTTGCACCTGCCACTGAGGAAGGGCAATTTGCAGCTGCTTCGACAGGCGATTTACCGCTAGGCGATGCGGATCGTTGCGAGCGGCCACGTCGTAGATGATCCCTTCAATGAGTTCCGTGCGGCCTTCTATATGAAGCTTCATGTACTCGCGAGTCGTGAAGCGGTGAACAACAGCGATCATTGGGCCACCAGCTTGCGAAGCGCTTTGATGACCGTATCGTGTTTGCTTTTCTTCTTGCTCTCAATAAGGGTTCGAGCAACGAAGAGTGCTGCCTCATCGCCCGCGTTCACGCGTTCACCGAACGTAAGCAGGTGGTAGCCATCGAACCGCCACGGACTGATGTCAAGGGCTTCTGCAATCTGCTCTATTTGCCGAGCGGTCGCGCTCTCACGCGACATGATCTGAGAGAGATGGCTTTTCGAGATACCCATACGCTCAGCGAGCTCAACGAGCATCAAGCCTTTCTCCTCGGCGAACTGGCGGGTTTGGACGCTCGTTTTTCGTATGGTCTGCCCCAAGATTTGCGTCGTCGTATATTCGTCGTCGCGAGGCCTATGGACACGAACGGCGCTGCTATTCGCCATTGTAAGAAGCTCCTTCGCCCAGTGTTGATGTACGGGGTTTAGGATGTTTATCAACTGACTATACAGCTTCCCGTCTCTCCGGGAAAACTAGTGGATTCACCTCGGCTTCGCTCGACGAATCCATCGCGTTCGGCTGCGCCGAGCCGCAGGGTGTACCGAGCGAAGCCGAGGGCACCCATCCTGTCCTCGTGCGTCGGGCAAGGCCCGACACACTTCTGGCGCGATAAATCGACGACGCTTCCTCATTCCAGGCTGCTCGAATTAGCAGATCCGAGTTTCAGCAAATTCAAGATACGTCGCGGCATCACGCGAGCAGAGGAGCTGCCCCGATCGCGCCGTCCAAAAGCGTTCGCCCTACGAATGAGCATTCGCCGGAGTTCCCAGGTGTCCGGGCGCGCTCAAGCCAGCGTCTTGAGAACCTCGAGCGCCGCCGCGACGTGTTTTTGCGGTTCGAACATCGAGTTGAACACCGAACGCACGATGCCGGCGCGATCGATCACGTAGGTCACGCGTCCCGGCAGCAGTCCCAAGGCTTTGGGCACGCCGTACGCTTTTCGTAACGCACCGCCGGCATCGCTGACGAGCGGATACGGTAACCGATGCGCTTGCGCGAACGCCGCGTGCGACGCGGCGGAATCCGAACTGATGCCGACGACCTGCGCGCCGCTATCAGCAAATGCTGCATAGGCGTCGCGGAACGAACATGCTTCGGCGGTGCAGCCCGGCGTTTGGTCCTTCGGATAAAAGAATGCGACAACCGGTCCGCGAGCCAGCAGATCGGCTAACGGCGCGGGCCCGCCATCCGGCTGCGGAACGTCGAATTGGGGCGCGCGGTCGCCGACGCCGATCATACGAACTGCGCGAAGAACGCGTCGACGGCGCTATCCGCGACGCCGGCTCGGCGCGCGTCGGCCCGGACCTGCTCGAGCTGCGGCTGCGGCCGAACCACGAACATCGCTCCGCCGGAGCTCACGACGAGCGCTTCGGCCGCGGCCGGCACCACGATCGTCGCATACGGTGCGACGGCGGCGCGCACGCCGTCGGTTTCGACGCTGAGCGGCGCTGCGAGCGCCGTCAGCGTGAACGGCACGCCGTGCGTCGGGATGCGCACCGGGGCAGTGCCATCCGCGTCGATTCGCTCGAGCGAAAAGCGCGCTGCACCGACGAGCAGCGACCGCTCGAGCCCCGGTTCGCGAAATATGAGCGGTGCTGCAGCGACCCGCGTGGTCGCGCGGAAGTCGAGCACGTCGGCGGCTTTCGCGACGTGAAGTTCGCGCGGCCGGCCGTCGGCGCCGACCCGGTTCCAATCAAAGATCCGATAGGTGAGATCGCTGGCCTGCTGGGCCTCGAAGAGTTGGATCCCGGCGCCGATCGCGTGCAGCGTGCCCGCCGGCAAGTAATAGGTTTCACCGGCGCGGGCCGGAACGCGCCGCAAGATTTCGCCCAGCGATCCGTCGGCAACCCGGCGCTCGTACTCCGCGCGGCTGGTATCGCGGTTCCAGCCCAACACGAGGTGGGCGTCGGGTTGCGCCGCGAGGATGTGCCAGCATTCCGTTTTTCCGTTGGCCTGGTGTTCGACGCGCTGCGCGTAGGCGTCGTCAGGATGGACCTGAACCGAAAGCGCTTCACGTGCGTCGATGATTTTCGTCAGCAGCGGAAAGCGCGCAGCACCGTCCAGCGGGCCCATGAGTTCGGCGCCCAACCGGTGCCGAACGTCGCCCAGCGTCCGCCCCGCAAACGGCCCATTCTCGACCCGGTTTTCGTCCCAGCATTCCCATGACTCGCCGATCGCCGCCTGCGGGTCGGCGTGCTTTCCGTAGCGCGCGACGAGCGCATCGCCGCCCCAGATCGCGGCTTTCTCCTGCGGCTCGAGCAGATACGGATAGAGCAGTTGTGTCGTCGCGGTCATAGCGGCGCTACTTCTGCGCTGGACGGAAGATGCCTCAGGCGACCGGCGTTGGGCAAGCGAATCAGATCGACTCGCGCCCGATTCCCCCGTGAAGCTGCTGTTCCATTTGCTCTTTGCAGCCGGGATGGCCGCACTCGCAGCGCACATTAGCCGGGTCCCGCCCGTCGGGCGAGTCACAATACGGCGCGCATACGGCGGTCGCGATCGGAACCTCGCACAGGCACGCGAGATTATCGCACTTTTTGGTGTCGGTTGCGCTCATGCTTGGTCGTTTACCCGCAAACTCCGGCGTTAAGCGGAATGCTTGCTCTCTCGTCCGTTTCCAAGAAGTACCAAAAGGACCCTTGCTTGCTACAGTGGCCTACCGTCGAGGGGACGTATGCGCGACGGCGATACCGCGATCGCTGAAATGGCGGCGGCCTCAGGACTAGCCTTATTGCACGGCCGGCTCGATGTCCGCCGCGCGACGACCACGGAGACCGGCGAGTTGATTCGTCACGCTATGGACAGAGGTACGACCCGGATCGTGCTTGGCATCGACGGCAGCGCGACGACCGATGGCGGAGCAGGCGCGCTCGCCGCGCTCGGCGCGCGCTTCTTCGATCGGGACGCCGCTTTGCTTGCGCCGAACCCGCTCGACCTCGCCCGACTCGACCGCATCGATGTAGCGCACTTGACGACCGACTGGCGCTCACCCCAATCGAGATCGCTTGCGACGTCGATAACCCGCTGCTCGGGCCGGCGGGTGCGGCCGCGGTCTACGGTCCGCAAAAAAGGGGCATCCGCCGGCGACGTGGCCTTTCTCGACGCCTCAGTTGAGAGCGACCGTGAACGAATAGGCCGCTGTTTGAGCATCGGCGCGCCGTGCCGAACGCAAGCGGTTTCAAAACGCGGGCGCCAAGCGCGATGCGACATCATCGGCCGCTCGTGATGCTCCGATTAACAGTTCACGAACCCACCGTCGATTGGCAGGCTCACGCCGGTTATCATGGAGGCCCCGTTGCCTAACAGGAAAACGATCGGCGCGGCAATCTCATCCTCAGTGGCCCAGCGACCGAGAGGCATCTTCTCAAGATACGGTTTCCCGATGTCGGGACGTCCCCAATACGATGCGGACATCGCGGTCATCACAACGGTTGGATTCACGCTGTTCACGCGAATCCCGTACTTGCCCAGCTCGAGCGCCGACACTCTGGTGATGTTGTCCAATGCCGCTTTGGATGACCCGTAGGAAATGTGACCGGGAAGGGCCACCAGCCCTGCTTGGCTGGACACGTTCACGATCGAGCCGCCTTTCCCGATGCGAATCATCGTTCGAGACGCGTACTTCGTCACCAGCAGCGCGCCTCGCGCGTTGATGCTGATGACCTTATCGAACACGTCGATGTCGGTCTCCATGGGCGTCGCGATTTCACCACCAAAACCGCCGCAGTTGACGACTCCCCAGACATCGCAATTCTCGAGAGCAGCAGCGATGCTGGCCTCCGACTGAAGATCGAAGGTGAGCGTGCGACAATGCGTGTCACCAGCCAATGCCTCTAATGCTCGCGCTGAGCGCCCCGCTGCGATCACCTCGGCGCCGGCTGCGACGAGCTGACGCACCGTCGCACCTCCGATGCCGCCGCTGGCGCCGGTAACGAGTACCGGGCGGCCTTCGAAACCCCACATTCGGCAATCCCTTTCACGCACCGGGCGCAACAATCGGCGGCCTGCCAGCGCGCCGCCAACCACTGACGGAGCTTTTGCAATCGAACCAATATCGGCCTTCGCTAACTGCTCGCGCATTTATTCACCGGCCGACCGTTTCGCGTTCGCAGCGCAGACAGAATCGTCTCGCCGCCGATCTCCGTCCGACGGCGGCGCCGGCGTACGATTGCTTAGGGGATAGCCTGGCGGAACAGACCGGAACCGGTTGTTCTCCCGCAGAGCTCCGGAATGCCGCGGTCTCGTGCACGCCGAACATTCCGTGCGCCACGCGACATTTGGGAGGCCACGATGTTTCGAGGGAAACGCGGTATCTCGCGACGGTTCTTTTTAGCCGGTACGGTAGCGAGTTGCGTGGCTGCCGAAGCGGCGGCGGCGCCGCCCAGCGCTCCCGCAGTTCAGCCCGCCGAAGCGCTCGCGCGCCTGACGGCCGGCAACGCGCGCTTCGTATCAGGGAATCTCACCCACGGGAACATCGCCGTCGAACGGCGGCGCGCGTTTGCCGCCTATCAGGCGCCTTTTGCCAGCGTCCTCTCCTGTTCGGACTCGCGTGTCCCGCCCGAGCTGATCTTCGATCAAAACCTGGGCGACTTGTTCGTCATTCGCGTGGCGGGCAATTTCGCCGATGAGGTGGGGCTGGCGACGATCGAGTACGGCTACAGCGCGCTGCACGCGAAGCTCTTGGTCGTTCTGGGCCACGAAGGCTGCGGTGCGATTAAGGCAACGGTCGATGCGATTAAAAGCGGCATCGTGTTACCGCCGCATCTCGACGCTCTGCAGCGCGGGATCACGCCGGGCATCGCATCGATCGCGAAAACCGGTACCTATGACGATTGCGTGATTGCAAACGTGCGCGCTCAGGTCGCGAAGCTCAGTGGTGCACGGCCGGTGCTCGCCCAGGCCGTTGCGAGCGCTGATCTGCGCGTCGTGGGGGCAGAGTACACGCTCCACAGCGGCAAGGTGCGGCTTTTGGATTCGCCGGTCTGATGCGCGCGCGCAAACGCAGTTCGTGGTGAAAGGCGATCGATCGCAGCGCTTGAAACTGGCACGATTCCCGTAAACGAACCTGTCGTCCGCATTATCGGAGGTTGCACCTCATGCGTTATCTTCAAGCGACGATCCTCACCCTTGCCTTATCCGCCACGCTGCCGGCCGCTGCCGCCGATCTCACGCCGAGCACCATCCTTTCAGATCCTTCGTCTTACGATGGTAAGAGCGTGAGCGTTGCCGGCACGGTCGCAAAATTCCAAACCTCGAAAACGCTGCTGGGCACGGTCGCCGCTTTCCAGCTGTGTGACGCCAAGTGCATCGTGGTGGTCGACGAGACGAACGCGACGCACAAAGACGGCGACGCGGTCACCGTGGCCGGAACGTTTCAAACGTCCTTCAAGGGCCCGAGGCGCTCGTTCAAAAACGTCGTTCTGATCAAGTAAGCGCGAAATACTTACTCAATTGGGCAGCCGGGTGAACGACCACGACGATTCGATCTGCACCTGCTTGTCGGCCACGGAGATGCCGTCGCTTTGCGTGCCGCGGATCTGACGGATTTTCCCGTCCGTCAATTCCGCCGTTACCGTAAGCCGCATGTCATCCGGCAGCATGGTTACCGTCCCGGCGCCGGATTTCGTGCCCTTGGGCGTCCGCACCGATGTTGTGAACGCGAACGTTGCGCTCGCGTCGTCGGCGATGAGGCCCGCGGGAGCGGCTGCCGCATAGCCGCTGCAGGTGATCGCGCTCAACCCGCAAGCGAGTGCCGCAACGCGAGCGGTTGGCAGGTTCATCGTTGGTCTCCTCACGAGTGCAGCGGAGTGGTATCGGGCTCGAATCCGCCGCCCAAGGCGAGATAGAGCTGCACGAGCGCGAGCCGTTCGTTCAAGAGTGCCGATTGGGTGTCGATCTGCGCCTGATATTCGCGTGTCTGCGCGTCGAGCACTTCGAGATACGACGTTTGCCCTTCGTTGTAGCGCAGGATCGCGAGCTGCGTCGACGCGACCGAGGCCGCGGTATCGGCTTGCTGCGTCTCCCGATGTTGGCGCTGCGTGCCGTACGTCGCGACCGCATTGGAGACGTCGCTCACCGCAGTCTGCACGGTTTGCAAATAGGTGAGAACGGCTTGCTGCTGCTGTGCTTGCGAGAGCCGCACGTGCGCCTGCAGGGCGCCCCCGCTGAAGATCGCTTGCGTAAGTTGCGGCAGCAGCGAAAAAACGCCCGTCGGCCCGTAGAAGACGCCGCTGCCGCCAAGACTCGCCAGCGCCTTGGCGAGATTCGGGAACGTGCCGGTCGACACTTGTCCGCCGACACCGGCCGAGGCGCCGATGGTAAACGACGGCAGCAATAATTTGCGTGCGACGTCGATTTGCGCGTCGGCGGCGACGAGTGTGTCGTCGGCTTGGCGGATGTCAGGGCGGCGCGCGAGCAGTTCGCCCGGCACTCCCGTCGACGGCAGCGGCGGAAGCGCGACCTGATCCTCGAGCGGCAGACCACGGGCGATCGCGCGCGGGTAGTCGCCGGCGAGGATCGAGAGCGCATTTTCCGATGTTGCGATGCTGCCGCGGACGAGCGGAATGTTTTGGGTCACTTGATACAGCGATTGCTCGGCCTGCAGCTGATCCTGCAACGACGATTCGCCGTACTTGACGCGCAGCTTGACGAGCTCCAGGCTTTGCTCGCGATCCTTGGCCGCCCGCAGCGACAGATCGAGCACCGCATCGAGTTCACGCAGTTGAAAGTACGAGGTTGCGACTTGGCTGACGAGCGCCCAGCGGACGCTATCGTAGGCGGCTTGCGTCGCGAGCAGCTGCGCGCGCGCGGCCGCCGTCGCGCTCTTGAGCTTGCCGAACAGATCGAGGTCGTAACTTGCACCGGCCGAAAGCTGCGGCGCAAACGCTTGAGCGGGCGTCGATCCCGGCTTGTTTCCGACGTCGGCCTCGTATGGCGCTTGAATCGTCGCCGATGCCGCCGGCAGCTGATTGGCGTGGGTGACATTGAGGCTTTCGCGCGCCGCGACGACCGCTTCGTATGCAAGCTGCGCGTTATAGTTTTTGGCCAGTGACTGCGTGATGAGCTCGCGCAGCGCGGCATCGGCGTAGAAGCTGCGCCAGGGGATCGCTGCCAGCGACGGTCCGTCGCTTTCGCGATCGCGGTACAGCGGTGGGAGGTGAGCGTCCGGCGGCGCCGTCGGCGTGTCGGGAATGCACGACGACAGGAGCGCCGCTGACAGCACGGCGGCGATCCGTTTCACACGGTGCCCTCTTGCGGTGCCGCCGGCACGGCTCCGGCGATCGGAACCGCGTCGCCCCGCACGGCTGCGGCGCGGCGGGACGGCAAACGTTCGATCAGGCCCGCAATCAGCACGTAAAGCGAAGGGATGAAAAACACCCCGAGCATGGTCGCCGCCAACATTCCGCCGAACACCGCCGATCCCAGCGAGTGGCGCGAGGCCGCGCCGGCACCCGACGAGATCATGAGCGGAATGACGCCGATGATGAATGCGAACGACGTCATGAGGATCGGCCGGAAGCGAAGTTCGGCGGCCGCGCGTGCGGCATCGACGATCGGCAGCCCGTCGATCTCGTGCCGCTCGCGCGCGACCTCGACGATCAGGATCGCGTTCTTGGCGGCCAAACCGATGAGCATGATCAGTCCGATCTGCACGTACACGTCGCTGGTCAGCTTCCAGAGCACGACCGACAGGAACGCACCGAATACGCCGAGCGGCACGCCCATGAGGACCGCGAGGGGCATGAGCGGGCTTTCGTACTGTGCGGCGAGCACGAGAAACACGAGCACGATCGAGAGCCCGAAAATGAGCGCCTGCGTGTTTCCGGCCTCGACTTCTTGATACGCCGTTCCGGCCCACTCGAAGGCGTAGCCGGGCGGAAGCGTTTCCTTCGCCACTGCCGCCATCGCCGCGATCGCCTGACCCGAGCTGTAACCGTTTTGCGCCGAGCCGGTGATCTCGGCTTCGCGCTGCGCGTTGAAACGCTGGATCTGATCGGGACCAACCGTCGAGCGCACCTTGACGAGCGTGGAAAGCGGAACCATGCTGCCGCTCGTGTTGCGCACTTCGATGGTGCCGATGTTCGCCGCCGTGGCGCGATAGGCGGCCTCGGCTTGGATCATCACTTTCCAGGTGCGATCGTACAGCGTGAAGTTGTTGACGACCAGTCCGCCGAGATACGCCTGCAGGTTTTGAAAAATCTCGCTGACGTTGACGCCCAGCGATTTGGCTTTGTCGCGATTGACGTCGAGCTGCAGCTGCGGAACGTCGCTGCGCAGGCCATTGGTGACGCGGGCGAGTTCGGGGCGTTTGTTGGCCGTGTCGACGAGTTTCGCCGCGACGCGCGCGAGGTCGTCGATGCCCTGACCGGCGCGATCTTCGAGCTCGAAGCTGAAGCCGGCGGCGTTGCCCAGACCCGGAATCGTCGGCGGAATGAACGGAAACGCAACCGCCTGCGGATAGCCGCTCAGCTTCGCGTAGGCGCGCAGCAGGATCGCGCGCAGTGCCGTTTCCTTCGACTTGCGATCTTCCCACGGTTCCAAGGTGACGACCAGACTCGATGCATCCGGCGTGACCGTGTTGCTGATGAGGTTGAAGCCGCCCAGGGTGATGACGTCTCGGACGCCGGGCAGCGCTTTCATGTCGCGCTGCATCTGATTCGTCACCGCGTCGTTTACGTCGAGCGCCGAACCCAACGGGAGTTGAATCGACACGAAGAACACGCCCTGATCTTCGTTCGGTACGAGGCTCGACGGCAATTTCGCGGCCATGAACCCGTCAGCTACGTAGAAGAGCAGCAGCACGCCAAGGACGAGCAGCGAACGCCGGACCAACAGCCCCAGGGTCCGCACGTAAGCAGACGTCGTGCGTGCGAAGCCGCCGTTGAAGCGATCGATGAACCAGCCGAAGGGACCCCACAGCCGCTTGCGTTTTCCGAGGAAAAGCGCGCACAGCGCGGGCGTCAACGTCAACGCGACGATCGCCGAGATGACGACCGACACCGACAGCGTGAGCGCGAACTGCCGGTAGAGCTGGCCGGTTATGCCGCCGACGAATGCCGACGGCAAAAAGACCGCGGTGAGCACAAGCGCGATCGCAATCACCGGGCTCGTCAATTCGCGCATCGCTTTCTCGGTCGCGTCCGGCGGCGATAGCCCGTCCTCGATGTGCTTCTCGACGGCTTCGACCACGACGATCGCATCGTCGACGACGATCCCGATCGCCAGCACCAAGCCGAACAGTGTCAGGGTATTGATGCTGAACCCGAGCGGCACGAACACCGCGAAGGTTCCGATCAGCGACACCGGCACCGCCAACATCGGGATGAGCGACGTCTTGAGGCTGCCTAAGAACACGAACACGACGAGCACGACGAGCACGATCGCCTCGATCAGCGTCCGGATAACGTCCTTGATCGAATCGGTGACGAAGATCGTGCTGTCGTACGAGACTGCGTAGGCCATGCCGGGCGGGAAATCTTTGGCCAGTGATGCAAGCTGCGCGCGCACTCGTTTCGCGGTTGCGATGGCGTTGGCGTCGGGCGCCTGATACAGCAGAATGACCGTTGCGTTCTGGCCGTCGAGCCGGCCGACCGACGAATACGATTGCGCGCCGAGCTGGAGACGCGCGACGTCGCTCAAGCGCAGGATCGAACCATCGGGATTGGTGCGGACGACGATGTTGCCGAACTGCTGCGGCGAGGAAAGCTGTCCCGCCGCGTTCACCGTTAGCTGGAATTCGTTGCCGGGCGCGGCCGGCGGGTTGCCGACTTGACCCGTTGGAATCTGCACGTTCTGGTCTTGAATCTGGTTCTGCAGATCGCTGGCCTGGAGGCCCATGCGGGCGAGGCGATCGGGCCGAACCCACACGCGCATCGCGTAGTCACGTTGGCCGACGATGAGGTTGTCGCCGACGCCGTCAACCGCTGCAAGCCGGTCCACTAGATGGATCGATGCGTAGTTGCTCAAGTAGACCGGATCGTAGGCATTGCCGGGTGCGTAGAGCGTCGCGATCATCAGCAGTTGGGGCGACTTTTTCTTGACCGTGATGCCGTAGTTGACGACCGATGCCGGGAGGCTGCCCGTGGCCTGCTGCACGCGGTTCTGAACGTCGATCGCGGCCTTTTGTAAATCGGTGCCGACGGCGAAGGTGCAGTTGAGCGTGTAGACGCCTTGCGACGTACTCGTCGACTGCATGTAGATCATGTTGTCGGCGCCGTTGACTTGCTTTTCGATCGCAGTCGCGACCGACTGTTCGACGACCGTCGCGCTGGCGCCGACGTACGTGGCTTGAACTTGCACGAGCGGTGGCGAGATCGGCGGAAACTGCGCGATCGGCAGCGCTACGATCGCGAGTACGCCGAGCAGCACGATGACAACCGACAAAACGATCGCGAAGACGGGCCGGCGGATGAAAAACCGCGCCACTGCTCTTACCGTCCGGTCGCGCTCGTGCTCGCGATCGCGACTTTCGCACCGGGGCGCACGCGCTGCGTCCCGGCGACGACGACCCGTTCGCCGGCGCGCAAGCCGTCGCTCACAACGTAGAACTTCTTGTATGGCGGTCCGAGCGTCACCGAGCGGAACTGCGCGACACCGTCGTCGCCCACCACATAGGCGCTCGTGGCGCCTTGCGATTGGACGATCGCGGCTTGCGGAACGAGCACCGCAGCGCGATCGACCGCGGTTGTGAGGAGCAAGCGCGCGAACTGGCCGGGCCGCAAGTTTGCCTTGGGATTTGGGAAGAGCGCTTGCACCGCAATCGTTCCGGTCTTCGGGTCCAGCGTACGGTTGACGGCGTACAGCCGGCCTGGTTGCGGATAGATGCTATTGTTCGCCAGCACGAGCTGCAAGGGCTGATCGCGCAGTGCGCGTTGACCGGGTTGGTGCCGGTCGTCGGCGAGCTTGATGTACGTGATCTCGTCGACTGAGAAGCTGACCTTCATTGGATCGGCGGTCGAGATCGTCGCGAGCGTTTGATCGCCGGCGCCGCCGACCACGTTGTCGGCGTCGACGTTGAGAAAGCCGATGATGCCGGTGATCGGTGCCCGGATCGTCGTATAGCCAAGATTAAGCTGGGCGTCGGAGAGCTGCGATTTGGCGCTCAGAATCTCCGCGTTGGATTGCTCGATCCCGACCGACTGGTCGACCTTCGCGTTATTGAGCTGTGCAAGCGCACCGTCAAGCGCCGCTTTGGCCGAAGCTCGGCTGGTTAGCGCGTTGTCGAGGTCTTTCTCTGGAACGGCTTTTTTTGCAGCTAGGGGAGTCAGCCGCGACACGGTAAGATTCGCGCGTTGAAGGTCAGCGCGGTTCGAGTCGACGGCGGCTTGCGCTTGAACCACCGGCTGCGTGTCGCGCGCTTTGCGCAGGTCGGCGTCAGACTTCATGACCGAGGCTTGCGCGGCTTGAACGGCCGCGACGTATTTGTCGCGTTGGAGCGTGAAGAGCAGCTGACCTTTATGGACCAGCGTTCCCTCTCGAAAATAAACGCGGTCGAGCGTGCCTTGGACGCGGGCGCGGACGTCGACCGACTGCAGTGCTATCGTCGATGCGACGAAATCGGCCTGGATCGGAACGGTAGCGCGCTGCACCGTAGCCATGGTGACCGGGACCGGCGGCGGAGACGGCGCGGGCTCCGTTCCGCGCGCACTGCTGCACGCCTCGAGGGCGAGCAGCGCCGCCACCGCTGCCTTCGCGCGCATTACCGGTTTGGCAGCAAGTCGCAGTCGATCATCTTGTTGAGCAGCGGTCCGGCGACTTTGTTGACGAAGCGTGCACGCGCAGCCGGATCCCGTTTCATCATGCCCCCAGCCGAACTCGTGCCGCTCTTACGCCGCTTGAGCGTTGCGGCAAATTGAGCGCACGAGTCGCTTTGAATGGTTGACACCATCTCGCTTGCGGCGGCGTCGACGATCCTATTTTTCATCGCGCCGCGCATTTGGGCTGAACCCCGCGATCCGAGGCCGGCGCACATCACCGCAGCTGCGCATAACACAACGAGCGGACGAAAAAGAGTTCGCGGCCCTTCGCTCATCCTGCGTTCTCCTCACAATACATGTTACCAGGACTCGGCGAAACGTTTGATTGTGCACACCGAACTGCATGAGCGCCGACCGTCGTCGGCATTCGACCAAACTGTTTCGCCCGGTGCGTTTACAGCGCCGCAGCAAGCCACATTATAACGAGCTTGACGATGATAACATGCGGCGCGTGGCCAGGCAACCTCTCGAACGGAGCAGGCGAAGACCACGGCGGACGCGCATTGGGTCGGCTACATCGATGAAAGCGACACCGCTTGCAGCGCTTGCGTTCGGGCTCGTAATGCTGCTCGCCGTTCAACCGGCGACGCATAGTGCAAGCGCTGCGGCGCGCGACCTTCCGCCGGCCGTACAGGCGATTGCGCCGATGAACGGATTGTGCGATGCGTCCGACGTACTCGACGTCCTGGGCGATCTGAGTGAAGCGAGCGCGGCGAAAAAGCGCATTCAAATTGCGCTGCTCGCTGGCCGGCTGACCGACTGTGCGACCCGGCTGCGGGCGGTCGCGGCCGTACCGACGCCGTACTGGATCGCGCCGGACGATCGCGCGCGCCTGCCCGCGGCGGCGCGAACGCCGTCGCCGGTCTGCGTTTCGCCGCCGCCCGCGACGACCGCTTCAAACCGCTTCGAGCTGTATGAAGATCTGCAGCGCTGCGCTTCGTATGTGGCAGCGCTGGACGCCGCCGCTTCTCCCGACCCTAATGCAAGCACGCCGCCCAGCATCGCCGCGCGGCCGACGTTTTACGTCTTCGCCGTGGGCGCCGCGGAAGCATCGGCTGCGACGGTGCTCATCCGGTCGGCGGTTGCGCGTCTGGCCGGTTCGGCGCGACACACCGGTCCCGAGTTCGCCACAGCTCCGGCAAGCCCCGACATCGTGGTGAGCGGACGCGCCGATTGGACATCCGTCGACACCTTTACCGCGCAGTGCCAGTTCGATCCCAATACCCGCGGCGCGCTCGTCATCGAAACGAGCATACCGGAAACATATCACAGCAACTATCTGATCATCGCCGCAAACTTCACAACGGTTTCGGCCTCGATCGAAGTGCTTGGCTGCGGCGCGGAAGATCATCGCCCGACGGCGTCGCCGTTGAGCCTCGTGAGCCGGCAAGATGTCAACGGGAAGGCGCATCAAGACGCATGGACGCTGGGCATCTTCACGACGCTTGCGACACTGCTCGCCACGAGCGGGACCAAGACCACCGTGACGACCGGTGGCGGGACGACGACGGTGAGCAGAACCGATTCCACCGCGCCGGTGTTCGCTGGCTCCATTCTCGGTTATTACGAAAATCAGAATCTGACGCTGCCCGCGCAAAATGCGAGCGTTGCGCTCAACGTCGCCGCCAACCGTTTCGCGGAAGCGATGATGCAGCGCCTGAGCGAGACCTGCGCCGACCGCGAGCTGCGCGCCCTGGCCGCGGCTGCAGATCCTGCCGCTATTCCGGCACCGCCCCCCGAACACCGCACGCGGCTTTACCAGGCGGCCTTCGAGTACGCCGAAGACTGCGCGCTCTTCGCAAACTTCGCTACTCATTAGAGGATTCGGCTGCGGCCGAATCCGTGCTGGACAAACCGTTCGACTGCGGCTCTCGCTCACCGGCCGCGGCCAGCTGTTCGAGTCCGAGCTCTTCGAGGTCCAGCATGCCTTCAATGTGGGACATCGTCGCACCGTCGATCCGGCCGCGCCGGTACATCGCGATGAGCTCCGCGCGCTGCACGCCGACGATCTCGCGTGCCGCGCGATCGTATCCGTACAGCGGCTCGCTCGACGCCGGGCGCCCGGCGTTACGGACCGAAAATCGCCGTTTGCGATTTTGATAGTGCCGGCGCAGTGCATCGATGCTGTCGCGGCCGACGTCACGGCGCACCTCGATAGCGCGCAGGTGCGCGAGGGCCACTCCCGAGATGTGAGCGATCGCGCGCCGCGCTTGAAGGTCGGGTGCGTCGGGACGCTCGAGTCGCAAGCGCGAGATGAGGAGCGGCAGCGTTAGCCCTTGGCCCACCAGCGTGATGAAGATAACGCCGAAGGTCACGAAGATCGTCAGTTGACGACGCGGGAAATCGGCACCCGACGCGACGGTCGCCGGAATCGCCAGGGCGGCCGCGAGTGAGATGCCGCCGCGAAAGCCTGCCCAGGCCGTCACCAGCCGCTGCTTCCACTCGTCGGCCGGGTCCGCCGTCATGCGGTACGGAAAGATGGCGCGCTGACCGAAGAGCCATGCAATGCGCACGACGACGACCACGGCGCTGATCGCGACGGCGATGAGGAGTAAACGTCCGCGCGAGTAGACGGACAGCGCGGTGAGAATGGGGTGCAGCTGCAAGCCCACGAGAATGAAAATCAGCGCGTTCATGAGGAAAACGGCGGTCTGCCCAAGTCCGGACGCCCGTTCGCGCGCTTTGGGCGTCAGCACGCCACGTGCGAAGCGGCTGATCACGATGCCGGTGGTCACGACGGCCAGCACGCCGGACACTCCGAGATCGTGCGCGGGCAGATAGGCGAGGAACGGTGCGAGTACGCAGAGCGCGACTTGCAGATCCGCGGCGCGCACGCTGCGCCAGACGCCGATCAGCAGCGCGCCGACGGCGACGCCAATGGTCACCGCGCCGACGCACGATACAACGAACGCGACGAGCGTTTGGCGCAGCGAGAACGTTCCCGACACGACCGCCGTCACAGCGCTCGCGTAGAAAACGAGCGCCGTCGCGTCGTTGAGCAAGCCTTCGGCTTCGATGACGGCAATCGTGCGGTGCGGGACGCCCAGCCGCTCGCCGATGGATGAGAAAGCGACGGCATCGGTCGGCGCGACGACCGCGCCGAGGACGAACGCGGCAGCCCACGGCATGTGCGGAATCATCGCGTGAGCGACGACCGCAACGCCGCTCATCGTTACGATCACCAAACCGACGACGAGCGTTCGAATCAATCCAGCGTTTTCGGCGATCGCTCCGAGCGGAGCGTTGAGCGCTTCCAAATACAGCATCGGCGGCAAAAAGCCGAGCAGGATCGTCTCGGACGGAAGTTTGATCGCCGGCAATCCCGGCACGAATCCCAACGCTAAGCCGCCGATGACGAGCACGATCGGATACGCGACGTTCGCGCGGCGGGCAAACGCCACCAACGGAATGACGACGAACAGCAGCGCAACGACGATTTCGATCCGCTGCAAGTGCACCACCGGACTTCGAACCGTGCCTAGCGCGACGCAGCGAATGCGCTCAACGCGCCGAGATCCAGCTCCGCCTCATTTCCGGCGACGCGGAGAACGTTCGTTCCGTTGTTCGCGCCGGTTTCGGCGAGCACGCCGCGATAGATGCCGGGCCGCAAGCCGAGCGGCCCGCGGAGCCGGATGCGGACCGCAGGTCCGCGATTGACGCCGACGAGCACGGTGTCACTGCCTTCGCAACGTTCGAACACCAGTGCGTCGTGATCGGCGTATAGGGTGCGATACGCACCGCGCGAAACGGCGGCATGCGTTCGGCGCAGCGCGGCAAGGGCCGCGGTGATGCGAAACGCCGGCGTGGTTTCGTTCCACTGCAGCATCCCCACCCGATTGTACGGATCGTCGTTGCTCGTGTTGATGTCGTCCGCCGGCGGCGTCGCGTTATCCGCGTAGTACGCCAGATATTGCTCGTCGCCATACAGCACGATCGGGATGCCGCGGACGGTCAACAGCAGCGTCATCGCCAGATCGAGGCGCCGCTCACGTTCCGCCTCGCTCCTCACTCCCAGCTTCTGCAGGCGGACCAGCGTCCGGATCTGATCGTGATTGTCGATGAACGTTCCCTGCCAGGTGTCGCGTCCGGCGAATGCCGCGACGCGCTGCTGAAGGAAGCGGTCGAGACCGGTTGCGGTCAACTGTTGCGAGGGTGCTTCGTAGGGCCCGCCCGCGAACTCGTTGAGCGCGACCGCGAGTTTAAAGTCGAGGATGTTGGTCCGGTTGAGCGCGTAGTCGTTGGCGAACCGAAGCGACTTCGGGTCGCCGACGCCGCCGTTCGACCATTCGCCGACGATGTACGGGTCGGGGCGGTGCTCGTCACGCAAACGGTCGAACATCGCGCGGGTGAAAGCCGGCACGAACTCCGGAAAGACGAACTTGATCGCGTCCAGGCGAAAATCGTCGGCACCGTGGTCGATCCACGTTTGCCCGGCGCCGATGAGATAATCGGCAATGCTTGGATCGAGTTGGTTGAACCCGCTGAGGCCCGCGAGTAAACAGTGATGCAGCTGCCAGTAGGTCCAGTCCGCGTCGTTCGCGGGAGCGTTAACGCAGCGTGGATCGCTCTGGTAATGCTTGTAGTAACGAACGCCGGGATGCGCCGGATCGTAATCGTTCAGATAACTCTCGATGAACGGAACGTCGGCCGTGCGCGATTGATAGAGCGCGCCGAAGACATGCGACTGGGAAGGGTTGGAGTCGTTGAGCGTGACGTCTTCAATGTACCGGATATCGACAGCATGCAGCGCGGCACTAAAAGCATCGACCTCGTTCCACGACGCCGCGAAGTGGGCGTCGGGACGATAGTAGTTTTGAACCCAGTAGCCGTGATAGCCCGTCCCGTACCCCGTCCCCGATTCATAGTCGCGAACGTTCTCCATGAGCGGCGTCACCCATAAGGCAGAAATTCCCAGGCGCCGCAAATAGCCCAGCCGCTGGCGAACGCCGAGCAGATCTCCGCCCCAGTATTTTCGGAATTGCACCTCTTGCGTACAGGCGCCCAGAAAGCAGTTGACGGAGTTGGTTGCGTCCGGATAGAGGGGATCGACAAACGGGCTGAACGGTTCGTGTGGACTGAAGCGGTCCGTCACGATAAAATAGATCGTGCGGCTGCGATAGTCTCCGCTTTCATTTCCCAGGGCCGGTGCCGCATAGGCAATCATCGCGAACAAAACAAGCGCCGCTCTGATCATCTGCAATCCCTGTGGATTCTCGGGTCACGCCAACGATAGCACAACCGAAAGAGGCCGTCGGCAAGAAGGCGGGCGCTCTCATATGGGACCATCGAACTTTCAGCTCGCACGAGCATTTCGCCCCGGCCGGCCGTCTGTCGGCCTTGACCGCCAGCATGCGCTCGAAGCGCCGGCCGCCATATACAAGCCGTGGACGACGATGCACAACGAAGTGGCTTTGCGCGCAGCGAACGCAGGGCCGAACGGCAATGCCGGCAACCGACGAGCGAATCGCGCCTTCGCCTCGCGACAAGCTGGCGAAACCAGGTTTGTTTGGTACCGCGGCGGCGAAGTCACCCGCATGAACGAGATCTTGGGAAATCGGATCGAACGGCGAAGCCCTCTCCGGCAGCGCGGCCCCGGGCGTGCGGTTTGTCACGAATGCTCTGCCGGCCGCCGATGCGAGCGAGCGTTTTCATGATCGAACGCCACGAGCATCGGCTCGAGATCGCGGGTCCGGTGGCCACGATCACGCTCGATCGGCCCGCAGCGTACAATGCCGTGACGGGCCGGTTGCTGCGCTCCCTTGCGCAGACGCTCGGGGAGGTCGCGGGCGATCCCGCCGTTCGCGCCGTGGTGATGACCGGAGCCGGCAAGGCGTTTTGCGCGGGCCAAGCACTCGACGACGCCGAGCTTTTCCGCGACGGTGTGCCGGCCGACATCCACGCCGCGGTCGCGGCCGGATTCAATCCCGTCGTCCACGCCCTGTTGACGATGGAAAAGCCGGTAGTGGCCGCCGTCAACGGCGTCGCAGCGGGTGCCGGTTTCGGCATTGCGCTGGCCTGCGATTTCCGCATCGTCGCCCACCCGGCGACGTTTACGACTGCGTTCGCTAAGATCGGTCTCGTTCCCGACAGCGGGGTCTCGTTGTTGTTGCCGCGCATGATCGGGTACGCGCGGGCGATGGAGCTGTGCATGCTGGCGGGAAAAATCGACGCCGCCGCGGCGCAGGCGCTCGGATTGGTTACCGAACTGGTGCCGTTCGAGCAGGTCGTTGCCCGCGCACAAGCGTTCGCAGCGCAACTCGCGGCCGGCCCCAAAGCGCTGGGGCTGATCAAACGCGAACTCGTTCGCAACGGGCTCGACGATATCGGCGCCGCCCTCGCCTGCGAGGCGGAGGTTCAATCCATCGCCGCGCAAACATCCGACGCGCATGAAGGCATCCGGGCTTTCGGTGCGAAGCGCCCGCCCCGTTTCACCGGACACTGAACGCCGTCGGGCGAACCGCAACAAACGAACGAGGTACCTACCGTATGGCTTCCAGCTCTCCACGCAGCAAAGCGCCGAATCCCGCCGACGATCCGCCCGACGAAGAGACGGGACAATTCGGCGACTCGACCGATCCGGGACTGGAGTCCGACGAGGACCTCGACGGCGAACTCGACGCCGAAGGCGGCCCGCCGCTCCATCCCCACAGCTGACGCCGGCGCTTCGTGCAGGGCCACCCGTCCGCTGCCGCCGCGCAGCGGCACTTCGCCAGCGACAATTATGCCGGCGTTCATCCCGAGGTGCTCGCCGCCATCGCCGCAGCGAACCAGGGACACGTTCCGGGCTACGGTGACGATCCGTACACGGCCGCCGCCGAGGCAGCGTTTCGCCGCCTTTTCGGCGACGGCGTTCGCGTCTTTTTTGCTTTCAACGGAACCGGCGCGAACGTCGTCGCGCTGGCGGCGGCGCTGCGGCCGTACCAAGCCGTTCTTTGTCCGGCAAGCGCGCACCTCAACGTCGACGAGTGCGGCGCGTTCGAGCGGTTCGCTGGCGGCAAGCTCATCACGGTCGCGACACCCGACGGGAAATTAACGCCGGCCGACGTCGAACGCAACGTGCGCCAGCTCGGCAACGTCCATCACGTGCAACCCGGTGCGATCTCCATTTCCCAGTCGAGCGAAGTCGGCACCGTGTATACCGTCGAGGAACTGAGCGCGCTGGGCGTGGTCGCGCGCAAATACGATCTGTTCTTTCACGTCGACGGCGCCCGTTTGGCAAATGCCGTCGTCGCGCTCGACGTCGACTTGCCGACGCTGCTGCTTCGAACGGGGGTCGATGCATGCACGTTCGGCGGTACGAAGAACGGTCTGCTCTTCGGTGAAGCGATCGTCTTTCCGAAACATCATCCCGCGGTCGAACGTTTGCCCTTCACCCGCAAGCAAGGGATGCAGCTGGCATCGAAAATGCGCTTCGTGGCCGCGCAATACGAGGCGCTGCTGCGTGACGATCTGTGGCGCCGCAATGCGCGGCACGCGAATGCGATGGCCCGCCGGCTGGCCGCTCAGTTGAGCGCGATCCCGGCGGTGCGCCTGGCGTATCCGGTCGAGGCTAACGCCGTCTTCGCCGCCATTGCCCCCCAATTTGTCGCGCCGCTGCAAGACCAGCGCCGGTTTTACGTCTGGGACGAGGACGCGTCGATCGTGCGCTGGATGGCGGCGTTCGACACCACTGAAGCCGATGTCGATGAATTCGCAGCCACGATCGCGCGCATCACCTCACCGAGCGCTGCGTCAAGCGCGGCGCACAACGGAGCAAGGACCGAAAACCGATGAGTCATTCGACCGTTTCAACCTCACAGACGCGCACGATGACGGGCGTCGTTCTGCCCGGCAACAGCACCGTCGCGTTCCGCGAACAAGCGATACCGGAGCCCGGCTACGGCCAGGCGCTCGTGCAGATGAAGGCCTCCAGCATTTGCGGCAGCGATATCCGGGCCATCTACCGCGAGCATCTCGGAAGCGGTGACGAAGCGTACCGCAACGTGATCGCGGGCCACGAACCGTGCGGCCAAGTCGTCGCGCTCGGTCCCGGCTGCCGCGAGTTTCGGCCGGGCGATCGGGTGATTCTCTATCACATCAGCGGCTGCGGCGTATGCGACGACTGTACGGCGGGCTACATGATTTCGTGTCACAACGCGTTTCGCGCCGCCTACGGTTGGCAGCGCGACGGCGGACATGCGCCGTACATCTTAGCCGAGGAAAGCACGCTCATCCATCTCCCCGATGAATTGACCTTCGTCGACGGAGCCCTCATCGCGTGCGGTTTCGGCACGGCATGGGAAGCACTCACCCGCATCCGCGTCGACGGCCGCGACCGGCTGCTCGTCACCGGCTTGGGCCCGGTCGGTCTCGCGGCGGCGATGCTCGGCCGGGCGCTGGGCGCGAAGCAGGTCATCGGCGTCGACACCAGCCCGGGCCGGCGCGATCTCGCGCTTCAATTGGGGCTGGTCGACGACGCCTTGTCCAGCGACGCCGACACCCTGGGACGCATCGCGAGCCTTACCAACGGTCTCGGTTGCGAAGCGACCATCGACTGTTCGGGCGCTGCGCCGGCGCGTAAAATCGCCTTGGCCGGGACGCGGCGTTGGGGCCGATGCGCGTTCGTAGGCGAAGGCGGCGACGTGCAGTTCGACGTTTCGCCGCTGCTCATTCATCCCCAAATCACGCTCTTCGGCTCGTGGGTCACCTCGCTGCCGCACATGGCCGAACTGGCCGAGCGGCTCGCGCGCTGGAACCTGCACCCCGAAACGACCGTCACGCACCGCTTCGCTTTGGCCGACGCTGCCGAAGCCTACCGCATCGCCGACGAAGGTCAGTCCGGGAAAGTCGTGCTGACGATGTGAAGGGAACCCCATGAAGATCGCTTTGTTCGGTGCCAGCGGCATGATCGGCTCGCGCATCCTTTCCGAAGCCCTGCGGCGCGGGCACGAGGTCGTCGCGATCGTGCGGCAGCCCCAAGCGGTGAACGCCGCGGCGGGCGTGCGCAGCGTTGCCGGCGATGCCACCGACGCCGTTTCGGTGGCTCTCACGGCCGTCGGCGCCGACGTGGCCGTCAACGCCTACAGCCCGCAAACCGGACCGCAAGACGGCCTCTCGCGCAACGCCCACGCGCTCATCGAAGGTCTGCCGCGGGCCGGCGTGCTCCGCGTCATCGTGGTCGGCGGAGCCGGCAGCCTGGAAGTCGCCCCGGGGAAGCCGCTCGTGGACACGCCAGATTTCCCAGTGCCGTACAAAGCCCGCGCGCAAGCGCAGAGCGCGCAGCTCGACGTCTTCCGTTCGCTGTCGAACTCGCCGCTGGTCTGGACATTCGTGAGCCCGTCGCCCATGATCGCGCCCGGCGAACGGACCGGAACGTACCGCGTCGGCGGCGACGCGCTGCTCGTCGACAGCGCCGGCGAAAGCAAAATCTCCGCCGAGGATTACGCGGTCGCGATCCTCGACGAAATCGAACGCCCCGCGCATCCCAACGCGCGCATCACCGTCGGGTATTAGCTTTCACGGCGTGAACGTGCGGAGCAGCGGGATGCCCGAGATCGTCAAGCGCTGCGCGAAGCCGCCGGCGAACGTATCGAAGCGGTAGCGCTCGGGCGACCAGCGTTCGCCGACACCGTAGGTGTCCGGCCCGGCCGGCCACAGCAGGCCCGTTTGGTCGAGCCACAGCTGCCCGTGCCGGATCAAGATGCGCACGTTGAGCGGATCTTCGTACAAGCGGTAGTGCCCGGCGAGCGGGGTGAGATTCGGCGCACCGGCGTCGCCGTTGTCGCCGCGATAGGCATCGGTGCGATACCAATCGTTCAAGTAAAACAGTTCGACGACGCGCAAGCGGTCGTCGCGAAAGAAGTCGACGGTGGATAGCGCGAATTTTGGCGAATCGACATAAAAGCTGTCGCCGCCGCGATTGTAGGCGCGATGCTCGCTGCCGTCGGGGTCGCGCAACACCAGCGCGGCACCGCGATCGACGAACGTCAACGTGCGCCCGTCGCGCGCCCGAAACGTTTTCGCATAGTCGATCGCGTTGCTGATCGCCGGTGCGGCGCCGGCAACGAGCGGCGCGGGCAACGGCTGCCCGGCGCGCTGGGCGCGGGCTGCGCGCAGCGCGTACTCGACCACGGGACACGGGCGCGGCCCCAGCGCTCCGTGATTGCTGAGCGCCACGGCGGCGATCCCTTCATCAACGTCCGCTTCGAGGCAGGCCGTAAACTGATTCGTCCCGCCGGTGTGGCCGATCACGCGGTGACCGTCGAGGGTTTGTTCCGCCAGGCCGTAGCCGTAACGGCTGTATAAGCCCGCGGCGCCCGGCCCGCTGGCATCGACGATCGCATGCGTGAGGGTCGCAAAGGCTTGCGGCGACAAGATGCGCGCTCCGTTGAAGGTGCCGTCGCCGAGCAAAAAACGCGCGTAGTTGGCCATATCGGCAGCCGTCGACAGCACGAAGCTGTCCGGATCGTCGGTCTCGATCCAACCGGTGGGCGCGACCGGATGCCCAGGCGGCGAAGGCCGGTCGTCGAAGGCGTAGTCGTAACCGGTTGCTGCGCGTGCGCGATTCCCCTGCGTGTATGCGGGCTCGCTGCGCACCATGCCCAGCGGCTCAAATACGCGATCGGTAACGATCTTTGCCCACGGCCGCCCCTCGATGCGTTCGAGCGCGGTACCGAGGGCGACGTAGCCGAGATTCGAATACCACCAGTGCGCGCCGGGCGGGTACGTCAACGCCAGTCCGCTCGCGAACGCCACCTGCGCTCGGCCGTAGGAAAAAGCATCGGGCAGTCCGCTGGTGTGCGTCAACACGTCGTCGCCGGTGAGCGGGCGCCAGCGCGTCTGCGGGTGGAATTCGGGAACGTAGCGCGCCAGCGGCGCATGCGGATCGAACGCACCGCGATCGGCTGCCGCCAACAAGGCGAGCGCGGTCATCGACTTGGTGATCGAACCGATCCCGAACAGCGTCGTTTCGGTTACCGGCGCGCCGGTTTCGAGGTTGGCCTTGCCGTAGCCGGCAAGTTTGAGCACGTGCGTCCGGTCGACGAGCGCCAGCGTGAGACCGGGGATGTTTTCCTGGTGCATGAACGCGTCAACCGATGCGTCGATGTTCGCGCTCAGATCGGCAGCCGTGGGCGCGGCGCGCGCCGGCAGCAAGGTGGCAACGAGCAGCACGGCGAGCAGACCGCTCGCGGCGGGTCGCGCCCAGCGGACGACCGCCGGCGAAGCGTTAGCCAACGGGCAGCCGCTCGAGCGGCGCGATGCCGATCTCGGCGGCGAGCGCATCGAGATCTTCCCACACTTTGAGCAGCAGCGGGATGCCGTCACGGCGATACTCGATGGTTCGCTCGTGCTCGATCTCCCCGGCAACGTAGATGCGGTCGCAGCCCGGCGCCTTCGCGCTGTTTTTGAAATCACGCAGTTCGCGATCCATGTCGCGCTTGAACTCGGCGAGGTCGCGCATGGCGTCGACGCGCATCGCACCGAACCAGTGCGCCGTGATGCCGCCTGCCTGCTCCGGGCCTTCGGGCGTGCTCAACGCCGTCCCAAACGTCCCGCCGGACAGCACGCCGCACAAGATCTCGCTCAAGACGCCCAGACCGTACCCTTTGTGACCGCCGTTTTCGGTGCCGTACCCGCCCAGCGGTAAGAGAGCGCCCTTGAAACGCGCCTCGGTCGGATCGTCGGTAGGACGTCCATCGGCGCCGACCGCCCAGCCCGGCTTGAGTTTGAGCCCTTTGCGTTCGGACACTTCGAGTTTTCCGTAGGTCACCGTCGAGGTCGCGAAATCGAGAACGAACGGCGTTTCGTCGCCGGCCGGAACGGCGTAGGCAAACGGATTGGTGCCTTGCATCTTCTCGCGTCCGAACGTCGAGGTGACGAAGTGCGCCGAGTCGGTCGACGACATACCGATCATGTCGTGTTCGAGCGCCATCATCGCGTAGTAGCCGGCGATGCCGTAATGGTTGGAATTGCGCACGGCGGCAAAAGCGATTCCGTGCTGGTCGGCCAGCGCGATCGCCTTCTTCATCGCGACGATCGACGCCGGGTGGCCCAAACCGTTGTCGGCGTCCAGCAAGAACGACGCCGGCGTTTCGCGCACCACCCGATAGGACGGCTTGCTTTTGATGGTGCCCAGCCGAATCCGATCGACGTAGAACCAGCGCAGCCGCGCGATCCCGTGTGACTCGATCCCGCGCAGATCCGCTGCGAGCAGCACGTCGGCAACGTCGCGCGCTTGGGCCGCATCGACGCCCACCGTCGTGAGCGCCAATTCGATAAAAGCCCGCTCGTCGTCGGCACGCGCGCGCACCGTCTGGGATTCGATCATGAGCCTGCATTGCTCGTCGCGAACCTGCCTCTCCTCGATGAATGACGGGCGCATGCTTCGTTCACACCCGGACCGGCCGCCGGCAGAGGACGGTCCTCTCCGGAAAACTCCGCCGGCGCTTGTAACGCTGCGCGCCCGAAGTGCCGATATTTCCCTTGATGCCCCAGCAGTGCGGTTCGAGAAGCGGGGTCCACCGACACACCAGGCGACGTGCCGGACGTGCGGTATGACCGCGCGCCTCACGTACATCCCAGCCGGGTTCATTTTGGGCGCTGCCTTCCCGCTCTGTGCGCTAGTCTTCGCGCATCTTGCCGGTGCCGGTCCGGCCGGCGTCGACTTCGGAACCTACGCGGCCCAAGCTCAAGCCGCTCAGCCGCTGTACTATCTGCTCGACGCCGCACCGCTGCTGCTGGCGTTCGCCGGCTTTGTCCTCGGCGGAAAATACGACCGCCTGGCACACACCGCCGCGACGCTGCGGCGCGATGTCGGCAAGAAGTCCGAAGCGCTAGCCCGCGTCGCCAACGACCTCGAGGCGCGCAAGCGGCTCGAGCAGCAGCTCGCCCATCAAGCCTTTCACGATCCGCTCACGCACCTGGCCAATCGCGCGCTCTTCACCAACCGCACCGAGCACGCGCTCATCCGGTCGGGCAGCAAAAAGCAAGAAGTCGCCGTGCTCATGCTGGGTCTCGACGATTTCAAGACGGTCAACGACACGCTCGGCCACGATGTGGGCGACCGCGTGCTCATCAGCGTCGCTCAGCGTCTGTCGACGATCGTGCGCCCCGGCGACACGCTGGCCCGGATCGCCGGCGACGAGTTCGGGCTGCTGCTCGAGCGCATCGCAAACGTTCAAGAAGCATCCGCCATCGCGCAGAAGCTCATCGACGCAATGGCACTGCCGATCAAGTTCAAACAGCGCGAAGTCCGCGTGAGCATGAGCGTCGGCGTCGTCTGCGGCCGCGCCGATTCGCGCGTCGACACGATGTTGCGCGACGCCGGCCTCGCGATGAAAGAAGCCAAAGATCGCGGCAAGTCCTGCTTGCGCGTGTTCCGGCCCGAAGTCCACGCGGCCGTGCTCGAACGCGTCAAGCTCACTGCCGATCTGCAGCACGCGCTCGAACACCAAGAGTTCTTCCTGATGTATCAGCCGATCGTCGATCTGCGCTCGGAACGCATCGTGGGCATGGAGGCGCTCGTGCGCTGGAACCATCCCAAGCGCGGGATGATCCCGCCCCAGGACTTCATCAAGCTGGCCGAAGACACGAACGCGATCGTCCCCCTCGGAAGTTGGATTTTGAAGACCGCCTGCCGTCAAATCAAAGCCTGGCACGGCGCCCGCCCGACCGGCAATCCGCTCACCGTCACCGTCAACGTATCGCCGATTCAACTCGCGCACCACACCTTCATCGAAGACGTCCGTTCGGCGCTCGTGACCACCGGCATCCTGCCCAGCAGTCTCATCTTGGAGATCACCGAATCCGCCCTCGTCGACGACCGGGCCGAAAATCTGGCGCTCTTCAACGAGCTCAAATCGCTCGGCATCCGGCTCGCCATCGACGATTTCGGCACCGGCTACTCATCGCTGAGTTATCTGCAGCGCTTCCCGTTCGACATCCTCAAGATCGACAAATCGTTCGTCGACGGAGTGGCCGGCGGCGGCACCGACGTCGCCTTCGCGCGCACGATCATCGCCCTCGGCGGAATGCTCGAACTGCGCGTGCTCGCCGAAGGGATCGAGCACGCCAATCAGCATGCGATGCTCAAAGAATTGGGCTGCCAATACGGCCAGGGTTATCTGTTCTCCAAACCGCTCGACACCGTGTCGATGACGGCCCTGCTCGATTCACCACGCGCAATGGGCGAGTCACCCTTCGCCGTCGCCGCCTCGTTCTAACCCCACAACCAGACCCGCATCGGCTTGCACGCAGCGCAAATGCCATCTGCGGCTCGGCCATATGCGGCTCGGCGCGAAGCGCCCAACGCCACGGCTTCGGCGCAGCCGAACGCA
>JBEKHC010000053.1:0-46163 GCA_050012475.1 Candidatus Velthaea sp.
GCGCCTTGCGGCGCGCTTCGATAGAGGAATCTTCCACAACTATACACGTTTTTCGCTATGGCGCAAGCGATGCCGGCGGCACCGGGGCAGCCTGCCCAAGCGACGCCGGCGGCGCGGCGGAGGGCGGCGCGTCCGGATGGCGCGGCAGCGGTGCCGTCAGCGATCCACGGCGAACCGCCGTGTACGTTCGTTCGGTACACGGGAAAACCACGGTTTGAACCTCGGCCTCCCCGCCGTTGTCGTGACGCACGACGGAGGAGTTCGCGTTCGTCGCGACGCCGCCGCCAATGCCCGCGCTGCCGGCGACCGGACCGACTTCATGCACGGTTTGGTTCGGATGTTCGACGATCTTCCAAGCGCGGCACATCGTGATCGGTCCGATCCTGAACGTATCGTAGACGTACGCAATCGAGTCGGGCCGGATCGCCGTCCGCCGCTCGTAGATGAAACCGAACGTCCGGCTGAGGATGTCGGGGGGCGGTGCCAAGCGCGCCTCGTAGGCCGCCACGGCCGCGTCGAGCACGCTTTGCGCATCGCCGATCGCGACGCGCTTGGGCCGATAATCGACCTCGCCGCCGACATTGAGATTCTTGAGCCGGTCGTTGAGGGAGCCGAGGCCCCCGGCGGGCGAGCGTACCGGCGCCGGCACGCCCGCAACTCCAGCCGACGGCGCCTCAGCGGCAACGGTGGCGCCGGTGGGCGTCCCGCGCTTGCCGGGAGGGGTCGCCCCGGCACGGCCGGCAGCCGGTGGTGACACGGGCGCCGCCGATGGGGCGGTATGCACCGAGGGCCGTTGGGCTGAAAGCGGTGCGTAGGCGCTCGGGGCAGCCGTCGGAGCCGCGGTCGCGGCCAGCGTCGGAGCCACCGCCGGAACTGGGAGCGCCTTCGGAGCTTTTGTAGGCGTAGCCGTCGGCGTCGCGGTCGACGCGAGCGTTGGTGCCACGGTCGGCGCGAGTGTTGGGGCCAAGGTCGGGGCGAGCGTCGGCGCGAGCGTCGGCGCCGCGGTCGGCGCCACGGTTGGAGCGATAGTCGGCGCAACAGTCGGAGCGAGCGTCGGCGCAGCCGTCGGGGCGACGGTCGGTGCCACCGTCGAGGCGAGCGTCGGAACAACCGTCGGCGCCATCGTGGGGACGCGGGTCGGCGGCGTCGTTAACACCGGCGCCGGAGGTAACGGCGGCGCGACGGTCGGCGCCGCCGACGGAGCGATCGTCGGTATCGCCGGCGCTTGCGTTCGGGGCGGCGCCGGAGCAGCCGACGGGGTTGCGATATCCCGCGGAACTGCGCTCGGTGCGGCCGCCGCCGACAGAATCGCCACGCTTGACGGCGGCCGCGGTGCGACCGCTGGCGGCAGGGCAGCCGCGGAAGCCGGTGCGAGGGTCGGGAGCGCGGCGGCGGCCTTCGGCAACTCGGAAACGTTGACGACTTCGGACCGCGCAAGCGGTGGCTCGGGCTGCGGCGGCGCGCTCGGCTCGAGACGTCCGGGGGCCGCGAGCGGCTCCCGTCGCGCAGCGCCGGCAGAGACGTGCGCGAGCTCGCGCGGTTCCGCCCCCGAAGCGGGAATCGCCTTGACGCTCCGCGTCTCTCGAGGCGGCGCCCCCGGCGTGTGCACCGGCAGAACCGCGACCGACGCCGCTCGATGCACAGCGATGGGGATCGCCGCTGAAGCCACACTACGAGCCGCCGAAGGCAACTCGGGGCGAACCACCGCGGACTCCGAAGAACGAGCCACCGCGGACGCAGTAGAGCCAATCGCCGCGGGCACCGTCGAGCGGATCGCCGAAGGCGCTGCCGAGCGAACCGCCGATGGCGCCGTCGAGCGAATCGCCAAGGGCGCCGTCGAGCGAACCACCGAGGGCGGCGCAGAGCGAACCGCCGAGGGCACGGGAGCCGGCGCTGCCGGACGCGGCGTTTCCGGCGGAGCGGCCGAAACGCGGACGGGCGCGTCCGGGCCGGTCGCCAACTCTGGCCGAATGACGGTAATATCGCCCGGTGCGGCGATTTCGGTCGAGTCCGGGACGATCGTGACCGAAAGCAAGACGAGAACCAAGAACGCCAGCGCGTGAACGGCGAGCGAAAGACCGTAGCTTGCCGCCCAGCGGCGGCGGCGGCCGGGATCAGAGTTCACGCGCTGCAGACGTCGTCAGGCCGCCGGGACGCGACGGCAGCTCAGCGTTTGCCGGGACGGCGTTTCCAAAGTGTGCGAACCAAGTCGAAGCTGCGTCGCCCGGCCCCGCTTCGGCACGCTCTCGCGCCCGCCAATGCGACGCGCGTACTCAACGTGGGCCGTGCCGCCAAGCTTTTGGCCAAGTTTTGTTCGGCATCGTCGAACAAACCCGAACGTGCTTGCTTCATCCCCAATTGGTAAAACCGCAGATACTCCGTTTCCGCGATGTACCGCACGTCGGCTTGCGGATAGCGCTGCGGCGCTTCCGCAACGCGCTTGGCAACCTCGAAAAAGCCCGCCATCATGCGGGTTGCGTTCGATGTTGCCTGCGCGGGGTGTTGGCGATACAGGAGCAGCGGGCGGAGAATGACGACTGCGGGAACGATCGCGAACAAGCGAAGACAAAACTCGTAGTCTTCGGTCACCCGAAGCGATTCGTCGAATCCGCCGACCGCCAATGCATCGGCGCGGCGCACGAGCAGCGAGGACGGCAAAATATAGCTGCCGTACAGCACGGGCCGATCGCTTGCGGATGTGAACACGATCTCCTTGCGGCCGATCGCGAACCCCGCGGACCGCAGAAACGCCGGGCGGCGGCGCAATTCACTTTTCCAGCGATGCACGCCGCCATCGTCGATGACGCGAAAATCGGTGAACGAGAACGCCGGTCCGGTATGCGCGGCGAGAGCCCCGAGCTGCACCGCAAGTTTGTCGGGAGCCCAAACGTCGTCGGCATCGAGATACGCGACAAAGTCGCCGCCGGCTTCCTGAACGCCCGCATTGCGCGCCGCTGACGGTCCCTTATTAGCTAAGGTGATGACGCGGGCACCGAAGGAACGGGCGATGTCCGCGGTCGCGTCGGTCGAGCCGTCGTCGACGACGATCACTTCACCCGGGGGAGCTGACTGAGCGGAGACGCTTTGCAAAGCCTCCGCCAGATGCGAAGCAGCGTTGTAGGCGGGGATGACCACCGACACGCCGCGCGCGCTTACGGGTTCAGTCGCCATCGTGTACCGGCTGCAGCGACGACACCGGCGCGAGCCGCTCGAAGAGCCGCGCGACGCTGCCGCGAAACTCGACCCGGCGCACGAGTCGATACCTATTCTGCAGGTATGCTTCCAAATAGCCGCAGTTATAGGCGTAAACCGAAACGTTCGCTGCCGGACACTCGTCTTTGGTGACCAGCCAGAAGTTCGGCGACACGGACCGCAGGGGATCGAGAACTTGCGCGACGTCGGCCTCGGAATGCAGCGTCGTGGCGCCGACGTAGTCGAGGCTGAACGGCATCGGCCGCGGGATCGGGATGGTCGTCCGGGGCAGATACACGTGTAGCGGCAACGCCGATTCGGCGGGGAACACGGCGATCGGAACCGCCGGATCGGTCGCCGCGAGGAACGTTGCGACGCGCTGCCAATCACCGAGTTTCGCCAACGGCGGCCGGTAGCTTTCCCACAGCGACGTACCGGCGAACACCGCAAAGACCACGACCCCGGCGGCAACCGTAACCAGCCTCCGGCGGGTCAGCCCGGCCAGCAGCACGACGCTTAAGATGACCGACGGCGGGAACAGCACCATCAAGTGACGCATCGGGTCGAGCGGAACGCCCGAAAACGCAAACAAAAGGGTGAAGACCGCGAGGCAAAAGACCCATTGCAGCACCGCTGCGCGAGCCGGACTGCCACGCAGAACGGGGCGCCCCACGGCGAAAAGCGTCGCGATCAAGATTGCCGCCAGGGCGAAGCCGGCCAGTTTTACGCTTCCAGACCAATTGATATCGTGCGGAAGGATGAACGCGAAGGCGACGTTCGCGAGTTCGTGCGCCGCCTTGAGGAAGGACACGTGTGAAACGAAGGGTCCGCTCGCCTCAACATCGATCATCGCCACGCGGGCAAACGGGGCAAAGCCAAGGGCGACGAGCGCCATCGAAACGATGAAACCGCGCAACACGCTGCGGCGCATCGCGACCAGTACCAGGCACTGCGCCAACAGCACGAAGCCGACGTAGTACTGCGTGTACAAGCCGGCCAACGCCACGAGTGTGTAGACCACGCGCGCTCGGCGCGACCGCGGCGCCAGCAGGAAGGCTTCGACAAACGACCAGGAAAGGGCGGCCCCGACGAACAGGACGAGCGCATACACGCGCATTTCCGCCGCCGCCCAAACGAACACCGGATTGAGCGCGCTCAACAGGGCGACGAGCGCGGGCGGAAAACGCGGCGCGATCCGGTGCATCGCCAAGACGATGACGGCGACCGTCGCGGCAGCGAAAAACACCGATGGCAGGCGCGCGAACGCGATCGAGGTCTCGTTTGCCAGCCGCCAGCAAGCCTCGATGACGAAATACAGCGGCGGCTGATCCTCGAATCGAACGACGCGTCCCCAAGCCTCGAGCGGCCCGGCTCCCGTGGTCCAGAGTGTGAAGGCCTCGTCGCCCCAAATGTTGAGGATCGCGCCTAGGACAACGCCTGCGACGACGATCGCGCAAGCACCCAGCGCAGCCGCCCACAACGCTGTCCGGTCGTCGACCGCAACAAGCCAGCGGGCGCGGCCCGGCATGTCGGAGACGCGCCGGCGTAATGCCGGCTCAATCGCCGATCGGCCGCCGCTTTCCACGCCTAGCACGCCTACCGGTGACCGCATCGGAAGAGCGCGGGCCGGTCCCGTGCCATGAAGTGCATCGGCGAAATCAGTAGATTCGCTCGGCGCAGAGGGTCCGGAACGCGTCGATCGCGAGCGCAGCCGTCCGCTCGAGATGGTGCCGTCCGCCACCCATGTGAGCGGCGGTGACGATCGAGAGTCCGGGCACCGAACTGTTGAATGAAGCCAGCCGGCGCCGCGCAAAAGCGTGCGGCATGCGGATGACGCGGGCACTCGTGATGTCGGAACCGCCGGGCAGCGCGCGGGCAAAATGTTCGATGACGTCCCGATCGTTCGCTCCGAAGAGCGCGTCATCCGCCGCCAGCGGCCGGGTGACGTACACCAAGCTGCGCCGGCTGGCGTCGGCCGGGTTGAGCGCCGAGGGGTCCATCAAGGCGAAGTGGTCGCGGCCGCGCGTCACGTGGGTGATATACCGCGCGGACGAGTTCTTGGACCGCAGCGGCTTCAAGACGAACGAAACGTTGATGATCCCGATGTAGTCGACGTCGACGAGCGAGGCCCGTTCGCGATCGGGAAGGTTTGCGAGCAGCCGTGAGGCTTCGGGCGAGGGGACCGTCAGGACGACTTCGTCGAACTCGCCGATTTCGCTCCCCGTGTCGACCCGGAAACCTGCGCCATCACTTGAAATCGAACGCACCGGCGTTCCCACCTGGAGGTCGACCTCGATCGCTCGCGCCCGATCCCGCAGCGTCTCGAGAATGCGCGCGCGTCCGCCCACGATCGCTCCGAAGCGCAAGCCGTTGATCCGGGCCGTATCCCAGTGGACGCTCGACGCGAGGTCCAGCTCGTGGAGCAGCGCCAGGAGCGAGCGGTCTCGAGAGGCAATCGCGGCGTGCCCCCGGCGCTCCACCCGTTCGGCGGCCTCAAAAACGGTCACGATTCTGCCTGCTTGCCTGTACCTTAAGGCAAGCGTGGTGCCGAGCATGCCGCCACCGATGATCGCAACGCGCGACCCATGCCGGGTTTGAAAGGATCTGGTTTCGCCCAGCGCTTCGATCACGGATACTGTCCCCATATCATCAGTGTGCGCGATATGCGCGGCAAATAACCGGGCGCATGGGCGAGGGGTGCAGGACTTGTGGCCCCAGCCGTGAGCAGACAAACGGCACGGATATTTTTGGATCGACGGGAAATACGACAGGGGATGGCCACTGCTGCTGCGTCCTTTGCCGCTTCGCGAACCCATAGCCGGGCTTGGTCCGCGGCGCTGTTCGTGATGGATTCGATCTTCATTACACTGGCTGCGGTCATTGCGAACCGCATCCACGCCTTACCGATACCCGTGCTCGTCGCAACCGCACTGGCGTCGCTGGCTTTGCTTGCAATCGCCGGCACGTACCGCCGCTCGTTCAGCGGCTCGATGCGCGACGAATGGTATGCGATCGGCGCGGCACTCGCGCTCGTCGCGATACCGATGATGCTGCTGACCTTCATCGTGCCGGCCTTGTGGTACTCACGTACGGCGATCGGCACGTTTGCCGGAATTGCTTTTCTCGGTATCGCCGCGACCCGGTCGGTCGCGCATCGCACGCGCGTGCCACGACGGCTGGCAATCGTCGGCGTACCCGAACGCATCGACCTGGCACTCTTGCATTTGCGTCCGCGGCGCGATGATTCTTTGTTGCGGCTGCCGGTTGTGAATATCGAATCGACGTTCCAGAGCGATCGCTCAACGCCGCCTTGGATGCAAGGTGCGCTGGCATGGGGAGCGACCCGCATCATCGTGACCGAAGCTCTCCCGCCCGACCAGCTGCTCAATCTCATGGAGAACGCCGCGCGCCACGGCGCGACCATCGCGATATCGCCGCCGCGGCTGCGGTCGCATGCGTACAAGATGCATCTCGAGCGTGAAGGTGGATTGTCGCTCCTTTGCGTGCGCCCGTTACCAATTTTGACTCCGGCCGCGCAGGTATACAAGAGAGCATTTGACCTGGTCCTCAGCGTGCCTGCGGTCATGCTGCTCCTTCCCGTGTTCATCATTTGCGCATTGGCGGTGCGAATCGAGACGCCCGGGCCGGTAATTTTTCGCCAGGCGCGGCTCGGGAAGAACGGCAAAAGTTTCGATATTCTCAAGTTCCGCTCGATGCCGATCGATGCCGAATCGAAAACCGGTCCAGTCTGGGCAAATCCCGCGATTTCGCGGCCGACACGCGTCGGTAAATTTCTGCGCCGCACCAGCATGGACGAACTTCCACAGTTCTTCAACGTTCTGCGCGGCGAAATGTCTCTGGTCGGGCCCCGGCCGGAGCGTGCTCACTTCGTCGAGCGTTTTCGCCACTTGCCGCGCTACGATGACCGCCTGCTCGTTGCACCGGGGATTACCGGCTGGTCGCAAATCGGCATGTCGCGCATCCTGACGACCGACAAGATCGGATTGCGCCTCGAGGGAGATCTCTTCTACCTGGAGGAGTGGTCGCCGCTGCTCGACGCACAGATCCTCGTCAAGACCGCCTTCGAATTTTTATTCCACTGGGTTCCGCAATAGCCGCAGCGGCTACAGCGGCCAACAAAACCCATAAGCGGCGATATCCGGCGTTCGGCCGCAGCCCGAACAACGCCGGTTCGATCGATCTCAGCCATCCAGCCCGTGGCCGACCGGCCTGAGGCGGCTTCCCGCCTCCATGTGCAAAGCGTTAGGACAAAGTAATGAATTCTCTGGCCCGCAACATTGTCCGGACGTTCTCAACGCAAGTCGGCTGTCAATTCATGGGAATCGTCTTAGGTGTCGTCGTGGCCCGGTCGATCGGCCCGGCGGGGAAGGGGTTCTTCAGCTACGCCGCGATGGGCGTCAGCTTCGTCTCCGTTTTCTTCTACGGCTTCAGCGACGCGGTGCTGCTCCAGTTCGGCAAAAGGCAGGAAGGGGCACGCGCCGTCCACGCCGTGACGATCCGCATCCTGGCCATTATCCTCGCGGTCGTGATCCCCGTTTTCGTGGCTGTTGCCGTGCTCGTTCCTTCACAACGGCCGCTCGCCGCAGCCGCTGCGGCGTTGCCGTTCGCGATGTACGTCCAAATGATGACGCCGTTCATCATGGTGCGGGATAACCTCAAGCTGCTCAATTTCATTTCGATCGTTCAGAGCATGGGGACCGCGCTGTGTACGATTCCGCTGCTGCTCTTCGCGCATCTTGGCCTGAGCGCGGTGATCGGCGTCTGGCTCTTTTTCTATGCCCTTGCAGGTTGGCAAGCAGCCCGTGCGATGCGGCCGATCCTCCAATCCTCACCGCCTCTCCGGCATGCGCGCGCGTTGATGGGCGAGCAATGGCACTTCGGCTTGCGGGCCGCCGGCAGTTCGACCGCCGGTTTCCTCAACATGCGCATCTCGATCTTCTTGGTGAGTTTCATGTTCGCGCCCGCGGCGCTGGGTTGGTACACGCTTGCAATCGGAACCGGCGAACTGCTTTGGCAAGTTAGCCGCGCCTTCGGCTGGTCGGCGCTTGGCCGGATCGGATCCGACCCGCTGCCGGAAGCCGCGGCGCTGGTCGCACGGGTCACGCGCAACACGCTGGCAATCGTCGGCAGCCTCGGGATCGTGGCATTCATCATCGGGCCGTGGGCGATCGTTCACGTGTACGGCGAAGGATTTGCGCCCGCCGGAGCGGCCTTGCGCTGGGCGCTGCCGGGCCTTGTCGCCTACGCAGCAGAAGTCTCGCTGACCAAATTCATCATCCTGCAGCTGACTCGGCCGCTGACCATCGTCTGGGTTCAAGTCGGCGCGGCGCTCCTGTGCGCGGCCACGACGATCGGCTTTGCCGGCCGTTTTGGAATCGTCGCGGCTGCCGCATCGACATCCGTCACCTACCTTTTAGTGACGATCGTTTTGCTGACCATCTTCACGCGCGGCACGGGCGTACCGCTGGCTCGGCTGCTGATCATCCAGCGAGAAGACCTTCATCATTACACCGGCATGCTCCAGACGATGCTGCGCACGCTGCGCGTTCGATCCGCATGATGCGGCGGGCGAGCGGGACGAAGTCACGTTTTCAGCGTTTGCAGGGTACATCAGCGCTGCGGGACGTATGGCTCAAGCAAGCATGAGACAAACGCATCGGTTGAGCATCGGCGTCGAGGAAATCATCTGTTCGATGGTTTCATCGCCGGGCGTCGCGCTTGACTTTAGGCCGCATCGATCGTTTGGCGATCGGCGCGGCTTCGCTTGGCAATCGTGAAATCGAAGAGCCTCTTCGCCCAGACCGCGCATACGCTGGGTTCGATGGCCGGAAACCAAGGGCTGCAAATCGCTGCCGGCATAGCGATCTCACGTGTCTACGGCCCACCTGGGAAAGGCCTGGTCACCTACGCCGGAATCGCCATCCTGGGCGCGATCGCGATCGCCGATGGGCTGAGTTCCGCAATCGCGCGACAGTGCGGCGACGCAAACGCGAACGCTTCGGCTGCCTGCGCGGCGGCGCTGCGCATCATCCTCATCGTCTCTTTCGTCACCGCGGTTCCGCTCATCGTGCTCGGGGCCTGCATCCCGGCCCAGCGAGCGCTGCTGTTCGTGGGCATCGCTTTCCCGTTTGCACTCTTCGTGCAGGCGATGAGCGGTTTTCATCTTATCGCACTGCGGGTCGAACGCACGAACGCCGCCTCGCTGGTCATCAACGCCGGCGCCGCGCTCGCAATGCTGGTCGCGACGTTGGTCGCCCACCCGCCGATCGAGACCATCATGGCGATCTGGACCGCCGGCTATTTCGCTGGAGCGGCCATCATTTTCCAGGGCCTAAGCCTCAAAGGTTCGGCTCCGGGCGCGGTCAGCGCCCTCTTTCGCACGCTCGTGCGCTTTGGGCTCCAAACGTCGGCGGCGTCGCTCATGTCGTTTCTGGCCGCACGCATCGACGTTTTCATCGTTGCGGCGACGCTGTCGGCCTCGGCGCTGGGCAACTACACTCTGGCTCTGGCGTGCGGTGAACTGATGTGGCAGCTCGGCCGAGCCATTTCCTGGTCGGCGTACGGCCGCGTCGCGACCGCTGCGTTCGATCGGGCAGCGGATCTCACGGCGAAGATAACCCGCATCGTGCTGGCGGTCGAACTCGCGGCCGCGATCGTTGCCTTCGCGGTCGGGCCGGCCGTTTTCACCTTCGTCTACGGTCCGGCGTTCGCCGATTCCGGTCCGGTGCTCCGGATTCTCGTGTTCGGCATGGCGCTGTACGCGGCCGATTCCATCCTAGGGTATTTCATCTCGGTAAAGATCGGCCGGCCGGCAGTGGTCCTGCGGGTCGAAGCGGTGACGTTTTTGGTGTGCGCGGTGGGCTCGCTGTTGACGGTAGGACGCTTTGGAATGATCGGGCCAGCGATCGCGACGACGGCAGCCTATCTGGTGTCGTTCTCAGTAAAGTCGGCGCTCTTCGTCCGCGCGACCGGCAAAAGCCCGCTCTCACTGCTCATCATCGGCTGGGCCGACCTTCGGCGGCCCCAACGGTCCGCCGACCGTGCCGGCTCGGCCGTAGCCTAGCGACCCGCGAGCGCCGATCACATGTTTATGGGACATACCAACGTCACTGGCGGTCACCTGCGCTGCCGAGCAAGAGTACTACAATGGAGTCAATAGGAATCGCGCTGATCGCGATCGGCATCGCACCCTTCGCGCTGTATTTCACGCTCAAGCGGCCGCTCATTTTCCCGCTTGGACTGTATATCATGATGGTGCCGGTCGACGGCTTGCTGCTCAATTCGTCGACGGCGACCCTCACCCGGTTCGTCGGTATCGCAACGAGCGTGGCCCTGCTCTTCCACATGGTGATCATGCGGCGCGTCCTCGTACCACCCAAGAGCTGGGCGATTTGGGGCATCTTCATGCTGCTGGCGTCGCTGACTGGGCTCTGGACCATCGATCCCGACCGCACGGCGTTCACGATATCGCAGCTGATCGCGTTGTACGTCTTCTTTACGATCTTGGCGTTGTATCCGGCGGATCGCAAAGACGTGCGCATCGTGGGCGCGCTGATCGTTGCGTCGGGCGTGCTCTTTGCGGCATGGGGTTTGTTTGATTATCTGACCGGCATCCGCTTCCAGGGCCGGGCATCGGTGTTCATGGGCGCGACGATGCTCGATCCGAACCACGCCGCCGCGTCGCTGCTGCTGCCGGTCGCGTTGGCCGTCGGGACGCTGCTCGAAACGCGCAACATCTGGCTGCGCCTGGCCTCGCTGGTTTCGTCGGGCATGATGGTCGCGCTGCTGTTCTTGACCGGCTCGCGCGGTGGCCTGATCGCGCTTGCCGTGATGCTGCTGTACATCGCCTGGCGCACCCGTTACCGCTTTCAAATCCTGGCGATCATGGCCGTCGGCGGCCTCGCAAGTCTGTTGGCGCCCACGGTTTGGGACCGATTTGCGGACAAGGATCTGGGCGGCGGCAGCGGCCGGCTCTTCATTTGGGACGTGGCTCGGCTCGCCCTCAAGGACCACTGGCTGGCCGGCGCGGGGGTCGGCGCCTTCCCCGCGGCTTACAACCACGCGCTGTTCTCGATCTACCAACCGGTTTTCCAAGGCTGGTCGCGGCCTTCGCATAATGCGTTTCTGTGCGCGTTCGTCGAGCTGGGCATCTTCGGCGGCGTGCTCCATATCATCGCTTGGTACCGCTCTTGGAGCGATTCGCGCGGGAACGTCGTGATCGAAGCCGCGATCGTCGGTCTTGCGATCGCATCCGTCTTCCTCGACGTTCTGTGGTTCAAGTACATCTGGCTGGCCTTCATGATGGCTGTGCTGGTGAAAAATGCGTCGGCGCCGCGGTACCTGCGCGGCGAGCAAAGACCGCCCGTGCAGATCGGGCGCGACAATATCGTTTCCCGCCGACAGCCGTGGCGCAACCGCCAGTGGGTCCCGGCGAATGCAAAAGGTGACAAAGCCGTTGGACTCTGAAGCAACCAGACTCGTGACGCCCGACGACAGCGCGGTACTTCCGCCGCTCGGGCGGGCGTTTCTCATCGTACCGTTTCTCAACGAAGCAGCGAGTTTGCCGGATGTTTTGGCCTCGATTGCCGCGCAGAACATTCTTCCCGAGCGCATCTTCCTCGTCGCCATCGATAGCGGATCGACCGACGACGGGCCGGCAATCGTCCGCGAGTTCATCGCCCGCGGCCCGATCGACGGCGTCGTCTTGCGTTCCGAGGTGCGTTCGATCCCGGCGGCCCTCAATACCGGATTTCGCTGGGTCGGCGACCGCGGCGTGACGGTTCGGCTCGACGCGCATACGGTCTACGATCCCGAATACGTGCCGACGATCGTGCGCGAGTTCTCCGAACAGCCCGAATCGGTATGGTGCATCGGCGGTCCGCAAACCCCCGAACCAGCAAACGAATTCGGCCGCGCGCTGGTCGTCGCGTTCATGACCAATCCGATCGGCCTCGGCTTTTCAACCCATCGGTTTGCTCGCGAGCCGCGTCTGGTCAATAACGTGTATCTCGGCGCCTTCCGGGCCGGCGTGGTGCAGAAAATCGGGTATTTCGACGAACGCTGGCGCGCCAACGAAGACAGCGAAATCATGGCCCGCATCGTCGAGGCGGGCGGCCAGATCCTGTGGGTTCCGATCAAAAGCGCCTATCGCGTCAACCGCGGCCCGATCGCGACCCTGCGGCAATGGTCGCGCTATGGATTTTGGCGCGCGCAGACCATCAAGCGTCATCCGAGCGTGCTTGGAATTCGCCACTTGATCCCGCCGGCCGCGCTCGCGATCGGCGCCGCATTGCTCCTTACACCGCTGCGCATCATGCTTGCACCGCTCATGCTCGTCTATGCGCTCGCGATCGTTCGGATGCGGCCCAGCGGTGAGAATCCCAGCGTCACCGCCGCGTCGCTGGTGTACTTTCCCGCGGCGCACGCACTCAACGCGTTCGGCTTGATTTCCGGATTTCTGCGGCCGCTGCCGACGAATCGGTAAACGGCGAGCGATTCGGAAGCGGCACGCTGCTGCTGCTGCTGCGAAACAGGCGCGAGTGTTTGTTCGCTCAAGTTTTTTTCGTGTCGTTGCGACCGTGACATCGCCCAGTGTGTCGGCCTTTGCCCGATATACGACGACAGTATGGGTGCGCTCGGCTTCGCTCGGCACACCCTGCGGCTCGGCGAAGCCGAACGCGATGAATTCGTCGAGCGAAGCCTGAGCGAATCCACTAGTACAAAAGTAACTTTCATCGCAGTATAGGACGAAGTACCCATTTTTTGTGCGACGAGCGCGACGTATTGACTTTTGCCGCGCTCGATAACTGCTGCAACACGCAGCGTTATCACATCGCGCGACGTTTGTCGTCGCGGAATTGCACATGCTCGCGATGCATCGTGCACACTCCTTTTTTCGCTCGTCGTGCACGTGACAGTAACGAGTTCTCGCAGTTGAGTTAGAACCGAGCTGCGTGTTTTTCTGCGTTTGGTTTACGCCTTAGCGCACACATGCACGAAACAGGATGCAGGTCACTTTACTCACTGGAGTCGTTCACGTAACCTGGGAAACAAGGACGTAGGACGCGTCACAACGGCAAACCTTTGCCATGTTCGGCCCGAGATGATTATCATCTCGGCCTTGATCGACTCGTCCGAAATTTGTTGCTCAATAGTTCTCGGCCTAAGTGTCGGACTCTATTGTTGTGTCGTCGTGCGCTCGATTTGCAGCGCGCGTCCCGGAGAATGATTCGCAGCCGATGCAAGTTTACTTGAAGACTGGTGTACTTTTCTGTGTCCTGGGACTCGCAGCGTGCGGGGGCGGCGGCGCAAGCGTCGCGCCAAGCCAGATCGGAACAAACTCTGCGGCGAATCAGATCGTCGCGGATTCGCCAACGAGCCAGACTGCACCAGGCTCCACGACGGGCTTGCCGTCCGGTTCGAGTGCCAATGTCTCGCAAAACGCGGGCACGGCGACGACCACCGCCGCAACGACCGCTGCCACCACGAGCGAAATCGCGATCAATGCAGGCGGATCAGGAACGGGAAACTGGCTTTCCGATACCGATTACAGCGGCGGCTGGTCATCGACGGTTTCAAGCACGATCAACACCAGCGGGGTGTCGAACCCCGCACCGCAATCCGTTTACCAAAGCCAGCGCGCCGCCTCGGCACTAACGTACTCGATTCCCAACCTGAGCGCCAACACGACGTACACGATCCGGTTGCACTTCGTCGAGTCGTTCTTTAGCGCTGCGGGAAAACGCCAGTTCAACGTCACGATCAACGGGACGCAGGCGCTCGCTAACTTCGACATCTTTGCCAATGCAGGCGGCAAGAATATTGCTGTCGTCAAGCAATTTACGGCGAATTCCGGTACTTCGGGGACGATCGCGATCCAAATGAACGCGACCGTGAACAACGCGTCGATCGCGGGCATCGAAGTCATCGGCGGCGGAATAACGGCGCCCGCGCCTCCGGCCACGACGCCGACGCCGAGTCCGGCAGGCGGCAGCGCCGGCGGCTGGCCCGCAGCGGGCTGGTTGCCGTATCCTTCGGGACCGCTGACGCAACAGGTGGGCTCCAACCCGAGCTACATCTCCAACAGCGCGAGCATCGTCAACACGCTGTGGAGCGGCCGCTCCTCGGATGCCGGCTTACTGCAAGTGTACGCGGGCCGGCCGCCGTCGTCGGGCAATGACTGGAGCGCCGACGTGCTGTATTTTGGCCACTCGGGCGACCCGCAGTACAAGATCAATTGCTTCGATTATGGCGGTGGTTGCCCGGCTTCAGGCGTGACGGTGCACATTCCCAGAGGCGCCTACCCCGAAGGGGGCTCGGATCATCACATCGGTATTCGTGACACGGTCACTGGCCAGGACGTGTTGCTCTGGAACGCGCCGGTACCAAACGGCTCGGGTGGAACCTACTCCGTCGGCTGGGGCGCCGTCATCAACAGCAATAGCCAGGGCATCGACGCCGTCGGCTCGACTGCTTCAGGCATATCCGCCCTTTGGGCGATCCGCGAGACCGACCTGGCGCATAATTCGATCAATCACGCCATCGTCGTGACGATCAACGGCGAATCCAGCCAAGGCTTCGTGTATCCTGCGGTCGGCGACGACAATCAATACTATCGCAGCAACTACCCCGAGATGGGGGCGCACTTCTGGCTTGACGTCGCGCCGAGTCAACTGCCCTCGAACTGCCCCGCCTATGCCGTTTCCTATCTGACCGCTTTGCACAATTACGGCGCGTACTTCGTCGACTACGGCGACGTCTCGTCCGTGTTCGGAGTGCTCGCGGAAAGCGACATGAGCTACACGTACGACGGTGGCGCCAGCGTTTGGGGTCCGTTCATGTCGAGTCTGGGACAAAGCTCATCGGGCGTTAGTAACTTGATGATCAACAACTGCGGCATCAACATGCAAACGCACATGCACATCTTGACTCCGCCGTAAGGCGAACGCGGCCTCCAGCGCCGCATGGCGTCTTGCCTGTCGTTCCACCAGGCAAGAATCCGTGCGGCGCTGCTGCGTTCCGCGGCAGATATCGCGCGCAGACCGGAACGTTCCGCGTTCCGGACTTCGCCGTTCAACCGGGTATCGGCAAAGCGCTCGTCTGCACCCACGCAAAATCGCTCCAATCGTCCGGGCGAAGTCGGGTCATTTGAGAACGTCAACAGAGGCCGAAAGGCCCCATGCATATGGGAGCGACTTCTGCCGAGTTCAGCGAAGTCTGTGTCCGAGCAGTCGCCGGGCAACGTCGTCGCCCAGAAACGAACAAGTCGCCATGAACGATCTGGCTTCAATTCCGTCATTCGTCCAACTGGCCGACATTTCTCCAACGACGCGGAGTGCGGATCACGGCGGCGTTGGCGCGATCGCGTTTCGGCGGCTGCTCACCGACACCGCTTTTGCCTCGGCGATCGATTTTGTCGACGTGAGCGTCATCCCGCCCGCGAGCACGATCGGCAAACACGAGCATCACAACTCAGAGGAGCTTTATTTTATTGCATCCGGCGCCCCGCTCGTCACCGTCAACGGCAACTCTCGCCGATTGACGCGCGGAGACGTAAGCGTGGTACGCTCCGGCGAATGGCACGAACTCGTCAACGACACCGCGGAGCCCGTCGAGATCTTCGTGGTACAGGTTCATCTATGAACGGTGCCGCTCGCAGCCTGGAAGAAAAGAGCTTTGAACGGCATCGGATTCTGTCGATGTCGGCGTCGAAAACCGTCGCCTACGAGATCGAGCACACCCGCGCACCGATCTTCGATCTCTGCGACAACACGCTTGCCGACGCCGTAGAAGGTCGACCGGTCTTCATCGTCATCGACGAACGATTGTGGGCAGCGCATGGATCGCAGGTCGAGAGCTATGCTCAGTCGAGGCTGCACTGCCTGGGCGTCATCCGTCTTCCCGGCAGCGAAGCGACCAAATCGCTCGACGCGGTTGCCGCGCTGTGTAATGCTGCGATCGAAAAACATTTGCCGCGTCACGGCGCGTTCATCGCCGTTGGCGGCGGAACGATCCTCGACATGGTCGGATTCGTGGCCTCGATCTATCGGCGCGGAATCGCGTACGTTCGCGTTCCAACGACGCTCATCGGAATGATCGACGTCGGCGTCGGGATCAAGCAAGCGATCAACTTCAAGCACAAAAAGAATGTTCTCGGCTCGTTCTATCCGCCGCTCTGCACGATCAATGACGTTCGATTCCTCTGGCAGTTACCGCGCCGCGAGCTGGCGTGCGGAATGGCTGAAGCACTCAAGATTTTCCTGTTGTGCGATGCGCCGGCGTTTGAGCTGCTCGAGGAACACGCGCTCGAACTCATGGAAAGCCGCCTTCGCTCCCCCGAACCCGTCGCCGAAACCTTCTTATTGCGGGCTCAGATCGCCATGATGGAGCAGCTATCCACGAACCTGTTCGAGCATGAATTACAGCGACTCGTCGATTTCGGGCATTCGTTCAGTCCGATCATCGAAACGATGAGCGACTACGCGGTCGCACATGGCGAAGCCGTTGCGCTCGACATGCTCCTCTCTACCGCGATCGCCGTCGGCCGCAAACTCTGCGATGCAAGCCTCATGTCGCGGCTGATCCGCCTGTATGGAAACATCGGGCTCCCGACGACCCATCCTCTCCTTTCGCCGCTCTTGATGGAACGCGCACTCGTCGAGACACGAGCCCATCGCGGCGGGGTTACGAATCTGGTCGTACCTGCCGGTCTCGGCGCCGCACACTTTCTGCAAGACGTTTCCTACGACGAAATTGCGCTTGCGCTTCGATCGATCGCCGCCTGAAGAAATGCGCGCCCCGGTGACATGCGTCGTCGCGGACTTAGGCGGCACCTTCTTGCGCTGCGCGATCGTTTTCGCCGACGGATCGATCGGAACGATCGAACGCTTTCGGCTGGGCGGAGACGCCCTGTCGCGCACCAGCGACATTTGGACCGAGGTGATCGACGCAATTGCCGGCTACGTCGACCGGCACTACGCAAAGATCCCGCCGTCGGCGACGATCGCCTTCGCGTTTCCGGGACCGATCGCCGGCGGCAAGATCACCTCCGCGCCGACCGTACTCGGCGGCGAGACCGTAACGCCGGACGTGCGTTCGCTGCTCGCCGCCCGCACCCGCCGTGAGGTAATCGTCGTCAACGACGTTTCGGCTGCGGCATGGTATTTCGGCGACCGCATTTCGGCCGACCGGTTCGTCGTCGTAACGGTGAGCAGCGGAATCGGTGCAAAGATCTTCGATCGCCGGCATCCGCTCGGGGTGCTCGACGACGTTCCATGGTCCGGCGAGATCGGCCATCTGGTGGTCGAGAACCATCCTGATGCGCCGATCTGCGACTGCGGCGGCCTCGGCCACCTCGGCGCGCTTTCCTCAGCGCGCGGCTTCGAGCGGCAAGCCCGCCTGGCGGCGGCAATCGATCCGGCGAGCTTTTCGCGAAGTGCGAACGTCACGCACTTCGGCGCCACGCCCGCCACGCTGAACAACGAAGAGCACCTCGTCCCCGCACTGCGCGCTGCCGACCCGTGGTCGCTGGCACTCCTGCGTTCGGCGATCCGGCCGCTGGCGCAGGTCCTGCGCATCTTGTGCGTCGGCAGCGGCTTGGACGCGATCGTGCTCATGGGCGGCTTCGTCGAGGCACTGGGAGAACCGTACGCGGCGCTCGTGCGAGATGCCGTCGGCATGCTTTCGGATTGCGGGCCGGCGCGACCCGACATGCCCACCCCGATCTTCCTCGTAGGCGCCGGTGAGGAGCCGTCGCTCATCGGAGCCGCGGCTTACGCTCGCGCGTACCGTCTGGTGTCATGAAGACGGTCATCATCGGCGGAAGCGCGCAGAGCACACCGGCGCTGTTCGACAGCTTTTGGGCTCTCGAAGCTCCGCGCTTCTCATTCGAGCTGGTCGGACGTTCGACGAGCCGCGCGTCGGCTGTGGCGCGTGCGGCAAGCCTCGTCGCGGCCGATCGAGGCTACTCGATCGACTGCCGCTATTCGAGCGCCGAAGCCGCGGACGCGGCCATCGAGAGCGCCGATGTCGTGCTCGTTCAATTCCGGATCGGGGGCTACGCGGCGCGGACCTCCGACGAAACGTTCCCGCACCGCTATGGACTCTGCGGGGACGAAGGTCTTGGCGCTGGCGGCCTCGCCAACGCGTGGCGCACGTGGGATGAACTGCGCACCACGCTGTCGACGGTGGCTCGACTCAATCCGCGAGCCGTCGTCATTTTGCTGACTTCGCCAATCGGCATCTTGACGCGCTGCGCGCGCGATTCTTTTCCCGAGTTGCGGCTCTACGGAATCTGCGAATTGCCCTGGACGACCCTCAACGACCTCTGCCGCGCGGTTTCCGTCGAGGCTCGCGGGGCATCGTACTCGTACATCGCGGTCAACCACCTCGGCTGGTTTTCCGACGTGAAAGCCGGCGGCGTCACCGTCGTTCGGGCGCACGACATTCATCCGCTCAAATACGTCCGTCTTCACGACTCCCCGGCCGCCGTTCTTAGCGAACAGCGCGCGTCGGCGCCGCGGGGCAGCGAGCTTTCGCGGCTGGCATCTGCGGCATTCGCGGCCTACGAATGCGGCTCCGCGGCAGAGGTCCTTGGCGCGGTCCGGCGGCGCCAAACTCCATGGTACGAGTCCGCGGTCGCTCCGCTGCTGCATTCGCTCGCCGGCGCGGATACGTCGATAACGTATTTCCTGTCAACGGCAAACGCCGGTTACAACGCGCGCTTTGCCGCGGACGAGATCCTGGAAATGCCGTTCGTTGTCCGCGGCGGCGAGTTCGAGCGACGGCCGACCTCCACTTGGCAACGCGACGATATTGCCCAAACGCTGAGCCGGTTGGTTGCATACGAACGCGCCGCCGCCGCCGCGGTTCTCGCTCGCGACGTCACGAAACTGCGGACCGCGTTACGCGCCCATCCTTGGCTGGACGGGATCAGCGTCACCGATCAACTCGTCGCCGACGTCGTTGCCGAAGACGTCGCCGCTTGCGCGACATCGGAAAGATAGTAGGTCAGCAAGTCCGCGATCATCCGATCGAGCGAAAATTCCGGTTCAAAACCGCAAGCTCGCAGTTTACCGATGTCGGCGAAGGCTCGCGCCACGTCGGCAGCTCGCGAATACTGCTCGGCGATCGAAACCTTGCCTTCAAGACCAGCGGCCCGTAAGGTGAGCGTCAGAACGTCGCCGATCGCGCTTTCGGTGCCGCTCGCAACATTATATGCCTCGCCGGGCACGCCGTGCTGCGAAAGAATCACGAGGGCGTGCGCCACGTCCCGGACGTCGATGAAGTCGCGCGTTGGCCGCAGGTCACCGATGGTCAATGTCGGCGGCGCGTCGCCGCGCGCAATCGCCGCCGCCTGCGCGGCGAAACGTCCGCAGACGTGCCGCTCTTCCTGTCCAGGACCGACGATGTTGAATATTCGGGCGACGATCAGCGGAACGTCCGTCCCGCGCAACAAAACACGCGCCGTGAGCTCCGCTGCAAGTTTGCTCATCGCATACGGCTCGTCGGGCGCGCAACGCTGCTCTTCTGCAATCGGCAGGGAAAGCGGGAGGCCGTAGACGGATCCGCTCGAGCCGAAAATCACGAGCGGTTTGCGTTCCAGCCTCGCGACGGCGCGGGCGAGCGCCGCCGTTCCCTCGACGTTCGACCGTATCAATACCTCGTTGGGGTCGTCGCGCAGTGCGGCCGCAAGGTGGATGACGACGTCGGGTGCCGTTCGCGCGACCAGCCGGTCGAGTTCGCTGCGATCGTTGAGGTCGCAGCGAGCGTAGCGGTAGCGGTCGTGGTCGCCGAATCGCAGTTTGGCCGGCAGCGGCGCCGCAACGTGCCCGTTCTTCCACGTCACTTCATGCGTGAACGCTGCGAACGTTTGCGCGGAACGCCCGGTGCCGACGACGGTCGCCTGCGGCTGGGTTCGCAAGATCTCGGCGCACACGTAGCGTCCGGTGAATCCTTGCGCGCCGGTGACCAAATAGCGCGTCATGCCGGGCTCGTGTAAGCAGACAGCATCTCGCGCACCCCGGTTTCGAGCGAAATTTGCGGTTCCCAACCGAGCATTTGCGAAGCCAGGCGCCGATCCGCGACTAAACGCAAGATGTCGGACTGGCCGGGCCGCCGCCCGGCGACATCTTCTTCGAGCGAACGTTCGAGGCCAGCGAGCCGCAATGCGGTTTCGGCGAGCTCGCGTACGCTGGTTCCGATGCCGGACCCGGCATTGAGCGCAACGGTGCCGCGATGCGGTGTTCGAGCCGCGCCGACGATCGCGCGCGCGACGTCATCGACGTGGCAGTAATCCCGTTCGGGCCGCAAGTCGGCGAGCCGCAGCGGTCCGGACGAGCCGAGCTGCCGGAGAATCGCCGGCAGCAACGCATGCGCTCCCATCCGCGGGCCATACACGGAAAACGGCCGTACGATCGCGCTGCACGTCCCATAGGCGTGATCGAAGGCGCGAACCAGCTGCTCGGCGCCGACTTTTGCCGCCGCATATGGCGATCGTGCGTCGAGCGGATGCGACTCCTCGACCGGATCCGTGCGCGGCCGGCCGTACACCTCCGCCGATGAAACATAGACGAATTGACCGATACCCATGCTGCGGCACGTTTCGAGCACGGCGGCCGTTCCGCCGGTGTGCGCATTGACGTACCCAACCGGATCGTCGAACGACGCCCGGACGGAGGGTGGACCGGCAAGATGCACGACCGCATCGACGCCCTCGATCAACGGCGCGAGCACCAACGCATCCGATATCGCACCCCACAGCGCGACCGTGACGCCCGCCGGCGCTTCGAGAACGTCGCCCGGCGGCCCGACGAGCGCATGTATCTCGCAGCCCAGGTTCAGCAGCGTGCGGCAAACGGCAGTGCCGATGAAACCTCCCGCACCCGTGACGGCGACCCGTTTGAGTTCAATCACGCGAACGGCTCGCAGCGACTTCCGAGAACACGTCTTCCATCCGGCGCGCCAAGTGTTCACGCGTGTAACTCGTCAAGTAGCGTTCACGAGCAGCATCGCCGAAGGCTCGCGCGACTTCCGGCTGATCCAGCAAGCGATTCAGTCCGCGCGCAACTGCTTGCGCATCGTCGACCGGTACGACGATTCCCGTTCGGTCGTTGAGGACCAGAGTCGGAATACCGGCGTGCGCCGACGCGACGAGCGGCTTGCCCAGCGACATGCCTTCGAGGATGGCGTTGGGCAAAGAATCTTGCATCGTCGGATGAGCATGAATGTCGACGGTTTGCCAGACATCGCCGATCTTGCCTTGATACGGCGCGATGATGACGCGATCCGCGATTCCAAGTTCGCGGGCACGCGTGCGCAGGACGTCGGCATAGCCGGTTCCCCGCCGCTCGAAGCCCACAATGAGAAAGGTGACGTCGGGATGACGCTCGAGCACCGCGGGGGCCGCTTCAAGCAGCAGATGCTGGCCTTTTCCGGGCGCCAGCGCAGCGATTTGTCCCACCACACGCGTCTGGTCGCGGGGCGCTAAGCCGAGCTTCGCGCGCACCTCGGCCTCCGAACATTCGGCAACCGGCGGCGGAGGTCCGTTGGGAATGACTCGAACGCGCGCGCGGTGGCTCGGTAGCATCCAAGAACGCAACACGCCGGCAACCGCGTCGGAGTCGGTCACAACGGCTCGAGAGGCCGCCAGCGTGGTCCGGTGCATCGCGTTCCACAGCCAACGCGGATGCCATGTCTCGCTGACGTTGTAGGTCGTCAGCAAACTCGGCACGCCGGTGAGCACGCCGGCAATCGTCCCGGTGAGGTATCCCGCACCGTGATGACCGTCGATCACATCGATGCGTTCGCGCCGGACGTAACGCGCAATGCGCGCAACGGTTCCCGCCAGCAAACCGACCCGCAACACGTGCCGGCGCGGATCGTTCAGTGCCAATCCGCGGGTCACTCGCGGGACGCTCAGGTCGACCACGGAAACGCCGGCGCGCTCGAACTCGCCACGCAGGTTCCCGTAGATGCGATCGACGTTGGCATCGTTGGGGCGGATCGTGGCAACCCGGAAGTCGAACCGTTCGCGGTCGATCGCTTGCACCAACTGCAAGACCCGATTCTCATCGCCGCCAAAGGAGAAGCCGTCGAGAACCGAGAGAACCCTCAGCTTACGGCTCAAGACGCGAACCGGGTGCGGTTGGATCGGATGAGATGTTCCGCTTGTTCGAGCGTCCGGGCATCGTTGACGTCGATCCAAAGCTCATCGTGCTCGTACGCCGCAATCGGCAATCCCGCTGCGAGGACCGCAGCGAAGAGATCGGCCGCGCCGAATGGCCGATTTGGCGGCACGAACGCAGCCGCCTCGGGGCTAACGACGCAGGTGCCGCTCGAGATGCGCACGCGGCGAACCGGTTTTTCGCGGTACGCCCGCACGAAGCCCGCTTCGATCTCCAGTTCGCCAAATGGATTCTGCAGCGGCCAAAGGTGCGTAGCAATCGTTAACGCGGCCGCCGCTTGACGATGCCTCGTCAGCAGTTCCGTTGCGGAAATCGATGTCAAGTTATCGACGTAGATCACGAGGGCATCGCTTTCGCCGTCGTTGAGCGCACCGACGACGCCGATGTTCCCTAACGGTTCGTGCTCGACAAATGTCTGGAGCCGCGCGTCAAGCCGGCTTGCGAGCGCGGCGCCGCGTTCGTGAAGATACGCTTCGATCTCCGGCTCGCAATTCGAGTGGACGACGACCACATCGGTGACCCCCACGGCAAACAGCGCAAGTAGGTTGTGTTCGATCAGCGGGAGGCCGGCAACTTCCACGAGCGCCTTGTGTGCCGGGCCGTGTGTCGCCCGCATCCGCTCCGAGCGCCCTCCCGCCATGATGACACCGCGAACGCGGCGGTTCGCCGGCACTACTGCCTGGTTTGCGGCGGATTGGCTCGACACAAGAAAAGCGTAGCGACGAGCGGCCGCATCAGGTAGGGGCTTTCGTTATCGTGTTTTGCGACGAAGCTACCCACGAGCAAATGACGGCCGGTCGTCGGGGGAGCTCACGACGCCGTGGGCGCGGACCCAGCGGCGGATGTGCCGCCGTTCGGCGCTAAAAGGCCGAGCACTTTCGGCGCGTCGACGAGCAACACGGGCTTGAGCGAATGTCGTTCGCAGAAATCGATGAGCGCAAAGCTCAGGTCGGTGTCATCACAAACGATGAGACCCGACGCCGAAAGCCTTGACAAAGCCGTTTCAAGTTCGAAATCCATCCAACGATAGGTGTGGTCCGAGTCGTGGATCATCAAGTCGATCGCCGGCATCGCGTCCAAATAACTGACGAAGTCTTTTTTCGGCGCCGATCGCGAGAGAAGCCGCAAATCCCAGCGCGCCCGCTCGGCGGGTTCGATGAGCGTTCCGACGTTGGTTGAAACGTCGATGCTATGGAGCGTGCCGCCACTTGAATTCCGGCTCAGCGCCTGCAGGATGAAAAACGACGAATGGCCGTTCGCTACGCCCGTTTCGAGGACCGTTTTCGGAGACATCGTTCGGACAAGCGCGTAAAGAACGAACGCGGAGCCTGAGCCGAACGCCCAAGGCCGGGGATAATCGAGACGCCGATCGGCGTATCGGCGGGATAACTCGGCATTGTGCTCGTCGTACTCCTGCCGCAGCAGCGCGATCTCGGCTTCGTCCACGCCGAACTGACCCCGGAGCAGTTGCTCGGGGTTGTCGTAAACGGTTTGCGCGGCAGCGCACAGTGTTTGAAACGACGGCATGTCGGTCTTGCGAAATCCGCGGCTGAGCGTCTTCATGGCGATCTTACAGAGGACACGTTCAAACGTGTCGCGCACGCCCCAGTCGCGAACCGATTCGCTCACCTGTCCCGTGAGGCCGGTTAGCAAGCCCAATCGAGCATCCTCCACACCTCACCCCCGGCCGTTGTCACGCGATTCACAGCGCCGTGCGCTTTGCGCCTTCGAACGGTTTGCGAAAAAAGCGAAAATGCCCCGGAGCGTCGCCGCTGCATCGAATTCAGGCTTCGGTCCGTCCATATTGCACGCCTCCCGGAGCGCAGGCGACAATCGGTTGCAGCGGTGTTCCGTATGTTTATTGACAACGAACGTTGACGTGCGGCCCGCTCACGTTCACATGGCTTCGTTGAAGTATCCCGGTTCATAAATAGGTGACACAAAGCGGACCGGATCTTCGTTTGCGGCAAGGCGCGAAGAGGTCACTCTTTTAAAAAACCGGGACCTACTCGCGGTGATCGGATGCTTTTCCGCCGGCGCCGCCGCGGGTGTGTTTCGCATCGTCTTTCTGCGGAAGGGCAGCCGTGCCGCGCTGATTGAGTTCGATGGTCTCCCAGTCGTCTAGGGTCGTGTGATTCAGACACGAACTATACGTAAAACGCGGACCCGGGTTCGCGCCTTCGCCCGCTGCGGCCAGCGCCGGTTCGATCGTCGTGTACCAAGGGTTTGGGAAATTTCCATATTCGTACGTTTCGACATCGGGATTCTCGGTCTGGATCGCCGCACCATAACCGGGGCCGACATCAACGACGTAGGCGCCGTACGTTTGCAGCGCGTGGAGGACGGCCTGACAATACACGCTACCCCCGCGAGTTGCAAGATCCACATTGGGCTTGATCGCCAAAAGATCTCCGTAGATCAAGTTTGGCTCTTGGCCCGACGGGCATGAATTGTCGGACTTGCGCTTGTAACTGGGATAGACGCCACGTTTTTCGCTGTTTTCCGGCGGGTCGATACACGAAACTCCCATCCCCAGCGCGTGCGAAATCGGCGTGCCCGAAGCCGCGTTGAGCAGGTCTTGGGCGGTCAGCTCGAAGATGCCTAAAGCGTAACTCGCTGCGGTGCTGTTGCTGTAGACGTCGGACCCGTCGACGCCCAGCCCGCTGCTGTTCAACGCGAACGAACCTCCCCAGGCGCAGTTCAGCGTTCCGGGCTTACCGCCAGTAAGCACGCATTGCGCCGGTCCGGTGAAGTTGCTGTTGTTGAAGCCGCCCCAACCATCTATTTCAGCGCCGAGAGCGACGTCGACCGTTGCAAGATGCTTGTCGGTGTTCCGGTCTTGGGGCACTGCACCGGCCGGAACGTGCGCGATTTTTCCTCCGGCGTTGCAATCCACGCCGGCACCCTTGTATGCCGCGGCCGAACACGCAACCTTATAGGCAGGGTCGCCGGGGCGCCCGATATAGACGGGCGGCGATTGATTCGGCTCGTTCACGTCCTTGATGCCCGCAGCCCACCAATTCGCCGTTATCGCGGCAGGCATGATTCGCGCGCCGGCGCGCAGCAACGCCGTGACGCGATGGTGGAACGGGGTGTTGCCGGTAAAGAGCGCGCTCGGAAGCGGAAACGTGGGACTCGACGCCGGCGCGGGGGCATTCGCGCGAGCGACGAGCCGACCCGCCGTCGCGGCCGCGGCAGCATGGCGTTGAGCAGCCCACGCGAACGCTTCCCCGGACCTCGACGCCGATGCGGTACACCAGACGGCGACGATGATGAGAAGCCTCTGCAGCAGCATGCCTCGATGCTTGCGGGGCTCGTGCTCAGGTCCTTCCGCTCGCGAGAGCGGAGCTGCCGCAGAACGACAAAGGACGCGCATCTCTGCGCGTCCTTTGACCTGCGTTCTGCCCGAACGCTCCTGAAGCCCCGGTTCTGTTTTATTGAACCACGATCGGGGGCAGTCCGGCATCACCGGCCTGGTTGAGGTGGATCGTTTCCCAATCGCTTTCGGTCGTGTGGTTGAGGCAGGATTGGGTCCCGAAACCCGTGCCCGGCGAGCCGTCGCCGTCGGATTTCTGCATCGCCGGCTCGATCGTGTTGTACCACGGATTGCTGTACTGGGAGTACTCGACGGTCTCGACGATTGGATTTTCGGTATTCACGCCCGATCCGTAGCCCGGCCCCGTGTCGTAGATGTAGGCGCCGTAGGTTTGATAGGCCTGGAGGATCGCTTGGCAGTACACGCTGCCACCGAGAGACGGAACGTTGACCGACGATTTCAGGTGGAGGATGTCGCCGTAGACGAGGTTGGGGGTGGCTATTCCGGCGCTCTGGCAGGTATTGTCGGCTCCGTCGCCGCTCGGGTAGATCCCACCGCTGGTATCGACGCACCGGACTCCCATGCCCAGGGCGTGGGGAATCGGCTTGCCGTTCGCGGCATTGAGCAGATCTTGAGCCGTGAGGGTGAAGAGACCGAAAGCATAGCGGCCTGCATTGCCCGTGCTGAACGGGTCGGCGCTTTCATCGAACAAGCCATTGCTGTTGAGGTTGACATAGCCGCCCCAGGCGCAATTGACCGATCCGGGATTGCCGCTGCTCATTGCGCAAGCCGGTGAATCACTGCCCCACAGGTCGACTTCGGCACCGCCCGAGATGCCGGCGAAGGTCGGATCGATGACGAGGATGTGGTTATCCGTATTGTTGGGCTGCGTCCGGGCGCCGGCCGGGAAGTGCACTACTTTCCCATTCGCGTCGCAACCGCCGCTCTCGTAGCCCGCTGCCGTGCAGTGTACCGTATAACTGGGATCGCCGGAATGCGCCATCCACAGCGGTGACATCTGGTACGGATCGTTGTTGCTCTTGATCCCTTCGGACCACCAGTTGCTCGTCACGCTCGAGCTGTTGCTGGCGACCGTAGCGCCATACGCTTCCAATGTGGCGATCTTATGATGGAACGGCGTGTTCCCCAGAAAATACGCGCTCGGGAGCGGGAACTGACTGCTCGCGACGGGCGCGGGCGCGGCGGTCGGAGCCGCCGAAGCGACCGGCTTTGGAGCCGGCGTCGACGCAGCACTCGCTCCGCCCATGATCTCGATGCCGGCGATCGAAGCGTTGTTCACCGTCGCCGTGAGCACGACCGTGATCTTGCCGCTCGAGTCGGCGTGAGTGGCGATCGGCTCCGCAATCGCGATATTCGTTCCGCCCGCGGCTTTGAAGATGTCGAAGTTCGAGAGCGCCTGAACGCCGTTGACCGAAACGTTGAATATCCGTTGTCCGGCGCTGGTGAACCAAGACTCGACAAAGTGCAGCCGAACCGTATAGGCCGCATTTGGAGTGAAGTTCGGCAGCGCATACGTGAGGGCCGTGCCAGTGCGCTGACTCTGATACACCGCTTGCGGGGCCGGATTCGAGACCAGGCTCGTGTTGATGGCATTCGTCACCGTCGCCGTCCAGCCGCCGGTATACTGCTCGTCGGCGAGCCACGAACCGGAAGCGCTGCCCCCGGCGTCGACGTCCATCACGTCGGTGCCGGTCGAGGTTACCGGTGCGGGCGCCGGCGTTGCCGGCACCGGGGTCGGTGCTACCGGCACCGGCGTCGGCGCACCTGACGCGCCGCTGATCTCGATCCCCGCGACCGACGCATTGTTGATCGTCGCGCTAAAGGCGATCGTGATCTTTCCGGTTGCGTCCGCGTGGGCGCTAAAGGGCTCCGCGATTGCGATATTCGAGCCGCCCGCCGCTTTAAAGATGTCAAAGTTCGCCAAGACTTGCGCACCGTTGATCGCGACGTTGAACTGACGCTGCCCGGCGCTGGTGAACCAAGACTCAACGAAGTGCAGCCGCACGGTGTACGCCGCATTCGGAGTCAAGTTTGGTACCGCGTAAGTGAATGCAGTACCGGTCCGCTGGCTTTGATAAACGGCTTGCGGAGCCGGGTTGGAAACTTTGCTGGTGTTGATGGAATTGGTTACGGTCGCGGTCCAGGCTCCGGTGTAATCGGTATCCGCCAACCAGCTTCCCGAGGCCGCGCCACCGGCATCGATCGCCGTATACGAAGCCGTAGCTGCGGCCAGCGTCGAAGCCGGTCGTGCCACTGTGGTTTGATTTGCGGAATTATGCAAGCCCGCCGAACCGCTTGCGCTGGATCCTAGAGTGCTCGGAAGGCTATTTCCACCCCCGCCACACGCGGTAAGGCCCCCGGCCAATAGAAAACTTACACCCATTTGTAAATAGTGCTTTTTCAAGATACCCTTCCGGGGCCATCCGTGCCCACAATTATTGTCAACGGCCCGGCGTTTGTCGAAGTTTAGAGCACCATCGGTGTATTGACGACTATGTGTAACGCATCACTGTCCGCTATCTGAAGGCAAATACGCTAATGAATTGAGACCGATGCGATCCTTACCGGTAGCAGACACTATCCTTGATTGGCCGATGCGCATGCCGCAGGATTATTCGGCTAACACCATTAGGCAGAGTTCTTGCGATAATCACGATTAAACGCCAATTCTTCGCACGCGCGAGCCCGCACGAGCGCATGCGGCAGCAACGGCTTAGGCTATGGGAATGGGCATATTTGCGCGTCCGGCGCTGCAGCGCAGCATCGTTTGCCGCCGCAAGCGACTGCACGACGCGGGCCGTCCCGCGTGGCGCAAGCGCAGGCGCTGTCGTACCCGCGACTTCGGCCGCCCTCACGATCGTTGACAACATCTGCTGCCTCGAACGCCGCTGTTCCGACCGCCGGTTCGTTCATTCGATCTGAAGGAGCCGTTCATCTCGAGGCGCGACCCAAGATCTGCTGCCCCGGACGCCGCTGCTCCGCCCGGCGGTTACCGTTCATTCACTCTGGAAGAGCCGTTCATCTCGAGTCGCGACCCAACGCCTGATTCGTTCGGCAAGAACGACGAGCGATGACTCGGGAAACGCCGCGAAAGATCGCGCACCACGAACACCCGCGCCAATGAAAGCCTCGCATTTGCCGCCGGCGGTCCTGATCGTACGAACGTGCGTTATCGTTTTCGAAACAACTTCACGCAGAGGGATCCGGCGAAACGACCTCTCTCACCGCCATACCACGCAAAAGCAGCACTTCTTTTCACCGTCTGGACATAGGGTCGTTCCGCCCTACTGACCTCGACCTTTGCTCGGCGAATACGATACCGCCGGCACCGCAACATTAGAGCGTTCGTATCAATCCGAGAGGCGGTCCCTTGAAACGTTTGAATTTTGCCGCGTTTGCCTTCGTCTCGCTCATTGCCGCCTGCAGCGGTGGAGGGACGTCGACAAACATCGTGCCGCAAACGGTCACCGCAACCGTTGGTTCGCAGGCCAACACCGGCGTCTTGAGCGAGGCCCAAAGCGACGCAGAACTCAAGCCGCAGCAACTCTCTGCGCAGAGCAGCGCCGACCTGCTGTACGTCGGGAACGTCGGCAACAATTCCATCACCGTCTACCATCACGACGCTCAGGGTAACGCCGCGCCACTCCACGTTATCGTCGGTTCCAAAACCGGGATCAGCAATCCGGGTCAACTCTCCGAAGACGCCCAAGGCAACTTGTATGTCGTAAGCTCGGGGACGGGCGCCGCAAGCCCGAGCATCCTCGTATTTGCGCACGGTGCCGACGGAAACATCGCTCCGATCCGCACGCTCGCCGGCCCGCTGACCGGATTTCACAGCGTTCGTGCGATGACCGTCGATAGCAGCACGGGCAAAATCTTCGTGGTCGACGATACGGGAGGTGACGGCTATCCCGCATCGCTGCTGCGCTTCGCTCCGAACGCAACCGGCAACGAAGCCCCGTTCGCTCGCGGCAGCATCACCTTTTGGGCCTACGAACTTGCCTCGGACTCCTCGGGCCAAAATATCATCGAAGCGCATATCACCGGGTGCTGCAGCGTCTCGAATGCCGGAGTCGATACCTTCGCCAAGCAATTCGCGAACAACACCGCCCCGGCGAATCCGTTTAGCATCCGATACTTCTCAAGCTACGGTGTCGCTGACGATCCGACCACGAAAACGTATCTCGTAACGAGCGGTCCCGGCGGAGCCTATGCGACCGGCGGAATCTATCGACTGGCGGAAACCACCACCGGAGCGGGTCCCCTTGCTTACCCGAACCCCGCAACGTGGGCGACGGCACCGGTGTCGATCATTACCAGCGATACATGCGGAACGCAGCTTGCGCTCGGATACCAGCGAAACATCTACGTCACGCATAGCACCGCGACGTTCCCGGCCTGCCCCACCGATGCCGTCTACGTTTACGCGCACGACGCTTCGGGGAATGCTTCACCGCTTCGAGTACTGAGCGGCGGCGCGACCAAACTCGCACAACCCTACGGAATCTTCGAGGGACAATAAGACGGAGCGGCTTCGTCCATCAGGCGAAAGCTGAAGCGAAGCCGCGGTCCAGGCCGCGACCGGTCATCATCCCAAACACGAAACCACCCGCGCGGCACGTCTACGAATCGGCGTATCGTTTCGACCGCGGGCGCGACCGACCACCTTCGGCAAGCACGTTATCCCGTCGTGTCAGGGTCAGGTTCCCGTGCATGCTGCTCAGCACCCCGTTCTCGATGTCGGAGCGTCTCGGTTTGCCATTGAAGGCACCTCGCCAACGCCGCGCCGGCCCATCGCAGGCCGGTTTCGGGGTTGGTTCGATTAGCCCTTAATTGCCGCGGTCGCGAAGCCCAGCCTCCCATGATGCCCGAGCATTGCCTACATCGATTGGCAGCTACGATCGTATAGGCAGGTCCGCTCGAGTGACTCATCCGACGAATGTCGCGAGACGAACTGTTTTTTCGAGCGCACGTTGCCATGCGTTACCGCGATTCCCGAAACCAAGCGATCCATGATGGACCGCGATCGCGAAGCCGAGCGATCCGTGATGCCCCAGCTCTGCCTACATCCATTCCGATTACGCTCATAGACAGGCCAGCACGAGTGACCAGTCTCACGAATGCCGTGAGCCTGACGCTTTCTCGAGCGAACGTCACGATGCGTTTACCGCGATCGCGAAGCCGAGCGATCCGTGATGCCCCAGCTCTGCCTACATCGATTCCGATTACCCTCATAGACAGGCCAGCACGAGTGACCTGTCTCACGAATGCAATGAGACTAACGCTTTTCGAGCGAACGTTGCGATGCGTTTACCGCATCGCAAAGCCGAGCGATCCATGATGGACCGCGATCGCGAAGCCGAGCGATCTGTGATGCCCGAGCTTTGCCCACGTCCATTGCAGTTACGCACCTACAGACACGCCCGCGCGAGTGATTTGTCCGACGAATGTCGTGAGCTTAGAAGGGTGCTTCGAGCGAACATTGCAATGCGACTCCGGCAGTAGCGCGAGCCCTCCGACAATCGGGTTGGGAACTCAGCGCGTGCCCGTTCCAATCGAGATCGACACACAATTCCCAGCAAACGCGCTGGATTGAGACGTTCTTTTTACGACGCAGATCACATTGAAAAAGTGTTCCGTTCCACGGAATCCCGTCTCGTGCAGGCCCGTGCCGCCCGGAAAAACAAGCGCCGCACCTGCACTCGAAAGAGCCGCAGTTTAGGACAAGAATGCCGAAAAGCGCACAAAGTTGCACTCGATCGTTTCAGAGGACAGCCGTTCTCAGCCAGACGTCCGAGCGCAAGTTCAAAACAATTACTATTGTCGTTTGCACCATCGTCATGCTCGTCGGAGCAGCGCTGCGGTTTTCTTTTCTCGACGGCAAGATCTTTGGCAACGATGAAGCGACGACGGCTCTTCATGTTTCCGGCAAAACAACCGCGGACTATGCTGCGGCAATGTTCGACGGAAGACCGCATACGGCGCAAGAGCTCTCGGTTTTCCAAAAACCGGACCGATCCCGCGGCTTCGCTGCCGTCGCACAATCTCTCGCGGTCGAGGATCCGCAGCATCCGCCGTTGTATTATTTTCTCGAACGGCAGTGGGAACTGGACGCAGGATCTTCGATCGCTGCCCGACGCGCACTTGCAGCGGTGTTTGGCACGATCGCCATCCTCGCCGCTTTTTGGCTTGCAAGCGAGGTCGCGTCGCAGTTAGCTGGTTTCATCTCGGGTGCGCTCGTTGCGGCCTCGCCCTTTGCAATCGCGTACTCACAAGTGGATCGTGAGTATTCTCTATGGATGGTTCTGACTTTTGCCTCGTCAGCACTATTTCTGCGGGCGATCGCTCGGCGTGACAAAATCGCCACAATAGCGTACATCGTCACTTGCATTGCCGGGTTGTACACCGACACGCTCTTTGCACTCGTTCTCCTTGCTCATTGCATCGCGTTGCTTTTCATGAGCAGGGACCGTCGGCAATCGCTCGTGTGGTATTCCGTTTGCTTGGCAGTCGTTACTCTCGCGTACGTGCCTTGGATCGGTCCCCTCGTGAGCGGCTTCGCGCGCGGCGCGATAACGAATAACCTATACTTGAATGCCGCGCTGCCGCTCAACCTCTTCGCTTTGAAATGGCTTTTCAACATCGGCACGCTCTTCTACGATGCGGACTACGTCTTTCCGAGGAGCGCTTTCGTCATCTTGCCCGGACTCGTTGCTCTTGGGGCAGCGTTCATCGCCTGCGCGCTTAACGTGCGAGGGAAACTCTCCATCGGGCTCCTCTTCGCGCTCGGCGGCGTTGCGCTTTTGGCAGTCGTCCCTCCCGATCTCATTCATCACGAACAGCGTTCGACGGCGTCTCGCTACCTCGTTCCGCTGTGGGCCGCCTGCTATACGATCCTTGGGGCCGGCTTAGCGTATTTCGCGCACTCGTCGCGCGCAGCGCTTCGCTGGTCAGCGTTCGCCTTTGTCCTAGTAACGGCAGGTACCGGCTTTGGCTCTTTTGCGGTTTCAGCCAAGCACCAGACATGGTGGGTGGACGGAAGCACGGCTTCGATCGGTCCGATCGCTCGAGCGATTGAGCAAGTACACAATCCGGTTGTTGTCTATCATTCGACCTGGGGTCCCGGCCGACGCGGGCCGCAAGTCTGGAATTTTGCGGTGGCAATGTTAGCGGATACGGTCAACCCGGCAACATTGTTTGTTCAGTATCGCCGCGACCGGCCGTCGGCTATGCCGGCCGTCGGGGGCACATTGCTGCTCCTCGATCCCGACGATAAGGCTATTGCGACGCTTCGAGCTCACGGAGGTCATGCGACCGAGATATCGCTCCTCGGAAAACTCGCCGAAGCCGGCACGGACGTTGCAAAACTCCGCAAAGCGGCATCGCTAGAACGAAACGCCGGAAACGGATGGTCCGTCAAGCCTTCGATCTGGGCAGTGCGATTGCGCTAAAGAAAGCAGCATCGCCGGGCCACGGTTCGCTTAACACTCGGTCTCCACCGTCTGCTTGCGCGGGACAATCGGAGCCAGCATGCCGAAGCGCTCGAGACCTGTGAGCAAGTTTGCACCGATCGCCGACCAGTCGTAGGCCGCCGCTCGACCGAGGCCTGCGGCGCGCAGGCGATCCTGTTGCGGCTCATCGGCAAGCAGTGCTGCGGCTGCGTCCGCAAATTGCTCGGCGGTCGAGCGCGACAAAAGGTCGACGCCGTCCACGTGGTCGAGCCCGAACGCGCCGTGCGGCGTCGTTACGATCGGGCGCCCCGCTGCCCACGCCTCGAGAATTCGCACCGCCGTCACGTGCGGCGACATTTTGTCGAGTTCGCGCGCGAAGCTCGCGTGCATCCGGCCGACGATGCGAACGTTGAACTGCTTGCCGGCGAGACGCCGTTCGAGAACCGGGAGAACCTCGTTCATGAACCACATCAAACCGCGCCGGTTGGGCAGCCAATCGAAACTGCCCGGAACCAAGATGACTCCGGGTTGGCCCGCAGATGCGGCCACGTCGGCGTAGGTGGCGCAGTCGACGCCGTTGGGCACCACGATGGCTTTGCGCACGATCGAGGGCGCATATTTGACCATGTCGTCGACGTCGTTTTGCGAGCACTCCGTGACGACGATGGAACGCTCGATCAAACGCGTCTCCAGTCGGCGCAGCCGAAGCGCGTCGACGGTCATCGCCATCCGCGACCACATCGGCTCGAGTTCCGCTCGCCGCAGCATCAGTGCGGCCTCACAGTTGTGCGCCGAGTACACGACGGGCACGTCGTTGCCGGCAGGCACCGCATCGATCATACCGAGTTCCGTAACGACCGCCGTGTAGGCGCGGGTCGCCACCAGATTCGCCGCAAACCCGCGCATTCTGCGCGTGACGCTGCCCGAAGTGAAGAACGTTCCGCCGGTGCGAAGCGCGCCGGAGATGCGAAAAAGCTTGGCGTACAGACCCGTCGGGCGAGGGAAGCTGTGAATCTCGGCGCACCAGGATTTGAAATCGGCTGGGATGTTCGGGTCCCCTTCGTCGCCGGTGATGACATCGACGTCGAACCGTTGGGCGAGCGCGTGGATCAGCCAATAGTTGCGAATGATGGCGCCGTTGTTCAATCGCCAGGGATTGAACTTGCAGATGAACAGGACTCGGGGCCGGTTAAACGGCGTATTCAACATGATCCTCGATCTGGTTGGCGTCGGAATGAGAACCGCATTCACGAGCCGGAGCGGTGAGCGCGAGCGCGAGCGTCACGCGCAATACAGCCGTAGGAACGCGTCGTGTTGGCGTTCGATGGCGAAGGCCTCGTCGAAGCGCACACGCGCAGCACTCCCCAGGCTCGCGCGCAGTGAAGCATCGCCCCGCAGCTGGAGTGCAGCGTTGACGATCGCATCGATATCGCCCGCGTCGACGAGCAGCGCTTCGCGCGCATCGCGAATCGCAAACTCCGTCGCCCCGGCTTTGGTCGAGATAGTCGGCAGACCCGCCCGCAGCGCCTCGAGCAACGAGAGGCTCAAACCCTCGAAGTACGAGGCTTGCAGATACACATCCATGGCTGCAAGATAGCGCGTGCTGTCGGCTTGATAGCCGACAAAGCGGACGTTGGAAAGCCCGCATGCCGTGACCTCGTCCGCGACCGGACCCGAACCGGCGATGGCCCACAGAATCCCGGCGTCCTGCGTGCGCCGCGCTGCCTCGAGGATGTCGAGGATGCCCTTATTCTTCGTCAGCCGTCCGAGAGAGCCGATGACGGTCGCATCCAGCGGGAAGCCGAAATGCGCGCGCGCTTCGGCTCGTTGCGCAGCGCTGAGCGCGGGCTGCGCGGCGATCGCGTTCTGCACGAAGACCATGCGCGGATGCAGCGGCGGGAACAGGGCCAGCATGGCTGGATCGGTCACCGTGACGATATCGCTGCAAAACGCCGTGAACCGGTCGAGCGTATAAAACGTCTCTAATTTCGGCGAATGATCGACCCAGCCGTGGCAGGTCGCAACGAGTCTGCGCAGCGGCGCGCCGGTCGCCCGCACGACGCGCGCTACGATGTTGGCTTTGTAGTCGTGTGAGTGCAGCACGGCCGGCGGCCCGTCGGCGAGGATGACGCGCAGGTTGCCGATCGCTCCGAGGGGCACCGGCCGATGTGCGGTTCCCAGCGACCGCACGCGGAAGCCGGCGGCTCGCATCGTGTCGTCAAGCAGGCCCGGCGTGAACGTGACGAGCTCCGGATCGACCAGGCCGCTGGCGCGTTGCGCGTGCATCAGCGAGACGATGACGTTCTCTTTGCCCCACAAGCGGTCGGTCGCCCCGGCAGATTCAACGAGATGGATGAGCCGCAACTTGGGCCCGCTCCGCTGACCGGGATGCATGTCGGGCCTGGGTTCGGCGTTCATGAGCAGCATGTATTGTTTCGCACAAGAAGGATATCGGCCAAGCGCAACGCGCGGCGTTCGGGGTCCGCGAGCCAGAGAAGGCCAGAGCAAAGTTCGCGTGTCGTCCGGAGCACGCTGATAGAATGCCGAGAAACTGGCGCGGTTTCACGTGCCGAAGGTCCGCCAAGCGGGTGCCGGACGGTCCGCAGCCGGTCCGGCAAACCCTTGCTTGCTCGGACTCTGACCGGCGTTACGCTCGGCTCCCCGAGCTGCACCTCACGCGGCGAGCCAACACTTTTTCGCTGCCGGCAGGGCCGGCGATCCTGGCTCGCCCGATCGGCAAGTTCAGAAATCAAGCGAACGTGTCGAACGTCCTACGGGAGCACAAGCGCTCGGGTTGAACTTCCTTGGCAGCAGGTACGTTGACGACGCTATGGAGACGCAGCGTCCCCCGGCATTTGCCCGCGAGCGGGCCGGTGACGAGCCTCACAGTCCAAGTTTTCGCTTGGCCACGCCATCTTTCAGACGCTTTCGCTCCGACGTAAGATAAGGACGCAAGTCCCAGCCGAGCAGGCGGCTCGGTCCGTGATTTGGTCCATCCGTTACGGTAAGTCGTAGGTGTCAATTCTGTAAAGCAAGGAATCTCCGTGTTTCGATTGCTGACCTCTTTAGTCGCCGCTAGTTTTTTCGCCACCATCACGACACCGGCTTTCGCGGCCGGTGATTCCGTTCAAGCGCCCCCCGTCGCGGCACGCCAGGACGACTCTTACCTCATTCATGGGGGCGACGAGCTCAATGTCATCGTCTACGGCGAAAAAGATCTGACGCAGTCAGTCACGGTTCTCCCGAGCGGTACGATCAGCTATCCTCTTATAGGTGAAGTTCACGTCGGCGGCCTGACCCCGACCCAAGCAGCCGGCGCGCTTTCGAGCAGCCTCAAGCATTATCTGCGTCAGCCCCAAGTTTCGGTCGTCGTTATGAAGGAAGGTCCGCTTGAGGTCCTCGTCCTTGGCAACGTCGCCAAACCCGGGAAATACGACCTGCCCTCGCGCAGCCGGCTCACCGACGCGATCGCCAGCGCGGGCGGTCTGGGCACGACCGACGGCAATTTTCCCGACGCTCGTCTCGCTACCGCACACGGTGACGTGAAGCAGGTTTCGCTTCAGAAGCTGCTGCACGACGGCGACACGACGCAAAATGTCCCGCTCGCCGACGAGATGACCGTCTACGTTCCCAGCCCGCTGACGCTGCAAGTGCAGGTCTTGGGTGCCGTCGACAAGCCGGGCGACGTCTTGGTCCACCAGGGCGACCGCCTTTCGATGGCGATCGCGCGCGCCGGCACCGGTGCCAACGCGAATGCCGATTTGAATCATATCCAGGTTCGCCGGATCGACGCCGACGGCAAACCGCAAACAATGAACGTCAACTTGTACGAAGTGCTCAAGAGCGGCGATCTCACGCGAGATCCCATCCTCGAGAAAAATGACCTGGTTTACGTACCGCAGTCAGCGGGCCATAGCGATAAGGTTTCGGGACCGGCTTCGCTTCTCTACTCGATAAGCCACCTGTTCATCCCCTAGTCGCTGACGCACTTATAGGATCCATGCATTAATGAAGCGCGCCCTTAGTCCATATTCGCCCACCAACGCAGCTCTGGCCGAGGAGCGACCGCAGCCGATCTTTACGACCACGGCATCAGTCGCGCCCGAAGTCGACGTTACGCGCTGGTGGCGCATCCTGCAGCGCCGCCGCATGCTCATGGCGATCGTATTCGGCGTCGTCGTCCTGGCCATCGCGGCCGTGACGTTTCTCAAACCGAAAACGTATACGACCGAAGTCCGGCTGATCGCGGGCAACAACGCTTCGACGGCGCAAACCGCGCCGAATGCCGATCAAAATCTGCCGGTCCTCAATGCTCTGTTGAATGCCGGCGGCGTGCAGTCGCCCGAGACGTACTCGGAGCTGCTGCACGAAACGCCCGTCACACGCGAAGTCATCAGCCGTCTGGGCCTGAACATCACGCCCGATAGGCTCGCGACGCACATCGGGATCAAGCCGGTTACCGGCACGTCGATCATCGGTCTCGCCGCCAAATGGTCCGACCCGCAAATGTCGGCGAAAATCGCCAACACCTACGCCAACGTCTTCGTTGACCGCGAGCGCAACCTCATCGCGCACCAGGCCGACAGCGCGATCGGCTTCCTGCAAACGCAACTGCCGATCGCCGAGCAGCGGCTGCGCACGGCGCAAGGTGCGCTGGCGGACTATCAAACGCGCAATGGCATCGCCGATCTACCGCAGCAAACGCAGGCCCAACTCGCGCAGGTCGCCGCACTCGACGCGAAAGGCTCCCAAGCCGACCTCGACGGCCGGCAGGCCCAGGCGCAACTGCAGAGCGTCGTCTCGCAGCTCGCTACGGTTTCGCCGACGATCGAAGGCCAGCACAACATCAATGCCAATCCGGTCGCATCGACGTTGGATCAGCAGATCGCCAGCGTGCGGGCGCAGCTCGACAGCGCTCGGAAGCAATACACCGACGAACATCCGACCGTAATCGCGCTCAAGGGCCAGCTTGCCAGCCTCGAAAAAGAAGCGAATCGTCAATCGGCAACCGTTGAAGCGGGAACGACGACGGTGCCGAACCCCGTCTATCAGAGTTTGCAGCAGCAAGCCGCGACGCTGCGCGCCCAGATCTCAGCCGACGCCTCGCAGGCCGGCACGGCGCGCTCGCAGCGTGCTGCGATGGATCCGATCGTCAAGGCACTTCCCGAGCGCACACAGCGCATCGGCGCACTGACCCGGGAAGCCAAGGCAGCGGAAGACGTCTACAACACGCTCGAGAAGAAATACGACGACGCGATGCTGTCGCGGACCACGGCCCTCTCGGACGTCACGATCACGCAATCCGCCGACGCCGATGCCGCCACGGTCGAACCCAATTATATTCTCAACATGGCCGTCGCCATCATCGCCGGCGCAGTGCTCGCACTGGGTGCAGCGTTCGTGATCGAGTTCTTCGACGATCGCTTCCGCTCGGAAGAAGACGTCAAAGAGCGGCTGGGCATACCGGTCCTGGCCTCGATTCCGGCGCTTACGGCGATTACCCACAGCGGTGCGCGGACCGGCTCCTGGGTCGACGCCTTGGCCTACGAATCGTACTTCGAGCTCGTCACCGCGCTGCGCTACTCCTCGACCGAGGCACCGCGCTCGATCGCGATCACGTCGCCGCGCCAAGGCGACGGCAAGTCGACGATCGCACTCAACGTCGCGATCAGTATGGCGCAGCTCAATGCCCGCGTGCTCATCATCGACGCCGACCTGCGCCGCCCCACCCTGCACACAAAGCTGGGCTTCGCCAACGGCAAAGGCCTCTCGGACGTGCTCGTCGGGGTCTGCACGCTCGACGCCGCGGTCCGTGAAAGCGGCCACCCCGGCGTGCTCACGCTCACCAGCGGGACGCGCTCGCCCAACCCAGTCGCGCTCTTGCAGGGTCCCTCGTTCGACCGGTTGTTGGAAACGGCACGCGAACAGTTCGATTTCGTCATCATCGACGCGCCGGCGCTGGGGCCGATCATCGACGGTGTCATCCTCGCCATGAAGGCGGACGGGGCAGTCCTGGTGGTGTCGGCGACGAACACCGACGGTCGCACCGCGAACAGCGCGCTCGATAAGCTCGCATCGGTCAGCGCCGTGAATCTGATCGGCGTCGTGCTCAATCATACCAAACCCGAGGCGCACGAATACTCGGAATACTACTTGGCCAACGGCACGAACGGAAGCGTGCCCGAAGGCGGGGCAGCCCTGAGCTCGTAGGCCTGCTGCCAGCACCCCCGAGCGCGCGGGGGCACTGGGCCGGGCAGGCAATACGACAAGCGTTCGAACCGGTTGCCTGCCGGCCGGGACGACCGGGCGATGGTGGGTAAGAGATGCTTCGATGTGGATCGGAAGGTCCACACTGGTTCGGGCTGTCATTAAGTGAGATAATGCACTTGACTTCCAGCCAGATTTCGCCCAAGACACCGTTTTGAGAAGTCCGTACCCGGACGGTTTTCGCATCAATCAATCTAGCGTGGAGTCCATATTTCCCCCATGCACGAGTCTGAGTCAGTAGAGGAACACTGCACGATGGTCAGCCAAGACGGAGCGCCGCTGCGCACCTTCGTCGTCGAGCGGCAATCGCTCATCGCGAAGGCGTTGCATTCGTTTCTCAACCAAAACGCGCTCGTGCGCGTCGTCGGCGATGCGCCGTCGGTGCGGGTCGACGACATGGAGCGCACGCGCCCGGATCTCATCGTCTACGGCTTGGACAATGCCGCACAAGACGTAACCGAAGCGCTGAACCTGGCCCGGAGCGTTCTGCCGAACGTGCGGTTCTGCGTTCTCTCCAGTTACGCGAATCCCGATGTCATGCAACGCAGCATCGCTTCGGGCGCCGACGGATTCGTCGTCAAGGACGTCTCGCCGAGCGAACTCGATGTCGCGCTGCGTGTCTTGGCTTCGGGTGCGTCGTACGTCGATCCGCGGGTCGCGGGCGGCATGCTCAAGCGGCGGTTCACCACCGGTGCCCCGGGTTCGGCGATCAGCGAATTGACGTCGCGGGAAGCGGATATCTTGCGACTGATCGCGACCGGCTTCTCGAACAAAGAGATCAGCGCAAAGTTGAAGCTGTCGGAGAAGACGATCAAGAACTACGTCAGCCGCATCTTCAGCAAACTCAACGTTACCGCCCGAACGCAGGCCGCAGTTTACGCGATCAAAGCCGGCTTCGCTTAACAGCAGCAGGGTTCGGCTGCGCCGAACCCGTGCCGTTTGCGCTTCGCGCGAGCCGCGGCGTTCGCGCCTCTCGCAAGCCGCGGTAGCGGTTGCGCCTTGCGCAAGCCGTAGCGTTTGCGCCACTCGCAAGCCGCGGTAGAGGTCGCGGCTCGCCGCAAGCCGCCGCGTTCGCGCCTCGCGCAAGCCGTAGCGTTTGCGCCTTGCGCAAGGCGTAGCGTTTGCCGGTGCGCCGCAAGCCGCTGTGGGCGTTCGGGCGGCCGATCGTAGCGAGCTTTCGTGCCGGTTCTACTCGACGTTACGAGCGGTCGCGGCCTGTTCGTGTATCCAGAAGAAATCGACGGCTCGTGTCGGCGATTTCGGAGATTTTTTCGTTCGCAGGGACTGGCGGGGCTGAAGCGACAAAGGTAGCAGACGTGACGCCGCTCGCCAAGAAACGCACCAAGATTGTCGCCACGATCGGACCGGCGTCTCGCGACCCGGCAATCATGCGTGACTTGTTCCGTTCCGGGGTGAACGTCGTTCGGCTGAACTTCTCTCATGGATCGCACGACGAGCACCGCGCGGTGATCGAAGACGTCCGCCAGGTCACGGCCGAGTTAGGCATTCATGTCGCCGTCCTGCAGGACTTGCCCGGACCGAAGGTCCGCACCGGACTGCTCGCCGCAGGTCTTGGCTCGGTGCTCCTGCGCGAAGGTCAAGCATTTACGCTGACGACCGATCAGGTCGAGGGCACCGCCGAACGCGTCGCGGTCTCCTATTTGAATTTACCGCGCGATGTCAGCGCAGGCAAGCATATCTATCTCGCCGACGGTTCCATCGTTTTGCGCATCGCTTCGATCGAGCAGAACGACGTCCATACCACCGTCGAGGTCGGCGGAACGCTCCGCTCCAAGCAGGGCATCAATTATCCCGACGGTTCGTTAGCGATCGAGTCGGTGACCGAGCGCGATCTCGAACATCTCGCCTTCGGCATCGAAAACAACGTCGACTGGATTGCCGTTTCGTTCGTGCGAACGGCGTCGGATATCGCTCGCGTGAAAACTTTCATCGCGCGGCGCGGCAAAACGATCCCGGTCATCGCCAAAATCGAGAAGCACGAAGCGCTCGACCATATTGCCTCGATCGTGGAGATTTCCGACGGGGTGATGGTCGCGCGCGGCGACTTGGGCATCGAGATGCCGATGCAAGAGGTGCCGATGATCCAGAAGGACCTCATCGCCCGGGCGAATCGCGCGAGCAAGCCGGTCATCACGGCAACCGAGATGCTGGAGTCGATGATCGTGAGCGCGCGCCCGACGCGCGCCGAAGCCGCGGATGTCGCCAACGCGATCTTGGACGGCACCGATGCGGTGATGCTGTCGGGCGAAACCGCGCGGGGTGCGCATCCGGTCGAAGCCGTCCGCGCGATGGCGACGATCGCTCGCGAAATCGAAGACCGCTATCCGTTCCGCGAGGCTCGCAAACGTCGATCGCTCGGTGCGACCGCGTCGCGGGTCATGGTCCGGGATACCGACGATCACATCGGAACCTCGATCGCCGAAGCCGCGGCGCGCTCCGCCGAAGTGCTGGGCCTCGATCTCGTGGTTACCGGAACGACGACGGGCAACACCGCCCGCCACATCTCATCGTTTCGGCCCAAAGCACGCATCGTCGCGGTCACGCCGCTGGTCGAAGTCGCGCGCCGATTGGCCCTGATGTGGGGCGTCGAATCGCTCGTCGTCCCGCCGTATCGCTACATCGAAACGCTCATCGAGATCGCTGAACAGCGCGTGATCGCCGAAGGCCTCGCCGCTCCCGGCGAGACGGTGGCGATAACGAGCGGGATGCCCGTGGGCGCCGGCGGTACCAACGTCCTCAAAATTCACCGTTTGCCGTCAGCCGGTTAACGATTCGACGGCGGTCGCGACCGGCTCGTCCGCCATGCGCGCGTAAGCGTCGAGCAGTTCCGCGCGCAGCGTCTGCGGCGAGAACGCGGCGGCGGCGAGCACCCGTTGCGCCTGCGCGGCTTCCCAGGCGGCGTCGATGCCCGACCACGCTTCCTCGATTCCGGCGCCGAAGCCGCGCGCATCGTCAGGCACCAGCCAGCCGGCATAGGGCGCCAGCGTGTCGGCGATCCCGCCCGCGTCCGCGCCGATGAGCGGCACGCCGGCGACGAGCGCCTCGACCAAGGCATACGGCAGCCCGTCGAAGCTGCCGGGAACGACGAGCATATCGATGCCGGCGAAGAGTTCGGCCATGCTCACGTCGTCCAAAAATGCCGTCCGCTCGGCGATTCCGGCCGAGCGCGCATGCGCGCGCACGAGACCGGCGACCGGGCCGCTGCGACCCATCGCCAACCGCGCCTGCGGCAACGCTTTCGCGACCCGGGCCGCAGCGTCGATCGCAATCTCCCAGGCGCGATCCGACTCCAGCCGCCCGGCATAGCCCACGATCGGGCCAGGGCGACCCGCCGGCCGGGGCAGCGCACCCGGATCCGCCGAACCGACGGCATACGGCACGACGCGCGCTTTCGCGCTGGGAACCCCCAGCGCGTCGACGAGCACGCGGCGCAGGGTTTCGTACGCGCAATGCACCGCCCAGCCGCGAGCAAATAATTCCGGCAGCCGCTTTTCGACGAACGTCTTGGGCATCTCGTTTTTGCGAATCGGATCCTGCAGCGTCACCAGCGTCCGGCGAGCGAAACGTGTCGGCAGCGCGCCCAGCGCGACCGCGCCCGCCGTCCAGCCGAATGCGTGAATTGCGTCGGGCTCGAAACGCTCGACCGCGCGGCGCAAGACGTTGATCGAGCGCAAAACATTGAACAGCCCGGCCGGCCGCCATGATTCCGTCGGCACGCCGCAATCGCGCAGAGCCTTGGTTTCGGCATCGGGCGCGAGCATGCGCAACTCGTATGCGGGCGCGGCGCCTTCGATGGCCCAACGCAGCGAACGCCGCATCGCCGCGCCGCCCGCCGACGCCAAGAACAGCAGCTTCATGACGCTCGCGTGCCCGCAACGAGCGTCGCGGCGTGCTTGAGCGAAACGGGATTGGCATCTCCGGAAAGCATACGCGCGATCTCTTCCAGTCGCGCTTGCCGCGCTCCCAGTGTTTCCAACTCGATCGTCGTTGCACCGCCCGCGTCGCGTTTGCGTAACGCGTAGTGCCGATCGGCCCACGACGCGATCTGGGCGAGGTGGGTCACGACGACGATTTGCGTTGCTCGCGCGAGCCGGCCGAGACGCGTTCCGACGGCAACGGCCGTCGCGCCGCCGATCCCGGCGTCGATCTCATCGAAGACCAGCGCCGTGCGATCGCGCCGATCCGCAATGACGACGATGAGCGCGAGCAGCACGCGCGACAGCTCACCGCCCGACGCGCTCTTGGCGATCGCGCGCTGGGGTTCACCGGGATTGGGTGCGAGCCGAAACTCCGCCCGTTCCGCACCGCCGGTCCCGATCGCAGCCAGCGGCTCGAACGCAACGGAGAAGCGTGCTGCGGGCATCGCGAGTGCGGCTAGTTCGCTTGCGACCTGCGTCTCGAGTTCACGAGCCGCTGCCCGCCGCTTCGCCGACAACGCCGCCGCCCGGCCCTCAAGCTGCGAACGCAGCCGCACCGCATCGCGCTCCAAACCCGCGGTGCGTTCGTCACGCGAGGCATCGCGCTCGATGAGCGCAGCAAATTCGGCCCGCGTTTCGCTTACGGCCGCAAGCGAGCCGCCGTACTTCTTCTTGAGCCGGTCGAGACGATCCAGGCGGGCGACGATCGATTCGAGTTCCGTCGGGTCGGCTTCGACCGCTTCACGCTCGCGCGCGAGCCGCGCACCAATATCGTTGACTTCGCTCTGCAGTGCGCCGATCGTTTCGCTGAGCGCGGCGAATTGCGCGCCGTATCGGGCGACGCCGTCTAGCGCACTTGCCGCACTGCCGAGGGCGTCGAGCACGCCGCCGTCGTCTCGGAGCGCCGCACTCGCGCTGTCCAGCGCCGTGAGAATGCGCTCGGCATTGGCCAGCACCTCGCGCCGTTCGCGCAGCCGTTCGTCTTCGTGGTCTTCAAAACCGGCCTCATCGATCTCGGCCGCGGCGAAGCGGGCGAACTCGAGCTGCGCGAGGATGCGGCCGTCGTCGGCCGCAAGGGCCTGCAGCCGTTCGCGCACGGCCTGCAGCTCGCCGACGAGCCGCCGCACTTCGGCGGCGTCGTCACCGGCCTCGGGACCGGCGAAGCGGTCGACGATCTCGAGCGCAAAGGCCGGCGTCAGCAAACGCTGCGCCTCGTGCTGGCCGACCACGTCGACGATCCACACGCCGAAGGCGCGCAATTGGCTGGCGCTTGCGGCGATGCCGTTGATCCGCGCCTGCGAGCGTCCGCTCGCGAGGAGCTCACGGCTGACGATCGCGTCATCGTCCTCGGCCAGCACGAAACCGTCTTCGGCCATGCGCGTGCGCAGCACAGCATCGGATTCGATTTCGAGCACGACGCGCGCGCGCGCCGCACCGCCGCGGATCATTTCGGTTTCGGCCCGATCGCCCAGCGCGAAACGCAGCGCGCCGAGCAGCATCGTCTTGCCCGAGCCCGTCTCCCCGCTGAACACCGTGAGCCCGGCGGAGAACTCGACCTCGGCATGCGCGATCAGACCGAAATCATCGATCGTTGCCCGCAGCAGGCGCATCTTACCGCAAGACCACTACGCGGTGTCCCGCTTGATCGGAACACCCCACTGCAATTTTTCTTCCAAGCGTGCAAAAAATCCGTCGGGACGCGTGCGCGCAAATTTCACCGGACGCGGTGCGCGGCGCACGGCTACCGTATCACCCGGACCGAGATCGGCGGCAAGGGTGCCGTCGATGTCGAGGTTGGCATGCACCGACTCGGTGTCGATCGCGATGCCGATCGTCGAGGTCGTGGGGACGATCAGCGGCCGGGCGAAAAGCGTGTGCGGCAGCAGTGCGGTGATCCCGAACGCATCCACGCCCGGTGAGATGATCGGACCGCCGGCCGACAGGAAGTATGCCGTCGACCCGGTCGCCGTTGCGATGATGATCCCGTCGGAGGGGATGTGCGCGACCGGTTCGTCGTCGAGCCAGAGCGCGAAGGGCGACATGCGCGTATTCGACGCCCGCCGGACGACGACGTCGTTGAGCGCGAAATGCGCGCCCTGACCGTTGACCGTCGCTTCGAGTGCGACCCGTTCCTCGATCCGGAACTTTCCCTCCAGCAGGCCGACGATCTCCGCGCGGACATCGTCGTGTTCGTCGATTTCGGTCAGGAACCCCAAGCGGCCGGTGTTGACGCCGAACACGGGGATGTCGAGCGGCACCGCGATGCGCATGCCTTTGAGCAGCGTCCCGTCGCCGCCGAACGTGACGACTAAATCGGCGTCGGCGATCGATACGCGCGGCATACCCGTGGCGATGAGGTCGTGCTGGTCTTCCGCCAGCGCGACCCGCCAGCCGCGTTCGATCGCCAGGGCCGCTGCATCTTGAGCGAATTCGAGCGCGCGCGGACGATGGGTGTTCGCATAGAGCGCAACCGTGCGCATCAAACCTCCCGGTGTGCTTCGGACACGAGCGCGTCGATGCGCGCATCGTCGATCGCCGTACCCGCAGCAACGATGTGATAAAAGAACTCGACGTTTCCCGCCGGTCCGCGCAGCGGCGACACCATCGCATCGACCGCCGCCAATCCCAACCCCGCCAGCGCGTCGCGCACTTCGCGCAGAATCGCCCCGTGCACGCCGGGATCGCGCACGACGCCGCCGCCGCCGATGCGCTCGCGCCCGGCCTCGAACTGCGGCTTGACCAGCGCGACGATCGAACCGCCGGCCCGCAGATA
>JBEKHC010000054.1:0-33352 GCA_050012475.1 Candidatus Velthaea sp.
GCCCAACGCCACGGCTTCGGCGCAGCCGAACGCAAATGCCATCTGCGGCTCGGCCAAATGCCATCTGCGGCTCGGCGCGAAGCGCCGAACGCCACGGGTTCGGCGCAGCCGAACCCTGCAGGGTGAACGCCTGTTTTCGCCGGAGAAAGCTCTCATAATCCGTGTTGGATTCTGGTGAAAGGTTTCTTATGACTGGACGTGCTGGACTTCTACGCACCGCTGCTCGGATCGGCGCGGGTGTCACCGCTGCCGCATTGTTATCCTCGAGCAGTTTGTTTCTGCCTCATCCCGCGGCCGCTCAAAACAAAGTGTCCGTCGCTCTCATCGTCAAGACGCTGAGCAATCCGTTCTTCGTCGCGATGGGTGCCGCTGCAAAAGACGAAGCGGCGAAGAAAAACGTTACCCTGATCTACGAGGCCGGCAAATACGACGGCGACAACGCGACGCAGATGTCGGAGATGGACGATCTCGTGACCCGCGGCGTCAAGACGATCGCGCTGGTGCCGAACCTTTCGGCAGGCATCGTGCCGGCGGTCAAGCGCGCCCAGGCTGCCGGGGTGCGGGTGCTGGCCATCGATACGGCGCTCGATCCACCCGATCTCAGCGACAGTTTCATCGCGACCGACAACTTGAAGGCCGGAATTCTCAACGGCAAATGGGCGAAGGACGCGCTGGGAACGCAAACCGCGAAGATCGCTTTGCTCGAAGGGACGCCGGGCGGCGAAGTTAACTCCGACCGCATGAACGGGTTTCTCCAAGGCTTCGGCGACCCCGGTCGCAAGCTGGTGGTAGCCGACGAGATCACCAACGGCGACCAAGGCAAAGGCCAAACGGCGATGGAGAACGTGCTCAACGCCCATCCCGACGTCAACTTGGTCTGGACGGTCAACGAACCGGCCGCGCTCGGCGCCGCGACGGCCATTCGGGCCCGCGGCTTGGGCGGCAAGATCAAGATCGTTTCGATGGACGGCGGCTGCCGCGGCGTCAAAGCCGTGCAGGAAGGGCTCATCGACACCGACGTGATGCAATTCCCGAAAAAGATGGCAGTAACCGCCGTCGACCTGGCCGTCGACGTAGCGGCCGGTAAGACCGTTCCCAAACGCGTCGACACGGGTGAACTGCTCGTCACCAAGACGTCGACCGAGGGCGACGGCACCGAAACGCTGGACTTCGGACTCGCGAACTGCTGGTGAGCGAAACCGCGAGCGTCGCGCGCCCGGGCGGTCTGTCGGCGATCGGCAGCATCCGCGGCGCGCGCACGCTCGGGCCCCTCGTTGGACTCATCATCTTGTGCATCATCTTCGGATCGTTTGCGCCGGTCTTCTTGACCCCGCGCAACCTCATCCAAATCGTGCAGCAAGTGATGGAAGTCGGCACGCTGGCGGTCGGGCAGACGCTCATCATCCTGACCGCCGGCATCGACCTCTCCAACGGCGCGATCATGGTGCTCGGCTCGATCGTCATGGCCAAGCTCGCTGTTGCGGCGGGCGTGCCCGCGCCGCTCGCGATTCTCGCCGGTCTGCTCGTTACCACGCTGTTGGGCTTGCTTAACGGCTTGATCATCGCGCTCTTCCGGGTGCCGCCGTTCGTCGCGACACTCGGGATGCTCAACCTCGCGTACGCGACGACGCTGCTCTACAGCGGTCAGGCGTCGGTCGACAACCTGCCGCCCGGACTGCTCATCCTCGACGCCCACATTTCGATCGGAACGTTTTTACTGCCCATCGGCCCGCTGGTGATGCTCGCCGTCATCGCGGTCATGTGGTATTTGCTCAACCAAACCGGTTGGGGTCGCCACATCTACGCGTTCGGCAACAACGTCGAGGCGGCGCGGCTCACCGGCATCAACGTCACCCGCTTGCAGATCTCGGCCTATCTTTCCGCGGGCATCATCTACGGCATCGCAGCGCTGCTGGTTCTCGGACGAACGACGGTCGGCGACCCCAACGCCGGGCAAACCGACAATCTGGACAGCATCACCGCCGTCGTCATCGGCGGGACGAGCCTGTTCGGCGGACGCGGCGGCGTGATCGGCACGCTCATCGGCGCACTCATCGTGGGCGTGCTGCGCAACGGATTGACGCTCGTGGGCGTCGAGGCGCTGTGGCAGACCTTCGCCACCGGCATCATCGTGATCGTCGCGGTTGCGGCCGACGAAGCGACGCGGCGCAAACGCGCATGAGCGCTTCGGCGAACGGCCGCGTCCCGGTCTTGTCCGCGCGCGGCTTGGTGAAACGCTACGGGCACGTCGTGGCGCTCGACGGCGCCGACTTCGAGATCTACGACAACGAAATCGTCGCGGTCGTCGGCGACAACGGGGCCGGAAAATCATCGTTGATCAAAGCGTTGTCCGGCGCGTTGATCCCCGACGCGGGCGAAATCCGGGCCGGCGACGACGTGATCCACCTGCGCGGCCCCAAGGACGCGCGCCGGCTGGGCATCGAGACCGTGTACCAGGACCTCGCCATGGCGCCCGCGCTCGACATCTCGACCAATCTGTTCTTGGGCCGCGAGATCCGCCGCCCGGGTTTGTGGGGCAGCCTGTTCCGCGCGCTCGACGCGCCGCGCATGCGCAAAGAAGCAGCGGAACATCTGAGCGGGCTCAAGATCGGCATTCGTTCGATCCGGCAAAGCGTTGAAACGTTGTCGGGCGGTCAGCGTCAGGGCGTGGCCGTCGCGCGCGCCGTCTCGTGGGGCACGCGCTGCGTCATCATGGACGAACCGACCGCGGCGCTGGGCGTCAAAGAAACGGGGATGGTGCTCGAGCTCATCCGGCACGTCAAGGCGCGCGGCGTGCCGGTCATTCTCATCAGCCACAACATGCCGAATGTGTTTGAAGTCGCCGACCGCATCTCGGTGATGCGGTTGGGCAAACGCGTCGGCATCGCGCGCCCCGGCGAGCAGACGATGCAAGACGTGGTCGCGATGATGACCGGCGCGTCACGTGAAAGCGTCGCCGAACTCACCACCGAAGGCACGACGCATAACGCCTAACGCAGACGGGCTCCGATGAACATGAGATACGTCGTAGCGCGGACCACGCTACATCTCGGTTCGCGGTCATCTTCGTTGACGTTGAGCGACTTCGATGTTTTTGCCTTGCACAGATTCGGGAGCGGCGAGTCGGGTGGCCGAAGCCGGCTCAAGTCAGGAATTCGAGATCGAAAAGTCGCGGTCAAATGCGGCACTCGACGCCGCGGATTGCGCGCGGCTGCGGTGACGGTCGCAGCGAACCCAGGCGAATGGTCCGACCTCGGCGTCGATGTAGTCGACGGTGCAACCGCACGGCCACGTCCCACGGAACATGAACGGCGTATTCGGCGACAAAAGCGGCGTTCGATCCTGCGCAGGTCCGAGGACGCGAAAGATATCGTCGATGTGCTAACTCCGTGGAACGAGCCGAAAGGGACGGTCGTCCGCACCCAATAGACGCCGCACGGCCAAGAGCCGGTTCCCACACCCACGAGACTGTCCGGCTTGTCGGACAAACGACGACAGGGCCAAACGCGAAGGATGCGCGTAGCGCAATCTGTTAGCGCTCGACGCGAGGCGGCCGGCGCCGGCGCCGAACCAGCACCACCACGGCGGCGACGACCGCGCCCAGGACGACGATCGTGGCCGCCGCGGCGGCCCCGACCACGGCCACGCCGCGGCGGGTGAGAAAGCTGAACCCGCCTTCATCGAGACAGTCGCGAAACGCGGTCGAACTGTACTCCGTCGCTGCGCACCAATACGAGCGCCAATTGCGTTCGTCGACCTCGTGATACGGAGCGTCGCCCATATACAACAGCGCATATTTCGCGCGCAGTTCTGGTTCGCGCTCGAGGCGCCGCTGCAGATTCACCAGCGCGGGACCCGAAAACTCGCTGACGCCCAACGTTCCCAAGCCGCCGATGTCGCGCCAATGCCAATTGACGAACGAGTGTTCCTCGAGGTTGCGAATCACGCCGTTGGGAGCGACGTCGGCGCTCAAAAACGACGGCAGATTGCCCAGCACCGGCGAGATGGCCGGTGAGATCAGCAGCGGCACCGGCGCCGCGCCTTTGCGCTCGACAAGACGATAGGCGAAGCGATGAACGTGTCCGGTGATGACGACTTCGATCCGCCGGGCCGGATCCGCGATCAGCCGCAGCACGGCATCGCGCGGCCCCGGCCGCAAGAACGGCACGATTGCCAGCCGGTGCGCGCGGATGTTGGTAGACTGGACGTCGATCCCCGGCGGGATGTGCATGACGAGCCAGCGCCGCTCGGTCGCGCCGCGGGTCAGAGCCCGGCCGAGTTCCGCCAACGATTCAGAGCTGGGCCGGCCGCCCACGCCGCAGCCGTCATGATAGAGCGCCGACCAAAATGCGTTGTCGACGACGACCGCCCGGACACCCGCAAGCGGCAGCTTGGCCGTATAAAATCCATAGTGCGGGAACGTGCGCAGGAAATCGGGAGCCGCGCCGTTGCGGTCGACCAGCGGGGCCCACGCTTTGGCGACGGCGAGCAGGAAGCTGGAGTTCGCCGCGACGCCGTAGTCACCGCAGGGCGAGTCTTCGTTGCCCAGCGCCATGACGAACTGCGCTCGGGGAAAGCGGCGGTTGAAGCGCGCCGCCAAGTCGATCATCGTCGGCACCGCGCTCGACCGCCGGAAATGGTGCGAGAGAAAATCGCCCGGCATGACGATGACCGGCGGATCGGGAGCGAACCGGTGCATCTCGTCGAGCAGCGAATCGAGCAGCGCCTTGTCGGTATCGCCGGTGTAATTCGGCGCCCGGTCGCGCGAGCGCGGGTCGAAGTGGACGTCGTTCACGAACAGCCACGGCTGGGCGGCCTGCGCGCAAGGCGGGAAGACGAGCGCCCCGAGCAGCATGACCAGCGCTCCCGCGGCACGCGCAATCGATCGCATTGCCGACTGACTTGCGCGACGACGGCTGCGGTCTACTCCCGCGCACGTTGGTCCGCGGTTAAAACTCGTTGCGCTGGCGGCCGTACAGCAGGAGCGCAATCAAGATCACGACGCCCGAAGCGATACTGCGTCCGGCCTCGCCGATGTTGTATTCCTGCAGCACCGAACGCAGAACGATCAGAAAGATCGCGCCGGCAACGCTGCCCCAATAGTTGCCTTTCCCGCCCAGGATGGAGGCGCCGCCGATCACGACGGCCGCGATGCTGTCGAACAGAAACGGATCGCCCATCCCCAGCGTCGCCTGTTGGCCGAACGCGGCCAAGCCGAAGCCCGCCACCGCCGCGAAGAAGCCGCTGAGCGCGTACACGATGATGGTGACGGCGCGCGTGTCGATCCCCGACAGATAGGTTGCCAGCGCGTTGTTGCCCAGCGCGTAGATGCGCCGGCCCAACAGCGTCATGCTCAAGACCACGCCGACGCCGGCCGCAACGAGCGCCCACACCAGCAAACCGTTAGCGATGCCCGGCAGCAGCTTACCGGTAAACAGCCAAACCACGGCGGGCGGCGCGTACGAATTGCACGCACTGCAAGTGAAGCCGCCGGTCAGCCCGAGCACTAAGCCTTCCATGATTCCATTCATCGCCAGCGTCATGACGACGGGCGGGATATCGAACAACACGATCCCCAGGCCGTTGAGCGCGCCGACGGTGATGCCGGCCGCGAGCGCCAGCGGCACCGCCCACCATGCCCGAGCGTTTTCGCCCAACGACATCGTCGTGAGCAGAATCGCCATTGCGTTGAGCACCCAGGGCACGGACAAATCGATCCCGCCGATGAGCACGACGAAGGTTTGGCCGGCGGCCGCGATGCCGATGAACGAAGCCAGCAGCAGCAGCGTGGCGAGATTTTCGGGCTGCACGAAACTGGGCCGATAGATGCCGCCCGCGATCACCAGCGCGATCGCCGCTGCGAAAGCCAGGAGCGTTCCGCGCTCGGCGCGCAAGGCGGCGAAATTCATCGGACGCGCTGCAGCGACCGGCGCACGAGCGTGCTCGCGACCACCGCAATGATGAGAAACAAGCCCTGAAAAAACTCTTGGAGCTGCGTGTTGACGCCGGCAAAGAAGAGGACGTTGAGCAGCAGCGTGAGGATAAAGGCGCCCGCGAGGCTGCCGATCGCGCTGCCCCGGCCGCCGGCAAGGTTCACGCCGCCCAGCACGACCGCGGCGATCGACGTGAGCGTAAACGGCGTCCCGCTCGTTGCATCGCCCGAGGTGTTGGCGGCCGCGAAATACAGCCCCGCAGCGCCCGAACACAGACCGGCGAGCGTGTAGGCGCTGAGCTTCGCACGCGCGATCGGGATGCCGTTGGCGCGTGCCGCGCGCTCGTCGTTCCCGATCGCATAGACGGTGGTCAGAAAGCGCGTGCTGCGCAACAGTTGCCAGCCCACCACGAACAGCACGAGGAGAATGACGCTGTTCGGCAGCCAGCTCGCAAACGGCAGGGTGCCGGCCAGAATTGCGGTCAGGACGGGCGGGATCGTGCCGCCCTGTTGCGGCAGCACCAGGAGCGCAATGCCTTCCCAAATCGCCAGCGTCGCCAACGTGACGATGATGGGCTGCAGCCTGCCGTAGACGACGAGCAGACCATTGGTAAACCCGGCAAACGCGCCCACGGCCAGCGCCAGCATGCTGACCAGCACGATCGACGCCGGCGAGTCTTGCATGTAGCGCGCAGCGACGCTATTGGTGACGTCGACGATCCCGCCGACCGATAGATCGATCCCGCCGGTCAGGACGACGAAGGTTTGGCCGACGGCCGCGAGCCCGACGGACAGCGTGTTGTTGACCGTGGTGAGCAACTCGAAACTGCCCGGCAACCGGCTTTGCTTGACCGTGAAGAGGACCACGTACAGCACGACCATCGCGAAAAACGTCCCGACGCTCAAGAGCAGCGGCACGTTTTGCACGACGTAGTAGCGCAGGCGCGTCTGCGCCGGCGTGCGACTCACAACGCGACCGGGACGCGAATGGCCGCCGCGACGATCGCTTCGGGCGTCAAGCTGTCGCGCAACTCGCTCACGATCCGGCCTTCGCGCATGATGAGCACGCGATGACACAAGTGCGCGATCTCTTCGGTGTCGGTGGAATAGAACAAAATCGTCCGCCCTTCTTCGCTCAGCCGGCGGATCAGCCCGTAGATATCGCGCTTGGTCGCGACGTCGACCCCGCGGGTGATGTCGTAGAGCAGCAACACGCGCGCGTCGGTAAGCAGCCAGCGGCCGATCAACACCTTTTGCTGATTGCCGCCGCTGAGCGCGCCGACGCGCTGGCCCGGCGTCGGCGTCTTGATCGCCAGACTCGTCACCATCGAATCGACGAGTTCGTCTTCTGCGGTCCGGCGCACGAAGCCGCCGCGCGACAAGCGTCCCAGCACCGCCAGCGCTAAGTTTTGCCGCACCGAGAGCGGCAGCAGCAGCCCTTCGGTTTTGCGGTCCTCGGGGATGAGCGCAATTCCGGCCCGGATGGCGTCGTGCGGCGTGCGGATCTTCGTCTCGCGACCGCCGACCCGCACGGTACCGCCGGCGCGCGGCGTCACGCCGAACAAGGTGAGAAACAACTCGCGTTGGCCCTGGCCGGCCAATCCGCCGATGCCGAGCACTTCGCCGGCGCGGGCCTGAAAAGAAATCGCCGGCACGCCTTTGGCGCTCAGTCCGTCAACGGCCAGCGCGTCGACCTCCGATCGTACCGGCGTCGGCTTCGGAAACAGCACCTCCAACCGTTGACCGGTCATCCGCTCGACGGCTTCGCCTTCGCTGAGATCGACGGCGTTGGAGGTGGCGACCCGTTCGCCGTTGCGAAAGACCGTGATGCGATCGGCGATCCCCTTGATCTCGTTCCACCGATGCGACGTGAACACGATGCAGACGCCCTCGCTGCGCAGCTGTTTGATGAGCCCGAACAGCCACGCAACACTGTGCTCGGCGAGCGCCGAAGTCGGTTCGTCCATGAAGACGATGCGCGGCCGGCGTGAAACGGTTTTCACGATTTCCACGATTTGCTGGCGCGCAAGCGACAGATTCCCGACCAATTCGAGCGGCTCGATGCCCGCGTCGGCACCGATCCCCGCCGCGACGAACAGCTCGCGCGCGCGTTCGGCTACTTTGTTTCGCTGGATGAACGGACCGCGCAGCGGCTCGCGGCCGAGCATCACGTTCTCCGCAACCGTCATATACGGCAGCAGCGTCAGCTCCTGAAACACGGTGCCGATCCCGGACGCCAATGCTGCCTGCGGCCGCGCGAACGTCACCGCCGCGTCGTCGACGCGGATCTCGCCCGAATCCGGCGGGTACAGACCGCTCAGCAGCTTGATGAGCGTGCTCTTCCCCGCACCGTTTTCGCCGACGAGCGCGTGCACTTCGCCGCCGTCGGCGGCGAACGAGGCACTCCGCAGTGCCTTGACGCCGCCGAACGACTTCGAGAGCGCGATCCCTTCGATCGCCGGCACGCGAGTTAAGGAAGACGAACGGCGAGCGTGCCCGGGCAAGGCGTGCCGTGGAGAACGGCGTCCTTGCAGATGATGACCGACGCGTTCGGTCCGCTGTCGGTGAAATCGACGAAGTAGCTGCCGGGCAAATCTTTGAACGTCGTGAGACCTTCCTTGACCGTGTCCTGCGTGACGAACGGGAACGGGATGGTCACATCGGTCTTGGGATGTTTCCCCTGCAGCACTTGGGTGGCGAGATACAGTGAGATGATGCCCAGGAACGGCGGCTGCCCGATGGATAGCGCCTTGAAGCCTTTGTCTTTGTACTCGAGCATGTATTGGCGGAAGGCGTTCTCGGCCTCGCCGGCGACCGGAATCGGGAACGGACGTTTGGCGTCCAGCAGCGCGCGAATCACGCCGTCGGTGCCGCCTTGACACCAGATGCCGTCGATTTTGCCCAGTGACGGCAGCTGCTGGACGGTCGCGCGCTGCGCGACGTCGGAGGCCCATTGGCCGGAGTATTTGGCGACGATCTTGATGTCGGGATATTTGGAGAACACCTGATCGGCGCCCTTATTGCGATCCTGGTCGACGCCGGTGCCGGCCACGCCGGTCACTTCGATGACGTTGCCCTTGCCGTGCAGATTGTCGGCCACGAACTGCGCTAATTTCGCCCCGAACGCGACCTGGTCGGTATTGACTTTGAGCGCGCACGGGTTGGTGACGACGGCATCGAACGATACGACCAGAATTCCGGCGTTGCAGGCTTGCGTGATGACGCCGTTGAGCCCGGTGGGTGATGCCGCGTTGAGAACGATCGCATCGACATGCGACGAGATCAAGTCGTCGATCTGCGCCGTTTGCTTGGAGACGTCGTTGCCCGAACTATATTCGGTGCAGGTCGCGACCGATTTGAGCGGTTCCATGGCGCACGCCGCCTTGAACTCGTTGACCATTTCGACGCGCCAGGTATTGCCGATATAGGAATTGCTCAGCGCGATTTTATACGGCGGCGCATGCGTCTGGGCAATTTGCTGCGGTGCCGCCGATGCACGCGACGATGCCACGAACGTTCCGGCGGCGACGCTCACGGCCAGCGCCGCGGCAATAGCAAGTGGACGGACGACCGATCTTTTCATTCGCTCTCCCCCAGTGCTCGAAGACGTCGAGCGGTCAGCGCGAAATTATCTCTTTTTCGACTGCTTCCTATGGTTCTCGCGCTTTCGCGTACGATTCAAACGCGGCACGTTTCGGAAGCCGCGCGCAGCCTGCGGAAAACACGCATTTTCGCGCACCGCTGCAGCGCGTACCAAGCGCGAGCCGTGCCGACGGCTCGCTTCCTTCACCCGCGATGGTGCACGTTCGGCGCGAGGCGCCGAATCCTGCAGTTAATGCGGTGCGTAGGGGTCCGTAGCGTAAACGGCGCTGACGTCGACGGCGGGGATCGAGGTGCCGAACGCCGCGTCGAGCGTCTTGATGAAGATGTTGGCGATCACGGCGTATGCGGTGTTCGACGGATGGAGGCCGTCGAGGCTAAAGATACCTTCACCGTAGAGAATGCCGCAGCACTTTGCCGAAATCGGGATGCCGCCCGCGGCAAACACGGCATCGATGGGCGTGCGGACGTCCACCAGCGTGGCGCCCGTTTGCGTGACCGCGGCGCCGATCGCTGCGTTGTACGCGCTGTTCAGCGCCGCGATCTTGAGCGCGACGGCATCGGGAATGTAGTCACCGCCGCCCAATTGGGGCAGCGTTTGTCCCTTGGCCACGGCGCCCAGCACTTTTGTCAAACCGCTCACGGTCAGATACCCGTTGCTGCCCAGACCGTACGCTGCATCGACCTGCGCGGCTAACTGCGGGCCCGCAACCGCCGCCGCGGCGGCGCCGAGCACCGGCGTGAGCCGGGCGGTAAACACTTGGGGCAACAGCGGTTGGGCGACGTAGAACGCGGCGTGGAGAACGTCGAACAAATTTGCGACGGCAACTTTCGCACCCGATGCCTGAAGCGCTTTAACGATCGCGACAACGTCGGTCTGTAATGCCGCCGGATCGGTCGGCGGCAACGCGCCGAGCCCATCGCCATATTTGATGAGGTCGTTGAAACCGAGCCAGACCGTGTCGATCGATCCGTGCAGGCCGGCAGCGGCCGCAACTTGCGTCGAATTCCGCGGAAAGTTCCCGAGTATGGGATAGAACGTATTGCTTTCCGAGCCGACGATGTTGGCCAAGCCGCCGAACACACCGGCGTTGACGGGCACGCCGCAACCGGCCTGCGGCCCGATTTGGTAGAGCGCCTCGTGCACGGTTTGGCCCGGAATCGCCACGTCGTAGGGAACGACGTTGGGCGCCAGCCGTGTCCCCAGCGCCGTGGAGTACGCGTACGCGATTGCGTTGTTCGCGCCGCACGCTGTGGTGATGCTGGTGAGGTCCCCGGCGGCATCGGCCGGCGCGAGAATTTGGCCCAAGCCGGGGGGTGCGATCAACGGCAGCGGCGAGGTCGCCGGAATATTGACCGCCGCGCCGTTGGCTTGCGACCACAACAGCGCCCAGAAGCCGTGGGTCTGCGTGGCCTGGACGAACCCCAGCGGCAACGCGCTCGCAGCGACATCGCTACCCATGAGCCCATTGGACTGCACGCCCGCCGTCAGACTGTCGCCGACGCCGACGAGCTTGAGCACCGGGACGGCCGCCGGAGCGCCCGTCGTTGCCGATGTCGCGCTTCCCAGCGGCGGAATCGTCCGGCCGCCGCCGCCTGAACACGCGGCCAGCGCAGCGGCCAGCGAGAGCGAAAGAACGGCGCGCATGCTCATAACGGAAGCACCGACGGCGAACCGATGCCGAACTGAATTTGAACTTGTGAGGCGTGCAGACCGCCGATCGCGGCCGCGCTCAGCGCGCAGGCGCCCGAAGCGCTAATTTGCTGACACGTCAACGAGGTGATTCCCGGGTGCTGCCGGTTCGATGCGCCGCCGGTCGAGCCGATCACCTGCACGAAGGTTTGCTTCGTAAAGCGGTGCGAGATCCCGAACACCAATGTCGGAACGTACTCGGGATCGGGGTCGATCGCAAAGTACTGAACCAGTCGCGACGGTTGGGCGAAGATCGTCGTCGAGCGGCTGGCCCGATACTCGAGATACAACAACTCGAAAATCTGCGCGTGGTTGGGTGCGGCATTGGCGCCGTTGAGGTTAACGTTCCACTGCGCCGCCGCGGTCAGCGTGCCGAAGAAGCGGGACGACGCCACGAACGGTATGGTCAGCGGCAAGAGGTACTCTTCCGAAGATCGCAGGTGCACCGTTTGCGGCAACCCGTCGACCTCGATGAGCGCCGTATCGCCGTGACCGCCGACATTCGCCGTTCGCGCTAAGTATGTCGGCGAGATGATGATCGGGAACTTTCCGCCGATGGTGAACAAATTTTGCGAGACCAGCGTGAGGATCTTATTCTTGGTCGTCACGTCGATGGACTGCGAGCTTAAATTCGTCAGACCGACCGGAGATGACAGACCTTGCAAATACACCGGGACGGTGCCGGTGTTGAAGCCGAACGGATACTCTTGGAACTCGTAGTAACCGGCCTGCAAGCGATTATGCTTGGTGAAGCCATAGCTTACCACCGCGTCGATCCCGCCGGGCAATTCACTCTTCGATCCGGTTTGGCCGTACGGATACGCGATCGAGGCATCGAGCGTGTACGACAACCCCGTCGGCAAACCAGGCGAACTCAACGGGCGTTTGGGCGAACCAACCGGTAGCGCTTGGGCCATGACCTGGCGCAACTCCGCCGCGCTGGGCATCACCAGAGCAGAGTTCAGCGCGTACGCTGCAGCATCGTCGGCGCGGGCCAAGGCGGGCAGCACTGCAAGCGCGCACGACGCAAGCGTTGCCCACAACAAACGAAGACGAAGTCTCATCGCGTGGGCCATTAGCAATCCCGAGAAGAAAGTTCCTACTAGCTGGGTAATATCTGCGCGATGACCGCGAGGCCGCAGACGCTCATCGCCCTGTTTGCCGACGTTTCGAGCGGTCCGGATCGTGCGATGCTCGCCCAGCGCGATGCCGACGGTATTTGGGTAATCACGGGCTCGCATGCTTTGCGCGAACGCGTTGCGGCGGCGGCGCTGGGTTTGCGTCAAGCCGGCATCGGGCGCGGCGACCGCGTTGCGATCATGTCGCCGAACCGGGTCGACTGGATCGTCGCCAACCTTGCCATCATCCACGCCGGTGCCGTGGTGGTGCCGCTGTATGCAACGCAAGCGCACGATCAGGTGCGCCATATCCTCGATAATAGCGAAGCACGCTTGATGTTCGTCGACTCGACCGCGACGTGCGCCGCCTTGCGCGCTGCGGGCATCGAGCTGCCGCACTGCATTTCGTTCGATCCCGACGGCAGCGAGGATCTGGCGATGCTCGAAACCGCCGGACGCGAGGCGCTGGTGCGCGAACCGGAAGCGCTCGCCGTCGTCGCCGCCCAAGCCGAGCCCGACGAGTTAGCGATGCTGATCTATACCTCAGGAACGACCGGCCAGCCCAAAGGCGTCATGCTCAGTCATCGCAACATCGCTTCCAACGCGGAGGATGCGTTTGCGATCTTGCGTGACATCATGCACCCCGGCGACGCGGTGCTCTCGATCCTGCCGTACGCGCACATCTATGAAAGCACGAACGTCTACGGCTATTTTTTGCGGCGTTCGGTCGTGTACGTCAACACCAATCTCGATCGCCTGCTCGAAGATCTGCGCTCCGTTCAGCCGGTGATGGTGCTGGCCGTGCCGCGGGTCTTCGAGCGCGTCCTCGTTGCGCTCGTGTCGAAAGCAAAGCAAGCCGGGGGACTGCGGGCGCGCGTGGTGCCCTGGGCGCTGGCCACCGGCCGCGACTACATGCGCATGAAAGCCGCCGGCAAAGCGGTGGACGCCCCGCTCGCCTTGCGCTACCGGGTCGCATACGCTTTAGCACTCGGGAAGATCCGGCCAGCGCTGGGGCTGCAGCAACTCCGGTTCTTCGGCAGCGGCAGCGCGCCGCTGCATCCCGACACCGCCTTGACGTTTCTGGGCTTCGGCGCCCCGATCACCGAAGGCTATGGGCTCACGGAATGTTCGCCGGTCGTGACGACGAACTCGCCGCGCAACCCGCGCATCGGAACGGTCGGCCCGGCCATTCGCAACGTCGAAGTCAAACTCGCCGAAGACGGCGAGTTGCTGGTGCGCGGCCCAGGCGTGATGAAGGGGTATTACCACGATCACGATGCCACCGCCCGCGCGATTACCGACGGCTGGCTGCACACCGGCGATATCGCCACGATCCGCGCGGACGGCTGCGTGCGCATCGTCGACCGCAAGAACGAGTTGTTCAAAACGTCGGGCGGAAAATTCATCGCGCCGGGGCGGATCGAGTCGGCAATGCTGCGCTCGATCTATTTCAATCAAGTCATGGTTTTCGGCGCTGGCCGGCCGCATCCGGCGGCGCTCGTTTCGCCGAATTGGAACAGCGTGCGCAGCGAACTGCATCTGTCGCCGGAGATCCGCCCGGTCGAGTTGGCGGCGCGGCGCGACGTGCTGCAGCTGCTGCAGCGCGAAGCGCAGGTGCACACGAGCGATCTCGCGCCGTTCGAGCACATTCGCACGATCGGCGTTCTGCCGCGCGACCTGACCATCGAGGCCGGCGAACTTTCGCCGACGCAGAAGATCCGCCGGCGCGTCGTCGAGCGCTTGTACGCCGGGCTAATCGAAGCGGTGATGCCGGCCGTCGCTTAAGTGGATTCGACTTCGTCGAATCCATCGCGTTTGCGCTTCGCGCAAGCCGCCCGTCGCCTATCGGCTTTAGGTTAGGAACCTGGGCGCCGAAAAGCCGCGGCCGCGCGCGCGAAATCTTCGGACTGCAAGAACGCGGCATTCCAGGCCGCGACGTACTGGAGGCTGTCGGCGATCGGTTTGCCTTGCCCGGCGTTCATGACGTGCTTGATGCCGGACACCGTCGCCGGCGCGTGCGCGGCGATGGAGCGAGCGATCTCGACCGCGTGCGCGATGACTTCGGGAACGACGGCGTTGACCAAGCCGATCTGCGCGGCCCGCTCCGCGCCAATGTCCGCGCCGGTGAGCGCGAGTTCGCGCGCGTGCCCTTCGCCCACGATTCCCGGCAGACGAGCCAAGCCGCCAAGATCGGCGACGATCGCGAGCCGCACTTCGCGCAGCGAGAACCGGGCACCCGACTGGGCGTAGCGCAGGTCGCACGCGCACGCAAGTTCGAGCCCGCTGCCGATGCACCAGCCGCGAATAGCCGCCACGACGGGCAACCGCGACGTCTGGATCTGATTGAACGCACGCTGCATGCGCTCGATGAGCGTCAGCAGTTCGCGTCGCGCGTTCGCGCCGCGGTCGCTGGCAAGATCGTACGTTTCGAGCATGCGGCCGACATCGAGTCCAAACGAAAAGTGCTCGCCGTTTCCGCAGATCACGACCGCACGAATCGCCGGGTCGGCCTCGAGTTCATCGAACGCCGCCGGGAGTTCGCTCCATGTCGCGGGGCCCATCGCGTTGCCTTGCCCCGGTCCGAGCAGCACGATGAAACCAACCGCCCCGTCTCGTTCGACACGCAGCGAATGCCGCATCAGCGCGTCCTCCGCCCGGAAAGTTCGCCGAGCGCGCCTTGCGGCGCAAAGCCGTGGGACATTGAAGTGCCTCCGAGAATGAACGAGCGACGAGACTCTTCTTCGACGAGGAGGTTCAGGAATGACTTCGATCTTCCGCGCCGAGCCGGCCGTCGCAACGCTACCCGGGCTGATGATGGATATCCCGCTGACCATCACCGGCATCCTCGACCACGCGCTGCGCAATCACCCGCGGCGCGAGATCGTTTCGCGCGACGGAGCGGGATTGGTTCGCCAAACATACGCGCAATTCGGGCGTCGCGTGGCGCAGCTTGCGCACGCGCTGCAGCGGCTGGGGGTGCGCGCCGGCGACCGGGTCGGCAGCTTCGGCTGGAACACCCACCGTCACCTGGAGCTCTATTATGCCGTCCCGTGCAGCGGAGCGATCCTGCACACGGCCAACATTCGCTTGTTCCCCGAGCAAGTAGCGCAGATCATCGAGCACGCCGGCGATCGCGTGGTCTTCGTCGACGGAAATCTGGTGCCGGCGATGCAAGCCGCGATCGCCGCCCGACCGGCGTTGGCCGACTTGACGTTCGTCGTGATGGGCGCGGCCGACGCGACGCTCCCCAACGCCCGCGACTACGAAACGTTGTTGGCAGCCGAACGCGAGCAGTACGACTATCCGGCTCTGTCCGAGTACGCCGCCGCCCTTTTGTGTTATACGTCGGCCACGACGGGCGAGCCGAAAGGGGCGCTCTATTCACATCGCTCGCAAGTGTTGCACGCGTTCGCGACCGGGCTCGTCGACGCGCTCGCGCTGTCGCAGCGCGATGCCGTTCTGCCGATCGTCCCGCAATTTCACGTCAACGCCTGGGGTCTGCCGTATTTGGCGCTCGTGGTCGGCGCGAAGATCGTGATGCCGGGCGCGCGTCTCGATCCGGTCAGCGTTTGCGAACTCATCGAAGGCGAGGGCGTCACCGTTTCCGCCGGCGTTCCGACCGTTTGGCTTGCGGCGCGCGATTATCTGCTCGAAACCGGACGTGTGCCGCGCACGCTGCAGCGGATCGTCATCGGCGGCTCGGCCGTTCCGCCCAAACTGTTCGACGACCTCGAAGCAATGGGCATCCGCGTGCTGCACGCATGGGGGATGACCGAGATGAGCCCGGTCGGCACGGTCTCGGTCGTCAAGGGCGAACTCGACGCGCTCTCGCCCGAGGCACGGCGGCTCAAACGGCTAAAACAGGGCGCGTTTTCGCCCATCGTGCAATGGAAAGTGCTCGACGACGACCATCGTGAGGTCCCGCGTGACGGGGTCACGCGCGGCGAACTGTACGTGCGCGGCCACTCGGTCGCCTCGGCATACTATGAAAACGCAGCCGCTACCGAAGCGGCCTTTCTCGACGGCTGGTTTCGGACCGGCGACATCGTCACGGTCGACGAGGACGCTTACATGGAAGTCGTCGATCGCTCCAAAGACATGATCAAATCCGGCGGCGAGTGGATCAGCTCGGTCGAACTCGAGAACACGCTTATGGGGCATCCCGATGTCAAGGAAGCGTGCGTATTCGCCGTCCCGCACGACAAATGGATCGAACGTCCGGTCGCGGCGGTGGTTCTGCGCGCCGGCGCCCATGACGACGAGCGGGCACTGCGCGATTGGCTTGCCGCGCGCGTCGCAAAGTGGTGGCTGCCCGACCGCATCGTGTTCGTCGATGCGATCCCGCGCACCGGAGTCGGAAAATTTCTCAAGCGCGCGCTGCGCGAGCGGTACGCGGACCTGCTGCGCCGCTAACGGTAGCAGTGCGCCGCCAACGCTTCGAGCGCCGCGGTCGTGGCGGCGGGTGCCTCGAGCATCGGCAGATGGCCGACGCCCGCGAGCCGTTCGACGCGGCAATCGGCGAGCGCCGCAGCGACGGGTCCGGCTGCAGCGGCGGGAATCCACGGGTCGTCTTCGCCGGCGATCAAGGCGACGGGAACCGCGAGATCCTCGAGCAGGTCGCCCGAACCGACACGCTCCTTGATGCCGATGAGCTGGGCCGATGCGCCGGCCGCAGATTGGCGCGCGACGACGGCGCGCACGCGCTCGCGCACGTCGCCGGCGGCGTTCGCCGCGAGCGCGTGCGGAAGATAACACGCGAGCGCGGCAGCAATTCCGCGCGTTTCGAGTTGGGCGATCAGCGCATCGCACTGCGCCGAACGCTCGGCTGAATTTGCCTCGATCTCGCTCGCGATGAGCGCGATTCCGGCGACCCGTTCGGCATACATTCGAAAGAACGCCAGCGCGGCGAAGCCGCCCATGCCGTGACCGGCGATCACCGCCCGTTCGACGCCGAGCGCATCCAAGAGGCCGAACACGTCGCCCGCGAGCGACTCCATGAGCGCCGGTCCTTCGCCGCACGCCGACTCGCCCGATCCACGCAAATCGATCCGAACCACGCGCCGGCGCGCGGCGAGCGCGACGTATTGCTGGTCCCACACGCTGCGGTCGAGCGCGAAGCCGTGCAGAAGAACGATCGGGTCGCCGCGGCCGCCATCGTCGTACGCCAAGCGAACCCCATCGATCATCCGGTGCATGCAGCGCCCTTCACGCCCGCTGCCCGGTCTTCTTCTCGCCGGTGAAAAAGGTTGCGCGCACCATCGACGGGGTATGCATGACTCACGAGGAGGTGTGTATTTAATGAAGTACGCGAGCGCGGCGCTTATTCTCACCCTGTTGCTCTGGGCGCCGGCGACGGCCGGCTGGAAAGGTCCGACGATGTACGACGGAACGCCCGACTTGAAATTGACCGCCGAGATGGTCGCCGCCGGCGGCGGTCCGGCACATTTCGATTCGAAGAAGCTCGTCGGCGTCATGGCGGGCAAAGGCGCGCCCGCGGCGTTGGCCTATTTGACGAAAACCTACGGTGCGGCCGACGTCGATGGGTTTTTTCGGACGTTCACCTACGCGGTCAACGATTCGCTCAAATACGCGACGGCCAAAAAAATCGCCCTGCCGGCCGTGACCGTGCCCAGCGGCGCGGTGCTCACGCAACAACTCTACAAAGCGGGTACCCTGCCTAACGGGCAATACGATCCCGGCTACATGCTCGAGAAGCTGGTCTCGCACCCGATCCACATGTGGGTGATGTGGGATATCAACCGCCAGCCCGACCTCGGCGCGAAGACGGACGAGACCTTCCACATCATCCTGACTGATGCGATGCATAAACTGGCGAATCATTAGCCTGATCGCGGCGATCGCCGGCGGCGCGGGGAGACCCGGCGCCGCCGACGTTGTCGTGGGTACGCCGCCGCACGTCACGGTCGTCGACGACGCCGCGGTCGGCAAAGCGCTGCTGGGGCGATTCGACTATGTCGGCAGCTGGCAGCACGTTCGGGGGAAGAACGACGGCCGAACCAACGGAACGAGCACGCGCAGCACCCGGACCGGCGACGTCGCGATCTTTCGCTTTACCGGAACGCGCGTGCGGATCTACGGCGTGCTCGGGCCCAGCGGCGGCCGGGCCGGAATCGCGCTCGACGAAGCGTCGACGGGTGGCCGGCCGATCGAATTCTACGCGCCGCACCTGCGAACGCACGCGCTGGTGTACCAGAGTCCGGTGCTGCCCTGGGGCGTTCACACCGTTTCGATCGCCGTCTGGGGAACGCGCGACGTGCACGGCCGCTACTATTACGTGAACATCGACGGAGCCGAGTTCGAGTCGTGAGCGCGCCTTGGCGGGGGCGAAAATGAACGCGGTGCCCCAAACGCAAACGCAGGACGCATGCCAAACACCGCTCGCGCCGCATATATCCCGTTTCCGTTCGTCGCCATCGTCGCACAGGAAGAGCCAAAGCTTGCGCTGACGCTCGCGGCGATCAACCCGCGCGTCGGCGGCGTCCTCCTGACGGGCCCCAAAGGGACTGGCAAAACCACGCTGGTGCGTGCCGCCGGAGAATTACTGCCGGTCCTCGAGCGCTCGACGTGCGCCTACGGCTGCGACCCGCACGGCTCGAACCTGTGCGCGGCATGCGCCGACCGCCGCGACCGCGCGGAAAAAGTGCCGTCGCGCAAATCGCGGGGCGAGATCGTCGAGCTGCCGGCCAATGCGCAGCTCGACGACGTCGTGGGCGCGGTCGACCTGCGCGCCGCGCTCGAGCGCAGCAGCGTCGCTTTCCGGCCGGGGCTGCTCGCGGCTGCGAACCGCAACATCCTCTATGTGGACGAGATCAATCTCCTCGCCGACGTCGTCGTCGACGCGCTGCTCGACGCCGCAGCGCTTGGCGTCGTGCACGTCAAACGCGGTCAGCACGCGATCGACTACCCTTCGCGCTTCACGCTGATCGGCACGATGAATCCCGAGGAAGGCGAGCTGCGCCCGCAGATCACCGACCGGATCGGATTGCGCGTGTTCATCGCCGCCGAGAACGATCGCGCGCAGCGATTGGAAATCTACCGGCGCAACGCACGGTTCGCGCGCGATCCGCACGGCTTTGCCGCGCACTACAGCAAGGCAACAGCCAACTATCGCGCGCGTTTGGCGCGGGCGATCAAACTCTTACCGGACGTCGGCGTGAGCGAAAATGCCGAACGCGTCGCGATCGAGGGCGTGACCCGGTTGGGGATCGACAGCCACCGCACCGAGATCGTTACCCTCGAAGCCGCGGCGGCGCTTGCGGCCTGGGAAGGCCGGCGCGAAGCAACCGACGAGGATGTCGCGCGGGTCTTTCCGCTCGCCGCGCGGCTGCGCCGTTCGCGGCTCAAAGTCGAGGCGCTGTCCGAACATCTCGCCGAAGATGCCGCCATTCAAAACGCCCTCGACCAAACGTTCGCGTCGGACGACGAGTCGGCGGCCGAAGACGATCCGCCGCCGCCGTCAGGCTCGGCGACGATCGTCTCGCCCGAACTCACGCAGCGCCCGGTGCGTAAAAAGCAGCCGCAGACGGCCGCGGAAGGCCAGCCGATCGCGACCCGGCCGCTGCAGAACGGGCGGCTCGACATCGGCGCGACGATCTTGGATCGCACGGTCGCAACCAAAGCCGGCCTCGCACCCGAACCGCAAGAACGCGTCGAAGTCGCGACGCCGCCGCGCCTCAACATTCTCGTCGTCGACGCCTCGCTGTCGACCAAAGATGCCGCCGAATACGTCCGCGCCGCGTCGCGCGAGCTGTTGCGGCCGATCTACACCGAGCGCGAACGCGCCGCGCTGGTATCGTGCTGGGGCGCCCGCGCGGAGGTCGTCGTCGATGAAAATACCGGCCGCAACGTCGATCTGGTCGCATCGCGGTTGCTCGAGCTCGAGCCCGGAAATGTAAAGACATTGACACCGCTGGCCGGCGCGCTCGAACACGTGCGGCGCATCGCCGACCGCTTCCGGCGCGCGAATTCGGGTGCGCTGGTCGAAGTCGCGATCTTCTCCGACGGTCGCGCGAACGTACCGCTCGGCGATGAAAGCGCGGTCGCCGCGGCCCTCGCAGCGGGCGATAGCAAGGCGCTCATGGAGGTTGCCGCCGAGCAGTGCCGGGCGTTAGCGGCAACGATCGCGGGTCGCGCGACGATGACCTTCATCAATCTCGATGCGTACGAGGCCTATCCGCTGATGCGCGAACTCGCCGCGATCGCCAAGGGCCGTTACTTCGCGCTAACGGATGTTGTTGCGAAAATCCTTCCTTGATGTTATAACATTAGCAACATCAGCCGGCAGTGGATGCCGGTCGCGTTCACCGCTCGCGCGGTGAGAGAAAGGATCATTGCTACCGTATGGCAGTGAAACGTACCGCAAAGAAGGCCGGCGCCAAGAAGACGGCCCGCAAGAAGACATCGACGCGCAAATCGACGAGCGCGAAGAAGACCGTCCGCAAAGCCGCTCCGCGGAAAAAGACCGCCGCCAAGAAGACGGCCGCGAAAAAGACCGGCGCCCGCAAGAAGACTTCCGTCCGCAAGTCGTCGAGCGCCAAAAAGACCGTTCGGAAGAAAGCCGCCGGATCGCGCAAAAAGACCGCGGCACGTAAGCCGGCCGCGCGCAAAACCACGCGCAAGAAGGCCGGCGTCAAGAAGTCGGTTCGCAAAACGGCCGGTCGCAAAGCTAGTCCGCGCAAGGCCAAAGCCGCGGTTTAATACCGGCGCGGTGAAACCGGGCGAGTCGCGGTAACGCACGACTCGCTTTTTTTTTCAAGTGAGAGCGGCGTTCTCGAGCGGTGCGATGTCGTGGACACGTCGTTACCGCACGGTCCTCTTGGATCGCCGGAGCAACGACGCGGCTTGCACGCGCAGCCGGGTGCGGGTGCGCCGAAGGACGGCGGGTCCGGGTCGGCTTGGCCGCAGCCCCCACAGCGGCGGGGGGCCGGCGACGATGGCTGCGCCGTGGGCCCGGTAGGGGTGACCCCTATCACCGAGGCGGGCGGCTCGGCAGCGTAGCGTCAGACTATGAAGGTCGTCGGCTATTCGTCTTGGGCCCCGGATGAGCGCGCGAACGCGATGCGCCTTGCCTTTCGCGGACTGCGCGAGAAGACCGGGCAGCCCTGGGAGCTGGAGCACTTCGGCGCGTCCGATTTCAACGATCCCGCCGCCTTGGGCCGGCTGCGGACGGCGATCAAGGGCGCCGACGTCGTGATCGGCTGGCAGTCGATGACCAACGACACGGTCGAGCGGATGGCCTTGCTCATGACCGACATGGATCGCGCCGGAGAGCTCGACCACGTTAAATTCTTATGGTACGACATCCCCGATCCGCGCTTGCAGCAATTGATGTTCAAGACGCTCGGCTTCCGTTTCGACATGAACAAGTCGAACCCGATGCGCGAGCTGTCGATGGCGATCAAACGCTATCAAGCCAAATCCAAACACGAAGCAATCGACGAGTTATGGGAAGCCCGCGAAGGCTTCCTGGGCATGCAGAAAATGGTCGGGGCGGCGCCGCTCATGGCCAAGATCATGAAGAAGCCGGTCTTCAAATCGCTGGTCATGATCGGGTACTGGAACAACCGCAGCGTCAAGAACATCGAGAACATGTTCTTGTATCTCATGAAGCACTTCATGAACAACGCCTATAAGAAGGACGTCGAGCCGCCGGAAAAAGTCGAGAACGAAGGCATCTACCATCCTGCCCACAAGGGCTTGTTCGCAACGCCCGAGGCCTACTTGGCCTGGTATGAGCCGTGGTACCAAAAGACCTACGGCCGCAAAGCGTGGGAGCGCGTGGGCTTCATCACCCACGACCTCTTTCTGGTCGAATGGAATCATCCGACGCTCAACGCGGCCATCGCGGCCTGGGAGCAGCGCGGCGTCGGCGTGATCTGCTCGATGACGGCGGTCTTCAACGCCCACATCGTTTCGCGCCGGCACCTGCTGACGACCAAGACCAAAACACCGCTCGTCGGCGCCGTCTATCACAACGTTCCGCTGTATTTGGCCGGCTCGATGTTCGCGGGTTCGCCCGACGCGACGATCGACCTCATCCACGACCTGGGTGATCCCCGGGTGTATACCTCGCCGGTCAACGCCGCGATGTCCAAGGCCGATCTGGCCGCCTCGAAATTCGGCGTCGCCTCGCTGGAATATATCGGCAACGTCGTTACGCCCGAGACCGAGGGCATTCAGCCGTTTCCACCGATCTGCTCGCGCGAGCAGACAAGCGTCGACGTCAGCGCGCTCGAGCCGATCCCCGACCGGGTCGAGCTGATCGCGGAAACGTCGACCCGGTGGCTCAAGCTTCGCACGCTCGAGAACGCGTCGAAAAAGATTGCGATGTTCGTCTACAACTTCCCGCCGGGCCCGGGAAACGTTGGCGTCGCGCTGTTTCTCGATGTCGCCGCGTCGGTGCGCTCGGTGCTCGAAGCGCTGCGCGACGACGGCTACGCCGTCGGGGAGATCGACGACAGCGACGCCGCGATGTCGCAAAAACTGCAAAGCATGTACGCCGGATACGAGACGGTCGGCGCGGTCTCGAGCGCCGAAATCCGCGATTGGGTTCACGATCTGCCCGTTGCGCATGAATCCCTGTTCTACGAGGTCTGGGGTCAGCCGCCCGCGACGATCCCGATCAAAGGCTTGCGCTACGGCAACGTCCTGGTGCTGCTGCAAGACATGCGCGGGATGGAAGACCTGACCGCCGTTCACGACAAGAATGCGCCGCCGTCGCCGTGGCTGTTGGCTTCGTACCGTTACGCCACCCGGCGCTTCAATGCCGATGCGATGATCCATGTCGGCACGCACGGGCTCGTCGAGTGGTCCAAGGGCAAAGAGTGGTGTCCGGCCGCCGGCGACTATCCCGAGTTCCTGATCGACCGCACGCCGCACGCGTATATTTTCAACATCGTCGATCCGGTTGAAGCCTCGATCGCCCGGCGGCGTTCGTACGCTACGATCCTCTCCCACTTGTGTCCGCCGCTGGTCGCAGTCGAAGGCAGCGAGGACCTGCGCAATCTGCACCGGCTGGTGCACGATTACTACAATACCAATTCGGGCGAGCTCGAAAAGCGCGGCGACATCGCCGCCGAGATTCACGAGGTCATCGACCGCTCGGGCCTGCGCATCGAATCGCCGGGTGAAACGTACGCCGACGAGCGCGCTTTCGTTTCCCGCGTCCACGACGAACTCGTTTCACTCGAAGGCGAATTCTCGCCCGCCGGGCAGCACGTGTTCGGCCGCGATTTGAGCGCGGACGACCGCCGTTCGACCTTCGAGGCCTGCCTGGAATTCTGCGACGTCGATTTGTACCGCTTGATCGCACACTGTTACGGAATCGATTACGACCGGATCAAACGCAATCCCGAAGGCCGGGATGCGGACGGCACCTATTATCACGATCTGCTCGACGGCCTGCGCGACGCGGGGCGCGAGATCATTGCGGCCGAAGTGCTGCGCGGCGGATCGCTCGGCCGGTCCGCGATGCTGGGCATTTTGCAGACGCGCCCGATCGGCTCCTACAAACTTGTGAAGAGCCCGTATGACGCCCAGGAACTCGCGGCGTTCGTCGAACGGGCGCGCGAGCTCTACGCGCAATTAGGCAGCGTCGGCACCCACGAACGCCAAGGGTTGCTGCGCGCGCTCTCGGGCCGCTACCTCGAGCCGTCGCTGGGCGGAGAGGTCGTCGGCGATTGGAACGTCCTCCCGACCGGCCGCAACATGGCCTCCACCGACGTGCGGATGCTGCCGCGCGAAGCCGCGCAACGGTATGGCAAGCGGACCGTCGAGCAAATTCTCGAAGCCGCCGTCGCCGAACGCGGCCACTATCCAGCCGCCGTCGGTATCGTGCTGTGGGGCTCCGAGGTGCTCGAAAGCGACGGCGTCGGCATCGCTCAAGCGCTCGACCTCATGGGCGCGCGCGTCCGCAAGGACCGCTTCAATCGCGCCGAAACGGTCGAACTCATCTCGCTCGATGAGCTCGGCCGCCCGCGCATCGACATCCTCGGCAACACCTCGGTCGTTTTCAAGAACACGTTTCCGGGCGCGATCCGGCTCATCCACGAGGCCGCCGAACTTGCGGCCGCCGCCGACGAACCGTACGAGTGGAACTACGTGCGCCGGCACACCGACGAGCTCATCGCGAACGGGATCGCGCCGCATTTAGCGCGCGCCCGCTGCTTCGGGATGGGCGAAGATGCGTTCATGGGCCAAGTCGGCGCAATGCTCGACACCGGCAAGTTCGGCGACTTCACCGACATCGGCAATGCGTGGATGAGCGACAACAGCAACGCCTACCTTCCGCAATACCAGTCGATCATCGTCGAACCGGCCGCCGACGTCCAGCGGTACCTGGTCGGCAAGGTCGAGGTGATCCAGCAGCCGCTCGTGCAGATGGCGGCCGGCGGACCGGTCAAAGAAGACATGTTCGCCTCGTTTACGTCGGCGTTCGGCGCGGCGAAGCGCACGATGGGTCACGAGGACACGATGATTCTGGTGAGTGATTTGACGCGCCGCGAGCCCAAGGTCCGCAACTTCCGCAACGTGGTGGTCAACGGAGTGCTCACGCGTTTCCATTCGCAAGCTTGGCGCGACCGGATGATGCAGCACGGCTATTCGGGCGTGATGGAGTTCGGCGACATCTTCAAAGCGATGCGCTCGACCGAAGCGGCGCTTGGCGCGACGATCACGCCGGAGCTCTGGAAGCGAACCGTCGAGGTCACGCTGACCGAGTGGGATCGCATTTCCGATGCCAATCCGCACAAGACGCGCGACCTGGGCGAGATCTTGCTCGACACTCAGCGGCGCGGGATGTGGGAAGACCGCGACCTCGAGCAACAGCTCAAAGACAAGCTCAACGAACTCGATGCCGATGTCGAATTGGCGACGTATCGTCGTCAATTGACGAAAAACGACGCCTGACCCGAACCGTCTGCTATCCCGGGCGTACGCGTACCCGGAAAGGGCCGAACGTGGCGGGCACTGTCGCCGCGAACTTCGGGCGCGGGTTAAATCGCGCGCAGCCGCGGGTGCGCGGCATAGGTCCAAAGCGTGCAGAGCGCTGCGACGGCTCCGCCGGCGATGAGCGCTTCGCGCAAACTCAGCACCGACGCCAGCGAACCGAGCAGCAGCGTGCCGCCGGGCACGAAGCCGAGCACGATCATCGAGTAGATCGAGATGACGCGGCCGCGCATGTCGTCGGGTGCCAGCGTCTGCAGCATGATGTTCGATGAGCCCAAAAACGTCAACGTTCCCACGCCCATCGCGCCGAGCACGGCGAGCGCGATCGGCATCGACGCCGTGCTGCCCAAACCTATCGCGCCCAACGCCATGACGAGCGCCGACAGCGCCCAGAGCGCAGAGCGGCGCTCCGGGACAAACGCCGCGGTCGTGAGCGCGCCGCCCATCGCTCCGATGCCTGTGGCCGCCATGAGCACGCCCAGCCCGCGCGCATCGGTGTCGAGCACGTGGGCGGCATACGCCGGCAGCAAAAAATTGTAGGGCCGAACGAGCAGCGAGTTGACGATCAGCAACACGATGACCCAGCGCAGCACGGGATGCCGGGCGATGAACGTGATGCCGTCGCGAATCGACGCCCACACGTTTTCACGCCGCACGGAACTTGCCGGCACTGGCTGCATGAACGCAAGCACGACGACCACCGCGAGCGTGAGCACGGCGTTGGCGAACATGCACGGCGCGACGCCGAGGCCGGCGATGATCAGGCCCGCGATCGGCGGACCGACGACGGCGGGCGCGTTGAACGCCAAGCTATTGAGTCCGATCGCGTTACTCACGAACTCACGCGGGACCAGAATGGGCACCCAACTCTGGCGCGCCGGAGCGTCGAAAGACTGCGTCGCCGCCAGCAATGCGCTCAAGAGCATCAACAGTCCGATCGTCGCGCTTCCGCCGGCGATGACGACGGCCAGCACGAGCGACAGCGCGGCCTGTGACGCGTTGGTCACGACCAGCACGCGCCGGCGCGGAAAACGATCGGCCACCACACCGGCAAACGGCGAAAAAACCAAGACCGGAAGTGCCCGCGACGCGCCGATGAGTCCGACATAGAAGGCGGCGAGATGAGCGTTCGGTGCCAGATGGACGACTTCATATCCGAGCGCCGTGAACTGCATCCAGGTGCCCAGGTTGCTGATCAACAGACCGCCCCACAACAGCCGGAAATCAAAGAAGCGCAGCGCACCCAAGAAGCCCGGACGGCGGCCGGAAAAGCGCGGTTCGGTGGCGCCGCTTTCCGGCGGCGCTCTCATCCCGGCTTGGCCGCGCTCACCGCGCAGGCGATCACCTCGGCCGCACCCTCGATGCCGTAGCGGGCCGTATCGACGGCCAGATCGTAGTTGCGCACGTCGCCCCACGCCATCCGATATTGGTCGCGCGCATACGCGCGACGCGCTTCGTCGATGCGCGCGATCTCGCTGCGCGCAGCGCTTTCGGAGCAGCCAAACGACGCGCTGACATACGCGATGCGCCAAACCAGCGGCGCATACACGAAAACCCGCACGAGGTCGGGGCGCGCACCCAAAATAGCGTTCCCCAAGCGACCCAGGATGACGGCGTCACCTCCCGCCGCAGCGTCGCGGATCACCCGCTCGGCTTCGCGGCGGTACGCGCCCACGAGATTCTCCTCCGGAAGAGCGGCCGGTTGCGCGATCTCGGGGACGGCGCCGGTAAGGCCGGCCAGTAGGCGCTCGCCAAAGCCCGGCACCCGGTTTTCGATGCTCTCGACAACGTCGGCCGGCATGCCCAGCCGGGCCGCAATCAGCCGCGGCAGTTCCTCATCGACGAGTCGATACTGCAAGATCGCCGCGAGCGTACGGGCTACCGCTTGCGCGGCCGCGCCGTACTCTCGCGAAACCGTGACGATCAGAACCCGAAGATTCCAACCTTTCCAACCCGGTCGATCCGATCGAGCAGGGGCGGCAGGACGAAGAACGCGCCGACCGAGCCGATTGCCATTGCGATCAGGATGACGAGAACGGGGATGTAGACGGGTGAATCCAAGGTATGCCTCTTTCTCGATGACCGGGAGCAAGCCGCTACTTGCGACGTTCTCTTCGTCACGCGTCGTGCAAAGCCCGACTCGCTTTTGAGGGTGATTTCCCCCCGGTGATGGTTATCACCGTTCGGGACGGGGTCCCGGAGTAGCGTTCTTTCCAAGGCCGGCAGCGGCGCGCTGGGGCCAGTGGTGGCGTCCGGAGGTAGTATGCTCAAGCTTGCGGTGTACGGCAAGGGCGGGATCGGCAAAAGTACCTTTTCTTCGAATCTCTCGGCCGCGTTCGGCCGGATGGGCAAGAAGACGATCCAGGTAGGCTGCGATCCCAAGCACGATTCGACGTTTACCCTCACCGGAAATCTCATCCCGACCGTGGTCGAAGTGCTCTCTTCATACAAATTCAAGACCGATGAGATCGAGCGCGACGAGATCATCTTCAAAGGCAAATACGAGGTCGATTGCGTCGAAGCCGGCGGACCGCCCGCGGGCGCCGGCTGCGGCGGATACGTGGTCGGCGAGACGGTGAAATTGCTCGAGAAATTCGGCGTCTACAAAGACTACGAAATCATGGTTTTCGACGTGTTGGGCGACGTCGTATGCGGCGGTTTCTCAGCGCCGCTGCAGCATTCCGAGCAAGTCATCATCGTCGCCACGAACGACTTCGACTCGATCTTCGCGGCGAATCGCATCGCGACCGCGATCGGCATCAAGCAGAAGACGGGCGGCGGATTGCTCGCCGGACTTGTGGCGAACCGCGCCAGCGACGCGGAACTCGTGGGTCCGTACGCTGCCCGCATCGGCTCGGTCTGCCTGACGACGATCCCGGAAAACGACGGCGTGCGCAAGAGCCGGCTCACGGCACAAACCGTCTTCGAACAGGATCCCACCGGCTTTATCGGCCAGCCCTGGACAGATCTTGCCGTTCGGTTGCTCGCGGGTGTGCCGCTAACCGTTCCGACACCAATTCCCGAGCGCGAATTGTTCGCTCAGCTTGGCGCCGACTACGTCCGCGCCGCCGATATCCCGGCTCCCGCGATGGCGGTCTGATCGACGGAAGCGCAAAGCCGGCGAACCGAATGGATCGCCGGCTTCTTTTCTTGGCTGCTGCTAATGGTCGCGGCTTTGCGGGGGGCTCCGGCGACTAGCTGTGCAGTTTCTTCATTGCGACGTTCGAGTCGTTGAGGATCAGGACCCGGTCGGCGTGCGGTCGCCCGAGGAACTTCTGATCGTAAAACACCTTCACGTATTGGCCGTTGTGCAGTGACCCTTGCTGCATGGTCTTGCCATGGCTCTTGAAGACCTTGTTGAAGCGCGGGACGAGCAGGAAGCTCAAAGTTTTTTTCGACTTGGGGTCGGTTACTTTGAGATTGTCCGACGAGACGTGATCGACGAGTCCTTGAAAAACCTCGGAGCCCGCCTTCTCAGCGGCTGCCGCGGGCGCAAACGGCAAGCTGAGCAGTACCATCGAACTGGCGAGCGCAGCGATTTTGGCGCGATATAAGTGCTTCATCATGCCGGCCGTATACCCAGGTTGAAGCAGCCAGCCAACATTTTTGAGCGACCGAGCGGTCCATCACTGCCGTAGAAGGACTTTCGATCGCCTCGCCCCGCCGCAGCACCTCACGAACGCGGTCGGCTTTAGCGCGGATTGCGGCGCGCCGCTCCGCCGCCGGCCTCGCCAGCTGCGAACGATGACCGCCAAGCGCGGATTGCGCGCGAACCGTTCTTCGAGCCGACGATAATGTCCCAGTACAGCGAATTGAACGGGCAGGCATCGCCGGTATCGATGGTCGTATCGATCTCGTTTGCCGACGCACAGTAGGGATTCGTCTCGAGATAGCCGCCGTCGGCAGGGCGCCATTCCGATCACGTTGGGCACCATCAGCCAATCGTACCCGTCGACGAAGATCGCCCGGAACCAATCGTTGATTTCATTCGGATCGAAGCTGGGCGCAAGGCGAATTCCGCAAGGCCCTCAAGCGCAGGATAGGGTGGGCATAACCCGTCTTGACGCACATGGTCCACGAACATCCCCGAACGCGCAGATTCGACCAGTCCGATTGGTGCATCATGCGTACGTGCGCCGGGCGGTAACGCGCGCGAAGTCTTCATGCTCAGCGTACGAATCGACCGTCCAGCCGGCGACACGCAAATCGTCAGTACAATGGCGCATCACCGCGTACACCAAAACGAGCTTGCGCGTGTGATATGCGATGCGCTTGGCGCGCGGGATCGATTCGATCATGCGCACGACCGCGTTTGCCGGATCGATGCCGCCCAGAGCGGAATGGTGCGGCGTATATCGGCTACAACCCAAACGGTCGCGAGGCATCTGCAGGGCCCCGGCCAGGTCGCCCGGGATTAGGGGATCTTGACGATGAGCTGCTGGTGGGCGGTACGGGTGAAATCGCCGGGGAAGTTCCCGTGGTCCTGGTCGTCACTATGATAGATCGTGACGATCCAGGTGCCCGACGTAATGTGCTGCGGCGCGCTGACGGCGACGCTGGCCGAGCCGTCCTGATGGGCGTCGAAATTGTTGGTGATCCCGCTTCCGTCGATGGGGACGAAGTGCTGTCCGTCGGAATCGTCCGTTCTCAGGAAGACGCTGTAGTGCCCGAAGGCGATGAGCCGGCGCAGGCTGAGGGTCACCTGATCGCCACCTCCGTCGTTCTGAGGAACGACGTCGAGGGTGCCGTTCGCGGCACGCCACTTCTCGAGCGTAAAATAGAGCGCATCGCCGGTCGCGTCGAACAGCGGCAGGCTCGGATCGTCGTCCGGCCGGGCCCCGCGCAGCGCGTCGCCGGCGTGGACGAAGACCTGCGGCGGCGTCTGCGTCGTCTGGACGTCGACGGGCTGGAGCGACAGATTCGTCACCGCCGCCGCCGCCGGACGCAGGCAAGCCACGATGGCCGCAATCGTCAGCACGGTCCGTAGATTCATGTCCGTCCAACGCATCATCTACCCGCCGCGTTCCGTCGTCAGCCGGCTCGAACCCTACGTCGAGTTTGCCAAAAAAGCGTTTTCGCGCGAGGCGACGTACCGGCTCGAGGTCTTCACGAACTTGGGCAGCCTGCTCGTCCGCGTGTACCTGCTGCGCATGCTGTGGACCGCCCTCTACGCGCAAAACGCCGCTCCCGCGGGTGTTCCCCTGCATGCGATTCTGACCTATTCGGCGGTCGCACTGCTGATGTCGCTGGTCCTCGAGGTCGACGGTACGCGCATGATCCGCGAGAAAATTCGCGAAGGAACGATCGCAACCGACCTCATGAAGCCGATCAGTTTGCCGCTTTATTTTTTTAGCGATGGTTTTGGACAAACGCTGTTCCATGCGATGTTGATCGTGCCCGCGATCGCGCTGGCGTTGCTGCTCGTCCATATCGACGTTCCGAGTTCCGCCGTGCTGGGTGCGTTTGCGTTGAGTTTCGCGCTGGGCTATTGCGTTAATTTTCTGCTGAATTTTCTGATGAACTCGATCGCCTTCTGGACCCTCGAAACGTTCGCCATCCAAATGATGGTGCGCTGGATCTCCGATCTGCTCAGCGGACAGATCGTGCCATTGATCTTCTTCCCCGGGATTTGGCAAGCCCTGATGCTCGGGCTGCCGTTCGCCGCGATCTATTCGACGCCGCTGTTGATTTACGTCGGAACGATCGGACCCGAGCGCTATGCGGCCGTACTGCTGCTGCAACTCGTTTGGCTGGGCGTCTTCGCGGTTGCTGCCGCGCTGATGTGGCGCGCGGCGCGGCAGCGCGTCGTCGTGCAAGGCGGCTGACATGGACGCGCTGCTGTTTGATTTCGACGGCACGATTGCCGAGACCGAACGCTTGGGCCACCGCGTCGCCTACAACGCCGCGTTCGCGCAACTCGGCCTCGACTGGACGTGGGATACCAAACTCTACGGCGAGCTGTTGGCGATCGGCGGCGGCAAAGAGCGCATCGCCCACTACCTCGATCGCTACCGCAACGGCGGCCGCGTTTACGGCGACCGTGCCGAACTCATTGCAGCGATCCACGAACGCAAACAGCAGCTCTTCAACGCGCTTGCTCCTTCGATCGCGATCCGGCCCGGCGTACGGCGCGTCGTGCGGGAAGCGCGTGCGGCGGGCGTGCGTCTGGCAATCGTGACGACGGCCGCGCGCGCCGGCGTCGATGCCATCCTGGCACGCGAACCCGAGCTGCGCGACGCTTTCGATTTCATCGCGGCGGGTGATGTCGTGCCGCACAAGAAGCCCGCGCCCGATATCTACGTCTACGTGCTCGCTGCGCTCGGGCTGCGCGCCGAGCGTTGCGTGGCCCTCGAGGATGCCGCGATCGGGCTGCGCGCGGCCCGCGCGGCGGGGATTGCTACGCTGATAACGGTCAGCGAGTACACCCGCGACGAAGATTTCAGCGGCGCCGCCGCCGTCGTCAGCGACCTCGGTGAACCAGCCGCACCGCTCCACCTGCTCGCCGGCGCGCCGCCACCGGAGGGTTTCGTCAACCTTGCCTACTTGCGGCGGCTGCTCGCGATCGGTCCAACTCATCACCCAGCGTGATCGATCCAGACGTCGCTATTCCCAGCCGATATCGTCGATATAACACCACTTCCAGTCTTCGCCCCGCTCGAGCGACGAAATGATCGGATGCTCCGTCGCGTGATAGTGCTTGGTCGCATGCTTGTTCTTCGAGGAATCGCAGCAGCCCACGTGCCCGCAGTGGGTGCAAAGGCGGAGGTGAACCCAGGTGTCGCCGAGTTTGAGACATTCTTCGCAGCCCTTGGTGTGCGGCTGCACGTCGCGGATCGTGTCGAGATGCGAGCAGTGTACCGATGCCGTCATGACGTTATCGTTCCCATTACGGCGCGCCGCCTATCGCGGACGAGCGCGAACCGGCCCTATTCACAACGCGATTTCTCCGCGCGCGGCCAACCGGCCAATGAGCAAGTGATAATACAGCATGCCGCGCTGCGGACCCAACGCCGCGAGCAGCGTGTGCACGTCGATCGCCGGTTCGCCCGAGAGATCTTTGAGGCTGCGCGCCACCCCCGAATCGTTGAGCGGGAAGGTGTCCAGCCGGCCGAAGCCGCGTAGCGCGATGACCGCCGCCGTCCACGGACCGATGCCTTTGAAGGTGACCAATCGCGCCGCGAGTTCACCCGTTTCGAGCGGTTCGAGCGCGTGTGCATCGAGCGCGCCGTCGAGCACGGCGCGCGCCAACGTTCGCAGCGCGACCACCTTGTTCACGCTCAATCCGACCGCGCGCAGATCGAGCGGATCGGCATCGGCGACCGTTCGCGGCTGCACGAACGGTGCAAGAGCGACGGCATCGACGACGTGCAGCGGTTCGTAGCGTTCGATCAAACGGCGCAAGATCGCCGCGGCCGCATGAATGCTTACTTGCTGAAAGACGACCGCGTTGACGATGGCCTCCCAGAGCGTCGGATAGCGCGGCGGCTTCACGCCGCGGGCCGCCGTCACGATCCGGTCGAGCCACGGAAATCGCGCCGCGACCGCGTAGAAATGAGACAGATCGACGTCGGCGCCGAGCATTCGGCCGGTCAGCACGGCGATATCAATGTCCGTTGTGCCGGTGACCCGAAGGGTTAGCGCATCGGGCGCCGACTGGGAAACCTCAACCAACACCGGTTGCATGCTCTCGCCGAGCATCCGCCGATAAACGCAACCGTCGAAGACATCCACGACGTTGGTCGAGAGCCGACGCAGCGCGGTCGCGGTGAGGTCGAGCCGGTAGGGCGGCCGCACGGGGACGGTCCAGACACGAACGGAATCATCCATCGATGTACCTCGATACCTACGTGCAGTATTGGCGGATCAATCTGCTCACGATGCTCGAGTACCGGGCGAATTTTCTCATGTGGTTCGGTTTCACCATCGTCTACCACGCGACCGCCGTGATTGCCCTGTGGGTCACGCTCAACACGTTTCCTTCGCTCAACGGTTGGGATTTCCGCGAAACGGCGTTCATGTACGGCTTGTGGATGCTGGGGCACG
>JBEKHC010000055.1:0-41710 GCA_050012475.1 Candidatus Velthaea sp.
CTTCGAACGCCGGACCTATCATGAGGCAGGGAGGTCGCGATGGCAAACTATCCGCTCCGTCCGAGCACTCCGTTTCGGCTTGCCGTTCGCGACTCTTTGGGGATTGCACGGCCGCGTCACCAAGGGAAGCCGTCAGCCGATGCTCGCGTTTGCTGATCGGCGCGAGGCGGGGCGCGTTCTCGCCGAATCGCTCGGGGACTACGCCGGCCGCCAGGATGTCATCGTGCTCGCCCTGCCGCGCGGCGGCGTGCCCGTCGGGTACGAAGTCGCCCGAGCACTGCCCGCGCCGCTCGACGTCTTCCTGGTCCGCAAACTAGGGGTTCCCGGCAACGAGGAGCTGGCGATGGGCGCGATTGCAAGCGGCGGGATGCAGGTGCTGGACCTCAAACTCGTCGACGAGCTGCAAATCTCGCGTGCCGAACTCGACCACGCGGTCGCTCGAGAAGACCGCGAACTCGAACGTCGCCAACGCCTCTATCGCGGCCGCCGCCCGTTTCCGGAGATTGCGGGCAAGACCGTCTTGATCGTTGACGACGGCCTGGCCACCGGAGCTTCGATGTTCGCCGCGTTGCGCGCGCTGCGGAAAACGCAGCCGCTCGAGTTGGTCGTGGCCGTTCCGGTCGCGCCGCCGGACACGTGTGAAGCGCTGCGCGGCTTTGCCGACCGCGTCGTCTGCCCGCGAACGCCGGTGCCGTTCGGCGGCGTCGGCGCGTGGTATCAAAACTTCGAGCAAGTGCGTGACGACGAAGTGCGAGCGTTGCTGAAGCAGCCGCAGGTGAACGACGCGAACTACTTTTCTTCACCTTCACCGCGCCTTCGCAATCCGTTCGCGGATCGGCGATAGGCTTACTTTCCTAGGAATGTGTCGGGTTCGCCCGAGACGTGCCGAAGGGCGGCTTGCGGCGAGGCCGCAAGCGCGACGGATCGGCGAAGTCGATCCACCTCGGACGTATGTGCTTGTTATTGCGAGCTCCATGGCGTCGAGGTCGGTCGGAGCGCCAAAGCGCGAAGTTCAGATCAGGGGTGCACCATGAGAACCCACGACCCCTTTGCTCGCATCGTTGTCGGCCTCGATCGATCGGTCGCGTCCGAAACGGCTCTGCGCCAAGCCGTAGCGCTGGCCGAGAAACATCGGGGCGCGATCGTGGCCGTTCACGTCTCCGACTCGCCAACGCCGGCCATCGTTCCCGTGCCGAGCAAGGGCGGCCCGCCGCCTTTCGATCCGCGCCCACTTTTGCGTTCGCTGGATGCCGAACGGCGCGAAGTTTTCGATACGCTCAGCCGGCTCGTCGAACACTACGCCGTACCGGTCTGGATGGAGATCGCGACCGACGGCGCGGCATCCGGCATTCTCGACGCGGCGCGGCGCTGGCGGGCAACCTCCATCGCCGTCGGCACGCACGCGCGATCGGGCATCGCGCGCTTCGCCGTGGGCAGCGTCGCGGAAGACGTGCTGCGCCGCGCTACCGTGCCCGTCATCGTGACGCGCGCAAACAGCGTGCGCCGGTCGGTGCGACGCGTCCTGGTCGGCGTCGATGCTGCCGAACATTCGCACAGCATCACCGAGTTTGCCCTGGCTCTCGCTCACGAGCACGACGTCGCGCTGCGCTTTTGCACGGCAATCGATACGTCCAGCGTGCCCGACTCGGGCGTCGATGCCTCATTCGGAACCACACTGCTGTCCGGGCAGCGCACCGAGGCGCTCGCAACGCTCGACATGGCGCGCTACGAAGCAGCCCGCCGAGGCATCCGGCTCGAGACCGAGATCGCGGAAGGCGATGAGGCCGATGTCACCTTGTGCGAAATCGCTCGCCGCATCGACGCCGACGCGATCGTCGTGGGCAAGCACCAACGCGGCGATCTGGAATGGTTGTTTTTAGGCGGCACGGCGGACGCGCTGATCCGGCGGGCGGACTGCCCGGTCATGGTCGTTCCGACCCGCCTGGCGCGGGCGCTGCACTCCGTGCGCGAGCGGCGCACCGTTTCCGCCTGACGCGGCGGCTTCCGGCGTGCGTCAGCGTCGCGGGCAGCGCAACGCTAACGCACCGTAATCGGATAGGCCAGCGTTTGGCCGGCCTCATCGGTAATGTGCGCGGTGCAGCTGCCGGCGGCGATCGGCTTGACCGAGTACGTTGCCGACGATTCGCCGGTCGCCGCGACGAACACCGTCGCGATACCCGCGCAATTGTCGCTTTCCTTGAACGCGGCGACGCGCGTACTGCTGGACACGAGGAACAATTCCGATTCGCTGACCGAGTCCAGCACGAGCGCAGCCGGCGCGGCAGATAATGCCGTCGAGCCTTGCGCGGCGGCCGGCGGCGCCGGCGGAGGGTTGGCTGCCGGCTGCCCCGGGCGCCACGAACTCCCATCGACGAACCGCACCGAGGCAACGTGACAGTTGACCCGCGGCGCGATGAATTGGGGCAGCACGAATGCCTGGCCCGAGCCGTTGCGATACGTGTGTTTGATCGAAATCCCCGGTGAAAACGTCCCCACGTCGCGAATCACGAATTGTTGGCCGTTCGAGTCGACCGCGAAATTCACCAAATTCGCCGTCTTGGTCGAATCGTTGACGAACTCGATCGCAATACCCGAACTCGTCGACGCCAGCTGCAATCCGCCGAAAAGCGGCGCGGGCGTGGGCTGCGTTTGCGTATTGACGATCGGTGCGCAGCTGTTGATGGTGACCGGCGGAACCGGCTGAGCTTGCGCCGGCCGCGGACCCCCCGACCACAACAAAACCGGCAGCGCGAGCGTAGCGGCTACGGCGACGAATTTCATGCTTGCGGCCCTGCGCCGCATGTTCGCGCGTATCCGCTTGGCCACCGTACAGGATAGGCGAGAGCACGTCACCGCCGTCGGCATCCAGGCGCGCGCGAGCGCATAGCCGATGCCGCTCGAAGCGCCGGTGATGAGCACGCCGGGTCGAAGACCCGCGCTCTAGGGGGCATACTGAAAATCTTCGAACGATGCCTCGGCGTCGGAACCGTATGAAAAGAGTCCGGCGCGAATCGTCGCTCCGGCGGCAGCGCGCCGAATCAGCCAGTAGGGGCCTTGCTGGGCGTATGACGCCCGCACGAGATAGGGAACGCGAATCGGACCAATGTGTTCGAATTGCAATGCTATGACTTTGAGCACATCGTACGTTGTCGCGTCGACCCACAAGTCGCGCAGCGGGTAGTCATCCGGCTTTTGGCGCGGGACGAACGCCAAATGATAGGCCCGCTGCCGATCGACTTGCTCGATGCCGACGAGGTTCACGTCGTACGGATAGTGCACCACGGCATGCACCGCCGCGATCACCGGCAGCGGCGCGGCGCCGGGTGACTGCGTCACGCCGAGCAAGGCGTGGTCGCGGGAAACGAAACCGAACGTCTCGGTCGGCGAAAGGCGCTGCTTCTCGGGCTCGACGAAGGCCGGCGCCTGCCCTTCGGACCCGAGCATCGTGATGCGCGCGTTATGCGTCGGAACCGTATAGTCGACGCGAAAAACCCGCCGATACGTTTTGGCGCCGTGCGAGCCGGTGAAGTCCACCGTATACGAAAGCAAGGTCGGCCGCGGTCGCGCCTGCCAGCGCGCGATCGCCCGATCGATGACGTCGAACGGCTTGGGCGCGGGCGCCGTATCGTCGGCGCGCACCGGCACGAGCGGCACGACGAGAGCCAGTATGGTGAGAACGGTAACGGCGCGAGCGCGGACGGAGTCAAAAACGCGAACCGGCATGGGCAGATCCTCAGTCTGGCACCGTATCTCCGTGCGGCGCACGGACTACACGTCCTCCATTTTTCGCCAGCCGCACCTGCGCTCGGCGGTCCGCGCAAGGGTCGAGATGCGGCGCGCTCGCTCTTGCGGCGGGCTACCGCACGCGCCATGGCCGGATGCGCTTGCGCAGCGGCCGATGCGCGTTCGGACTAGTACCGCGCGATGAGAAACACGCCGCCGACGACGCACGCGGCGCCCAGGATCCGCAGCGGCGAAAGCTGACGCAGCGTGACGTCGAGCATGCCGCCTTGATCGATCGCCATCGCCGTGAACATCATTCCGAGGACGACCAGCGAGACGAGCGCGGCCGCACCGATCCGCGGCACGACCACTAGGGAGATCGCGACATACGCGACCCCGAACAGGCCGCCCGTCCAAGCCCACCACGGCACGTCGCGGGCGCCGAGCGCCAACGCCTGCAACGGCGCTCGCCGGCCGATCAAAATCACCGCCAGCGCGAACGCACTCACCGCGATGCTGACGAACGAGGCCGCGAACGGGTCGACGATCGCCGCGCGAAGGCGTGCGTTGACCGGTGCTTGAACCGCGATGGCGCAGCCGGCGAGAATAGCCAAGATTCGGACGACGAGATCGGTCATGGACGGGCGCTTCAGGCGGACCGCCGGCGAACCTTCGCGGGCTGCTGAGGGGAGACGCGGATGATCGACGTCGCGCTGCTGGGATGCGGACGAATTGGGACCATGCACGCCGGAAACATCGCGCGGGCCGCCGGCGGAAGGCTCGCGGCGGTCTACGACCCGGTCGATCGGGCCGCCGCGGCGGTCGCCGAGCGCTATGGCTGTTCGGTAGCGGCAAGTGCCGAAGCCGCCCTGCGCGCCGCCGACGCGGTGTTGATCGCAACGTCGACGGCGACGCACGCCGATCTGATCGAACTCGCCGCCAAGCACGGCAAAGCCATCCTCTGCGAGAAGCCGATCGACCTCAGTTTGGAACGCGTCAAGGCCTGTCGCGCCGCGATCGCAAGCTGCGATGTGCCGATTCAAATCGGCTTCAACCGCCGCTTCGACCCCGGCCATCGGGCCGCGCGCGACGCTCGCGCCGCGGGTCAGATCGGTCAACTCGAGCAAGTCATCATCACGTCGCGCGATCCGGAAATGCCGCCGCGAGCCTATCTGCCGGCCTCGGGCGGCATCTTGCGCGACATGACGATCCATGACTTCGATACCGCCCGGTTCATGCTCGACGACGAACCCGTCGAGGTGTTTGCAACCGGAAGCGCGCTGGTCGACCCGAGCATCCAAACCGAGTTCGGCGACGTCGATTCGATCATGGTCGTCATGCGAACTGCGGACGGCAAACTCTGCCACATCAACAACTCGCGACGCGCAACGTTCGGCTACGACCAGCGCGTCGAACTGTTCGGCAGCGCCGGCATGGTCATTTCCGATAATCGCAAAGCACATGAACTCAAGCAGTACGGCGCAACCGCGACCGAGGTCGCCGACCCGTATCTCCGCTTCTTCATCCAGCGCTACGCGGAGGCGTTCGAAGCCGAGATCGCCGCGTTCTTGACGGCGATTCGCGACCAGACGCCGACGCAGGCGACATTCGAGGACGGGTACCGCGCGCTGGTGTTGGCTGAAGCGGGGGTCGCGTCACTCGCGACCGGCCGGGCCGTCAAGGTCGACGCGATCGGCTAACGCGTATCGCAGCCGGGCCCGAGCGGTATGCTCGCCACCGATCCGGCCGCCTTGCGTGACCGCGCTTCGGGTCGTCCACCATGAACCGCTGCGCGCAGTAACGGAGCGCGTCGAAACGCGCACCAAACCGCCGGCGCCGCGGAAAGCGCGCGCGACATTCGCGTTGACGGTGAAGATCACGACCTCGGTGCCGGGCAAGAATGCCGGATACAACACGCCGTCCAACTCCCCGTTCAACTTTCTCGCCGAGCGCAGCTCGACCTCATCGGCGCCGCTGGCCAGCAGCGCATCGTACACCGAACAGACGGCAGACGCGTAGTCTGTGGATCCGCCGGTTTTGATCTCCGGATCCGATAGGCAACCCGGAATCGGAGGCCAGGTCCAGCTTGCGCTCGGAGCGCTGAGATTGCCGTCCGTTGCCTGAGCCCAGGCCGGAGCGCAGGTCATCGCCAGCGTGCCGGCCAGGGCGGCGAGCACCGCCGCCACTCGTAATTTTTCCATCTGCAGAGAACCCTCAAGCGACATTCGTAGCGTGCGAAGAGAGGCCAAAGACTTCGGCACGGGGTCCACGAGTACGACAATTGTCTTGGCTGCCAAGGGTAGCTTACGTGAGTGACGACATCTGCGATTCAAGCCGGAGCGACCACCTCGCCGGCATCCGTTCCTCCGCGGCGCGCGGAGATCACGTATTTCTACGGCATCCGCGGCATCTCGTGCGTGTACGTCATGCTGTTCCATCTCAACTACATCGTTCTGGCGGCGTACCATGGCGCCGTGTCCCCGCTCTACGCCCGGTTGACGGACTGGATGCGGGTCGGTGATTTTCGGGTCAGCGCGTTCTTCGTGATCTCGGGCTACCTGCTCACGCTGCCCACGCTCAAGACGAAGGGCTGGCAGTTGCGCGACGGCATCAAGGCCTTCATGGCGCGGCGCGCCGAGCGGCTTTTGTTTCCGTATTATGCCGCCTTCGCGCTGTCGGTCGTTCTGTATTTGGCGTGGCGTTACGTCATCGGCGATCCGCCGGGTCTGCACGGAACGCTTGCCGGAATCGTCGCGCATCTGTTATTGATCCACAATCTCGATCCCCGAACGAACCTGATGATCAACGATACGCTTTGGAACGTCGCCCTCGAATTCCAATGCTATCTGCTCTTCGCTTTCGTTCTGCTGCCGGTGATGCGCCGATTCGGACCGCTGGCGCAACTGCTCACGGCCGCAGCGATCGGCCTCGGACCGCACTTCTTGCTGCACGGCTTTCTCGACTGGACGCGGCCCTGGTTCATCACGCTCTACGCCATGGGCGTCACCGTCGCCGCAATTTCGAGTCCCGCAAACCCGACGCTCAAGGCGGCCGAACGCAGCATTCCGTGGGGCGCGATCTGGCTGACCATGTCGACGGCGAGCCTGATTGCCATCGTCGCCTCGGGGGTCGACACGCCGTACGGTGCCGGCTGGCTGCAGAACATTTGTATCGGTGTCGCGGTCAGTTCGTTCCTGGTCTTTACGCGAACGGGTCTGCGCGGACCGCTCGGCGCCCTTGGGCGATGGGTGGTGTGGTTCCTCGAACGTCCGGCGCTGGTCCGCCTCGGCCGCTTCTCCTACAGCACCTACCTCATTCACTATCCGATCTTGCGCCTTGCCGTCGCGATCACCGCAATGTTCACGCCGTCGATCCTGACCCTCGGCGCGTTGGCCTTCTTCATCTACGCACCGATCACGCTGGTGCTCGCCTACGCGTTCCACGTCCGGTTCGAGCTGCCGTGGCAAACGCGGCGCATCTTGTCGGCGCGGCGCGTCGTTCCGGCAACCGCGATCGAGCGTCAGGAAGCGGCATAACGCCCAGCCTTCGGGCACTTCGCCGATCGGAATTGCCAACGCGTTTGCAGCGTGTCCGAGGTGCGCTGAGCGCATGGCCAGGAAGGACGCTGAAGCACACCACATCATTGCTCGTCGAACACGGTGGCGCGGCGACGACGGAGGCTGACGCGCGGTTCGGCTCGTCATCTTCGACGGGCGAAGGGCGGACGGTCGTTCACATGGACCTCGAGCGCGCCGCCGACCTCTGCCACCAAACGGGCAACGCGCGTTTTCGCGCGCAAGCGTTCGCCGCCGCACAAGCCGTCGCGGAAAAATTGGCGGATGCGCGCGGAACGTTCGCTGATTTATTCGCGGACAACGATATCGTTGAGCCGCTGATCGAAGCGATGTACGAGCTGACGGTACGCGAGCATGCCGAGTTCGCACGCGCGTGGCTGCTGCGCAACGCCGCGACAGCCGCGTCGGCGCGCAAGCCGGATGGAACCTATGGGCGATTCTTCGCCGGGCCGCCGGCCCCCGGAACCGTGACCGCCTGGCAAACCAACGGCGCGTTCTCGATCATGGTCGCGGCCGGCGCGTTCCCGCCCCACGCCTCCCCGGCGCAGCCTTCGGCCTGGGCGCACGCCGGATTCGTGAAGCATACGATCCTCATTCCGTACGCGACGCTGCGCTTTCGCGGAGCCGGGATCGCTTTGATCGCGCGTCTTCGTCGACGGCGTCGAGACGTTCAACGGCACGGGCATTTGGCAGAACAGTACCAGTTCGCTCCTGCGGCTTCCCGGCACGGTGCTCTTCGCGTGGGAGTGGCCGACGAGCGCAACGCACACGCTGACGTTCCGGCCCGGGATCTTCAATCTGAAAGAGGGCGGTGCATACCTGCACCTGACCGGTTACTACGTGAAGTGACCTTGGCCGGCCGGGGCCGCGCGCTCGCATCGGGACCGGTCAGCGCTCGGGTCCAGGACCTCGGGCAGCACGCTTTTGCCGGAACACGGGGCGGCAAACGTTTCGACCGTACCGCTTACGGGTGTCTTCCGCTGTTTAAGGGGCCTTGCCCGCGCTTGCCGGAATGCAGGCCGTACGGCCAGCTTCGAAAGCGGGCCCGGATCACAAAAAACTCACCTGATGTCTGCATGTCTGCCGGGTTAATGTACCGAGTGCGATAATCTCCCAAAGACGACGCTGCCACACTCGCGTGGCATGGGGGAATGCCGTGTTTGTCGTGATGGTTGCTTCGGAGTGCGCTCCGGTAGCGCAAGCGGGCGGATTAGGCGAGGTCATTTTCGGTCTCAGCCGCGAGTTGGAGAACCAAGGTCACGCTGTCGATATCATCATCCCGAAATACGACAGCATGCGCTACAATCACATCTTCGGGCTGTCCGTCGCCTTCGAGGATTTGTTGGTTCCGTGGTACGGCGGGTCCATCCATTGCACGGTGTGGTTCGGGTTCGTCCACGGCCGGCGCTGTTTCTTCATCGATCCGCATTCCGACGACCAATTTTTCAACCGCGGGCAACTCTACGGGTTCGAGGACGACCCGATGCGGTTCGCCTTCTTCTCCAAGGCGGCGTTGGAGTTCATGTTGCGCACGGCCCGCCGGCCCGACGTCATCCACTGCCACGACTGGCAAACCGCACTCGTGCCCGTTCTCCTGTTCGAGATGTATCAACAGCTGGGCATGCAGGATCAGCGGGTTTGCTATACGATCCACAATTTCGCCCATCAAGGTCAGACCGGCGAACCGATCCTCTGGGCGACCGGGTTGAATCGGCCCGAGCGGTTCTTCGACGTCACGCGCTTGCGCGACGACGGCAATCCGTTTGCGCTCAACTTGATGAAGGGCGGGATCGTCTACTCCAATTTTGTCACCACCGTGTCGCCGCGCCACGCGTGGGAGGCCCAGAACACCGATCAAGGCATGGGCCTAGGCCACACGCTGCACGTCCATCGCGACAAGTTCGGCGGCGTCCTCAACGGGATCGATTACGACGTCTGGAACCCGCAGACCGATCCGCTGATCCCCGCGCACTACGCTCCCGAAGCGCTCGAGGGGAAATACGCCGTCAAGGAAGCGCTGCGCAATCGCCTCTTTCTGCGCAAGGAATTCAAGCCGATCCTCACCTACGTCGGCCGGCTCGACCGCCAGAAAGGCGTCCATCTGATCCACCACGCGATCTTCTACGCGCTGGCGCGCGGGATGCAAATCGTCGTGCTGGGCGGATCGTCGGAGCCGGAGATCAACGCGCACTTCCTACACCTCAAGCACTTCCTCAACGACAACCCCGATTGCCATATCGAAATCGGCTTCGACCTCGAGTTATCGCATCTTATCTACGCCGGGGCCGACATGATTCTGCTGCCCAGTCACTTCGAGCCGTGCGGCCTCTCGCAGATGATCGCGCTGCGCTACGGGACGGTTCCGATCGTGCGCGCGGTCGGCGGACTGGCCGACACGGTCTTCGATCGCGACTTCTCAGCGCGCCCGGAGGCCGGACGCAACGGCTTCGTTTTCGAGCACAGCGACAACATGGCGGTCGAATCGGCGCTCGACCGGGCCGTCGAGCTGTGGTACACCCAGCCGGCGGAATTCCGCGAATTGATGCTCAACGGAATGCATCAAGACCATTCGTGGGTCGAACCCACGCAACATTACGTGAACATTTATGGCTACATCGCGGCCCGTAAACCCGCGCAGCCGGTCCTCGCTGAGGACGGAGCGCCGCGAACGGGCGGCGAGCGCATCGACACCGTGCGCGAGGACGTCGCGACAGCGCCGGAGCGCCCACGGACTACAAGTCGTTGACGAGAATGCCGCTCGTGCGCCGGGAAAGCTCGCAGCCGGCGTTGCGATAGCGGAAGTCGCCGGGCTCGACGCCTTTTGGCAAGCGCGCCCTCGTGAACAGCTGGCGCGATCCATCGGCAAGCACCGCGACCGCGTCGTAGCCGCGCACCCAGATTTTTTAATGAGTTCCTCGATCGCTGGGCGATTTTCGTTGCCGGCCGCGCGGACGTCGTCTTCAGGAACATTACGTTCGACCGCTAGGCTGGCTTTCGAACGGCGGCGTTCGACGGCAACGAAAATGCGGTCCGCGGCGTTATGAGGATAATCACACTCTCTTCGGCTCGGAGCGACGGCCAGCCGCCATCTTTCGGGAAATCGATCATGATGAACAATGCTGAAGCGCCCGTAAACGGCCGGAACACGAACGTTGTGGACATTGCGCTAAAAATCGTCACCGTGCCCGAAGCCGCCGCTCCCGACCTCGACCACAGCCCGCGCGCAGCGTTCGTCAAGCGCGAAAGCTCGCGGTTTCTGACGCCGCAGCACATCGACGTTACCGACCGGCCGATGTTCTATGCGCAGCCGAAACCGTTCGCGTTCCCGACCAAGGCGCAATTGCGGTCGAGCGATGCGAACCGCTGGGTGCGCCAGCGGCTCAACGCCGGCAACGCCGGCTCCGCCATCGAACTTCTCGCCGCCAAATACTCGATCAATAACCTCGCCCAACGGCCGAGCTTTCGCTTGAGCCAACTCTGGAGAATGGTGCTCGAACCGACGCGCCCGCGTCGCGTCTAAAGCGACCGGCGTGGCTTTTCCGCCGGCGCTAACGGGCATCAACCATATCGCTCCGGCGCCCCGCCGGGTCCGTGGATTGCTGGCCGGAAGCGTTTTGTTCGACACGGCGCGCGCGGTCTACGTCTGGGAAGCGCCGCATTATCCGCGCTATTACGTTCCGCGCGCGGACGTCGATATGCGTCTGCTGACGCCGGATGGAGTTCCGGTCTCGACGCCGCAAGGCGAAGCCCAAAACCACCATATCGCCGCCGGCGGCGTCATCCGCCATGCCGCGGCGCGGCTGATTCTGAACTCCGAATTCGATGCGCTGCGCGACACGGTGCGGTTCGAATGGGGCAAGCTCGACCATTGGTTCGAAGAAGACGAAGAGATCTTCGTCCATCCCCGCAGTCCCTACGTGCGCGTCGACGCGCTGCGCGCGAGGCGGACGGTGCGCGTCGAGTTGGACGGCATCGTCCTGGCCCAATCGTCGTCGCCGGTCATGGTCTTCGAGACCGGACTGCCGGCGCGTTCCTACGTCGATTTTGCTGACGTCCGCTTCGAGCATCTGGTGCCGTCGCGCACCCGCACCGAATGTCCCTACAAAGGGCGTACGACCGGGTATTGGTCGGTCGCGATCGACGGTACGGTCTACGCGGATCTGGCTTGGACGTATTCGTTCCCGACGCGACAACTCTCGCCGATCGCCGGCCTGATCGCGTTTCTCGACGAAAAAGTCGACGTGTTCGTCGACGGGGTCGCGCAACCGCGACCGCGCACGCATATGAGCTGAGCCGGTTGGCCGTCCCGGCGGTGCGCACCGAGCAGGCTCGAACGACCGTTGCCCTAACTTCACCGCATGCAGCTTCAACTGACCGCGCTGTGCGCTCTAGCCGTCATGAGCTTGTCAACCGTGCCGGCCGGCGCGCAGTCTTCCGGGACGCCGGTGCCGCAAGACGTCAAGGCTGCGGCCGACGCAACGCAGGCCGCGCGCAAAATCACGTTCGAGACCCGCAACGGATCGGGCGTCAGCGGCAGTGTCGGCCTGTATACGATCGGCCGCTCGCGCACGCGGGTCCTCGTGCGCTTGCCGGCGGGGCACAACTTTCGCGTCATGCTCTATCCCGGCAGCGACTGCATCGACAACCGGACGGCCAGCGCCGCCGACGTTACGCTCCGGCCGTTGAATTTCAGCACCACCGGAGCGTCGACGTCGTCGACGATCGTGTCGCTGCCGATCCAGAAGGTCCAGTCCAACTACGTCGTCGACGTTCGGGAGGCCACCAGCCGGGCAGCGGTTTCAGAAGCCTGCGCCCGGCTGAATCACTGATACTCTCAGCGCGTCGAGCCGATGCGAAAGCCGCGGTGACCGACGGGCGGAGCAGTCAGCGTTTCCGCTGATTCGATGCGCGCGTAGCGCGGCGGATGTGCGAAGATCTCGGCGACGAAGGCGTTCAGCTCGGCGGCCGGCCCCTCAACGTCCAGCGTGACGTGCAGGTCTTCGTTGTAGACCTGCCCGGTAATCCCCGGAAACCGTCCCACGATCCGCTCGACGGTAAACCGAAACCCGACTCCCTGGACCCAGCCGTGAAAACGGATGATGCGACGTTCCTTCACGGCGCGGGCGTGACGCTCACGCGTGTTTTCGATCGGCGGCGCAGGCTGAGCCAAAGCACCGGCGCGGCCGCGACCAACATCGCGACGGCGACGCCGGTCCAAGCAGCGTGCAGCGACGAACGGTCGGCAGCGAGCCCGAACACCCACGGCGCAACGGCCGACGCGGCGAAGATGCCCGTGAGACCGACCCCCAGCGCGCTCGCCGCGCGTTCGGGACCGCCCACTTCGGAAAGCGCCGCCGCCATCAATCCGTTCCAGCCCGAAGCACTCAATCCGAGCAACCCGGAGGCCACGAAGAGTTGCGCGACGGCATGCACCGAGAGCATCGCGAGCAGACTGCTGCCGACGCACGCCACGACGCCGACGATCGCGAGCGGCACGAGCCGGTCACCGCCGAAACAACGATCGCTCACGACGCCCCAACCCAGCCGGCCGAGAATCGCCGCGAGGAAGGCCAACGCCAGCGCCAAGCTCGCAACGTCGACCGACGTTCGAACGACGTTCGTGGCCGTAATGGTCAAGAAGGCGTTCATGATGAACTGACCGGCCGACAACAGCATCGACGTCAGGGTTACCGCGATGAGCCGGGGATCGCGCGCCAAGCCGAGCATTGCGCGCGCGACGTCGCCGAACCGGACGGGCGCGCCGCCTTCATCGGACAATTCGTGATACAGAAGATACGCGGCTGCGTTCGGCAGCACCACGACGAGCGTCGCGAAAACGAATGCCGTTCGATAGCCGCCATACGCGGCGCAGAGCGGCAACGCGAGCGCACCGATAAGGCCGCCGACCGAAACGCCCGTTTGCCGGATGCCCATTGCGAATCCGCGGTCGCGATCGAACCAGGCGAGGATCGCCCGTCCGCCCGCCGGCGTCGAAGCGGCGTAGCCGGCACCGTAGATCACCATCATTGCGACGAGCCAATGGTAGTCGACTTTCAGGGTCGCGCCGAGCAGGGCCGCCGCCATGACGCCGGCGGCGGCGAGCAGCATTTTGCGCTCGCCCCAGCGATCGGTCAAGGCGCCGGCCAGCGCGGTGCAACACATCGCGCCGGCCAGAATCGCGCTGAACACCACGCCCAACTGTGCTTTCGACAGCGCGAACGTCGCGACGAGCACCGGCGACAACGCTCCGAGCGCCTGCTGCACGACGGACGATCCGGCTTGCGCCGTGGTCAGTAACGCCAAGACACGCCAGCGCTCGTTCCCATCGGTGACTCTCGTTCCCGCCGGCGCCATCGCACGGAGACTTTGCCTGCCGGCACTGCGCTCCCCGTCGGATGAGCTTCGGCTGCCGGCCTTCGGTTTGTTTCCGGTTAAGCCGAAAGCGCCGGGGCGACGGATGTCACGCACGTTTACAGACGGTCATGGTTTACCCCGGCGCAGCTGCCGATAGTCTGATAATGGGTTCCCTGTCGTTTGCTGCAAAAATGGCGATCATCGGCGCAGTCTTTGTGCTTCCGATCGCCTTGCTCATCGTGGTCTTGTATTTTCAGATCAATGGCGACGCAACATTCTACAAACTCGAGCGAGTTGGCGTAACGTACACCAAAGCGCTGCGACCGCTGTTCACCGATCTCGAAGCCTATCGGGTCGCCGGGCGCTCCGACGAGCGTGCAGCGATCGCCTCACGCGTCGATGCCGATTTTCGCGCAGCTTTCGCCGTCGACGCCGAAGCCGGAAAACCGCTCCACCTGACCGGCGACTTGACCGCGCTCGAAACCAAATGGCAGGCTCACGCGGGGATCGACACGCTGCTCAACGATTTCATCACCTTGCTCGGCTCGGTGTCCGATAACTCGAAGATCACGCTCGACCCGATCCTCGACGGCTACTATGTCGGCGATACGATGGTCAACAAGGTTCCCAGCCTCATCGACGGCGCGGCCCAAGCTGCCGTCGTTGCTGCCCGGACCCTGTCGGGCGCCCGTTTTCCGACCGACGATCGGATCTCCATGACGATCCTATCCGGTCAAATCGAAACAGCGCGCGATGGCATCGAACACAATCTGCCGATCGCCGTCAGCGCTGCACCCTATTTGCAGTCGGCGGTCGAAACCGCCCGCCGGCGCGAAAAGGAAACCAGTTCGACGTACGCCGACTGGCTGCAGTCGAACCTGCTCAAGCCGGCGACGCCGCTCGGAACGCTGCGGACCTTGAGCGCCGATCGCGATACCACGCTAAGCGCCGCTTTCGCGCTCTACGACGCTTCGATCTCGGCAATGGACCAGGTTCTCGAGCGCCGGATCGACGCGCTCAATCGCCGGTTGATCACGATATTCTCGTTTGTTTTGCTGACGATCGCAGCTGCCGTCGGGATCATGGCGGCAACGACCAAGTCGCTGGCTCGCCGGCTCGCTCGACTGACCGCCGCAGCACGGAAGATCGCTGCGGGAGCCGTGGAGGTCGACGTCGATTTACCGCGCGGCGGACGCGACGAGCTGGGGATTCTCTCGGCAACCTTTTCGGAGATGGCGCAGAACTTGCGCCGGGTGTCGCTGGCCGCCGAGGCCGTCGCCGGGGGCGACTTGCGCAGCACCCAACTTGCGCGCGGAACGCAAGACGGTTTGGGTCGCGCCTTCGAGTTCATGGTCGATGACTTGCGCCGGCTGGTCGAGTCGGTCATCAACGGCGCTGTCCGAATCACCGCCGGCGCGGCGCTGATCGTCGATTCGAGCACCGAAATCAGCGGCACGAGTTCGGCCATCGCAAGCACGATTTCACAGGTCGTAAACGGAGTGGTCGATCAACGGTCAGCCGCGCTGGAGATCGAACGCCAGTTGAGCGATTTCAACCGGCACGTCCAAGAGCTCTCGGCCGCAAAGGTCGCCCAACAAGAGGGCGCCGCGCATTTGCAGACGGCGCTCGCCGTAGTGCGCGGAGATCTGGATCGCGCCTCGGGCAGCGTCGGCGGTGTGGCTGCAGCAGCCGAGCGCGCGGCGCAAACGGCGCGCAGCGGAACCGATGCCATCGCGGCCAGCATTGCGAGCATGGACCAAGTCCGCGCGGCGGTCGCCCGGGGTGCCGAACGCGTGGCCGATCTCCGCAATCACTCCGATCAGGTCGGCGAGATCGTCACCGCCATCGACGCAATCGCCGAACAGACGAAGCTGCTCGCGCTCAACGCGGCGATCGAAGCAGCGCGCGCGGGTCAGCAAGGTCGCGGGTTCGCGGTCGTGGCTCATGAGATCAGCCGGCTTGCCGAGCGTGTTGCCTTGGAGACCAACAAGATTTCCAGCCGGGTCGGCGCAATGCGCGTCCAGGTCGATGGGGTAAGCGATGTGATGCTGGAGAGCAGCACGGCCGTCGTTCGCACGACCGAACTTGGAACCGCTGCGCGCGCCTCACTCGACGCGATCGTTTCCAATGTCGCCGAAACCGACGCGCAAACTCAGTTGATCGAAGACGCGATCCAGAAGATTACCGCGAGCGTCACGCTGCTGGGTGACACAACTCGTCAAGTCGCCGACACGGCACAAAGAAGCAGCGCTGCCATTAGCGGCGTTCAGCACGGCACCGACACCGTCATCTCCGCGATCAAGCGAATCGGTCAGATTACCGACGAAACCGCCGCCAGCGCCGGCAGCGTGAACACGTCGGTTTCCGAGCAAGCTGCGGAGATCACTCGGCTCAGTTCGAGCGCTTCCACCCTGACGGCATTAGCCGGCGATCTGCACGACGCCGTCGGTAAGTTTCGGATCGAGGACGATGCGACGGCGACCGCGGTCGCGCCGATCCAGCTCAGAAAATACCCGCGGTTTCGCGCAACCCTTCCGCTGACGTACCGCGTTGACGGCGGTTCGGACATGAAGGCTGGCCAAATCCACGATCTGGGCGGCGGCGGACTGTGTTTCGAAAGCGCCGAGAGCTTGCGGACAGGTACGGCGCTGACGATCCGGTTCGGGCTCTCGCCGCAGCATCGCATCGAAGTGCGCAGCAGCGTCGTCGCAAGCACCTACGATGCGGAGAAGTCCGCGCACCTCCACCACGTCAGCTTTTCCGCCATCGCTGACGCTGCCCGAGAGTCGATCTTGGCCTATATTCTCGAAGCACGGCGTTTGACGCTCACCTCTCACCGGGAGCCGGTACCGGCATAACGTCGACGGCGACGTCGACCTCGTGTTCGCTGCCTCCGGTCACGATGCCGTGGATTGGAGCGACGTCACCGTAGTCGCGCCCCCACGCCACCGTGATGTGTTCGCTGCTGGGTAGCATGTTGTTGGTCGGATCGAAATCGAGCCAGCCGTACGGCGGAATCCAGACCGAGAACCAAGCGTGGCTGGCATCGGCGCCGACCAAACGTTCGCGACCCGGCGGTGGTTGCGTCAAAAGATAGCCGCTGACGTAGCGCGCGGCGAGCCCCATCGTGCGCACGGCTGCTATGCCGACGTGCGCGAGATCCTGACACACGCCGGCGCGTAACGCGAACGCCTCCTTGACCGTGGTGCGCGTATCCGTCGCTTCTTTGTCGAACGTGAAGTCGGCATAGATACGGTTGTTGAGTTCGAGCACGCAGGCCAGGAGCGGCCGGACGCGATGAAAACTGCGCCGTGTATAAGCGACCACGTCGTCGTTCGGCGCCGTCAGCGGCGTGTCGAAGGTGTATTGCAGCGCGTCGAGCGTCTGCGCATCGGCCGGGTCCTCGAAGCTGGTCCGGACCGCTTCCCAACTCATGCTGGCCTCGGCATCGTACGGCGAGAGCGGATCGACCGCCACCTGACTCACAGCCAGAATATCGAGCATGTCGTGCGGCTCGTCGATGATGAACCAACTCGTGGTGTTGCCGAAGTAGTCGCAGCGCGCGAAGCTCTTCGCCGGCTGGGGCGACACGCCGATCTCGAACGCCAGCGCGCGCTGACGATCCGTCGTGCGCGGCGCGATGTGCGCCACGAGCCGCGAGTACGCGACATCCGATTGATAGCGATACGTCGTGCGATGCGAAACGGTATAGTTCACGCGCGAAACCGCAAAAGATGCTGCAGGTACGCTTCGCCCATCGCATCACCGATGCGATGCATCGCGTTCTCGACGCCGTCGAGCAAATCGATCAAGGCGGCGCGTTCGCGTTCGGCGTTCAACTCCGCAACGGCGTACGCGTCGACCGACGCGATCAGCTTCTGGACTTCCTCGGCGAGCGCCTTGACCCGCCCGCGTTGCTGCACTTCGGTGATCATCGGCAAGTCGAACGCGTGGCGCACGATCGCTTTGATTTGGAACGCGGCGGCGCGCGGATTGCTGTCGTCGAGCAGGAGCAGGTCGACGGCCGGCGCCGCCTGGAAGGCGTTGCGATACCGGTACGAATAGGTCATCGCGCTGTCGGCAATTTCGAGCGCCAGCTGAATCGCGCCGCTTTCGCGTTCGACGACCGTCGTGAGGGTGTGACGAACGAGGGAGCATGCCGCCAAGGTCCGCTCGATGCGCCGGCCGAGATCGTAGAACAGCCAGTTGTTGCCCCGGGTCATGTTTTCGTCCGCAAGCCCAGAGAGCGCAGCGGTGCGCCGGATGAGCATGTCGAGATACGCGATCGCACCCGTGCCGTCGAACGCAGCGACGGAATCGAGCGCATCGGCGCTGGTCAAGATGTAGATCGCGCGCCAGGTGTCGAGCGAGAGCCGATCGCGGGCGATCCACGCCGTGCGCGCAACGCGTCGAAGCAGCCGCTGCAGGCCTTTGGACTCCTTGCCGAAGATCGTGTCCTCGACTTCGTCGCGCAGCTTGGCGTCGTCGCCGGCGACGGCTTCTTCAATCGCCTCCTCGCTCACGTGCTCGAGTGGAACGAGGAGCCGGCGCGCGACGGCGGTCGCGCTCATGGTCGTGGTCGAAACGGTATCGCCGGCGAGACGCAGCACGACCGCGCGCAAGACGCGCACGAGATTCTCCGTACGTTCCGCGTAGCGTGCGAGCCAGAACAAATTGTCCATCGCGCGGCTGGGCGCTTCGTTTCCGGAGCGGCGAATCTCCACCCGGGCCGACGGCGGCCGCAGTAAGCTGAAGGTATCGACGGGCCCTTGCGCCAGCGCCCACACGTCTTTGCTCGAGGCGCCGGACTGCATCGACAGGGCCCGCACGGTGTCGTCGGCGGCGACGCGCGCGAGTCCGCCAGGCATGACGACGTAGCCGTTGGGCGTCCATGCCGCGAAGACGCGCAGCGACATCGGGCGCGAGGTGAACCCACCGTGCTCGAACGCCGGCGCCGTGCCCAGCCGGGCGAGATCCTGCACGACGTAGGTAGCCGAACGCCGTTCGACGTCGTCGGCAAACCGCGCGACTTGCGCGTCGCTCAGTTCGCTGCCCAACCGCGCCGACGAATAGCGCGAAAACAGCGGCCCGGCGTCGAACGCGTTGCGAATCACGCCGCGCCGCACGCGGGCCAAACCCTCTTTGCGGCCCCACGCGGTGCCACACCAGACCGTCGGAACGTTGGGCACGAGCAGGTCCTCATCGAACAGCGCGCGCGACGCGTTCGGAAGATACGCGTCGAGCGCCGGGGACTCAACGACGCCGCCGCCCAGCGCGTTGGCCATCACGACATTGCCCGCGCGAATGACGTCGACCAAGCCCGGCACGCCCAGCGCAGAATCCGCGCGCAACTCGAGCGGGTCGGCAAAATCCGAATCGAGCCGCCGGAAGATGACCGAGACGCGTTCGAGGCCGCCCAGCGTCCGCAGATACACCAGCCCGTCGAGCACCAGCAAATCGTCGCCTTCGACGAGCTGCAGTCCGAGATACCGCGCGAGATACGCATGCTCGAAGTAAGCTTCGTTGTAGGCGCCGGGCGTCAGCAACACGGCCTGCCCGTTCGCCCCCAAAGCGATCCCGACAACCGCGCTGCGATACAGCCGAAAAAACGTCGCCAAACGCTGCACGCCCAGTTCGTCGAACAGCTCCGGGAACGTTTGGCTGACGACGACCCGGTTTTCGAGCGCGTAGCCCAAGCCCGAGGGCGCGTCGGCGCGGCTGGCGTGCACCACCCACGAACCGTCGCCCGCGCGCGCCAGATCGATCGAATAGAGGTGGACGTGCACGCCGCTGGGCGGCCGGAATCCCGCGAGCGCGCGCAGATACTGGGGATGACCGAGCACCAGCTGCGGGGGCACGATGCCCTCGCGCAGCAAACGCTGCTCGCCGTAAATGTCGCGCAGGATCGCGTTCGACAAGCGCGCGCGCTGGACGACGGCGGCTTCGATCAGCGCCCAATCGTCGGGGCTGACGATGAACGGCGCGATGTCCAGCTGCCACAGCCGTCCCAGACCCGGCGATTCGTCGTAGACGTTGTACGTGACGCCGTTTTCGCGCACCATGCGCAGCGCCGATTCGGTGCGCTGCGCGTAGTCTTCGGGCGGCATCGTGGTCAATGCCGTGGCAAGCTGTTCCCAATGCGGACGGAGCTTGCCGCTGGGATCGAGCAGCTCGTCATAGCGTCCCGACGTTTCGTCAGAAAAGAACGGCGCAACGTTCACTTGCGTGTCACCGAACTAGCGGCGCCGAAGATCGAGGGTGTGCGGAAAGTCGACGTTGCGCCGTTCGTCCGGCGGCACGAACGTTCCGGGCGTGAAACCGAAGGGCTCGAAACGCGCCAGCCGGCGTCCTTCGGCCTCGTACGCGTTGACGGGGAACGTCTCGTAATTGCGGCCGCCCGGGTGCGAAACGTGATACGTGCAGCCGCCCAACGACCGCGACAGAAATTCGTCCCAAATCTCGCACACCAACGGCGCGTTCGGCGCAATCGTCGGATGCAGCGCGTGCGGCGCGCGCCAGGCGCGATAGCGCACGCCGCCGACCGCCGCGTCGATCGCGGTCGCCGCGAGCGGCACGCGCCGTCGATTCACCAAGACGTGATGCCGGCCGACGGTCAAGCCCGAAATCGTGACTTCGAGCCGCTCGACGGAGCCGTCCACGTAACGCACGGTTCCCCCGGGACTTCCTTCTTCGCCCATCACGTTCCATGGCTCGAGCGCGCCGCGCAACTCCAGCTTCACGCCGTCGTACTGCACCGCGCCGTACAGCGGAAAGCGGAACTCCCAGTGCGGCCGGAACCAAGCGGGATCGAACGCGAACCCATGCGCGTTCAGATCGCGCAACACGTCGAGAAAATCGGTCCACACGTACTGCGGCAACATGAACTTGTCGTGCAAGGCGGTGCCCCAGCGCACGACGCCGTTGTCGTACGGCTCTTCCCAGAACCGCGCGATCAGCGCGCGCAGCAGCAATTGCTGGGCCAAGCTCATCTCGGCATGCGGAGGCATCTCGAACGAGCGGAACTCGACGAGTCCGAGGCGCCCCGTCGGCCCGTCGGGCGAATACAGCTTGTCGATGCAGATTTCCGTGCGGTGGGTGCTGCCGGTAACGTCGATGAGCAGATTGCGGAAAATCCGGTCGACCAGCCACGGCGAAACTTTGAAGGGCGAACGCGGCGGCACTTCGGCGAACGCGATCTCGAGTTCGTAGAGTGCGTCCAGCCGTGCTTCATCGACGCGCGGTGCTTGACTGGTCGGGCCGATGAACAAGCCCGAGAACAGATACGACAGCGAGGGATGATTCTGCCAGAACGCGACGACGCTGCGCAGCATGTCGGGCCGGCGCAAGAACGGGCTGTCGGCCGGCGTCGCGGCGCCGACGACGATGTGATTGCCGCCGCCGGTTCCGGTATGTTTGCCGTCGAGCTGAAACTTCTCGGTGGCCAAGCGCGCCAGCCGCGCTTCCTCGTACAGCGTGGTCGTGATCGCGACCGCTTCGCGCCAACTGCGCGCGGGATGAACGTTGACTTCGATCACGCCGGGGTCGGGCGTTACCTTGATGACGTTGATGCGCGGATCGTACGGCGGCGGGTACCCTTCGATGTGCACCGGGGTCGCAAGACCTGCCGCCGCGCCCTCGACGGCGCCGAGCAGTTCGAGATAGTCGGCGGCCGATTCGGTCGGCGGCATGAAGACGCACAAGCGCCCGTCACGCGGTTCGACGGAAATTGCGGTGCGCACCGAACCGTCGATCGCGATGCCTTGCTCGACGAATTGCTGGCGCTGCCGCTGCTGCTCTTGCGCGCTGGGCCCGACCACCCGCTGTGGGGGCGCGAACGGATCTTCGGGTTCGGGTAGGGGCGGCAACGGCGCGAACGGATCGGGCGCCGGAACGATCGGCCGATCTTCGGGTTCGAGATATTCCAGCGACGCCAGCGGCAGGCGGAATCCCGCCGGTGCGTCGCCGTTCACGAGCTGAATGCGTCCGACCCGCGTCGACCACTGCTCGGAGCGCCAGCGCCGCAGATCGGCGGTATTCCAGCGCTGCACCGGCAGGACGTACGCGGCGGGCGTATTGAGCCCGCGCCGGAAGCTGCGCGCGAGCCGGGCGCGTTCTTCGGGATCCTCGAGTTTAGAATCGAACGTCGTCACGTTTTCCGGCAGTTCGGCTTCTTTGATGACCAGCGCGCGCGCATCTTCGAACGCCGGCGCGACGAAGGCCGGATCGAGATCGATGCGCTGGGCGATGCCGCGCGCGAGCGCGGCGGCATCGTCGATGGTGGGATTGGCGTCGGCCGTTTCGCGGGCGACCTGCTCGGCATCGTGCCACAGCGGCATCCCGTCGCCGCGCCAATACAGCGCGAACGCCCAGCGCGGCAACGATTCACCGGGATACCATTTTCCCTGCCCATAGTGCAGCATGCCGCCGGGCGCAAAGCGATCGCGCAGCCGCCGGATGAGCTCGTCGCCGAAGGCGCGCTTCGTCGGACCGACCGCCTCGGTGGTCCATTCGGCGGCATCCATGTCGTCGATAGCCACGAAGGTCGGCTCGCCGCCCATCGTGAGCCGCACGTCACGTTCGCGCAGCACGTCGTCCACGTGGTCGCCCAGCCGGTCGATCGCCGCCCATTGGGCGTCGGAATAGGGCTTGGTCACGCGCGGCGGCTCGTGGACGCGCGTCACCGACATCTCGAAGCCGAACGTCACTTCGCAGGGATCGACGGTGCCCGAAATCGGCGACGCCGAGACGGGGTTCGCCGCGCAGGCCAGCGGGATGTGTCCTTCGCCGGCAAACAGCCCCGAGGTGGGGTCGAGCCCCACCCATCCGGCGCCGGGCAAGTACACCTCGCACCAGGCGTGCAGATCGGTGAAATCGTGGCTCGTTCCGGACGGCCCGTCCAGCGCCACGACGTCGGGCTTGAGTTGGATGAGATAACCGGAGGCGAACCGGGCGGCGAGCCCGAGGCGGCGCAGCAGCTGCACGAGCAGCCAGGCCGAGTCGCGACACGAGCCCGAGCGTTTCTCGAGCGTTTCGTCCGGCGTTTGAATGCCGGGCTCCATCCGGATTACGTAACCGATCTCGTGCTGCAGCGCAGCGTTGAGCGCGAACACGAACGCGGTCGTCGGCCGCTCGCCGCGGTCGATCCCGGCGAGAAACGTCTCGAAGCGCTCACCCAGCGTTTCGGCCACGAGGTACGGCGCAAGCTCGAGCGCCAGCCACGGCTCGTACCGGAAGGGGTAGCGCTCCGCGGACTCTTCGAGAAAAAAATCGAACGGGTTGATGACCGCGAGATCGGCGACGAGGTCGACGGTGATCTCGAACCGTTCGGTCGCATTCGGCAACAGCACGCGTGCCAGCCAGTTCGATTGCGGGTCTTGCTGCCAATTCAGAAAATGGTCGGCCGGCTGCACGTCGAGCCGATACGATACGATCGGCGTCCGGCAGTGCGGCGCCGGCCGCAGCCGGATCACCTGCGGCCCCAGTTTGATCGGCCGATCGTAGGTGTAGCTGGTCTTGTGATGGAGGGCAGCCCGAAGACTCATATCCCTATACAACTCGCGCTCGGTCGCCCAGGACCTACCGAAAAAGGTGACGTTCCTCGACCCTTTCGCGCAGACGCCTTGCGCAGTTCGAACATTTGTTCGATTTTCAGGTTCCTCATTTTGCCGAAACCGGCCGCGGTCGCCGGTCGCCGTCGATGGCGACCAAGGTAAAGAGCGCGCTGGTGACCTGGTTCGTCCCATCCATGTCGCGGTCGCGGCGCCAGGCCTCGACGGCAATGCGCATCGACGTTCGGCCGACCGACGCCACCGCCGCATAGATGCTCACTTCGTCGCCGACGAACACCGGACTCAAAAAGGACATCGCCTCGACGGCAACGGTCGCGCAGCGGCCGTGGGCGTGACGAGCCGCCGCGTTGCCGGCAGCAAGGTCCATCTGCGCCATCAGCCAGCCGCCGAAGATGTCGCCGTCGGGATTGGTGTCGGCCGGCATCGCAATCGCTCTGATCACCGGGCATTCCGGCAGGAGGGGATTTCGTTGAACCTCAGATCTCGCCATTTGCTTGGCGTTCGGTTCAGCGCCGCATGAAACCGGCCCAGCTCCCGCGCAAGCCAGAGCCGTAGTGCCCTTTTGCCGGCGAACCGCATCACCTACGCTACGACTATCGTGAACGCGCGCGTTGTTTTTCTTTTTCGCGACCAGAACGTCCGCAAACTGGTGCATGCCCGGCATCGGCAAGCGCGCATCGAAGCGCTGCAGCGGGGCATCCCCGAGGTCGTCGATCCCCAAACCGCGCCGCCCGACGAACTCGCTGCGCGACGGGCGCGCAAAGCAGCGGTCGCAACGCCGTAACGACGCTTCCCGATCTCCTTGCCGCTTCGCTCGACGTGGTGTTCGTCGGGATCAACCCGTCGTGCTACTCCGCCGAGCGCGGCCATTATTTCGCGCGCGGCAGCAACCGCTTCTGGCCGTGTCTGTCCGCTTCGGTCTTGAGTTTGCCGGCGCGCCGCGCGCTCGCGGTTGAAAAGCTCGGCCCGCTGTGCGATCGCGCGCTGCTCGCACACGGCATCGGCTTCACCGACGTCGTCAAACGCGCGACGCCGAAAGCGAGCGATCTCACGCCATCCGAACTGCGCGCGGGCGTCGCCGTTCTGCTGGCCAAACTCGAGCGCTACCAGCCGCGCATCGCCTGTTTTCACGGCGTGACGGGGTATCGCTACGTCCACCGCGTGCTCACGGGATCGACCACGAAAGTGGAGCTCGGACTGCAAGAGCTGCTGCTCGGGCCCACGCGCGTGTTCGTCGTTCCCAACCCGAGCGGCGCGAACGCGCACTTTACCCGCGCCGACCAAACACACTGGTACGACCGGCTCGCGGCGTGCCTTGAGACCCAGCGGCGCGCGGCCGGCTAGTCGCCGCCGCCGTAGGCCGGAAAAGCCGACCTCCAGCCCGGCGGCGGCAAAAACCGCCCCGGTTCGGCGCGCCGATGGGCGAGATAGCGGTCCCAGTTTTCGCTCGCAAAGGTGACCTCGAGCGCGCGATCGACGCGCGGGCTGGTCGAAAAGGTCGCCGTAAGGCGGAGTTCGGCGGCGATGGTCGCGTACGACGACGCGATCTGGCGCAGCGTATCGTCGTGCAGGGCGGCCACGTCGATGAGGTTCTCGATGCGAATGCTTTCCTGCGGCCGCTGCGGATCGAGCGCCGCGAGCACGTCGAAGCGCACGTAATCGAAGAATTGCGTGGCGTCGAACTGGTAGCTGATGCGCCCGTCGAAGGTGCTGAGGTCGGCGCAGATCGGCACGGCGCTCAGCGTCCGGCCGAGGCTGCCGTGTCCTTCGAGGCGCCACGGGTCGTTCGTCGCGAGCAGCCGTAAATACGCGTCGACGGTGCGCTCGGGATCCTCGAAACAATTGACCTCGAAAGCTTCGGCCTGCGCGTCGCGCCGCGCGACCCAGGCCCGAATCTCTTCGCGCGTTCCGGCGACGGGCGGCTCGCTCTCGAAGAGCGTGATTTCCGCGTCGTCGCCAAAGCTCAGCTGGACGTCCGACACGACCTGGCGGCAATCATCGTACAACACGTAAGCGGCAAAATGGCGCTTCGCCGTTTCGCGATCGGCGGCAGCGATGCGCGCGATGCGCGTCGTCGCGTAAAAGACTTCGTACATGCTCCTCGACGTTCACGCACGACCCGAAAAACCCGGCCGGACGCGCTGCGCGCCCGGCCGGGTCGTGCCCTCAGAATTGCGAGTTGTTGATCGAACCGATCCCGGTGGTTTGATCGTAGCCGCGCGTCGCGTTCCACTGGAGACCGGTGTTGCCGCTCGTGATGTCGTAGAACAGCCCGCCGTAGACGCCTTGCGGAGCGAAACCGAAGACATCGAAGCTCGCATACAGCCACGGGTTGACGAAGCCGACTTGGGTGTGCAACTCCTGGTTCCATTCAGCGACGAGCGCCGACGCTACCGGCGAAGCAACCGACGTACCGGCAACCTCGTACCAACCGCCGATATCCGACTCGTAGAACGCGGTGTACGCACTCGGAACATACGCAGAATTGAACGAAATATCCGGCACATTGCGACCCGCAAAGCCACGATTGATCTGTGGCGATGGCGGCGCGATGGTCACGTTCGGAACGTTGGCCATGCCGCCAACATTGTTCTGGTAGAACGGACGCGGGAAGTAGCTCGACACGCCGCCGCCGCCACCAAGATCGACGGTCGGATCCCAATTCCAGGCAGTTTCGGAAATACGCGCACCGGTCTTGGGGTCGGCTTGCAGCTGCGTTCCGCCAACGGACAAGAAGTGCGGATCGGCCCCCGGAATAACGACGCCATACGGTTCGTAGTACAGCGATCCGTCAGCCGCCACGCCCGGAGCATATGCACCCCAGTCGCCGGCGACCGACATAAACGTCATACCTTCGGCGGCACCCTGAATCGCCACGTTCTCGGTTGCAATCGCGAACGGAATGTCATCGAGTTCGCCGGTACCGAAGCTCGAGCTTACAACCTGAACCGCGTGCTGATCGAGAATCAGGTTGTAGCCGTCTTCGACCGATGGATCCGAAAGGTCGGCGATCATATAGAGATCGACATTGGCTGCCGGAGCAAGGCTCGACGATTGCTGAACATCGAGTTCCGCTTCGCCTTCGTCTCCCGTTGCCGCTTGATAGCCGGGATAGGTATCGACCGTAATGCGGTTGATATTGCCCGTCCGTTTGATCTGCGCGGCTTGCCAGAACGCTACGAGATCGCTCTGAGGAATATCGGAATCCATGACGATACCGATCGACTGCCCGAGACCCGTATACCCGAACTGGCTTGGAAACTGATACGCTTTCGCATACGCCGTCGGATAGTAGCCCTCGAACCCATACTCGTCGATACGCTCGATCGGAGCGCCGGTATCGTGGCCTTTGCCGCCCGGATGCGAATGCTGAAAAACAAGCGAACTCGTCTTGATCTTGATCAAGTTGTCCAACCCGGAAACAGTTAGAACATCCCCGGCAATCGACGCCGGCACCGAGGCCGCGGTCGCGTTGGCATACCGAATGCCGTGCTTCGTCTGAAGCACCCGATGAATCTCGGTCTTGAACAGACCCGTTGCAGCAGCGGCCGTGCCGGTCGCATCGATCATCGTTCGGTTGCGGTAGGTTCGCGTGACCCGAAAGCCCGCTGCCGTCAGCGATTGCGCGACTCGCCCGTAACTTGCCGGCGTGGGTCCGAATTCGGCCGCGAACTGCGCCGGCGTGAGGTAATGCCGAAACAGCGGCGATCCGGGCGTACCTTGCAGATCGACCAGCCGGGTCAGCTCGGCTGCGTTGCGGTAGTTGAGGGCAACCGTGATGTTGACCTTGGTCGCGGCCGGTGCGACGCCGAGATCACGCAGGTCATGCCGCACGACGGCGGACGTAATGAGACGGGAAACGGGGGCGCTTGAAAGGTGCGCTGCGCTCGCCGGAGCGGCAATCGACACGATTGCCGAGCCCGCGAACGTTGCGAGAACGAAGAGGGGAAGATTCACCGGGGTTGACGCTCCGTAATGGCAAGAGAAGAAAACGAAGACGAGCGCGACTCTAACGAATCGCGAACAGTTAAAACCAACTACAAGCATAGCAGTAAGCGGCGTCTTCGGGCGGTGATATGTATCTCGTTTGCGGTGCGCGTCGTCCTTCGTTTCGCATGATGATGCGCGCGTAAATTAACCTCCGCCAAACGAACGTACCACGGGGGCATTTTCGGTCAGCGCGAATCGCGCGGAAATCGCTGCCGCCCGCGAAAGCCGGCGCCTGAACGAACGCATCGCCAAACGCTGCGGTGCATGCAGACTGCCTCTATTGACTAGGCAGTCAAGTCACCCGTATATTCGACCAGCAAAAGAGCGAACTTGCCACAAATGTGAACGAGGAGTGTGGGCTTGGCCCGGGACGCGCATGCCGGCAATCGCCCTGACCTGATGCTCGACGAAGAGCAAGGCTCGGTCCGTTTGCCGTCCGACGAAACGCGCGAACACCTCATGGTTGCAGCGGCAAAATTGTATTATGAACTCGACAATACGCAGAACGAGATCGCCCGCGAACTGGGTCTGACGCGCTGGCAAGTCAGCCGGCTCATTCACGAGGCGCGAAAGCTGGGCGTAGTGCGCATCGAGATCGTGCCGCGTTCGCAGCGTCGCAGCGATCTCGAAGCCGCGCTGCAAAAGGCGTTCGGTCTGCGCGAAGCAATCGTCGTGCGCCAGCATCAAGGCCACGACGATGCACTCGTCATCGAGAGTGTCGCCCGTGCCGCGGGACAGTTCCTGGCGAGTGTCAATCCGCGCCCGACGCTGGTCGGCGTGTCCTGGGGGCGCACGATGGCGACGGTCGCAAAGTGGCTGCCGCCGGCCTGGAGCAGCAACGTTCACGTCGTCCTCGTCAACGGCGCGACGACGCGCCGCTCGACATCCTAACAGGCCAACTACGTTGCCGAACGCTTTGCGGAGACCGCACTCAACGGTCAAGCAACGCTTCTTCCCGTGCCCGCAATCGTTGGCAAATCAACGACCCGCGAGGTGCTCGAAGACGATCCGGCGATCGCCGATGTGCTGGAATTGGCCCGTCGGGCGCCGCTGGTCTGCTTCAGCCTGGGCGCGCTCTCGGCCGGCTCGGTGCTGGTGGGATCGGGCTATCTCGAAGCCCGCGACATCGCGCGGCTGCGCCGTGCGGGCGCGGTCGGCGACATTCTCGGACGCTTTGTCGACCGCTTCGGAACGATCGTCGATGCGGAACTCGACGCGCGCACGATCGGATTGCGGCCCGAAGCGCTGCGTCACGTTCCGCTTGCGATCGGGGTCAGCGCCGGCGCGGCGAAGCACGCCGTCGTGCGCAGCTGCGTCGAGGCCGGCTACGTGAAGGTTCTCATCACCGATGAGGGAACCGCGCGCTACTTGCTCGAGTCATGCCGTGGCTGACCCGGCGCGAAGCCGGCCGCTGTGCGTCGATTGGTTCGCCGACGTTCGCGTCAACCTAAGCGCGGCCGAACGCCGGGCGGCGACGCTGGCAACGCGCCGTTCGGTCAAAAAAGAATATCAGGCCGCGTGGCTGGTCAAAGCGATCACCTGCATCGACCTCACGACGTTGTCCGGCGACGACACGCCGGGCCGGGTGCGGCGGCTCGCGGCCAAAGCCCGCCGTCCGCTGCGCGCCGACATCGTCGCGGCACTCGGGCTGAGCGATGCGCCGCCGACGGTCGGAGCGCTCTGCGTGTATCCGGCCATGGTCGCGCCGGCGGTCAAAGCGCTCGTCGGATCGGGCATTCCGGTAGCCTCGGTCGCAACGGGTTTTCCGGCCGGTCTGACGCCGCTGCCGCAGCGGCTGGCCGAGATCCGCTTCGCGCTCGAAGCGGGCGCGGCCGAGATCGACATCGTCATCACGCGCGGCCACGTGCTGCTCGGCGATTGGAACGCGCTCTACGAAGAGATCTGCGCGATGCGCGAAGCCTGCGGGCCGGCCCACCTCAAGACGATCCTGGGCACCGGCGATCTCAAAACGCTGCGCAACGTGTACGCGGCCAGCATGGTCGCGATGATGGCCGGTGCCGACTTTATCAAGACTTCGACCGGTAAAGAAGAGGTGAACGCCACGCTGCCGGTGAGTCTGACGATGCTGCGCGCGTTGCGCGATTTCGGCGAGCGCACCGGCGTGCGGGTCGGCTTCAAGCCCGCCGGCGGCTTGAAAACCGCGAAAGATGCGTTGACCTGGCTGATGCTGATGAAAGAAGAATTGGGCCGGCCGTGGCTGGAGCCCGATCTGTTTCGCATCGGCGCGAGTTCGATGCTGGGCGACATCGAGCGCCAGCTCGAGCATTACGTGACCGGCCGCTATGCGTCCGCGGCGCACCATCCGCTTGCATAACGAGGGAACCGCGCGATGCCGCTAGTCAAGGATATCTTGCAGACGATGGAATACGGACCGTCGCCCGAAGCGAACGAGCACGTTACCGGCTGGCTCGCGCAGCACGCCGGCGGCTTCACGCATTTCATCGACGGCGCGTTCGCCGCGCCGCACGGCGGCGAGACGCTCGAGATCGTCGATCCGGCGCACGCGACGCGCCTGGCCACCGTCGCGCGCGCCACGGCCGCCGATCTCGATGCGGCCGTGGCGGCGGCGCGCCGCGCGTTCGCGTCGTGGTCGGCGCTGCCCGGACACGCGCGCGCCCGCTATTTGTACGCGATCGCGCGCCACATCCAGAAGCGCGAGCGCTTTCTCGCCGTGCTCGAGTCGATGGACAACGGCAAGCCGATCCGCGAAACGCGCGACATCGATATTCCGCTGGTCGCGCGCCATTTCTACCATCACGCGGGCTGGGCCGAATTGATCGAAACCGAGTTCGCGGGATACGGCCCCGTCGGCGTCTGCGGGCAGATCATCCCCTGGAATTTTCCGCTGTTGATGCTCGCCTGGAAGATCGCGCCCGCCCTTGCCGCCGGCAATACGGTCGTGCTCAAGCCGGCGAGTTTCACGCCGCTCACGGCGCTGGCGTTCGCCGAGATTTGCCAAGAAGTCGGGCTGCCCGCCGGCGTCGTCAACATCCTCTTGGGCGACGGCGCGCTGGGCTCGGCGCTCGCCGCGCATCCGGACGTCGACAAGATCGCGTTCACCGGTTCGACCGAAGTCGGCCGGTCGATCCGCGAAGTCACCGCGGGTTCGGGCAAACGGCTCTCGCTGGAACTGGGCGGCAAATCGCCGTTCATCGTGTTCGAAGACGCCGACCTCGACGCCGCGGTCGAGGGCGTCGTCGACGCGATCTGGTTCAATCAAGGGGAAGTGTGCTGCGCCGGTTCGCGGCTGCTGGTGCAAGAGGGGATCGCGGAACGCTTTCATGCCAAACTCCGCCGCCGGATGGAAACGCTGCGCGTCGGCGATCCGCTCGACAAGTCGACGGATATCGGCGCCATCGTGGCGCCCGTGCAGATCGAACGCATCCGCGAACTCGTCGAGCAAGCCCGCCGCGAAGGCGGCCGCGTTTGGACCGGGCCCGGCGCGCTGCCCGACGGCGGCTGGTTCTATCCGCCCACACTGATCACCGAGGTCGATCCCGCGTCGACGGTGGCCCAGATCGAGATCTTCGGCCCCGTGGCGGTATCGCTGACGTTTCGCACGCCTGACGAGGCGCTCGCGCTGGCGAACAACACGCGCTACGGGTTAGCCGCGTCGATCTGGTCGGAGAACATCAACCGCGCGCTCGACGCGGCCGCCAAGGTGAAAGCCGGCGTCGTCTGGATCAACGCGACGAACCTCTTCGACGCGGGCGCCGGTTTCGGCGGCTACAAAGAGAGCGGCTTCGGCCGGGAAGGCGGCCGCGAAGGCATGGCCGGCTATCTCGTCGCCGATTGGGAGCGCGGCCGAACGCCGGCCCCGGCGCGGGCGGCCTTCGCGCCGTCGGCGGCCCCGGCGCCGCGGGGCGGCACCCCAGCGAACGGCGCGGCCGTGACGCGCCTCCCCGCGATCGACCGCACCGCGAAACTCTTCATCGGCGGCAAACAAGCGCGGCCGGATTCCGGCTCCAGCTTCACGGTATTCGATGCGGCCGGTTCGCCGCTGGGTCAAGCCGGTTTGGGCAACCGTAAAGATATTCGCAACGCCGTCGAGGCAGCGGCGAAAGCGAGCAGTTGGAGCAGCGTCACCGCACACAATCGCGCCCAAATCCTGTACTACGTGGGCGAGAATTTGGCGGCGCGCGAAGCGGAATTCGCCGCGCGGCTCACCGCCCTGACGGGACACGCCCCGCAAGCAGCGGCGCGCGAGGTCGCAGCCGCGATCGCGCGCAGCTTCTGGTATGCGGCGTGGGCCGATAAATACGACGGCGCCGTTCACGCGACCAAGTCACGGCACGTAACGCTGGCCATTCCCGAGCCCTGGGGCGTCATGGGCGTCGTCTGTCCCGACGAAGCGCCGCTGCTGGCGTTCATCTCGCTCGTGATGCCCGCGCTGGCCCTGGGCAATCGGGTTGTCGCCGTGCCGTCGGAACGTTACCCGCTGGCCGCGACCGACCTCTATCAGGTGCTGGACACCAGCGACGTGCCGGCCGGCGTCATCAGCATCGTGACCGGCGAACGCGACGCGCTCGCAAAGGTTCTCGCTCTGCACGACGACGTCGACGCCATCTGGTACGCGGGCTCGCAAGCCGGCAGCGCGATGGTCGAAAAAGCATGCGCCGGTAATATCAAGGCGAGCTGGGTCAACGACGGTCGCGAACGCGACTGGCATCGCGCGCCCGAAGGCCAAGGCCGCGACTACTTGCAGCACGCGACGCAAGTGAAGAACATCTGGGTGCCGTACGGCGATTGACGCTCCCTTCTCCGCGGTTCGGCGCGCAGCACCGAACGCCACCGCGGCTTGCGGCGCAGCCGCAAACGCCACGGATTGCGCGAAGCGCAATCCTTAGGATTCGTCGAGCGAAGCCGAGACGAATCCAACTAGGGCGAAAGATCGATCCGCACGACGATCGTCACGAGGTGCATTTCCACGGCGGCGGCGACGGTGAAGCGATCGAGCATTGCATCGATGTCGGCATGCATCGCGATCGCGGGCGGACCGCTCTGCGGCAAGTACGAGGAGCTTTCGGCGCGCGCGTGTATGCCCTCTCGCGCGAGCCGGTGCGTGTGTCGGAATTCCGCGCGCGTCGTGCGCGCCGGATCGATGCCGAGCGCGTGCGCCAGAGCGCTCGCGCGCCGCTGTTCGGTGGCGTCGCTGGCATAGCGGCGCACGATCTCACCGTAGGCCGCCGTGAACCGATCGCGTTCGTCGCGTTCGTTGTAGACCACCGCAAGGCGTCCGCCGGGCCGAACGATGCGCCGAACTTCCGCCGTCGCCGCCGCCCCCTCGACCCAATGCCAGGCTTGGAACGCCGTCACGACGTGGACCGAAGCGTCGGCCAAGGTCGTGTTTTCTGCGGTGCCGTCGATCCACTCGATGCGGGGATCGACGCGCGCGGCAGCGCGCATCGCGGCATTCGGCTCGATCGCGAACACGTGCGGACCCCGGTCCGCGACCAGCCGCGAAGAAATCCCCGTGCCCGCACCGAGATCGGCAACGCTCAGTGTCGCCGGATCACCCAATCCCGCGAGGATCGCGTCGATTGCTTCGGGGGGATACGACGGACGGCTCGTGGCGTAGGCCGTGGCACGCGTGGTGAATCGCTCGGTGGACGACATTGCTCTTCTCAGTTACCCGCCGGGACCGGCAAATTCTCTCGTGCCGGCCGGCAGCCACGGGCTCGCCGCGCGTACGGCTCGAGACCGGCGGCTGCGATGCGACCGATTCTATCCAATCTTGCGACCGATCGCTTGCTTAGTCGTAGACGTTATTGCACCCGCCGGCGCGCGCAAAGTGCCGTTCCCCGGAAACCTTTGCGCAGCCCGGTCGTCAGTCCGGCCGGCGTGCCGCAAGCCGGGCGACCCTGGATTCGAGCGCCGCCACTGGGTCCGCGAAGGCCATGCCGCGCGGGCATTCGCAGGCGCCGCGCCGCGCGCCCTCAGGCGCTGCGACTATCCAAATCGACGATCGACCCGGGCGCGCAATGTATCGAATCAGCATAATTTTCCGCTGCTGTTACAACAGCGTGCGCTTTTGCCGATACCTTTCGTTAGGATATTATCATCGGGATACGCTGCTGAACATCTCAAACTCGCGTTCGAACGGCTTGCTGCTGTTTCGCTCGGATCATATCGTGCTGCAGCAAATCACTGTTGATCCGCGCAAGCGGCGTCACCGCCACGGCTCGGCAATGCTCGATCTCGCCATCGAGATCGCCAATCAAGCCGGGCTGCGGCTCGAACTCATCGCTGAAGCACCGTCACGTCCGATTAAGGCAGACCTCAGCAAGAACGAATTGCAGGCCTGGTACCGGCGGCACAAATTCGTCGATGCCGACGACGTCCTGATGAGCCGCCTCCCCGATGCCGATGCGACCAAAGCATCATGGTCCGTCGCGTAGCCGCTTAACCGTTGCTGCGACTTTTCAAGCAGCCCACCGTGCGCAAAACGCCGGCGATCACGCCTTTGCCCTCACTCCCGTGGCGCGTATGCAGATGCCGCACGAATACCTCCTGCGGATTGATGCGCCGTGAGCGCCAGCACGCACGCGAACGCGATCGGCCCCGTTAGGTTTCGCGCGATGCGCGTAACGGGCCGGCCGGAATCGTGCGCCACGCAACGAGTGCGGCGAGCCATGCCGCCAGCGCACAGACGACCATGTTCCAGCGAAAGCCGGCCGTATAGGCCGACGCCAGAGCGCCGTCGACGAGCGTGCGGTCCCGTTCGCCGACGTTGGAGACGGGCCGTCCCGTACTCAGAGCGGCGCGGTCTCGCTCGAGCGTTTGGCGCGTCGCCGCGGACAGCGGCAGTTTGCTGACCGTTCGATCGAATTGAGAATAAAACGTTGTCGACAGCACGATGCCGAGTACCGCAATCGCCAACAATCCGGCGACGCGCGCCACGGCGTTATTGATGCCCGATGCGACTCCGGCTTGCGCCGTGTCGAGTGCGCTCATCACCGCGGTCGTCAGCGGGGCGACGAACAAAGCGCCGCCGGCACCGAGAACGACGGCAGCGGGAAAAAAGGTGGTCCAATACGAGCCGCCCACGCCGATGCGCGCATAACACAAAAAACCGAAGCCGGCGACGATCGCGCCCGTCACCAAAGGCAGCCGTGCCCCGACCGCGGCGGCGAGTCCGCCCGACGGACGCGCGAAGGCGAACATGATCAGGATGAACGGCAGCATGGCGGCTCCGGCCGCAGTCGGCGAGTAACGCTGCACGTTTTGAAGATCGAACGGCACAAAGTAGAAGCTGCCGCCGAGCGCGGCGTACAACAGCAACGTATAGAGATTCGCGCCGGTGAACGCCGCGTTTCGAAAGACGTGCAGCGGGACCATGGGCGATCGCGCGCGCTTTTCCCACCCGACGAACGCGACGAGCAAGAGCGAACCGAGGACCGTGCTCAGCGCCGCAACGCCATCGCGCGTGCCGTCCCCGAAGCCGGTCAGACCGAACGTCAATCCGCCCAGCCCAAGCGTCACGAGGATCGCGCCGGCGACATCGACCGACGGGCTTGCCTCGCGGTCTCGGCTTTCGGGAACGGCGAGCGACGCGGCCACGATCACGAACAGCGCCGGCGGCAGGTTGATCAAAAACACGTAACGCCAAGAAGCGCTTTGGGCGAGCCAGCCGCCCAGCAATGGGCCGATCGCCGCGGTGATCGCGGCAAAGCCCGACCAGGTGCCGATGGCCCGGCCGCGCGCGGGTCCGGCGAAGTTCGCGCTGATCAAGGCCAGGCTGCCGGGTGTCGCGAGAGCGCCCCCGGCGCCTTGCAGGCAGCGCGCGACGTCGAGCTGTTCGATGGTTTGCGCGGCGGCACACGCGGCCGACGCGAGCGCGAACACGGCGATGCCGGCCACGAACGTGCGGCGACGCCCGAACCGGTCGCCCAGTGCGCCGCCGACGAGGATCAGCGCCGACATAAACAACGCGTACCCCTCGACGACCCAGGCCAGTTTCGCGGCATCCGAGCGCAGATCGACCTGGATCGACGGCAGCGCAACGTTGACGGCGCTCGAGTCGATGAACGCCATGCTCGAACCGGCGATCGTCACCGCCAAGACCCAGGACGACGTGCGTCCGCGTGTGGCCGCGTTACGCCGAATGAAGCATTACTGCCACTCGACCTCGATGCCGTAGGCGCGGCGCAGGTGGTTGACGATGTCCGACCGCGCATCGGCATAGCGCCGGGGCACCAACAAGCGTTGTGGATACGCGAACTGCGCGCGATACCCGTGCTCGTGGACGATCACTCGCCCCCACAACGCAACTTTTCCGTACACGTGCGGCGTCATCTTCCCGCGCGACTGCTCGTCGAAATACGTTTCGGCCTGACTGCGGCTGGTGAACGCATGGATGCCGTGGCGCAAGCCGGTGCGACCCGAACCGCAACACGCTTTCATCGGTTCGCCGGCCGGCCAAACCGAGGCCATGAACGTGCTCAGCAGCGGCGCATGCTGCTCGGTCGGCTGCGCCAAACGCCAGACGCGCCAGCCGATCATCGTCTCCGCGAACTCCCGGACGCGCCCCGATTTCGGCGGCTCGTCGCGCAAGATAAACTCGCGCGTGTCTTCTATGCAGGCATCGGTTGGGGCGCGGCCGGCTGCGGAATCGCAGGCAGTTTGCTCGGTATCGGCAGCTCTTTGGGGATGACGATTCGTTCCTCGATCGGAAGGCCAATCTCCATCGATTCTCTCCATCAACGTGTGTACTCTCGTCCAAACATCAGCGGCTGGGCTGGAGCGACTAAGGAATTGCCGCTTCTTTACCCGGAGACGAGCCAAAATCAACGAACGCCGCGAGACTGCATGCGCAAGCTTAACAAGAGTCTAGCCGTTCGTCGAACTTGTCGGACAAACGGCCAGGGCGCCCTTCGCGACGCCGCACGAACGCATGCTTGGACACCGTGCTTGCTACATGTCTTGTTCGGTGGGCCGCACGAGCATTTCGTTGATCGCGACACGCCGCGGACGGGTCACGATGTAAGCGATTGCGTCGGCGATGTCGTCCGCTTCCAGACGTTCGGTCTCGCCGAAACGCGCTCGAATCATCTCCTGGACCTGCGGCTTGTTGTGTGACGCCAGTTCGGTCGCGACGGCGCCCGGCTCGACCAGCGCAACGCGGACGTGGCGCTTCGTCACTTCTTGGCGCAGCGATTCGCTAAACGCGTTGACGGCGAACTTCGACGCGTTGTACACGCCGCTGCCCAGGCGCGCGATGCGGCCGGCGGTCGAGCTGACATTGACGATGTCGGCGACACGGCGCGGGCTGCTCTCGGCAGCCCGGATCAGATGCGGCAGCGCGGCGTGCGTCACGTGCAACAGACCGGTTACGTTGAGATCGATCATCCGCGACCATTCGCTCGTTTCGGCATCGACGATCGGGCCCAGCAGCATCACGCCCGCGTTGTTGACGACCGTATCGAGCCGGCCGAATTCGGCGGCCGCGCGCGCAACGGCGCCGCGCGCCTGCTCCTCATCGGTGACGTCGACTTCGATCGCGAGCGCCCCGACGCCGGTCGCCCGGACGCGCGCGGCCAGCTCGTCGAGCCGGTCGCGCCGGCGCGCGACGAGGGCCACCGATGCGCCGGCTTTGGCCAGCGCCAGTGCGGTCGCCTCGCCGATGCCCGAACTCGCGCCCGTGACGAGCGCCGCCGTTGAGTCGAGTCGTTCAGCCATGGCAAGCATGTAGCACAAAATCGAGCCGGCGAAACGGCGCGGTCTACTGTTCGCGCAGAATCAAACCGTGGGGCAACGATTCACCGAACAAACTGATCCGTTCCGCGCGTTCCATCGGAACGTATTCTCGCAACGGGATCGTTTTTGCCGGCGGGACGCCCGAGCGTTCGAGCCGATCGGCGATCCGGTTGCGCACTGATTTGGGCACGTCGAGACTGCGATTGTTGATCAATCGCGCAGCGCGCAAAAAGAGCGTTTGCAGCTCTTTGAGTTTGGGTCCGTCCCACTCGAGCCGCGCGAAGGCCTCGAACGCCCGTGCCACCAGCTCCGGCGCCACCACGGTTTCCGGCCCGGCGTACAGCGGCGTCCGGTTGAGCAAGAGCGCGAGCGCAGCAAGATAATGCGCGTAGTGCTTGTTTCCCGCGGCGTGCGCCGACGCCGCGTCGATGAAGCCTTCGACCAGCCCGGTTTTCATCTCCGGACCGATGCGTTCGAGTGAACCGGCGAGCAGCACGAGCTCCGGCGAAGGGTTCGGCTGGCGGCACAGCGCGTCCAGATGCGGTGCGACGATACTTTCCTGGCGTTCGCGCGACAGACCGCCGCCCACGCGGCGCCACAAGATGTGCTCCTGGATCTCGAGCGCTTTGCTGCGAAAGGCCAGCCCCGTTTCACGCAACGTCCACAGCCGATCGATCCGGGCCTCGTCGAGCGCCGCGCCGAAGCCGGGGCGCAACAGAAATCCGGCCAGAATGAGCCACGCCTCCTCGTGCTCCAGCGACGTTCGGCGGCTGGTCATGCATGCGTCCAGCGTCGACCACAGCGCGCGGACCAGCAGCACGTTCCACTCGCTCTTGGGCATGCCCAGCAGCAGTTCCAAACTCTTGATCAGCCGGCTCGCGGTCAGCTTGTCGCGTCTGTTGAGCGGTTGGCCGAACATGGCGGCGATTCGGCCGCGCGCGGCATCGAGCGCCGCCGGCGCGGCATTGGGTCCAGACTCGGCCGGTGTCGCGGACGGCTGCGAGCGGCCCGGCTCGCCGCCCGCGCCGGCTTCACTCGGGCGAAGATTGAACTCCAGCGGCCAGTTTCCGCGAATCTGGGGATCCGTGCTGCGGCAGGCGAGTTCGAGCAGCCCGAGTTCGTTGAGCTTGGCGTTCAAGCGAACCGGGACCGCCTGGCTCTCCGCTGCATGGTCGGCGCCGGCGGCTCGCGCGACGGTCTCCAGCGGCGGTAACGCTTGAAAGTCACGATCGTTCCAGGCCACGACGTCGCCGGCCTCATTCGCGCCGTGCCGCGTCGAGTAGTAGGTCCGGAATTGCACGGGCCGATTGATGCGCAGTTCCAGCGCCAGATCGGCGATCTCGTAGCGGCGTTCCGTCGGCGCGTTGCGCGGCAGGATGCAGACCAGCGGCGGACCCTCGGCTGCCTCGCCGGAGAGCGACGCGCGATGCGCCTCGAGAAAGATTGCGCGCGCGCTGCCGGCCGCGATCCGTTCGCCGCCGCGCCCGAGCGCGCCGAAGCACGCGGCGCCGCGGGCAACCGCGAGATCCAGTTCGAGATTGTCCAGCATGGGCGGCGGCGGGCGATTCTGCCAGCTTCCGATTTGGCGGCACAGCCGCTCGCGCAGGACCAGTGGAGCGAGGGCGCCGCCGTTGAACAGCACGGCGTCGACCGCCGGCCGGTCGCGCAGAAACGCGGCGAGATGCCGGGTCACCGCAGGATCCGCCGCGTAAGGAAGCCCCCATTCACCGAGCGCTGCTTTCTTTTGCAGCGGACGTTCGTCGGCGTAGCAGTCGGGAAAGAATCCGTCGATGATCGCCGCTTCGATCTCCGCGCGCGTCAGTTGCGCCGAGCGCGCGCCGGCGATGAGGCTCGAACCGCGTCCGGCCAACACGATGGGAAACGTCTGGCCGGGCGGACCCGCGTGCGACAGAGCCGATTCTTTCGCGTCGCGGCAGCGGGCGACGAGCGCGGCGAATTGTCCGCCGGACAGCCGTTCGCCGGCATCGACGAATTGCGGTTCGAGCCGATGGGCGAGCGCGAGGTCCATGTTGTCGCCGCCGAGCAGGATGTGATCGCTCACCGCGATGCGCGTGATCCGCGGGCTGCTGCCGTCCGCGCCCGGCGCGTCGAACGCGAACAGACTGAAGTCCGACGTGCCGCCGCCGATGTCGACGACGAGGACATGTCCGGGCTGGTCGAAGTGCGCGCGTGCCGCTCCGGCGTGTTCGAGCCAACGGTAAAACGCCGCCTGCGGTTCTTCGAGCAGGCGAACCGTCTCGGGAAAGCCGGCCTCGGCTGCCGCGGCGAGCGTCAGACGCTGCGCGACCGCGTCGAACGACGCCGGAACGGTGATCGTGACGATCTGGTTATCGAAGGCGAAATCGGCCCCGGCGGGCGCGAATCGCTCGTTCCACGCGGCCCGCAGATGCTGCAGGATCAGCGCGGAAGCGCCGACGGGCGAGAGTTTGTTTTCGCGAGCGATGTCGCCCGAACCCCAAGGCAGAATCGGCGCCGAGCGATCGACGGCGTGATGGCAGAGCCACGACTTGGCCGAATGCGCGACGCGTTCGGGGCGCTCGGCGGATCTCGTTCGCGCCAATCGGCCGATCACCCAACGCTCGCCGTCCGTCGGCGCGCCCGCGAACGCGCCGGCCTCTTCGTCGTCGGGAAGATACAGAAACGACGGCAGCGTCGCTGCTTCGACGACGACGTGCGACGACTCGCGTTGCGGGATCGGCACCACGTCGGAGCCGGCGTCGCGATCGAGCGCAACGCACGCCAGGGCACAGTTGGTCGTGCCGAGGTCGATGCCGACGCTGAACCGCGCGCGCGTCACTCCGTTCGAACGGCGAACTCGACTTTCCAGCGCCGATCGGAGTTCGTGTGCTTCATCCACAATTCGAGCGTCCCGAGTTCGGTGACGACCGCATTGATGTGGACCGGGACAGCCTGACCTGCCGGAAATCCGTCGACCGGCGGAAGGTCGACTTGCAGCAGACCCGTCTCTTCGAGTTCGCGCTCCGCATCGGGCAGAATTTGTCCCGGCTGGTCGCCGCTGCGCGTTTCGGAAGAAAAGAACCGGAAATCCGCCAGGTGCCCGGTCATCAAGCCGAATTCGCGCCCCTCGATGAGCAGCTCCGACCCTTCTTCCATCGCCTGCGGAACGACGCACAGCGCTTTGACCGGCGGCCTGAATCCGGGCACCGCGGGCATCGACGTTTCCAAGCCGATGTAGTACGAACGCGCGGTTCCGGCCTTGATGCGCGTGCCTTTCCCGGTGACGCGATTGCGGCCGTACAGCGCGGCGCCCTTGGCCACCGCGAGGTCGAGCTGCGCGCCTTCGAGTTCACGCACCGGACCGTTCGTCCACGACGCCAACAGATCGCGCACGCGCGCGCGCAGCGGCGCGGCGTTGAACACGCCGCCGTTGAACAGCACGGCCGTCGGCGCGAGCAGGGTTTGCGCTTCGGCGCGCGCGCCGACCAGCCGCGCGAGCGAATCGCTGGCCTTTACGTTGGCCAGGCTGCGCACCAAAAACCGCGCCAGATGTTTGCTGATCGCTGCGTCCGCGGCGTACGGCAGACCGAACTCGCGCAGTCCGGCGCCGCGCGACTCTTGGGGCAGATCGCCGGCGCCGGTGAGCGGGAAGAAACCGTCGAGCACGACGCGTTCGAGCGTCGCGCGCTCGAGCGTCGTCGACACCGCGCGCGCGAACAGACTCGATCCGCGCGACGGCACGGCAATCGGCACATCAGTCAACGCCGGATCGCCGAAGAGCGCGATCTTCGCGCGCGCGGCGGCGTGCACGAGCGCGAGCAATTGCCACGCATCGATGCTTTTCCCGTCGGCTTCCAGCTGCGCTTTGAGCGTGTAGGCCAGCGCCAGATCCATGTTGTCGCCGCCGAGCAAGATATGCTCGCCGACGCTGATGCGTTCCAACTGCAGCGCGCCGTCGATTTCGGTGACGGCGATCAGACTGAAATCCGCGGTGCCGCCGCCGATATCGCAGACCAGCACGACGTCGCCGGGTCCGACTTGCGTGCGCCATTCACGCGCCGCTTGCGAGATCCAAGCGTAGAACGCTGCTTGCGGTTCTTCGAGCAGAACGACCGCGCCGAGTCCGGCGGCCTCGGCGGCTTGCGCCGTGAGATTGCGCGCCACTTCGTCGAACGAGGCGGGCACGGCGAGCACGACCGTGCCGTCGGACAAACTCCGTTCTCGGCCGTGCACGCGTTCGGCGTAAAGAAACCCGTCCTTCAAATGTTCCAAATAGCGGCGCGAGCATTCGAACGGAGACAGCTTTTGCTCTTCGATATCCGAATTCCAAGGCAGCACTTGCCGGCGCGCATCGATGTGCGGATTCGAAAGCCACGACTTGGCCGAGGTTACGAGCCGGTCGGGAACGAGCGCGCCGTGGTCGCGCGCGAATTGCCCGACGATCGCGTGGTCGTCGGTCGGCGTGGCCCACGGCAACCGCAGCGCCTCTGCCGGAAACTCGTCGGGGTGCGGGATGTAGAGCGCGGACGGCAGCGTCGGCTGTTCGCCGATTTGGTTCGGCGAGAGAATTTGGGTGACGTCGACGATCTCGGTGCGGTCGTTTTCGAGATCGGTGACCGCGATCGCGCTGTTGGTGGTTCCGAGATCGATGCCGAAACTGAATCGTGCGCTTATTGGAGTTCGACCTCAGCGGGAGCGATGGTCGGCAGTTCGCTGCCGGCGCGGGGGAGAACGCGCGGGAGCTTCACCGACGCGGTCTTCCAACCGCGATGCATGAGCGTTCCCGAAAACGGCGCGCGGCCG
>JBEKHC010000056.1:0-33293 GCA_050012475.1 Candidatus Velthaea sp.
TTCAGCATGGGGCAGATCTTCTATTTCCTGTGCGTGCCCATCTTCATCGGCATCGTCGCGGCGTACTCAATGGAACGTCTCGCCAAGACGCATCCGGATGCCACGACCATTGCGGCCGAACCAACCCTCGCCCACTGAGCAATTGCATTCGCATCCCGGCGTCGAGATAAGGCCTGGCCTCATTCTCGACGCCGCAAGTCGAAATGTTTACGGCGGCATTCGGGTCAAGCTCGCCTTCGTTCGTGGGGCGCATCGCGCTCGGGCGGAGCAAAGTGGTTCGCGCGTTGAGACAGAAGTCGCCGATGAAAAGGCAGCCGATGAGCGCGAGTCTTTCAGAAACAAAGGTCTCTCGGGAAATAGGGCTTTTCGAAAGTCGGGAGGTAACGGCGAAAGCCGCAAAAGTCCATTCGGTTTTACCATTTCGCCAGGACGTGGTCTCCTCAATTGCATTTCGCAACGGCGACACCTGAAAAACGCCAGCGCATTCGGGCTTTGCATTGTCGGTTAGACCAAATCTCTGTCGTCACAATCCCGGCCGGAAACGACGGTGTGCACGCGTCACGCTCGTCGAAGCAAAAGCGGCCGTGGAAGTGGTAATCACGCTTTCATGGACGCGAGCGAATCTTTTGTTCCATTGCCAAGCATGCGCTGCGCTGGCATTTGCGCGTCAAAGTGCCGATAATAGGAGCATGGAACAGATCAATAGCTTTCTTCGCTCGATCCATCGGAAAGCTACGAACCGTAAAGAACTAGCCGTCGCAGCATTGGCACTTGCTCTCGTCCCGTGCGCCGCCCAAGCCGGGATGACGCGCCTTGCGTGCACCAGCGCAGCCACCGCTCCCGTGCGGCTGGAACTCGCTGCCGAAAAATCCTTTGCATCCGGCAAATACCTTCCAGCGTACTCGGAATTGGAGCAGGCCGCGCTCAATCGGGTTGCCTGCAAGACGCAGACGCGCGGTCGCGCCGGCCTCTGGAATACGTATTCTGCGGCGCAAGACTATTTCGAGCTCGCGTTCCTCTCCAGCGTCGTGAATACGCCGCTACCGAAAACAACGCGCTGACAACAGCGAGAACGAGCGCCGGCTAAAAGACCGGCGCTCGTTTTTCCAGGAAAGCGCGGATGCCTTCCTCATAGTCGGCACCAAAGTAGATGTCGCGGCGTATGCCGTGCAGATACTCGAACGTCGAAGGGCTGATCGCGACGGATTGGCCTCGCAAGACGTGCAGCTGTTCGCGCAAACCGGCAACCGCCACCGACGACCGCTTTGCGATGACTTTCGCCATTTCGTACGTCCGCGTCTCGAGCTCGTTCGCGGGAACGATCTCGTTGACGATGCCGACGCGTTCGGCTCGCCCGGCCGCGATCGGATCGGCCGTAAAGAACATCTCCTTGACGACATTGAGCGGCAAGCGCGAAACGAAGCGCTGCAGTCCGGCGATGTTGTAGGGAACGCCGATCTTCACCGGCGTGATCGCGAAGGTGCACGTTTCATCGCCCAAGATGATATCGCAGGCCATGATGAGCTCGCACGCGCCGCCCCACACGGATCCGTGAACCATGGCAATGATCGGCGCCGGATATTCATCGACCGCGCGCAGCAGGACTTCGAGCGGATCGCCGTACGGCAACGGATCGATGCCGACGCGCGGAAGCTCTTCGACGTCGTGACCGGCAGACCAAACCTTCGCGTCTTCCAAGGCGCGCAGGACGATGACGCGCACCTTTTCGCCCTTGCAGCGGTCGAAAGCGGAAATGATCTCACTGATCATAGCGGTGCTCAACGCATTGCGTCGCTTGAAGTGATCGAACGCGATCGTCGCAATCCGATCTTTGATCTCAAGTCGGATGAGTGACATGAGCGCTTGCCCCTTATGGTGCAAATGTCAGGCCAGGTGAATTCGACTCACTGACAGCCTGACCTTTGCAAAGTTGCTGCGTAGATTTTACCTCGATCGCGAACCGAAGCACGGTTGCGTCGGTGCCTGAATATCCCATCATGCAATCCGCACGATGCCGCCCGTCGCAGCGGCCTTCTTCACCGCCTCGATGACTTTTAATGCTTCCAGGCCTTCGCGACCCGACACCAGCGGCGCTTCGCGGCGGCGGATGACGTTCACGAATTGCCGAATCTGCAGCGTCAGCGGGTCTTGGTCCTCGAATGCAACGCGCTCGCGCTCGATCGGTTCCATCCAGCTTCGCTTTTCCTTGTTGTACCAGACATCGAGATAGGGGATCGTCAACGACCCCTGCCTACCGCCGATGAAATAACACGACTCGCCAGTATGCGGATACGCGGGATTCTCGCCGGTCGTCAGTTCCCAGCTCCAAGGCGCGACCACGGCATCCGAGACATTGATCGTTCCGAGCGCGCCGCTTCGGAACCGCAGCAGAATGACCGCCGCGTCCTCGACCTCGTTCCCGCGATGCTCGTTCGTCTCGAGCGCCTGGACGGACACCACGTCACCGCACAGGTAACGCAAGTCATCGACGTCGTGGATCAAATTGAGAAAGATCGGGCCGGCGCCTTTCTGCGTGCGCCACTCCACATCAAAATAGTCATCCGGCTTCAAGAACCAACAGAAGCCGTGAACCGAGACGATGTTTCCCAACCGCCCGGAATCGACGATCTCCTTCGCCTTCTGGATCATCGGATTGTGCCGCCGGTGATGACCCGTGAGCAGCGGCACGTGGGCTTTGGCCGCCGCAGCGACGAGCTTCGTCGCTTCCGCGACGTTGACGGCAAGCGGCTTCTCGACCAACAGCGGGATGCCGGCAGCGATCACTTCGAGCCCGTTTTCGAGGTGGAGCTGATTGGGCGTTGCGACGATGACGCCCTCGGGCGTCACGCTTTCGCGCATCGCGGCGAACGATCGGAACCATTGCACCCCGTGTTCGGCGGCGATCGCACGCCCGGCGTCCGAAGGATCGACGACCGCGACGAGTTCCGCGGTCGGCTCTGCAAGAACGTGCTCGATGTGGCGCTTTCCGACCAGGCCGGCCCCCATCACCGCAAGCGTTACCGGTGCAGCCACGGCTATGCCTGCGCGGCTTTCTCGCTCTCGTCGATCAACCGCCCCAACCGCTGCAGCGCGAGCTGATAACCTTGGGTTCCAAACCCGGCGATGACGCCGGTCGCCTTCGCCGAAACAAACGAGTGATGTCGAAAGGCTTCGCGCTGATGGACGTTCGAGATGTGCACCTCGAAGATCGGGAACTCACAGGTGTTGAGCGCATCCAAGATCGCGATCGAGTAGTGGGTGAAGGCCGCGGGATTGATCACCATGCCCCCGGCGATCTCGCGGCTCTCGTGAATCCAGTCGATGATTTCGTACTCGCGATTGCTCTGATGGAAGCGCAGCTCCAGCTTCAGCGAATCCGCGAGCGCGCGACAGTCGCGCTCGACGTCAGCCAGCGTCTCGTAGCCGTAGATCTTGGGTTGACGCTTGCCGAGCAAGTTCAGATTCGGTCCGTTCAGCAAGTACACGATGCGGCTCATCAGGGTCCCTTTCGTTTCGAGTATATTGATGCTTGACGGCGTCTGCGCCGGTGCGACAGAGCGGCGAGCTTGATGTTACACGAGCGGTACGGTCAGTTGCTCGATGACGGGCCGCGTGTCGGGCTCGATCCCGCGCCACCACGCGAACGCTTGCGCGGCTTGTTCCACGAGCATCCCAACCCCGTCGGCGACTCGCCGCACTCCGGCGCTCTGTGCCAAACGCAAAAAGGGCGTCAACCCTTTTCCGTACACGAGTTCGTAGGCCAGGCAGTCGGATCCGAACACGTCGGGGCTCAGCGGCGGCAGCTCACCGCGCAGGCTTGCCGACGTCGCATTCACGACGAGGTCGAAACGGCCGAACCGGCTGGCCGTCAACTCCGGGTAGCCGCTGACGGCAAACGTGCCGTAAGCAGCAAAATGTCGTTGCAGCGCTTCGGCTTTCGGGACCGTTCGATTGACCATCACGAATTCGGCCGGCTGCTGCTCCAAGAAGGGCAGCACGGCGCCCCGTGCGGCGCCCCCCGCGCCGAGCATGAGCACGCGACGCCCGCGCATCGGACAACCGTAATTTCCTTGGATGTCGTTCACGAGTCCAAGACCGTCGAAGTTGTCGGCCACGACCCGTTCGCCGTCGAACATCATCGCATTGACCGCACCCGCAAGCCGGGCGCGTTCTTTGAGTTCGGTCGCATACGCGAAGGCGTCGAGCTTGAAGGGCGCGGTGATGTTGAGGCCTCGACCGCCGCCCGCCCGAAACTCATCGACCACCGCATTGAAACCGCCGATCGGCGCCTCGAGGGCGACGTACTCGATGTTCTGTCCGGTCTCGCGCGCGAACGTGAGGTGGATCAACGGCGACTTGCTGTGGCCGATCGGATTTCCGATCACCGCGTAGCGGTCGTTCATGCGCGAACGGTCTTCGCGGCCAACTCGCCGGCCGCGGTCTGTGCCTGCGGCCTAGTCCGGGCTTGATACGTCATCGGTAGGCTCCTACGCAGCGGCTACGCTTTGCCGGGATACGCGGTCGTTGAGAACTCGATGCCCTTGACGCACGCCACGAGCGTCTGGTTGACGGGCGTCGGTACGCCGTATTTTTCGCCCGAGCGAATGACCGCACCATTGATGAAGTCGATCTCGGTTGGCGTGTTGTTTTCGAGACTTTGCAGCATCGAGGCTTTGAATTCCGGCGGCAACCCTTGCGCTGCCTTGATCCACGATTGGCGCGGGTCGTCCGTCGACAACCTGACCCCGGCCGCCCTCGCGACCGCCATTCCCTCAGCGACGGCAGCCGTCGCGCAGGCTTCGAGGTCGGGGACGCGGTACAGGCCGCCGTACGTCAGGCGAGTGATCGCGCTCAGCGCTCCGGTCGCGACGTTGATCAGCAGCCTGTCCCACATGACGGCCATGATGTTGTCGCTGACGATCGTGAGCAGCTTGGCCCGATTGAATTCGTCGGCGACGGCTCGCACGCGGTCGGTGATCGAACCGTCGAGTTCGCCGATGATCGTTTCTTTGCCGGCGGTCGTGGCACGGACATGCCCGGCGCCGAGAAACACCCCGCCGGCATACGTCTTTCCGCCCAAGACGCGTTCGCGCCCAACGACGTCGGCAATGATGTCTTCATGACCCAGGCCATTTTGGAGCGACATGACCAGCGTGTTGCTGCCGATGATCGGCGCCGCGCTTTCGACGGCCTGACGGGTGTGAAATGATTTGACCAATACGATGACCAGATCGGCTACGCCGATACCGTCGCAACTGGTGCGGGCGTTGACCTTCACCGTCCGCTCGACGTCGCCGTCGCGCATGCGAAGCCCAATGGCGTTCATGACGTCGACGTGCTCCTTGTAACTGTCGATCAGCCACACGTCGGATCCGCCCTCCGTCAGCGTTCCGCCGATGGTACAGCCGGCGGCACCAGCGCCGACGACGCATACTTTCATGCGCTTTTCATCTCCATTGATAAATAGCAGCTGCGTTTGCGCGCGACAAAGACCAAAGCATGTGCGGCGCCGGCCGCTCGCCGCCGGCTATCCCCGATCGAATTTCCGATGAGCGCGTCGCGGCCGTTCACGCGCGGGGGGTCTTTCCGGCCAACTCGGCGACGGCGGCCTCCGCGTACAGCACGCCGTCGTGCATCATCGCGTCGATGTCGGCCGGCGGATACCCGAGGCTCGAAGCAATCTCGCGATTGTGCTGGCCCATCAGCGGTGCCACACTGCGCGGCGACGTGTCGCAATCGGAGAACCGGAACGGCAGATTCGGCAGCCTCACGCGGCCGAGCACGGGATGGTCCTGCTCGACGATCATCCCGCGGGCGGCAACCTGCGGATCTGCCAAGACTTGATCGATACTCTGCACCAGCGCGGCCGGAACCCCCGCGGCATCGAGCGCGGCGATGCACGCCTTGACCGACGGCTGCGCCATCGTCCAGTCGCTCACGTATTGGAGGGCGTGCACGCGATTGGCATTCCGGCTTGCCGGATCGAGGAATCGCGGGTCGCCCGCGAGTTCATCGCCGCCGATCAATCGCGCCAATCGCTTCCAAGCATCGTCGACCTGCGCGGCGATGACCAGGCATCCGTCGCGTGCCGCGAAGACGCCGTAGACGGTCGACTCGGGCAAATCGTGGCCCGTCTGCACCGGGATCTCCTTGCCGCCGCTGAGCGTATACGCTTGCACCGCGTAGTCGTGGATGGAGATCATGCAGTCGTACAGCGCGATGTCGACCTGTTGGCCCTTGCCCGTGGTCGCCCGCCCGACGAGCGCCGCGCAGACCGCCGCAACGCCATGGACGCCGGCGTACATGTCGGCGATCGGGATGCGCAGCAGCGGCGGCATTTCGCCGGGTACGCCCAGCTGCGCCATCGCGCCGCTCTTTGCTTCGGCGATGAGGCCGAAGCCCGGACGCGCGGCGTCCGGTCCGGTGTGCCCGTACGCGGACACCGAGCAGTAGACGAGCCGCGGGTTCAACGTCGAGAGCTCTTCGTATCCGAGCCCGAGTTTGTCGAGCGCACCCGGCCGGTAATTTTCGACGAAGACGTCAGCGGTTTGGACGAGCTTATGCAGCATCTCCAGGCCGCGCGGGTCCTTGAGATTAACGCACAACCCTTGCTTGCCCATGTTCTGCTGCAAAAAATAGCCGCTTTGGCCGTTGATGAAATATTGATGCGCGCGTCCGGCGTCGCCGGCCGTCGGCCGTTCGACCTTGATGACGTCGGCCCCAAGCGCGGACAAGCAGCGCGAAAGAAACGGGCCGGCGAGAAAGTGACTGTAGTCGATGACTTTGATGCCCGTGAGGGGCAACGGCTGAGTCGCCATTCAGCCCTCGAACGTTCCGGGCCGGCGCGGGATCATGAGGCGATGCTCGCCGAGCTGAACCACCTCGCCGTGCTGGTTGATCAGCTCCGAGGGCAGCACCACGATGCCCCAGCCAACGCGTCTGGTAAGCCGCGCGCTGCCGACCTTGAACTTTACGTGAACCGTATCGCCCAGCTTGATCGGCAACCTGAAATCCCACGTCCAGCCCAGCGACATCCCCGGCACGAAGCGATACTCGGCGCGCGTTTTCAGACCGTCGGCCAACGACAAGCCCAACAGTCCATGCGCGACGCGCGTGCCGAAGGGGGTGGTCTTGGCATATTCCTCGTCGACGTGCACCGGCGTGAAGTCACCGGTCATCTCCGCATACGTGTTGACCATCGCCTCCGTCACCGTGACCGACGCAGTGGTGGCCTCGTCTCCGACGGTGGCATCGTCCCAATAGCGCTCGCCGGTAGCTGTCATGGCTTCTTCCTTTCGTTATGCACGCGGGTTGATTGCCAGGGACTCGGCGACGGAATTCCCGCTCGCCTGAAGTATTTCGACGTTGAGACCATCGGGCAACGCGAGCCAATTCCGGCCTTGCGGCAACTCTTTCACGCCCCAGGCCTGCGCCTCGCGCAGCACCGCCTCCTGATCTTCGGCCATCACGCCCAAGTGCGCGAGCCGGCCCTCGGGCCCGGCAAAATCCGGATCGGCCATCAGCTGCAATCCCCCGATCGTCCAGACTTGGCGCGGCGCGTTTGGCTCTCCATCCACTTGACGGATCGTCATGCCGAGCACATCGCGGAAAAAACGGACGTGCCAATCGATGTCCTTGACGCGGATCGCGGCGTGCTCGATATAGGCTTTCTTGGAATACGCCATCGGCGCTCTCCTTGCTGAAAACGACGGCTGCGAAGCGGCGGTTAGGCTTTGCCGGGATAGGCGGTGAGTGACAACTCGATTCCCTTGATGCCGGCGACCAGCGTTTGATTGACGGGCGTCGGCACGCCGCACTTCTCGCCCCAACGAACGACCGAACCGTTGATGAAATCGACCTCGGTGACCGCACCGTTTTCGAGGCTTTGGAGCATCGACGCCTTGAACTCCGGCGGCAGTCCCTGTGCGGCTTTGACCCATGCTTCGCGCGGCTCGTCGGACGATAGTTTGACCCCGGCGGCTTGCGCCACCGCGATCGCTTCAGCGACGGCAGCGGTCGCGCAGCGCTCGACTTCGGGAATGCTGTACAGACCGCCGTACGTCAGTCTCGTGATGCCGCTGAGCGCTCCGGTTGCCACATTGACCAGCAGCTTGTCCCAGATGACGCCCATGATGTTGTCGCTGACCGTCGTCAAGAGCCCGGCGCGATTGAATTCTTTTGCCACCGCTTGCACGCGTGCGGTGAGCGATCCGTCGAGTTCGCCGATGATCGTCTCTTTGCCGCGCGTCGTGGCCCGCACGTGCCCCGGGCCGAGAAACACGCCGCCGGCATACGTCTTCCCCGCCAACACGTGCTCGCGACCGACGACATCGGCGATGATGTCCTCATGGCCCAGACCATTCTGGACCGACATCACCAGCGTGTCCTTGCCGATGATCGGCGCCGCTTCTTCGACCGCCTTGCGGGTGTGAAAGGATTTGACGAGCACGATGACAACATCGGCCGGCCCGATGCCGTCGCAGTTGGTGCGGGCCTTGACCTTCACCGTCCGCTCGGTGTCGCCGTCGCGCATGCGAAGACCGATGGCGTTCATGACGTCGACGTGCTCCTTATAGCTGTCGATCAGCCAAACATCGGTTCCGCCCTCGGTCAGGGTGCCGCCGATCGTACAGCCTAACGCACCCGCGCCCACAACGCAGACTTTCATGCGCTCTCGATCTCCATTTCAGCAGACCTTGCGCTTGCAAGGGAGACATACGGTAGCTACGTGTTTCTTGTTGAACGCACCCGCACGGCGCGCATTGTTTTACGACATACTTCTTGCGCCGACCGGACAGATTCGGGCGCCGAATCGATGCTGTTGATGGAGTGCGAAAGCGCTGCCATCAGTAGGCTTGCGCGAAGCTCTTATCGAGAAACCGCGATCGCAATCGCTTTCGCGTTGCGCTTTCTTTAGAGAAGTTGCCGCCGAGAAGTTGCCGCGCCTACGAGGCGAACTCGATCACCTGGCGGACGGCTTTGGCTTCGTGCAGCAGGTCGAAGGCCTCGTTGATGTCATCGATTTTCAGCTTGGCGCTCATGAGTCGATCCACCGGCAGGCGCCCTGCGCGATAGAGTGCGATGTACCGCGGGATATCGCGCGTCGGCACGCAGGTGCCGATGTAGCTGCCCTTGAGCGTCCGTTCCTCCGCGACGAGCTGGACGAGCGGCACGGCCAACGTGGCAGCCGGCGGCGGCAACCCGGCGGTAATCGTCGTGCCGCCGCGGCGTGTGATTTTCCAGGCCAGTTCCATCGCGCGTGCCGAACCGGCCATCTCGAACGCGAAGTCGACGCCGCCGCCGCTGACTTTTTTCACTTGTTCCGCCGCGTCGGGGTCGCGCGCATTCACCGTGTGGCTGGCCCCGAGTTCCCGTGCAAGGCGAAGCTTGTCGTCCGAAAGGTCGATGGCGACCACTTGCGGCGCACCGCACGCGATCGCGCCAAGGACGGAAGCAAGTCCGACGCCGCCGAGACCGATGACGGCCGCCGACTGGCCGGGCCGAAGCTGGCCCGTGTTCACCACGGCACCCACCCCAGTCAAGACCGCGCAGCCGAAGAGCGCCGCTTCGTCCAGGGGCAAATCCTTATCGACCTTGACCACCGACCGGCGCGACACCACGGCGAACTCGGCGAAGCCCGATACGCCTAGATGGTGGTTCACGTCCGTCCCGTCACGGTGCAGCCGGCGGAAACCGGACAGCAGCGTGCCGGCGCCGTTGGCGGCGGCACCCGGTTCGCACAACGCGGGCCGGCCTTCGGCACACGGCAGGCACTGCCCGCAGCTCGGCATGAACACCATGACGACATGATCGCCGACAGCCAAATCGGTGACGTCCTCGCCCAACGATTCCACGATACCCGCGGACTCGTGTCCCAGCGCCATCGGCATCGGCCGCGGCCGCACACCATTGATCACGGACAAGTCGGAGTGGCACAGGCCGGCGGCGACGATCCTGACCAGCAGTTCCCCGCGGCCGGGCGGATCGAGATCGATCGTTTGAATGTGCAGCGGCGTGCTGGCGGCATAGGGCGGTTCGGCGTCCATGCGATCGAGGACGGCTGCTCGTATTTTCATACTTCAATCTCTCCTATGCAAGCGCCGACGCGTCCATACGCGAGCGCAATTCATTCACCAGCACGCGCGTATTTTCGCTGTAATCGATCGGCACCGCGACCAGGTGCACGCCGCCGCCTTTGAACGCGGCTTCCAGCGCAGGGATGAAATCCTCGGTCGCGCCGACGCGGGTGCCTTTGGCGCCGTAGCTCTCGGCATACTTGACGAAGTCCGGGTTGGCGAAGGTCAGACCGAAATCCGGGAAGTTGTCCACCGCCTGTTTCCAGCGAATCATGCCGTAGGCGCTGTCGTCGAGAATGAGCACCACGAGGTTCAGCTTCAGCCGAACTGCCGTCTCGATCTCCTGACTGTTCATCATGAAACCGCCGTCGCCGCACACGGCCATCACCCGCCGATCCGGGTGAATCATCGCCGCCATCATCGCCGACGGCAGTCCGGCGCCCATCGTCGCCAGCGCATTGTCGAGCAAAAGCGTATTGGCGGTGTGGGTGCGATAGTTCCGGGCGAACCAAATCTTGTACATGCCGTTGTCGAGCGCTACGATCCCGTCTTCGGGAATCACTTGACGTACATCGTGCACGATGCGCTGCGGCGTCGGCGGCCAGCGGTCCTCGGTGTTGCGATCGGCGATCCGGCTCAGGATGCCTTGGCGCAGCGGCAGCAACGCGCCGGCATTGTGGAGCCGCCCTTCGAGCCGATCGGCCAGCAGTTCCAGACTGAGACTGACATCGCCCACGACCTCGGCATGCGGGAAGTAGACTTGATCGACGGTGGCCGGCGTATAGCTGACGTGGATGACGTGCGGACCGTCCGGACCCATGATGAACGGCGGCTTCTCGATGGTGTCGTGACCGATGGCGATGATGAGATCCGCGGCGTCCACCGCTTCGTGCACGTAGTCGCGCTCGGACAGCGCGGCCGTGCCCATGTAAAGGTGCGCGCCGCTGGCGACCGTGCCTTTCCCCATCTGGGTCGTGAAGAACGGAATTTGCATCCGGCGCACAAAGCCCGCGAGCCCGGACGTGGAACGCGGGCGCGATGTTGCGGCGCCAAGCATGATCAGCGGGCGCTTTGCCTCCAGAATCATGTCGGCCGCACGGTTGAGCGCGTCGCGGTGCGCGACGGGCGTTTCGATCGGGTGAGCCCGAATCGGCTGCACGTCCGGAGCGGCCTCACGGGCGACGTCTTCGGGCAACTCCAGTAAGACCGGACCGGGGCGTTCTTGCATGGCGATGCGGAACGCGTCGCGCACGACCGCCGGAACGCTGGGGGCACTGGCGATTTGGCGCGACAGTTTGGTCAGCGGCTTGAACGCGCTCACCACATCGACGAGTTGGAACCGCGCCTGGCGGCTGGTATGGATCGCCTTCTGCCCGGTGATCATCACCATCGGCATGGCGCCCAGCAGGGCGTACGCAGCGCCCGTGGTGAGATTCAGCGCGCCCGGGCCAAGCGTAGTCAGGCACACGCCCGGCCTTCCGGTGAGCCGGCCGAAGGTCGCGGCCATGAACGCCGCCGCCTGCTCGTGCCGGGTCACGATCAATTTGATGGAGGAGCCGCGCAGGCTCTCGACCACGTCGAGGTTCTCTTCGCCGGGGATTCCGAAGATGCTGTCGACACCCTCGTTTTCGAGCGCCGCGACGAGAAGGTCGGATCCTTTTGGCATGTGTCTTCCTTTTTCAAACGCCTGGGCGCTACGCCGCGTGGGGCATCCTCGAATCGCCGATCGGCCTCGTTCTGGCGCGCCGTGCGCCGCTTCCCGAACGCTCAAACATTGGTTGTGAGATTAGCACCAAACCTGCTCCGCTGCGAGCCGCCGATGCAAGAACTTTCTTACTGTCAGCGGCCGATCCTTACCACTCCCTACTTGATGCCAGCGCAAGGACAGCCGAGAGGGTGCGCGTCGATTTCGTTCGCTACGCAAGCCCGCGCGGCGCATCAAGCAGACGGCCCAGCCGCGCTCTCGGCGCGCGGGGAAGGCCTGCGCTCAGCGTGCTTCGCGATTCGCCGTGCGCCGCTCTCAGCTTTCCAAAGATACCAATTGAACTATCCGGATAGTTTAACTTCGTCAATTTAGTACCGGAGCGCACACTCCTTCGGTGACGCGGGCTACACTCTTGAAACCCGAGAGGCCGTCCCCTGAAGTACCACGCGCTGGAAATCCCGTTCCGCACGAGCAAAAGCTCGCCCGTTCAGCACCCGACCAGCGCCTATCACCGCGCCGGACGCTTCGAGTCGAACGCCATATGTCGACTAGGCGCGATCGTTCGCGGCCGGCTTTCCGCACGTTCACCAGCTCTTCGCCGGGTCTCCACATTCCCGGCCTACGCTATATGCGTATAAATTTAGCTCAAGGGGATTCTACGTGGCACTCAAGACGCCGGAACAGTACGAAGAAAGTCTGCGCAAACTCAACTTCAAGCTCTATCTGCAGGGTGAATTAGTGGGCAATCCGGTCGATCACCCGATGATCCGGCCGTCGATGAACTCCGTCAAAGCGACCTACGAACTGGCTGGGGATCCGCAGTACGAAACGCTGATGACGGCCACGTCGCACCTCACGGGTAAAAAAATCAACCGCTTCACACACCTGCACCAAAGCACGCAAGATTTGGTGAACAAGGTAAAGATGCAGCGGCTGCTCGGTCAGAAGACCGGCTCTTGCTTCCAGCGCTGCGTCGGCATGGACGCCTGCAATGCGCTCGACACCACCACCTTTGAGATGGATCAGAAACTGGGGACCGACTATCACAAGCGCTTCGAGGCGTTTTTGTTGAAGGTCCAGGAAGAAGATCTGGTGGTCGACGGGGCGATGACCGACGTCAAAGGCGATCGCTCCTTGGCGCCGAGCAAACAGGCCGATCCCGACATGTTCCTGCGGATCGTTGAAAAGCGGGCCGACGGGATCGTCGTTCGCGGCGCAAAAGCTCACCAGACCGGAGCGCTCAATGCCCACCAGATCGTCGTGATGCCGACGATCGCGATGGGACCCGAAGACGCCGACTACGCCGTCGCATTCTGCATCCCGGCCGACACGGAAGGCATCGTGTACATTTACGGCCGCCAGTCATGCGACACGCGCAAACTCGAGGGCGGCGACATCGACGTCGGAAACAAGAACTTCGGCGGCCACGAAGCGCTCATGATCTTCGAAGACGTCTTCATTCCGACGGCCAACGTGTTCATGTGCGGTGAAATCGAGTTCACCGGGATGCTCGTCGAGCGCTTCGCCGGCTATCACCGTCAGAGCTACGGCGGCTGCAAGTCCGGCGTCGGCGACGTGCTGATCGGCGCGGCCGCCTTGGCGGCAGACTATAACGGTGCGTCCAAAGCGTCGCACATCAAAGACAAGCTCATCGAGATGACCCATCTCAACGAGACGCTCTATGGTTGCGGGATCGCGTGCTCGGCGGAAGGCACGAAGATGGCGTCCGGCACGTATCAGATCGATCTGCTGCTGGCAAACGTGTGCAAACAGAACGTCACGCGTTTCCCGTACGAGATCGCCCGCTTAGCCGAAGACATCGCCGGGGGCGTCATGGTCACGATGCCGTCCGAGAAGGACTTGCAAAATCCGCAAACGGCAAAATACGTCAAGAAATATCTGCGCGGCGTGGCGTCGGTGCCGACCGAGACTCGGATGCGCGTGCTGCGTCTGATCGAGAACATCACGCTGGGATCCTCGGCCGTCGGCTACCGGACCGAGTCCATGCACGGCGCCGGTTCCCCGCAAGCGCAGCGAATCATGATCGCGCGCCAGGGCAACCTCGCGAAGAAAAAAGCACTCGCCCGGGTCATCGCTTGCATCCCCGATCCGGAGCGCACCACGCCGCCGCCGGCCACCAACGGCAGCGCCAAGAACGGCACCGCCGCGAACGGCAGCGCAAAGAACGGCAGCGCGAAGGCTGACGCACAGAAGGCAACCGTCGCGAAGTAAGTTGGGCGCGAGCCGACCCAAGGCGGCCGGGGCACTGCTCCGGCCGCCTTCGTTTGCGGCAGCCCGCGGACCCGAGTTCGGCCAACAGTCACGTTTTGCGGCTCCGCCGCACGATCCGGCCCAAGCCTTCATCGTGTCGCCCCAACGTGTGGTGCGGAATCGACTCGATGCAGCCGCCGGCGCCTCGGGCAGCGGCCGTCGACGCATCCTCCGATAGACGCCAGCGAAGGACGTTCTTGCAGAAGGGAGGCTCCGCAAGACCGGAAAGGGTAGCTTAAGGCAAGCGCGTTCGAAGCCTGATGACGCTGCATGTCATAGCTATTTTTCCACTGTAACGGAGTCGGAAAGCGTTGTCTTTTCGCTCGATCTCGTCGGAGAGTGAGTAGCCGCATCGTGAATGACTGGAGATCCGCGCATAAGAGCAAGCTGGTGTCGGCAGAGACCGCGCTCGAGAGCGTGAAATCCGGAAACCGCGTCGTGATCGCGCACGCGTGCGGCGAACCCCCGACGCTCGTCGAGGCCCTCGTCGCGCGGGCGCCTGAACTCCGCGACGTCGAAGTCGTGCACATGGTGACGATGGGGCCGTCGAAATATGCCCAACCCGGAATGGAACAGAGTTTTCGCCACAATACGCTCTTCGTGGGCGCGACGACACGCAAGGCGATACACGAGGGCAGAGCCGATTTCACCCCGTGTTATTTCTCGCAAGTCCCGCGGCTGTTCAGGCAAAACTATTTGCCGGTCGACGTGCTGCTGTTTCAAGTGACGCCGCCCGATGCAGACGGATTCTGCAGTTTTGGCGTTTCGGCCGATTACACGCAACCGGCTGCCGAGTGCGCCCGCATCGTGATCGCCCAAATGAACCGCTTCTTGCCGCGCACGTTCGGCGCGAAGATCTCGCTCGACGCGTTGACGTACATCGTCGAGAAGGATGAGCCGATTATCGAGTTGCAGCCGCCCAAGATCGGAGATGTCGAGCGCCGAATCGGCGAGAACGTTGCCGCCCTCGTTCCCGACGGCGCGACGCTGCAGCTCGGCATCGGCGCCATCCCCGACGCGGTCCTCACGTTTCTGACCCATAAAAAAGATCTAGGAATACATTCCGAAATGTTTTCCGACGGAGTCGTCGCCTTGGCCCAAGCCGGTGTGATCAACAACCGCCGCAAGACGATCCACACCGGGAAGTTCACGGCGACCTTCTTGATGGGCACGCGCAAGCTGTACGATTTCGTGCACGACAATCCGGATGTCGAGTTGTTCCCGGTGGACTACGTGAATAACCCGTACGTGGTCGGTCAGTACGAGAACATGGTGGCGATCAATTCGGCACTCCAGGTCGATCTGACGGGCCAAGTGAACGCCGAAGCGATCGGCTTCATGCAGTACAGCGCTGTGGGCGGCCAAGTGGACTTCGAACGCGGCGCCAGCCGATCCCCCGGAGGGAAATCGGTCATCGCCCTGCCGTCAACCGCGGCCGGCGGAAAGATCTCACGTATTTGCCGGCAGTTGGACGAGGGGGCGCCCGTCTCGACTTCCCGTTACGATATCCATTTCGTCGCGACGGAGTACGGCGTCGCGGACTTGCGAGGCAAAACGCTGCGCCAGCGTGCCGATGCCCTCATTGCGATCAGTCACCCGGACTTTCGCGATATGCTGCGGGCACCGCGTCCGACCTGACCGGCGACAGGCTCAGTAGAGTCCCGGGGTCCCGCCGCCATCCACTGCAATCGCGGTTCCCTGAATATGCCGAGCGCGATCGTCGGCCAGGAAAAGGGCCAGCTCCGCAACATCTTCGGGCTTGCCCAGACGACGAATGCCATCTTTCGCGATCGCATCACGGCGTGCTTGCTCCGGCGTTATGCCCATCGCCGTAGCACGCTGCTCAAACAGCGTCTGGACCCGTTCGGTCTCCGTCAGTCCCGGCAATATGGCATTGACGTTCACGTCGTCGCGCTTGCCGAGGCCGGATAAACCCTTCGTAAAGTTTGCCATTGCGGCGTTCACCGAACCGCCGACGAGGAACTCGGGATCGGGCGTCCGCGCAGCGCCGCCGATGATGTTGATGACGGCACCATGTGAGGTTCGCAGCAGTGGCCAAAACAGCCGGCAAAGCCGCACGCACGAATAAAACTTTAGCGCGAATCCGTCCTGCCATTCTTCGTCCGGCTGGGCAAGGAAGGCGCCGGCTCGCGTCGCACCCGCGGAGTTCACGAGCACGTCGCATCGGCCAAAACGTTCGCTTACGACGCGATAGACATTGTCACAGCCAGCGAGCGTTCTTAGGTCCGCGCTGACGGTGATCGGCGTGGGTGCGCCTGTCGCTTCGATCCGGCGCCCGGCATCGGCAAGCCTCGCCTCCGATGAAGCGGCGATGACCGTTTGCGCACAGGCTCGCGCAAAGGCCCGCGCGATCGCAAGACCGATGCCGCGGCTCGCGCCGCTCACGACCACGATTTTCCCCTCGAACGAACTTGTCATCTCCAGGCGAGTATTTTTCGAGGGAGAGAACAATCACTGCACGCCGGGCCACGACTCCGTCGCGGTGCACCCTTGCGTCTCGCGTTCCGATCGCGCGCATGATTCTGCCGCCCCGAAAACGAGACGGCAGCATCGATGAGCGCAGGATGAGCCTAGGGATGCGCTGATTTCGTCCTGGCGAGGAGCATAGCGGCGAAGCGCATCCCTAGAACGTCGCCTTGATTTGCAGACCGTAGATCCAGGCGTTGCCGTACTGTTTCTGCGTGAATGCGCCCGGATTCATGAGGTATTGCAAGTCCGGCCGCACGATGACCGTCGGCGAGATGCCGATGCCGTAACTGAGTTCGGCGACTTGTTCGCCGGGTGCCAAATCGAGACCGGGCTCGCTCTTGATGGCGATGAGGCGTGGGTTGACGGCGGCCCGGACGTAGCCGAGGTTGAGGTTGTCGCGATCGCGGCCCGGGAACGTGCCCTGTAAAACGAGACCGGCATCGAGATAGTACTTGATGAGCGCGGTTTGCGGATCGGAATTCGATCCCTGTGCGAAGACCCAGAGGCCGCCCGGCCGCGACGGTTCGCGCACGACCATTTGGCTGGCAAGGACGTAGTAGCCCCAGCGCCCGCTATCGGTCAGGTGCTCCGTCGCGATGTCAGCGACGTGCGAGCTATCGTAGTAGCCGCCGATCTTGAACTCTCCGGGAAGCTGACCGGGATTGTGGCCCGGCAGCCAGGCAAACTCTACGGGATAGATCGTGCCCGTTGCACCGTGCAAGCTCAGGTCGAAGCCATTCGCCTTGAGCGCGACGAGCGGGTTGGTTTCGAACGCGCCGGTTTCAGCATACGTCGTCGAGCTCGTGTTGTCGCGGACGCGAATACCGAGTCTCGCATTGGGATAATCCGCCCAGCCGCTGTCGTTGGGCAAGGATTGCGTATGACCGCAGAAGCCGCTGTTCATGAAGTTGCAGAGCAGCACCGTCAGTCCGAAATCATTTCCCCAGGCCCAATAGCCGAGTTTGACGTTGTACTTCTTCTTGGCGAGGCTCTGGTCGACGGTCAACTCGCCCAAGCGGAAGTTCTGACCGACGCCGTAGATCTCTTGAACGGCCAGCTTGTTCGAGAAGTTGTTGGCGGACAGACTGCCGCCGGCGCGATCGTTCAAGGTAAGGTGGAATGTGGCGCCCTCGAATTTGAGCAGTTTGCCCAGATCGAGATCGGTGCCGAAGCGGATCTGCTGCGCGTATGCCGCGCCGCGATGTCTGCCGCCCGTCGTATTGACGGCCGACTCGGAAATGTAATCGAGTCGCAGATCGACGCCCTTATTGTGCAATTGCTTACGCCAGCCGCCGCCGGCGAGCGGCGTCGGTGAAGGCAGCGGACTCGTCCCCGGGGCCGGAGTCGCACCGGCCGGCGGCGGCCCTTCCGTCGGCGCCGTCGCCGGCGCCGGAGCCGCAGACGGCGCGACCGTCGGAGTCGCGGGCGCGGGCGTGGGCGCTTGGGCCAAGGCCGAACTCGAGGACGCCCACAGAGCAATTCCGGCAATCAACAAAATGTTGTGCCACGGCCGCAAACACGGCATACGTCAAAACTCCCTTAGTCTCTATCAAACTACCGGACTGGTTAGTTTAGTACAGGCCAGGTATATGATGGTAGAGAAATACAAGCTCGTCAAGGGCTCAAGAAACTTTTGTGCGGCACAACATGCGCCTTCGCCTACGCGGCCGGCACCGCTCGCGCTCGAACTCGAGCTGCCGCCGCACGTCCCCAGATCGCCGACGGGCTCCTCATTGCGAGCGACAAGAACGCGATAAGGTTACCCTAAGCCGGCGTCCCCTGTGTCGTCGCCGGCGGCCGCCGCCGGCGCAATTGCCCACGCGACAAACGTTGCAGTCCACACCGCGTAACCGACCAACGCGGCCGCAGCCAGTGGAAAACATTCTAATTAGCAGTGAGACTCGTTATCTCAAAGCACGCCCGTTGCCGACGGCACGTTTCACAAGCCGAAATCGCCGCCATCGAACGGCCCGACCCGGCTTGGCTCTCCGGGCGTCACCGAGCCTTCCGCGGGCGTCCGTTCTGCGCAGCGCGAGCCCGGGGTGCCGCAGCCTTCGGCGTTCCTTCCAGATAGCCGACGATCGAATCGGCGAACATCCGCCGATGGCGAGCCCGTACCGCCGGAGCCAAAAGATCGCGGCCGAACAACGTGCCGAACGTATGATGATTGGAGATCCGATAGAAACACGGTGCGATGATGAGCAGATGCAGGTCGATCGCATCGATCGCCGTGTGAAAGATTCCTTCGCGGCGGCCGCGCTTGAGGATTGCCGCGAGCATTTCGATGACGGAGACATTTAATTTTTGGATCGTTTCCGACTTCGCGACGTGAACGCCGTCGTGAATGTTTTCGATGCTCACGAGCCGCGCGAGCTCGGGGTGCGCTTCCTCGTAGTCGAACTGATACTGCACGAGGCGGCGGATGGCTTCCCGAGGCGGCAATCGCACCAAATCGAGCTCCCGCTCCGCGGCACGCATCTGGGCGTACGCCCGCTCGAGAACCGCCAGGTACAGCCCTTCTTTGCTGCTGAAATAATAATAGATCATTCGCTTGGAGGTTCGGGTACGCGCCGCGATCGTATCGACCCGGGCACCGGCGAGGCCGTCTCGCGCGAACTCTTCGGTCGCGACCTCCAGGATATCATGCTGCGTTCGCACTGGGTCGTGCTTGCGTTCGAGCTCCAGGCGGCTGGCGGCTGCGCGCGGCGCGCCGCTGGTTTTTTTCGGGGTGGAAACGGGTTTTCTCAGGGCCATCATCCTTGTTGGCAGCCGCGATTCCAGCATCGACGGAAGTCGCGTTTCATTTGCGCCGATCTCGTTGCGTTGCAGCAAACGTACACACCAGATGGGACAGGCGCAGGCTCTTCTTCGCCGATCGGCTACGGCCGCCCGCCTGCCTGGGCGAACCACCCATGAACGCCCGCCACCCGAGCCTCGACCCGCTGGTTCTGCTGGTTGCCAGCGCGTTTTTCATGGAGTTCCTCGACGGAACGATCATCGTGACCGCGCTGCCGGCGATGTCGGTGAGCTTCGCAACCTCCGCCGTTTCGCTGCAGGTCGGCATCACGGCCTACCTCCTCACCGTCGCAGTCTTCATCCTCCCGGGCGGCTGGGCGGCGGAGCGCTTCGGTGCCCGAACCGTGTTCACGGCTGCAGTCGCGACGTTCACCGCGGGTTCCGTACTGTGCGGTCTCGCCGGCTCCACGGCGAGTTTCGTCGCTGCCCGCGTGCTGCAGGGCGTGGGCGGCGCCATGATGGTGCCGGTTGGACGGCTCGCGGTCCTGCGCAGCACGCCCAAACCTCAGCTCATGGACGCCATCGCCCTGCTGACCTGGCCGGCGTTAAGCGCGCCGCTGCTCGGGCCTCCGCTGGGCGGGTTCATCGCTCAACATCTGTCGTGGCGCCTGATCTTCTTCATCAACTTGCCGCTGGGTCTGGCCGGCGTCGCTCTGTCGCTGTGGCTGGTGCCGCGGCTGCCGGCGCTGGAGCGGCGACGGTTCGACTGGCGCGGCTTCGGGGCGGGTGCGGCGGCGCTGGTTTGCGCGGTCTGGGCGCTCGATGTCATCGCAGACGGGACGGCGCCCTGGCCGTTTGTCGCGCTGCTGACGGGCGGCGCCGCGGCATCGGCAGTCCTGCTGCAGCGGCGGGTTCGGTCCTGCGCCGAGCCGCTGTTCGATCCGGCCCCGCTGCGCGTCCCGACGTATCGCTTCGTCATCGTCGTGGGCACCGCGATGCGGGTCCTCATCAGCGCTGTGCCGTTTCTCTTGCCGCTGATGTTCCAACTCGGTTTCGGCCTCGATCCTTTTACCGCCGGCCTGCTCGTAATCGCGCTCTTCGCGGGAAATCTCGGGATCAAACCGCTGACGTCTCCGCTGCTCAAACGGTTCGGCTTTCGCACCGTGCTGGCCGCGAACGCTTTCGCGCAGGCGGCGACGATGCTGGGTTGCGCCGTCCTGGCAACTACGGCTGCCGTGCCGGTCGTCGTCCTGTTGATCGCCTCGGGCGCCTCGCGCTCGCTGCAATTCACGGCGCTGGGCACCCTCGCTTTTGCCGACGTGCCCCAGCCGGTCATGAATTCGGCCAATACCGTTTTTTCGGTGGCGTTTCAACTCGCGCTCGGAGTCGGTGTCGCGGTCGGCGCCGCGCTGCTGCGCGCAGCAGGTCTGGTCCTGCGCGTGCCGGCGGCTCCAAACCTGGCGGTCTTTCACGGCGCGTTCGGCGTCCTGTCGGTCGTGATGGCGCTGACGGGGCTGGCGGCGCTGCGGCTCGCCGGCGACGCGGGCGCCGACGTTTCGGGCCATTTGAGGGCGCGCTCAGCCGACGGTTCACTCGTCGAAGCCGAATAACCGGCGCGGCGTCTCCCACAGCAGCTTCCGCCGGTCGACCGGCCGTGGAAAGAGGGTTTCCACGAGCGTCAACAGCGGTCCGTAATCGACACGCTCAGGCGCGCGCAGAAATGGCCAATCGGAACCCCACACACAGCGGTCCAAGGTGAACGCCTCGACGATGGCGCGGACGAACGGCCACGTGTCGGCGAACGGGTGCGATTCCTGCGAGAACTTGATGTAACCGGAGAGCTTGATCGCAGCGCGGCCGCTTCGGCCCAGTGCCAGCAGCGCCTGAAAACCCGGCTGCTCGAGCCCGGCCGACGGAACCGGCCGGCCGCAATGGTCGATCAACAGGCGCCCGGCGAAGGGCTCGATGAACTCGAGCAACGCCGGCAATTGGTTCTCGTGAACCTGCACTTGCAAAAACATGTCGAACTCGACGAGTTTGGCCAGCAGCGCCTCCGTGCCGCGATAATAGGCGATCCCGTGGAACGGCAGATTGAAGGCGACGCCGACGATGCCCGCTGCGCGCAAGCGCGCGAGCTCGGCGAGGCCGATGTCGTGCGCGACGACCGCGACGCCTTTGAATCGGCCGCCGCTCTCGCCGATCGCGGCGAGGAGGCACCGATTATCGGCGCCGTAGCCGGAGTTGGGGCCGACGAGCAAAGCGTTGCGCACGCCGTACGCGGCGAACGCGTGGCGCATTTGATTTGCCGTGGCGATCTCCGCGCCGGCCGGCCGAAACGGCGTGTCGGCGGCGTAGGGAAACCGCGCCGGATCGAAGACATGGCAGTGGCAGTCGACCTTGGGTTCGTCAAAAACGGACATCGTGCTGGCCCGGCCTTTCTGTGCGCATTTCGTGCGAATGCTGCACGAATGGGCAGTTTTCGCGCGACGGGTCTCGCGTGCGGCGGTCGATCGGGCTCGACCCGGAGCCGTCCGGGACGGTCGGCTTGCTGCGCAGCAACTGCCCTGACCGCGGAGCGGCAAACGCTGCCGGCGCCGCACACTTTAGCGGCGAGAAGCTCACCCGTCGTGTCCGGGGACGGAAAGTTTCGTCCACAACGCGAACGAATTTAGGACAAGGAGTTTTTTGTTTCCATGCTGACTTCCGTCGAGCCCGCACTGAATATCCGTCAACTCGATCCGTTCGACTTTCTCGAGCGCAGCGCTTCCATCTATCGTGACAAGATCGCCGTCATCGATGGCGACATTCGTCGCACCTACCCCGAATTTCTCGACCGCGTGAAGCGGCTCGCGGCCGCCCTGCAGGCGCGCGGGATTCAGAACGGCGAGCGCGTTGCCGTGCTCGCGCCCAACGTCACGAGCATTCTCGAAGCGACGTATGCAGTGCCCCTCGCTGGCGGCATCCTCTGCGCGCTCAACACCCGCTTGAATGCGGCCGAGGTCGACTACATCCTCGGCCACTGCGGTGCGTCACTGATGATCTACGACACCGAGTTGGCCCCGCTGGTCGAGAAACTCGAAACGAACGTCGTCACCATCGCATCGGGCGCGGCCGACGACGAGTACGAAGCCGTAATCGCCGCGACGGATCCCGCTGCGCTCGTCCGGCGCCAAATCAACGAAGACGACACGATCTCGATCAATTACACCAGCGGCACGACCGGCAAGCCCAAAGCCGCGGAGTACACGTATCGCGGTGCGTACATCAACGCGCTCAGCGAGGTCTTCCACGCCAATTTGCGCCCGGAAAGCGTCTATTTGTGGACGCTGCCGATGTTCCACTGCAACGGCTGGTGCTTCCCGTGGGCGGTGACCGCGGCTTCCGCGACCCACGTCTGCTTGCGAAAGGTCGAAGCCGCTCGCGTCGTCGACGCCATCGAAAACCTTGGCGTAACGCACATGTGCGCCGCGCCGACCGTCCTGGTCGGCATCTGCAACGCACCGGGCATCCAGCCGTTCCCGCACCTGGTCAGCATCATCACCGCCGGCGCGCCGCCGTCGCCGACGACGATCGCCCAAATCGAAGCCTTGGGCGCGCGGATCACGCACGTCTACGGCCTCACCGAAACCTACGGTCCGGTTACCGAGTGCGCTTGGCAGTCACCGCAATGGGACCCGGTCGTGGGCGCCGAACGGGCGCGGCTCAAGAGCCGCCAAGGCGTCCCGCTCATCTCCGTAGGCGCGCGCGACGTGCGCGTCGTCGACCTGGAGATGGTCGACGTTCCCGCCGACGGCGTGACCAGCGGCGAGATCATCATGCGCGGCAACAACGTCATGAAGGGCTATTACAAAGATCCCGAAGCGACCGCCGCGGCATTCGAAGGCGGCTACTTCCACAGCGGCGACGTCGCCGTGCAGCATCCCGACGGGTACATCGAAATCGTCGACCGCTCCAAAGACGTGATCATCAGCGGCGGCGAGAACATTTCCACCGTTCAGGTCGAAAAAATCCTCTTCGAACACCCCGCCGTGCTCGAGTGCGCGATCATCGCGGTGCCCGACGAGAAGTGGGGCGAGGTTCCCAAAGCCTTCGTTACCCTCAAGCCGGGCGCGGAAGTCACGGTCGAAGAACTCAAGCTCTTCGCGCGCGAACGGATCGCCGCGTTCAAAGTCCCGAAATACATCGAGTTCTCCGAGCTGCCGAAAACCGCCACCGGCAAGATCCAAAAATTCGTGCTGCGCGAGAAGGAATGGGGCGATCGCAAGCGGCGCGTGAACTAAACGCAATCGCCCGCACAGACAAGAGGCGCCCCGCACCGGGGCGCCTCTCTTCTCTTGGTCTAGTGTGGTGTCTCAGAAGTTCGCATACAAAATCTCACTCGTCTTTTCGCCCGGCTCATCGTCGTTCTTCGGTCACGAAGCTGCGGCTTCGCCGGGTGCACCGAGCGAAGCCGAGGGCACCCGTCTCATCACTCCTCGATCCGAACGAAAATCCTTCGCGATCTTTTGCATGGAACTTCTGAGACGCCACACTAGTGTTGGTCTGATTTCGTCCTGGCGAGGAGCCTAGCGGCGAAGTTTGCTTCAGCAAATCAGCCGCGCAGCGACGACGTCCAGGGCGGAATCAGACCATCCCTAAGATTTCGTCGGGCGGCGCATCTTAAACCAGCGGTACGCGAGGTAGGCGTTGAGCATACACACGCTCACGGAAATGACGGCGAAGAGCGTATCGTGGTTTTGAATCGCCCAGAAACACAAAATCGCGAAGAGAATCGACGTGTTGACCGGCAAGAGCCAAGCCCGTTTGTTGAGCATGGTCTATTTGACGAGCGGCAATATGTTGCTCGGCGCAAGCGGATACAGACCGAAGACGAACACCGCTGCGGCACAAACGGCGACCGAAATCCAGGGCAGCGGATTGCTCGAGCGTTCGTCCGAGACGTGCGCCGGATCGACGCGCACGAACATCGCGCGCACGATCTTGAAGTACACGTAGACGGAGATCGCCGTCCCCGCGATCAGCAGCACGGAGAGCCACCAATAGCCGGCCCCGACCGAACTTGCGAGAATCAGAATCTTTCCGGTGAAGCCCGCCGTCGGCGGCAGACCAGCCAGACTGAGCAAGAAAAACGTCATCGCGGCCGCCAGCCACGGGCGCCGGTACGCAAGCCCGGCGAAGCGGCCCAAGCCCACGATTCCGTCGGCGTCTTTGGTCATCAGCGCGACGACCGCGAACGCGCCGAGGTTCATGAACGTGTACGCGGCGAGATAGAAGATCGCATAGCGCAAACCCAGCGCCGTTTGTCCGGCGAACGCCGCGACGATGTACCCGACTTGGGCGATGCCCGAATACGCCAACAGCCGCTTCATGTCGACTTGGGTGAGCGCGGCCATATTGCCGACGATCATCGAGATCGCGGCGACCGTCCACATCGGCAGCAGGATCGCATTCGCGGACTGCGGCGGCAGCGCAGCGTACGCGAAGCGGCCCAGCACGGCCAACACGCCGGCTTTGGTCGCGACCGACATGTACGCGGTCACCGCGAGCGGCGCGCCTTCGTACACGTCGGGAGTCCAGGCATGGAACGGCACCAAGCTCAGCTTAAAGGCCAGGCCGACCAGAAACAGTCCGGCGCCCAGCGCGATCAACGGGGACGGCGGCGCGGCAGCGATCGCCGCCAACGCCACCGAACCGGTTCCGCCGAACAGCAGCGCCATGCCGTAGAGCAAAAAGCCCGACGCCATCGACGACAGCAGCAAATACTTCAAACCCGATTCGCGCGCCGCCGGACGGACCGACATCGCGCACAGACAATACAGTCCCAGCGACAGCAGTTCCAAGCCCAGGAACACCATCATCAAGTTGCCGGCGCCGGCCATGAGCATCGCCCCGCAGGTGCTCCACAGCACCAGCGCCGTCGTCCCCGCAACCTGATCGTCGCGACCGATTCCCACGCCCAGCGCAAGCGCGACGAGGGTGGCGAACAGCGCGATCTCGCTGAACACGACGCTGAACCCGCCCACGATGTAGGCTCCGCCGAACGCCGCATACGGATGCCCGTACTGCTGCGCCGTCAGCAAACCCGCGATCACCAATCCGATCGTCGCCACCGTCACGGCGATATAGCGCCGCGACCGGCCGCCGGACATGAACAGATCGATGACGAGCGCGACGAGGGCGGCAGCCGCAACCACGACCGTCGGCCACAGCGCGGCCAGATCGGCCGGACTAGCGTATTGAACTGGCGACGACATTCGTTCTTTCCACAGCAGTTTGGCGCGGTTGCAGCCCGCGGGGAAGCGGGGCTTGGGCGGCAGACGCGCCGGTGAGGACGCGCGCCGCATCGGCCGCGAGGCCGGCCACCGGGGCCGGGTCGATGCCGAGCAGGACGAAGCCGATCACCAGCGGCGCAACGGCGAAGCCTTCGATCCAGGTGAGGTCGCTGCGTTCGGGCAGATCGGCCACCTTCGGTCCGTTCATGATGCCTTGGAAGAGCCGCAGCATGTACCCGGCCGCGATCACGATCGGGATGAGCGCGACGAGCGCCGCGATCCCGAAACCGGCGTGATACAGGCCGGCCAGGATCAGCAGCTCGCCGGCAAACCCGGCCAAACCCGGCAAACCCAGCGCCGCGAGCGCGGCGAGCATCAGCGCGCCGCCGAGCCGCGGATTGTCGTACGCGAGGCCGCCCAGGCGCTGGAGCGAGCGCGTTTCCTCGCGCGACTCGACGTAGCCCAACACCAGGAACAGCGCGGCGCTGAACAAACCGTGGGCGACGATGTAGACCACCGTTCCCGCGATCGCCAGCGGGTCGAAGCTGAAAATCCCGATCAGCATCAGCCCCAGATGCGAGAGCGAACTGTACGCTACGATCCGTTTGGCGTCGGTTTGCGTCAAGGAGATCAGCGCGCCGTACAGCAGGCTGATCAGTCCCAGCGCGACCATCAGCGGCGTCGCAGCGCGCATCTGCTCGGCAAAGAACGGCAGCCCGATCACGATGAAGCCGTAGAGCCCGGCCTTCGATTGCACGGCGCTCACGACGGCGACGACCGGCGGCGGCAATTCGCCGTACGTCGCCGGCATCCAGGTGTGGAACGGGAAGACCGGCGTTTTGACCAAGAACGCGAAAGCGAACCCGCTGAAGATCCAGGCGCCCCAAACGTTGCCGATCGTCACGCCGGCGTGCGGATTGCCGATCACGTCGGTCGAGCCGTTCACGACGCCGAACGCGGCGGTCGCCAAGAGCAAACACAGGCCGCCGGCCAGATTGTAAATCAGATAGCGCCAGGCCGCGGTTCCGGTGCGCCGCGGGCCGCCGCCGGGCGTGCCCCAGCCGATCATCAGCAGGAACACCGGGATCAGCATCAGGTCCCAAAACAAGGCGAAGAGCAGCAGATCCTTGGCGGCAAACACGCCGGTCATCGCGCCCAGCAGCACGAGCATCTGCGCGGTGTACTCGCGCATGCGCGTTGCGCGGAGCGCGACGAGCGCGCTGAACGTCGCGACTTGCAGCAGCACGACGATCCAGTACGAAATCGCGCTCAAGCCGAAGTGGAACGACGCGTCGAATGGCCGCGAGAGCCAGTGCAGCGAGTCGTCCGGCGCATGCGGATTGCCCAGCGTCAACACCAGCGCCAACGCGGCGACGATCGCCCCGATCCATTTGGCGGCGCCGTCGGCGCCTTTGGGCAGCGCGTAGAGCGCGAATCCGATCAAGATCGGCGCGACGACCAGCGCGGTCACCAGCCCGTTCATGGATGCGTTCCGATCACGGCGTAGTACACCACGAAACAGGCGACCCCGAACACGATGTAGAGCGCGTACCCGCGCACGAGGCCGGTTTGAAAGCTTCGGAAGAGGTGACCGAACCAGGTCGCCGAGTGGGCGACTTCGCGGACCCCGCCGTCGATGACCACCGGATCGACGATGGTGCCGCAAAACCGGCCGATCGCGACGGCCGGCTTCACGATCAACGCGTCGATCGCCGCATCGAAGTAGTAGGCGTTGGCCAACACCGGCGGCATGTGCACGGTCTCAGCGCGCAGCCGCGCGACGCTATCGCTCAGCGCCGCCTTCGTTCCATAGCGCAGGTACGCGAGCGCAATGCCGACGGCAACGACGGCGAGCACGATCAGCCCCGATAGCAGTTCGGGGATCGGCGCGGCGGTTTCAGCGCCGGCCGCCGCATGCGGAAAGACCGGCGCGAAAAACGTGCGCCACGGACTTTGCTCGCCGCCGATTGCCAACCAGCCGATGCCGATCGAAAACGGAATGAGCGCGATCACCGGCGCGCTCATGATCCAGGCCGGCGCGTGAGCCGCGTGGCCGTTGCCGTGCTCGTCGTGCTCCTCGGCGGCGTGCGCAGGCTGCGCCGATTGCGCCGTCCCGGCGAGTTCCGGATGACGGATTCCCAAATCCGAAAGGTCGACGTTCCCGCGATACTGACCGAAGAACGTGACGAACAACAAGCGGAACATATAGTAGGCGGTGATCCCCGCGGTGATCACGCCGACGGCATACAGCCACGGATGGCCGCTCGACAGCGTGTCGTACAGCACCGCATCTTTGCTGAAGTAGCCGCTGAAACCGGGGATGCCGCAGATCGCCAGCACGCCGACGAGGATCGCGACGAAGGCGACCGGCATCTGTTTGCGCAGCCCGCCCATCCGGCGCACGTCCTGCTCGTTGGCCAAGTTGTGAATGATGATCCCCGAAGCCAAGAAGAGCTCGGCCTTGAAAAACGCGTGGGTGAAGAAGTGGAGCACGCCGGCGTCGAACGCGCCGACGCCCACCCCCATGATCATGTAGCCGATCTGCGACATCGTCGAATAGGCCAAGATGCGCTTGATGTCCCATTGCGCGATACCCAGCACGGCTCCGGCGATCGCGGTGAGCGCACCGATCACGCCGACGAGTTCGCGCGCTTCGGCCGATGCGGTCCACAGCGGCGCGCAGCGCGCCACGAGATACACGCCCGCAGTGACCATCGTTGCTGCGTGGATGAGCGCGGAAACGGGGGTCGGACCCTCCATCGCGTCGGGCAGCCAGGTGTGCAGCGGAACCTGCGCCGATTTCGCCGCGCAGCCGACGAACAGGGCAACGCAGACCACGAACAGTTCCTGCGAGGTGAACGCGTGCGCGGCGTTACCGAACACGTCGCCGTAGCCGATCGAGCCGACCTTCGTCACGATCACCACGATCGCGAACAAGATCCCGACGTCGCCCAGCACGTTGATGACGAACGCTTTGCGCGCCGCCGCAACCGCCGACGGCCGCTCGAACCAAAAGCCGATCAGAAAATACGACGCCAAGCCGACGAGGCCCCAACCGACGAGCAAGCCGACGAAGTTGTCGGAAAGCACCAGCGTGAGCATCGCGAACACGAAAAAGTTCATGTACGCGAAGAACCGCGCGAAGGCGCGGTCGCCCGCCATGTAGCCGATCGAATACACGTGGATGAGGAAACCGACGCCGGTGATGATCAGCGTCCACACCAGCGCGAGCCGGTCAAAGAGCAGCCCGAACGCGAAGCCCGGCAGCCAGGAGAACATCGTCGCGTGCGCACCGCCAAGCGAACCGCTGATCTGCGTCGCATCGTTCCACGAAACGAGCGTGGCGATGAACGACATGCCCAACAGGCCGGCGCCGATCGGGCCGCCGAACGAGCGCAGCTGCGGGCCGAACGCCCACAAGATGACCGCCCCCAAAAGCGGGAGCAGCCAAATGAGATACAGCAGCGGATAGACGCCGTAGATCCCCAAGGCGCTGTGGGTCATTGCCGCGTTCATCCGTGCAGCGTCGCAATCTCGTCGACGTCGACGTTCACCGCGCGCCGGAAGACGATGACGACGATCGCCAAGCCGATCGCCGCTTCCGCCGCGGCGACCGTGATCACCAAGAACGCGAAGATGTGGCCCGCGGCGTTGACCCAGGCTTTGGCATACGTGATCAGCGCGAGGTTGGCGGCGTTGAACATCAGCTCGATCGACATGAGCATGATGAGCGGGTTGCGCCGCACGATCACGCCCAGCACGCCGAGAAAAAAGACGATGGCCGAGAGACCGATGTAATTTTCCATCGGAACGGCGAAGACGCTGGGACTCATCGGGTAAGCGGCTCCTGAGGTTTGGCGATCGGCTCGCGCGCGGTGCCGCGTGCTTTGGGCCGGCGGCGGGCCGGCTCGTCGTCGCCGGCGAGCAAGACCACACCGATCACGGCCACCATGAGCAGCAACGCGGTGACCTCGAACGGCAGCAAATTGGTGGTGAAGAGCGACTGACCGAAGTTGGCGACGCTGCCGAACACGTCGGCTTCGCCGGTGGCTCCGAGGGCGCCGGGACTGCCTGCGGCGATCGACGGCCGCGCCGCCAAGGGCACGCGCGCCGTGCCGTACACGATCGCGGCCAACGCGACGGCGCCGATGACCAGCGCTGGAAGGAGCACCTTGGGCAGCCGGTTGGGGCCGACGTTAAACGGCTGCACGCCGCTGGAGAGCAGCGCGATGACGAACACGAACAAGATCAAAATCGCGCCGCTGTAAACGACGATCTGAATGACGGCCAGAAATTCGGCCTGCAGGGTGAGATACAGAATCGCCAGCGCGACGAAATTTCCCAGCAGCCCGACCACGCTGTAGACCGGCTTCTTGGCGGTTATCGTGAACACGCCGGTCCCGATCAGGGCCAACGCGAGCACCCAAAAAGCGATCAACCCGCGAGTCCTCGGCGATGATCTTTCAAATATTTACCGCGCGCGGTGGCCTCGTAGCCGGTCGCGATATCGACCGTCGATTTCTCGCGCGAGACCATGCCGAGATCCGAGGGGATCCCGTTGGGGCGCTCGTCGGGGGCCACGCCGACGCCCTCCTCCGCGGCGACCAGCAGCCGGTCTTTGGCGTACACGAAGGCGCCGCGCCGGTAATCGGCCATCTCGAAGCGCGGGGTGAGGACGATCGCGTCGGTCGGACACGCTTCCTCGCACAACCCGCAAAAGATGCAGCGCAACTCGTCGATCTCGTAGCGCGCGGCGTACCGTTCGCCCGGCGAATGCCGGTCTTCGGGCGTGTTCTCCGCGCCGATGACGGTGATCGCGTTGGCCGGGCAGGCGATCGCGCACAATTCGCAGCCGATGCAGCGCTCCTTGCCGTCGGCATACCGGCGCAGTTCGTGCAAGCCATGAAAACGCGGCGCGTGCTGCTTCTTCACCGACGGATATTCGATCGTCGGCTTCTTATAGAAAAAATACGAAAACGTGGTGCGGAAGCCGTTGAAGAGCGCGCCGACGTTAAAAAGATTTTTACGCATGGTCATCCGTTCGTGGGCCAAAAGGCGACGACGATCGCGGTCAACACCAGATTGAGCGTGGCCGCGGGCAACAGAACCTTCCAACCGAAGTCCATCAGGCGGTCGTACCGGAAGCGCGGCAGCGTCGTGCGCAGCCAGATGTAGAAAAACAAGAATCCACCGGCCTTGAGCAAGAACCAGATCAGGCCCGGAATGAACGTCAGCCCGAACAGCGCGTTCCAGCCGCCGAGAAACAGCAGCGTCGCCAAGCACGAGACCGTGATCATGTTCAAGTACTCGGCGATGAAGAACAAGCCGAACCTCAGGCCGGAGTATTCGGTGTGGAAACCGCCGACGAGTTCGGTCTCCGCCTCGACGAGATCGAACGGCGCGCGATTGGTTTCGGCGACGGCGGTGATCACGTAGATGATGAAGCCCAGAATCTGCGGGACGACGAACCAGATGCGGTACTGGGCGTGGACGATGCCCATGAGCGAGGTCGTCCCGGCCAAGATCAGCACGCCGATCACCGACATCGTCATCGACAACTCGTAACTGATCATCTGGGCGGTCGCGCGCACGCTGCCCAACAGCGGAAACTTCGAGCCCGACGACCAGCCGGCGAGTGAGATGCCGTAAATTCCGATCGAGGTCAGCGCGAAGACGAACAGGATGCCGGCATTGACGTCGCCGATCGAACCGAACCAACCCGTGCCCGAGGGCTCGGCGAACGGAATGACGGCGAACACGCCCATCGCGGTGATGAGCGAGATGAACGGTGCGAGCTTATAGATCAGCGGATCCGCGGTGTTGGGGGTGAGGTCTTCCTTGAACATCATCTTGACCGCGTCGGCGGCCGGCTGCAGCAGCCCCCACGGGCCGACCCGGTTGGGACCCGGACGCAGCTGCATCCAGCCCATGATTTTCCGTTCGAACAGCATCGAATACGCGAACGTCGTGATGACGATCAGCAGCAGGATGCCGGATTTGATGAGCACGATGAGCCAGAACGGCACCGCTGACGTTAGCGCGGCATCCATCGGCTAGACCCCCGCCCCGGACACGGCCCGCGCCGCGGTTACCCTCACGGCGTTTGCGGCAAGCGCGTTCGCCGGCGCGTCCGGCAGACCGTCGACAATGGCGACCGCACCTTGCGGTACCCGTTCGGTCACCATAACGGACAGGTTTTCGAGCGACCCGAGGCCGCTCGCCGACGTGATATCGATCGAGCCGCCGTCGCTGACTCCCAGCGTAGCAGCGGTCTGCGGATGCAGCTTGGCGCGCGGCTCGGTGCGCAAGCCCGCGACGCGCTCGTCGAACGCCGACGTTCCCCCGCCGGTGAAGATCGCCGACTCGACGATGAGCCGGAGGTTGTCGCCCGCACTGGGGGCCGCCGAACTCGGCGCGGGCAGCGCACGCCCGTCGCGCGGCGCTTTGCCGGCCGCCGACGCAACGGCTTGCTCCAGTTCGACCGGATCGGGCAAGCCGACATCGAGAGCGTCGGCGAGCAGGACGAGCATGTCGCCGTCGGCCTTCGCCTCGCCAGGTGCAACGACCGAACCCATCACCGGCAGAACGTCGCCGGCGAGATCGATCGTCGTGCCGCTCTTCTCGAACGCCGAGCACGCCGGAAGGATCAGCGTCGCGCGTTGAGCCGTCTCGGTCATGAACAGCTCGCTCACGACGACGAACGGGATCTTCGCCAGCGCTGCATCGACCAGCGCCCGATCCGGATAGTGCAGCAGCGGATTTGCGCCGAAGATCGCGAGCACCGCAAGCTTGCCGTCACGCCCCGCTTCGAGCATCGCGCAAGTGTCCCAGCCGTTGCCGTGCGGCAGCATGCCCACCGCTTCGGCGCCCCGCGCATTGGGCGCTTCACCCGGGATGAACAGGTTGACCGTCTTGCCGGCGTCGCGCAACGAATCGGCCAAAGCCAGCAGCGAACCGGCTTGCGCCGCTTCCGTTCCATCCCACACCAGCGCAATACGCTGCGCGTCGGCGGGCAGCGCTTCCTGCGCCTGCGCGACGGTCGCGACGACCTGCGAGGGGATGACTCGGCTCGCGAGATGATCGCCGATCGAAATGAGCGTCGCGCCTTTGCGCGCCACGGCTTTGCGGATCCGCAAATCAAGCACCGGAGCTAACTGCGCGGCGGAACGGCCGTACGTCACGATCGCCTGCGCGTTCTCGAGGTCGAGGTGACTTCCGCCCAGCGCACCCGGATGCGCGCGCAGCTGGCGCCCGGCGCGCCAGTCGAGGTTCTCGATCCCCTGCGCGCGGTGAATGTGCTGCAAGAGAAACGCTTCTTCATTGAGAAGCCGCCCGCCGCCGAGCACGCCGACCGACTGTGGGCCGCCCGCAGCCAGCGCCGCCTTGAGTTTGGCGGCCCACAGCGCGATGGCATCGTCCCAGGCAAGCTGCGACCAGCTGCCGTTTTCTTGCTGCAGCGGTTGCGTGATGCGGCGCTCGTCGGCGACGTAGCCGACGTTGTACCGTCCGCGGTCGCACAGCCAGCCGTCGCTGATCTGATCGTCCGCTTCGACGCTCATCGTGCGCAGGATCGTGTTGCCGCGTTCGTCGACGTGCATTTGACAGCCCACGCTGCATTGCGTGCAGGTCGTGGTGGTGCGGTGGTTATCCCACGGCCGCGACTTGAAGCGATACGTTTTCGACGTCAGCGCGCCGACCGGGCACAGTTCGGTGACGTTGCCCGAGAAATCCGAGACATACGGG
>JBEKHC010000057.1:0-53540 GCA_050012475.1 Candidatus Velthaea sp.
CTCCCCACCGCCGCCGCAGCCGGTGAGGAAAACTATCAGGCAAACGATCGGGGCATACAGTAAGGGCGCACGCATTCGAACTCTTCCTCCAATGCCGCGCGAACGGTCAACGCGTGAAAAGCGGCATCATATGGATGCGTCGGCTAAGCGGCGCCGCGCTCGCCCAAACATTCGTTACCCTGAAGTAAAGATTTGCGCCGGCCCTGCTGCGTTATTCGAACTTTACTGCTTCGGCTCGGCTGCGGGCGGTGCGGAATGTGGCCCGCGAGGTTTCGTCGCGCTCGGGCGGCGCGACGGCGGTCGGAACGACCGCTGCGGCCGGCGCGGGTTCGCGCACGATGAGGCCCATCGCTAGCGCCGCACGCGTTTGATTCGCCAGCGCTTCGGCGCCGTCGCCGGAGATCTCGTCCAGCAGACGCAAGCCCAGGTTTACGGCTTGCGCGTCCGCAGCGGCGCGCACGTCGCGCAAGCGCAGTTCCACTAACGTTTGCGCGAACGCCGTCGACTGCTCTTGCGTCGAGCGCAGGGCGACCAGAAACGTCGCGGCGATGAACTGGCTCAGGACGCCGGCCACGCCGGCCACGATCGCCGTTGTCGAGTTGACGCCCGCGTTCACGATCCCGGCGAAGATGATTGCGAAGCCCACCGCCATCGAGGTGAAGCTGGCCCAGAAGATCGCTTGACCCTGGCTGATGTTGGCCGCGTAGTATTGCGTCAGTTGGGCGAACGTCTGCTGCGATGCGCCCTCGTCGTCGGAGTTCGCTCCGGCCGTCCGCGCCGAATGTGCGTCGAGCGCCGCCGTCGCAACGGCTGGCTGGGCGCGGGCGGGCGCAAGTGCGATCGCACTGGTCAGATGATCTTTCGCCCGGCGCGCGCTCGTGAATGCTTGCGCGCCGCCAATGGCGATGAGCGCCAGGATCACGGCGCTGCCGGCGACGAGAAAGATCGCCGGCGCGGCAAAGCCCGTCCCGCTCACGGCCCAGCCGCCGCGCACGAGTAATCCAAGGTCGTACTACAAGCCGTGATGTTGAACGGTTGCGTTTTTACCGCGCGCACCGAGACCGCGAACGTTTGCGGCGGAACGTCGTCGGAACTGACGCTGAGCGTGTACCGTCCGGGCGCCAAACCGCGTAGTGTGTAGCGCCCCGCGTCGTCGGTCCGCGCGGGAGCGACCTTGGCCGCGCCTTGAACGCGGACGTCGACGCCCGTGAGCGGCTGGCCCGTCGTCCGGTCGACGACCTTGCCGGTGAGAACGGCCAGCACCAGCAGAACCAGCGTGCGCTTCGCCGGTTCGCGCAATCGGCACGGTATCATCATACTGCCCCACTTCGCCGGGTTCGTGCGTTTCGCCAGCGTGCTTCGCAAGGCGCAAACGTAGCCCGCCGAGCTGACCCGCAGGCGCGGGCGCAACCCCTAGAATCCCAATTTTGCCAGTGTCGAACGGTAGCGTTGCGCGATCGCAGCCTGCCGGCGATGGCGGCCGCCTTCCACGATCGCGACGCCGCCGACGTAGACGTCGCGCAGGGCGTGCCGGCCCCCGGCGATGACGTAGCGGTCGAGCAGCGTTGCGATGTCGCCGTAGAGTGCCGGATCGTTCGCATCGAGGACAACGAAATCGGCGCGCGCCCCGGCTAACAGCGTGCCGATCGTGCGGCCCAACGCACGGCCGCCGAAACGCGCGGCATCGGAGTAGAGGGCTTCGGGCGACGGGGCGATCGTGCGCCGGCGGCCGCGCAACCGCTGGCCGTATTCGAGCCAGCGCAGTTCCTCGCCGACGTCGATGCCGACGTGGCTATCCGAGCCGATCGCGGTCGCGCCGCCCGCGTTCAGCCACGCCGCCAGCGGGAAGATCCCGTCGCCGAGATTTCCCTCGGTCGTCGGGCAGAGGCCGACGACGGCGCCGCTGGGCGCGAGCGCATCGATCTCCGCGGCGGTCATGTGCGTGGCATGAACCAGACACCAGCGGCGCGAGAGCGGCAGGTGTTCGGTCAGCCACTCGACCGGGCGCATTCCCAAGACGTCCAGCGCCGCTTCGACTTCGGCGGTTTGCTCGGCGACGTGAAGGTGAATCGGCGCCTCGGGATCGCGCTCGTTCACCGCGTCGAGCACGGCGCGCAAATCGTCACCGGCCACGGCGCGCAGCGAGTGCGGCGCGATCCCGAGGCGCCGGTCGGCGGTCCGGCACCACGGTGCCAATTCGTCGAAGAGTTCGACGAATGCGCCGACGTCGTTGACGAACCGGGCCTGTTCGGCTGCCGGCGGCGCCTGGCCGAAACCGCTCCAGCGATACAACACCGGCAGAAGCGTGATCCCGATCGACGCTTCGTCTGCCGCGGCGAGCAGCCGCTGACCCATCTCCGAACGCCGGGAATACGGCCGGCCGTCGACGCCGTGATGCAGATAGTGAAACTCGCCGACGGCCGTGTAGCCCGCTTGGAGCATCTCGACATAGACGTGCGCGGCGATCGCTTCGAGGTCGTCGGGCGTGATGCGCGCGGCGAGGTCGTACATCGCGCGCCGCCAAGTCCAAAAATTCTCGCTGCCGGTTTCGCCGCGTTCGGCGCGCCCGGCGAACGCGCGTTGAAACGCGTGCGAATGCACGTTCGGCATCCCGGCAATCACCGGACCGTTCAAAGTTCTCGCCTCGCGGTGCGGCGAATCCGGCGTGATGCTCGCGATCGTTCCGTCGGCGTCGATATCGATGCGGACGTCCGCCGCCCAGCCGCCGGGAAGTAACGCGTAAGGCGCAATGAGCGAATTATTCATCGACCTGCGCCTCGCGACGATGGCGGAAACACCGCCGTACGGTCTGGTCGACGACGCGGCCTTGGCAATCGACGGCGAAACGATCGTCTTCGCCGGTCCGCGCGCGCAGGCGCCCACGGCCGATCGAACGCTCGACCTGGGCGGCCGGCTCGTGACGCCGGGGCTGATCGATCCGCACACGCACCTGATCTACGGCGGGAATCGCGCGCTGGAGTGGGAGCAGCGATTGCTGGGCGTCGGGTATGCCGAGATCGCGCGCGCCGGGGGCGGCATCCTGGCGACGGTTCGCGCGACGCGCGCCGCGGGCTATGAGCGGCTCGTAGAATCGGCGCAGTTGCGCCTGGCGACGCTGTGCGCGCACGGCGTCACCACCATCGAGGTAAAATCCGGCTACGGCCTTGACGTCGAAACGGAGATCCGCATGCTGCGCATCGCGCGCGATTTGGGCGAACGGCTGCCCGTCGACGTGCATACGACGTTCCTGGGCGCGCACGCGGTTCCGCCCGAATTCACGGCCGACCCTGACGCGTACGTCGACCTCGTGTGCGACGAGATGCTCCCGCCGATCGCAGCGGAAAAACTTGCCGATGCGGTCGACGCGTTTTGCGAAACGATCGCGTTCACTCCGGCGCAGATCGAACGGATCTTCACGCGGGCCGCCGAGTTCGGATTGCCGGTAAAGCTGCACGCCGATCAATTGTCCGACGGCGGCGGAGCTGAACTCGCCGCGCGCTTCGGCGCGTTGTCCGCCGACCATCTCGAATACACCAGCACCGCCGGCGTCGCGGCGCTGGCGCGCGCCGGAACCGTCGCCGTCGTCTTGCCCGGCGCGTACTATTTTTTGCGCGAGCAGCGGCCGCCGCCGATCGCCGCGCTGCGTGCCGCGAAGGTGCCGATCGCCATCGCAACCGATTGCAATCCGGGGACCGCGCCGCTGGTTTCCCCGCTGCTCGCGCTCAACTTCGCCTGCACGCTGCTGGGTTTTTCGCCCGAGCAGGCGCTGCGCGCGATGACGTGCGAAGCGGCGCGCGCGCTCGGACTGCGGCACGATCGCGGCACGCTCGAGCCCGGGAAACTCGCCGACTTCGCGGTCTGGAACGTCGAACAACCCGCCGAACTCGCATACGCGCTGGGCGCCAATCCGTGTCATGCCGTTTATAAGCGCGGCCGGCGTGCCGAACCGACACAGCACTAAAGCATCGGCAGGTCGAGCGCGTGCTCGCGCGCGCAGGCTTTGGCGCTGTCGTAGCCCGCGTCGGCGTGACGCATCACGCCGCTGGCCGGGTCGTTGGTCAAAACCCGCGCGAGCCGCCGCGCGGCGTCGTCGCTGCCGTCGGCGACGATCACCATTCCGGCGTGCTGCGAATAGCCCATGCCGACGCCGCCGCCGTGGTGGAAACTCACCCAGGTCGCGCCGCTCGCCGTGTTGAGCAGCGCGTTGAGCAGCGGCCAATCCGAAACGGCGTCGCTGCCGTCGAGCATTCCTTCGGTTTCGCGATTCGGACTTGCGACCGAACCCGAATCCAGATGATCGCGGCCGATCACGATCGGCGCTCGAAGTTCGCCGCGCGCAACCATCGCGTTGAACGCTAGACCCGCCTTGGCGCGATCGCCCAAACCGATCCAACAAATGCGCGCTGGAAGTCCTTGAAACGCGATGCGTTCCGCGGCCATGTCGAGCCAGGTGGTCAAGGCGGTATTTTCGGGAAAAAGTTCCTTGAGCTTCGCGTCGGTTTTGTCGATGTCGCTGGGATCACCCGAGAGCGCGACCCAGCGGAACGGTCCGACGCCGCGGCAGAAGAGCGGCCGGATGTAGGCCGGTACGAATCCCGGAAAGGCGAACGCGTCGCTCAATCCGGCGTCGCTCGCCATTTGCCGAATGTTGTTGCCGTAATCAAACGTCGGAACGCCTTGCCGCGCAAACGCGACCATCGCGGCGACCTGCTGGACCATCGACGCTTTGGCCGCGCGCTCGACACTGGCGGGATCGTCGCGCCGCGCGCGCGCGGCTTCGTCGAGCGTCCAGCCTGCCGGGAGATAGCCGTTGCGCGGATCGTGCGCGCTGGTCTGGTCGGTGACGAGATCGGGCCGGATGCCGCGCCGGACCAGGTCGGGGAAGAGTTCGGCCGCGTTGCCGAGCACGCCGACGGAGACGGCGCGCTGTTGCGCGCGCGCTTCGCCGATGATTGCCAGCGCTTCGTCGAGCGTGGCGGCGCGCCGGTCGAGATAGCGCGTCTCCAGCCGGCGTTCGATGCGCGCCGGATCGCACTCGACCGCCAGCAGCGAGGCACCCGCCATGGTCGCGGCCAACGGCTGCGCGCCGCCCATCCCGCCCAAACCCGCGGTGAGGATCCAGCGCCCGCGCAGATCGCCGCCGTAATGCTGCCGGCCCGCCTCCACGAACGTCTCGTACGTGCCTTGCACGATGCCTTGCGAGCCGATGTAGATCCACGACCCGGCGGTCATCTGGCCGTACATCGCGAGGCCGCGGCGATCGAGTTCGTTGAAGTGTTCCCAGGTTGCCCAGTGCGGGACGAGATTCGCGTTCGCGATGAGCACCCGCGGTGCGTCGGCGTGCGTGGTGAAGACGCCGACGGGTTTTCCCGATTGCACGAGCAGCGTTTGATCGTCGTCGAGCCGGCGCAGCACGCCGACGATGGTGTCGAAACACGCCCAGTCGCGCGCGGCCTTGCCGATGCCGCCGTACACCACGAGATCGCCAGGCCGTTCGGCAACCTCCGGGTCGAGATTGTTCATGAGCATGCGCAGCGGCGCTTCGGTCAGCCAGCTCTTGGCGCTGCGTTCGCTGCCGCGCGGCGCGCGCACGACGCGAGGCTGGGCAATCATGGCGTAAACGCCGGCGCGGCGGACGCGGCGGCGGAAACGAGCGAGCCGTCGCGCAGGAGCGCCCGGGCCGCGGCAATATCCGGCGCCGGGGAACGATCCGTCACCAACTCCGGGATCCGGGCGCGCGCGTGCGCATGCGCAGCCCCGGTCCCAGCGCCGGCCCGCAACGGCCGGCGGAAGTCCATTGCGGCCAGCCCACCGAGCAATTCACAGGCCAGCGTGCCTTCGATGTTGTCGAGCACCGTGTCGAGGTTGCGGGCCGCGATCGTTCCCATGCTCACGTGATCTTCCTGACCCGCGGAGGTCGGAATCGAATCGATGCTGTTGGGGTGGGCCAACCCTTTGCTTTCGCTCACCAGCGCAGCCGACGTATACTGCGCGAGCATCAAGCCCGATTCGAGTCCCGGCTTGCGCGCCAGGAACAACGGCAGGCCGCGGTCTTGCGCGTTGAGCAGCAGATACAGCCGCCGCTCGGAGATCGACCCCAGCTCGACCAGCGCGATGGTGAGAAAATCGCTCACGAGCGCGACGTGTTCGCCGTGGAAATTCGCCCCGGTCAGGAACTCGTCGTCGGCCGGGAACACCAGCGGATTGTCGGTCACCGAGATCGATTCGATTTCGACCACCGATCGGGTGTGCCGCGCCGCTTCGCGCACGGCGCCGTGCACGACAGGGATGCAGCGGAACGAATACGGGTCCTGCACCCGGCCGCACTCGCGATGCGAGAGCATGATCTCCGAATCGCGCAGCAGCGCGCGCAGGTTGTCGGCCACGCGCGCCTGGCCGGGATGCGGGCGCAGCGCATTGATCCGTGAGTCGAAAACGCGATCGGTCGCCAAGAACGCTTCGAGCGACAGCGCGCCGATGACGTCGGCGGCGGCGATCAGGCGCTCCGCACGGAGCACCGCCAGCGCGGCGATTCCCGTCATCACCTCGGTGCCGTTGACGAGCGAGAGCCCTTCTTTGGCCGTCAGCACGATCGGGGCGAGGCCGGCGCGCCGCAGCGCTTCGCTGCTCGGAAGACGCTCGCCGGCGAAGGTCGCCTCGCCTTCGCCGATGAGCGTGAGCGTCATGTGCGCGAGCGGAGCGAGATCGCCGCTCGCGCCGACGGAGCCCTGACTGGGGACGACCGGCGTCACGCCGCGGTTGAGCAGCTCGCAGAGGAGGTCGAGCGTCTCGAGCTTGATTCCCGAATGCCCGGCGGCAAGCGAACTGGCGCGCAGGACGCCCGCCGCGCGCACCTGCGCTTCGGGCAAGGGCGCGCCGGTGCCCGCAGCGTGCGAGCGAACCAGATTGAGCTGCAGCGCGGCGGTGTCGTGGCGATCGATGACGACGTTCGCCATGCGTCCGAATCCAGTCGTGACGCCGTAAATGATCGCGCCCAGCTCGTATTGGCGTTCGACCGCCGCGCGCGCTGCGGCGACGCGTTCGCGGGCCGCCGGCGCGATCGTCACCCGCGCATTGCGGACCGCGATGTCTTCGATGGTCTCGAGCGAGATGTGCCGGCCGTCCAGCTCGTGGCCGGCCCCAATCGAAAGCGCCATCGGCACCAAATTCGGGCCGCCGCGCGAGCGGCACTGCAAACGCAGCCGGTCGGCCGGCGCGGACGGTGACCTCGAAAACTACGCGCGCGCGAGCGCTTCACGAGCCTCGCTTGCTCCCAGCGGCTGGTTGTACACCGGCGTCCCGGGCTGCTGGCGCCCTCCGTCGTGCAGACTGCCCGAGTCGACGGCGTCGAACCCGATCTCATCGATGAGCTGCATGACGACGGCCTTGGCGGCGGCATCGTCGCTGGCCACCGGGATCGCCAGGCGTCCTTCGGCGCCCCGCGGCTTTCCCTCACCGGCCAGACGGCGGTAGTACAGCGTGTTGAAGGCCGTGACCAGGCGGGCGCCGGGGACGTGGGTGCGGATGATCTCGCTCGAGGTGCGGTCGCCGAGGTCTTCGATCTCGAAATCTTCCGTATAGGGGTTCATCGCGTCGATGACGATCTTGCCGTCGTAGGGGCCGGCCTCGGGAATGGCCTCCTCTTTCGCCACCCAGGGCAGCGCCAAGAAGACGACGTCGCCGAACGCGACGGCGTCCCCCGGCGTCGCGGCGCGGGCACGGGGTCCGATCTCGGCGCACAGGTCCGCCAGGCTCTGCGGACCGCGCGAGTTGGCGATTCGCACGTCGTGACCGGCCTTGGCGAACAGACGAGCAACATTCGCGCCGATATTCCCGGCGCCGAGGATACCAATGTCCATCGGGGTCACCTTCAGATACGAAAAAAAGAACGACAGAAGAGAAGTCTGTAAACTTTGCCGCGGCGTCCGGGTTCCTTTCTCCCAGGAACCGCCGTTCGGGTCCGCGCGGATCAGCGGGTTGCGGATTCGAGCGCAAGGGGCAAGACGCGCCGAAGTACTCACCGACCGTAGAATCGTTGCATGATGACGATGATTGAGATCGACCCGACGCCGGACCAACGCTGGGAGGCGGTGTGCGCGCGCGATGCGCGGGCCGACGGAACGTTCGTGTTCGCCGTCCGGACCACCGGTGTTTTCTGCCGGCCGCAGTGCGGCGCGCGTCGTCCGCGGCGCGAAAACGTGGACTTCTTCCCGACCGCCGAGGCTGCCGCGGCAGCGGGCTATCGCGCCTGCAAACGGTGCCGGCCCACGGGGCCATCGCGAGATGCCGAGCGTGCCGCCCTCGTCGATCGGGCTTGCCGGACGATCGACACCGCCCTCGCCGAGCCTTCGCTGGCCGAACTCGCGGCAGCGGCCGGGAAAAGCCCCTTTCACTTCCAGCGCCTGTTCAAGCGCGTTGCCGGCGTTTCGCCGCGCGAGTATGCCGCGGCCAAGCGCGCCGAAGGATTGCGCCAAGCGCTGCCCGAGCACGCTCGGGTCGCCGATGCCGTGTACGACGCGGGCTTCGGCTCGAGCAGCCGCGCCTATTCGCTGGCGGCCTCGACCCTGGGGATGACGCCGGCGGCGTACGCGGCCGGCGGCCGCGGCGAGCGCGTCCGCTTCGCGACCGTCCGCACCAAGCTCGGCTGGATCGGCGTCGCGGTCACGGCGCGCGGCGTCGCCGCCGTCGAATTGGGCGATTCGCGCGCAACGATTTGTGCCCACATCAAACAAACCTTTGCGGCTGCCGATCTGGCCGAGGACCGCAACGAATTGCAGGCCGTGCTCGCTGCAATTGCGCGCTATGTCGAACGGCCCCGCGCCGGCCTGGACTTGCCGCTCGACGTGCAGGGAACGGCATTTACGCGCCGCGTGTGGCGTGCATTAACGCAACTTGCACCCGGCGAGACGGCCACCTACGCCCAAATCGCCGCAGCGATCGGCCGGCCGAAAGCCGCGCGCGCGGTGGCCTCGGCGTGTGCGAAAAATCCGGCGGCGCTCGTCATTCCGTGTCACCGCGTGGTTCCGGCGAGCGGCGGCAGCGGCGGTTACCGCTGGGGTGCAGCGCGCAAACGCGCTTTGCTCGACGCGGAGTCGGCGTGAACGCGGCGCCCGCGCTCGCGTTCGGCGACGACGTCGAGCGGGCGCTCTTCGCCGCCGGTCACGCGATCGTCCCGGGTTTGCTCGGTGCGGACGAGTGTGCCGCACTGCGCGCGTCCTACGAACGCGATGCGATGTTTCGTTCGCGCGTGGTGATGGAACGGCACCGTTTCGGGCGCGGCGAATATCGTTATTTTGCGTATCCGCTGCCGCCCCTCGTCGAACGCTTGCGGCGTGAGACGTATGCACTGCTCGCGCCGCTTGCGAACGAATGGATGAAGCGCCTGGGCAGCGCGGAACGCTTCCCGCTCGACCTCGCGCAATTGCTGGCGCGTTGCGGCGAACACGAACAAACGCGTCCGACGCCGCTGCTGCTCAAGTACGGCGCCGGCGACTTCAACTGTCTGCATCAAGACCTGTATGGGGAGATTGCGTTTCCGCTGCAAGTCGCGGTGGTTCTCAGCACGCCGCAGGTCGATTACACCGGCGGCGAGTTCGTGCTGGCCGAACAGCGACCGCGGGCGCAGACGCGCATCGAGGTGCTCACGCCGCAGCGCGGCGACGCGCTGATCTTTCCCAACCGTTATCGGCCGGTCGCCGGAACGCGCGGAACGCATCGCGCCGCCGTCCGGCACGGCGTGAGCACCGTGCGCTCGGGCGAACGCTACACGCTCGGTCTCATCTTTCACGACGCGCAGTAGCGCGCCGTCGCGGCGTCATTCGAGCGTCATATATCGGTCATGGCCGCGGCGATAGCATTGCGCCATGGATGGAATGCAGTGGATGGCGAGCGCGATGCAGGCCGCACGCGCACAACTCGAAACGGCGACGCACAATTTGGCGAACGTTTCGAGCGACGGTTTTCGGCGCGCGGCAGCGCACCTCGAACTCACCGAACACGGGTTAGTCGCCGGCGAAACCCGCACGTTCGCGCAGGGGGCGATCCGGCACACGGGGCGTGCGCTCGACCTCGCGTTACTCGGTCCCGGCGAGTTCCGGGTCGGGGCGGCGGCGACGCGCAACGGCGCCTTCGTCACCGATCGTGACGGCTGGCTCACCGACGATCGCGGGCGGCGCGTCGCCGGAACGCGCGGGCCGATCGCCATCACCGCCAAGACCACGATCGCCGCCGACGGCGATGTCCGCGCCAACGGCCGCAGCGTCAACCGGATCCCGTTGCCGCCCGGAACGCACGTGCAGACCGGCGCGCTCGAAACCAGCAACGTCGATGCCATCGGCGAGACGCTCGCGATCCTCAACGCGCAGCGCGCGTACGAGACGGCGCAGAAAGTGCTCGTCGCCATCGACGATACGCGCCAGAAAGCCGTCAATGACGTGGGCCGCTTGAAATGAATCGCGCGATGTACGCTGCCGCGTCGGGGATGGCCGCGCAGCAGACCAATCTCGACATCATTGCCGACAATTTGGCAAATGCCGACGTGGCGGGTTTCAAAGGCGCGGCGGCCTCCTTCGGCGACGTGAATGCCGGCGGCACCCTCGGACTGGGAACGGCCGAAATCGGCCGCCATCCCGTCTTCGAGCAGGGCAAACTCATGAAAAGCGGCGGCCCGTTCGATCTGGCCATCGACGGCGCCGGATTCTTTCGCGTCGAGAAGAATGGCGCGAGCGCGTTCACGCGGGCCGGCGAGTTTACCCGCGCGGCAGACGGCACGCTGCGCAATGCGGACGGCTGGGCGCTGCGCGGCGTACACCTTCCCGCCGACGCGCTCAACGCGAGCGTCGAACGCGACGGGCGCGTCGTCGTCGATACGCCGGCAGTCAAACACCGGATCGTCGGGCGCGTCGATCTGGCGGCTTTTCGGGCGCCCGAAATGCTGCGCTCGCTGGGCGGCACGATCTTCACGCAAACGCCGGAGTCGGGCGCGCCTCAGCAGATCGTGCCCGGCACCGGACGCTCGACGATCGCCTTCGGAATGTTGGAAAAGTCGAACGTCTCCATCGTCGAGTCGATGATGCAAATTCTCACCGCCCAGCGCGCGTACGAAGCGAACGCGAAAGGAGTTCAAGCCGCAGATGAAATGTTGCGCATCGCCAATAACCTTCATCGCAGTTAACGCGCCGAGCCCGGCGCGCGCGGCGGAATCGACGCTGCAGGCGGTGCTCTTCAGCGCTATCCTCAAGCCGCTCGCCAAAGGTTTGGGGCCCGTCGGCGACGTCGCCGTCGATTCAGTCGTGCAACATCTGTTCGTGCCGGCGCGGACATGATCGATCGCGAAGAGCAGATCCGGTTGTTGCTGCCGCTCGTTCGGCGCATCGCTCGCCGCATCGCGCGGGTGGTCGGCGGAGCGGATCTGGACGACCTCGTCGGCGACGGCAGCGTGGGCCTGATCCGGGCGGTGGATTCGTTCGATCCGCGCTACGGGGTGTCGCTCGAACACTATGCCCGGCGCGTCATCGCGGGCGCGATGCTCAACGGCATCCGCCGGCTGGATCCGGTGAGCGAGCGGGTGCGCCGAACGCTGCGCGAAGCCGAACGCGAGCGCTACGCGTTGGCGACCGAACGCGGCGAGCTTCCGGCGATGCTCGAGATGGAGCAGCGCGTGCCGGCCTTGAAACGCGCCCGCACCGAGGCACATCGCGGAACGCCGATTTCGATCGATGCACCGCTGCCGATGGGCGAGCGCTTCGACCTCAGCGAGGCCGACGATCCGCAGCTGCTCGCCGAGCAAGACGCCCAGCGCCGGCGGGTGCGCGACGCAATCGAGTCCTTGCCGCCACGCGAACGGCGGTTGGTCTTCGCGCATTATTTTAGCGAGCGGTCGTTGCGCGCACTGAGCGGCGACATGGCGGTCTCGCCGCAACGCGTCTCGCAACTGCACCTGATCGCACTCGCGCGAATGCGGCGCGGCTTGGCTCGGGGCGCGTGAACGACGCACTTGCCGCGCAGCGTGCGGGACTGGATCCGCTCGTTCTCGATCCGATTGCCGGAGTTCGTGCCGACGTCGATGCCCCGGACCTCACGCCGTCGCTGCCGGGCGATCACCCGGCGTGGCAACGCGACGTCGTCTCGATTTCAAGTCGCGTTCGCGCCCTCATTGCCGCCATGCGCCCGGTTATCGTCAAGGTGCTGACGTTTTGGGATCACCGCTTGGGCGATATCGTGTTGGGCGCGCGAACCTTCGGTGTCGATCCGAGCGGCAGCTATCGATTACGCTAAGTGCGCCGAGCGGATAGTATACGTGTCCGTTCATCCGTGTCGTCTTCGTTTGCAGAAAATTAAATTAGACGCGAGCCACGCCGCCAAAAATCGTGGATCGACTCTTGCGCATTCATAGCAGCGCGCGTACTATTGGTGAAGTTCGCGTTCCCCGTTCCGTTGTGTGCAGTTCGACCACAGCGCTGCTTCGTTGTAGGAGGCTCGTAATGATGGTTCGTTCGAGTGTGCTCGTTGTTCTTTTCGCAAGTGCGGCCGTTCTGAGCGGCTGCAGCAATAACGTTGCCGGCACGGGTCCGGTGGCGATCGGCAATGCTCAGTGGGCGGTAACCGCGGGAGCAGACGCAAGTGCGCAGGCGCTGCAGACGCTGCGCTTCTATCCGCAAGATATCACGATCAACGCCGGTGATGCGGTGCAATGGTCGTTTCCCGGCGGCGAACCGCACACCGTAACGCTGCTCGGTCCGCGAACGACGCTGCCGGCAGTAAGCGACCCCACGAATGCGGTGCCGGCCGGTCCGTCGATCTACGATGGTTCGCAGTACGTTAGCTCCGGGTTCGTGTTGCTGGGCAAGAGCTTCACCCTGACCTTCAACAAGCCCGGAATCTACACGTATCACTGCCTGATTCATCCGGGCATGACGGGTCAGATCAGCGTCCAAGCTCCGGGATCCACCCATCCCGTAAACCAGGCGATGTATATGGCCCAAGCCAACACGCAGATGACGACCGATCTTACGGCGGCTGCCGCATCGGTTGCGAGTTTTCCGTTTGCGACCGGAGGGCCGCATCTCGTTGCCGGTATGTCGCCCGGGATGAGCATGGGTCAGCCGTCGGCGTTGACCGTCCTGCGCTTTCTCGACGGCCCGTCGCTTTCCGACACGTCGGTCACGATTGCAGCCGGGCAGACCGTGACCTGGACCAATGAGTCGAACAACGAACCGCACACGGTGACGATCGCACCGGCCGGCGCGGCTTTCCCAAACCTCAATCCGTTCGGGCCGGCCAGCGGCGGAAACATCTACGACGGAACGACGCTCGTCAATTCCGGCGTCCTGCTGCCGGGGCAAAGCTTCAGCTTGCAGTTTACCAAACCGGGAACGTACACGTATCATTGCATCTTCCACGACGACACCGAGAACATGATCGGAACCGTCGTCGTTCTTTGACACAACTCGTATCGAAAAACGCGCGCCGGCGACGGAGAGAAGCTTCCTGAAATCCTGCAACAAACATAGGCTGTGATGCGTTTTACTCATTAGGAGCGCGGGTCGGAGACCGTCAGACGTTCCAACGAATGAACACCGCGCGCTTTGTTCGCGAGCGGCTTAGGAAAATGAATCTCTCCGTATGAATCCCGTTCTTCTCGGTTTGGTCGCCGGCGCATTTACCACGACGTCGAGCTTGCCTCAAATACTTTACATTCTCAAGACGCGCTCGATGAAAGATATCTCGCTTGTAACGCTGTGCATGTTCGCATCCGGCGTATCATTGTGGCTCAGCTACGGAATCATCATTCACGCGTTGCCGGTCATTCTTTGGAACTCGCTCAGTCTGACGCTTTACAGCGTGCAGATTTTTCTGAAGCTGAGCTTGGGGCACGGCGCCGAACCGGCGTTGACCTGGCAGCCCAAAAGCGCTCCGGCGGCTCTTTCCGCCTAACCTCGTCAGGCGGACTGCAGCGCGACCCCAGGGACCGGATCCAGATTGGCGACGATCCCCTCGATGAGGCGGGCAACGGAGTCGGCGCCGCGCGCGGCGGCTTCGAGAACGTCGACGTGTGACGTCTTCATCCCGTTGTGCACGTTGGTGATCAAGCTGAAGGCCACGACGTCACAGCCCAGGGCGCGCGCGGCAATCGTCTCCAGAACCGTTGACATGCCGACGGCATCCGCGCCCAGCGTGCGCAGATAGCGCGCCTCGGCCGGCGTTTCGTATGCCGGCCCGACCAGCCCGGCGTACACGCCGGTCTGCATGACGATCGCGTATTCGCCCGCCATGTGCCGCGCCAGGTCGCGCAGCTCGGGTGAATACGCCTGGAGCATGTCGACGAACCGATCCTTGATTCCGAACGGCGGATGCGCGCCGATGAGCGGGCTGGTTCCGGTGAGATTGAGGTGATCGCACAGCAGCATCAGATCGCCGGGATTGAAATCCGTATTGACGGCGCCCGCGGCATTGGTCAGCACGATGGTGCGCGCCCCGGCCGCCGCCGCGACGGCGATCGGATAGGCAACCTCCATCGCCGAGCGGCCCTCGTACAGATGGAAGCGGCCAGAGAAGGCAGCGACGCGCCGGCCGTGCAGTTCGCCGATGAACGCTTCGCCGGCATGTCCCGGAACCGTTGGGGCGGGCATCCCGGCGATCTTCTTGTAGCTTACCGCCGCGGTGTCGATCCGGTCGCGGAGCACGCCGCCAAAACCCGAGCCGAGCACGATCGCGCAATCGATCGTGCCGCCGGCCCGGCTTTGGACGAAATGCGCCGCCTCCTCGAGATGCTTCTTTTTTTTCATCTCATCCCGTCGGCGCTGCAACCGCCGCGAGCAGATTGGTCCCCGTCATTGCTGCCGGAACTTCCAAACCCAGGAGCGGCAACAGGGTCGGTGCGACGTCGCCGAGTTTTCCGCCAGGGGCCAGCGTGCCGACCGATTCTTCGCGGATGATCACGAACGGCACCGGGTTGGTCGTGTGCGCCGTGAGCGGATTGCCGTTCTTATCGATCTTCTCTTCGGCGTTGCCGTGATCGGCGGTGATGGCCAGCGTACCGCCGGCGTCGAGCACGGCTTGCTCGAGGCGCCCCAGGCACACGTCGAGCGTTTCGACGCCGGAAATGGTAGGTTCCCATTTACCGGTGTGGCCGACCATGTCGGCGTTGGCGTAGTTCATCACGATCACGTCATGATGGTTGAGCGCGAGATCTTCGACGGCTGTGGTGGTGATGTCGGCGGCCGACATCTCCGGTGCGAGATCGTAGGTGGCGACGCGCCGGTTGGACGGAATCAGGATCCGGTCCTCGCGCTCGAACACGTCTTCACGGCCGCCGTTGAAGAAGTACGTGACGTGCGCGTACTTTTCGGTTTCCGCCAAACGCAGCTGGCGCAGCCCGGCGCGCGAGACGATCTCGCCGAACGTATCGTTCTGCGGGCGCGGCCCGAACAACACCGGATTGGTGAAGTACTCCTCGTATTTGGTCATCGTCGCGAAGACGAAGTTGGCGAAGTGGTGCACGGGGAATTCGCTGAACTTCGGATCGCTAAAGGCCATCGTGAGTTCGCGCGCGCGGTCCGGACGGAAGTTGAAGAAGATCACCGCATCGCCGTCGCGGACGGGCCGCGGTTCGCCCACGATCGTGGGCAGCACGAACTCGTCGTTTTCGTCGCGCGCATACGCTGCTTCGAGCGCGGCGATCGCCGTGGGCGCGTGATGCTCGGACGTGCCGCGCACTAGCGCGGCGTATGCCTTCTCCACGCGCTCCCAACGCTTGTCGCGATCCATGCCGTAGTACCGGCCGCCGATCGAGGCGATCGCGCCGGCCCGGCCGTGCGCAGCGAGATAGTTCTCGAGCCGTTCGATGTAGACTTTCGCCGAACGCGGCGGCACGTCGCGACCGTCCAGAAATGCGTCGATCGCGATCGGCACGCTGGCGGCGACCGCCGCGTCGATGAACGCCTCGAGATGATCCTGCGAACTATGAACCTTGCCGTCGGAGAGCAGCCCCATGAAGTGCAGCGTGCCGCCGGTGGTGCGAACGTGCGTGAGCACGCTGCTCAAGACGGGGTTGATTTTGAACGATCCGTCGGCGATCTGCGCATCGATGACGACGATCCCTTGCGGCACCGTGCGGCCCGACCCGATGTTGATGTGGCCGACCTCGCTGTTGCCCATGATGCCGGGCGGAAGGCCGACGGACTCGCCGCTGGCATCGATCTCGGTCCACGGGTTGCGTTCGAGCATGCGCCGCCAGTTCGGGATATCGGCGGCGGCGATGGCGTTGCCGTGCGTCTCGTCGCGGCAGCCCCACCCATCGAGAATCGCGAGGACGAAAGGCGGGCGACGGCTCACGCGGTGACTCCCTGCCGCGCGTTCCGCAGGAGTGCGGCGAACGATTTGGGATCCAGACTCGCGCCGCCGACGAGCGCGCCGTTGATGTGCTCTTGCGCGACGAGTGCGGCGATGTTATCGGGTTTGACGCTGCCGCCGTACAACAGCCGCGTCTTCTCGAGTCCCGGAACCGCGGCGCGGATCGCGCCCATGATCGCGTTGGCGTTTTCCGGGCTGTCGACGTTGCCGGTGCCGATCGCCCAAATCGGTTCGTACGCCACCACGCAGCGGATGACGTCGGCTTCGGGAACTCCGGCGAACGCCGCTTGAATCTGCGCGATGACGCGTTCGCGGGCTTGTCCGGCTTGATGTTCGGCGTCGGTTTCGCCGACCGCGACGATCGGCGTGATGCCGTGGGCCAAGGCGGCGGGGATTTTCTTGTTGATCGTGGTGTCGATCTCGCCGCAGTACGCGCGCCGCTCGGAGTGACCCAGAATGACCCAGCGCACGCCGCAGGCCACGAGCATGGGCGGTGAGACTTCGCCGGTGAAAGCGCCCGTATCGGCCCAGTGCATCGTTTGCGCGCCGAGTCCGATCGCGGTGCCTTCGAGCGCAGCTCCCGCCGCCGGCAGGTCGACGAACGGCGGACAAATCACGGCGTCGGTGTCGTTCGGATCCGGCGCAAGCGCCTGCAGGTCCGTGACGAACCGGACCGCTTCCGCAGGGATCTTGAACATCTTCCAATTGCCGACGACGAGGTTTTTCATGCGGTGACTCCTTCTAATGCGGCAACGCCGGGCAGCGTTTTGCCTTCGAGAAATTCGAGCGTTGCGCCGCCGCCCGTCGAGATGTGCGACATCTTATCGGCAAATCCCAGCGCGTGCGCGGCAGCCGCCGCGTCGCCGCCGCCGACGACGCTGGTCCCGCCGGCTTTCGTTGCTGCCGCGATCGCTTCGCCGACGACCTGCGTGCCGTGCGCGTAGATGGGCTTTTCATAGACGCCCATCGGGCCGTTGAAGACGATCGTCTTCGCCTCGCGCAGCGCCGCCGCGTACGCATCAGCGGTCCGGGGTCCGATGTCGAGAATCATCCGGTCGCCGATCTCGCCCAACCCGACGACCGTCGCGGTTGCGTCGGCGTCGAACGCATCGGCGACGACGGCGTCGATCGGCAGGTGGAGGGTGATGCCGTGCGCCTTGGCGTCGGCGATGATCTTGGTCGCGGGTCCGAGGTCGGGATCGCGCAGTGACTTGCCGACGTTCACTCCTTGCGCGGCGAGAAACGTGTTGGCCATTCCGCCGCCGATAACGAAGGCGTCGACGCGGCTGAGCAGATTGGTGAAGACGCCGACTTTGTCGACGACTTTGGCGCCGCCGATCGCACAGATGAACGGCTTGACGGGGTTATCGGTGAGCCGCGCCAGCGCCGCGAGTTCGGCTTCCATGAGAAACCCGGCGTAGGCCGGGAGATAGGCGGCGATGCCGGCAGTCGAAGCGTGGGCGCGATGCGCGGTTCCGAAAGCATCGTTCACGTAGATGTCGCCGCTGGCCGCCAACTGGCGCGCGAACGCGGCATCGTTGCCCTCTTCCTCGGCATGATAGCGCACGTTCTCGAACAGCACGAAGCCGCCGTCGGGAACGGCGTGCGATGCGTCGACGCAGGCCTGCCCAACGCAATCATCGACGAACTGCACCGGAATGTTGAGGCGTTCGGCGAGCCGCGCAGCGACCGGGCGCAGCGAATACTTGGGATCGCGTTTTCCGTCCGGCCGCCCGAGGTGCGAGAGGATCACCGTTTTCGCACCGTGGTCGGCGAGGAAGCGCAGCGTCTGGAGCGCCGCGGTGATGCGCGTTTCGTCGCCGATCGCGCCGTTTTTGAGCGGCACGTTGAGGTCCTCGCGTACGACGACGCGCTTGCCGCGCACGTCGACATCATTGAGCGTCTTGAACTTCACAGCGTAAAATGATCTCCGATAGTTCATCCAGCGCGGGTATGCATCGGCCGTGCGCGCCGGGTCAGGTGGAAAGTGGCCGTCGACGGGAGAGACGACGAACTGCACCGGCTTGCCCAAGTCGCGCAGCGCGTGGAAAAACTCAAGAGAATGAAACCCCTGAGAACATACGTGATCGATTGCCCGTGCACCCATCGCGCGAGATTGCGATCCACGACGGCGTTCGAGTCGTCGCAGTGGGCGCAGAGGGAGGTCGGGCGCGGCCGCGAGCGACACGCACGGGGGGCGCCGGTTCGGCGTCGATTCGCGCGTTGGCCGCGCTGGCTGGGCACCGCGGGCGGTGCGGTGCGGGTCAGGCCGGTCGCGAGGGCACCCGGCATGAACGGACGCACTCGAGCGTCGCCCGTTGCGCCGATTGCGGGCGCTATGGAGTGTTTTCCAAACGGAGCGGACTGCGCATTGCGCAGTCCGCCGCGCTTCGAGGGGGCCGCCTGTCGTTTGTCGGACAGGTCCGGCACCTTTCTAGACCGCTGAGGGAATCTTCGCGAGAACCTTTGCCGCGAGATCGGCCAGGCGGCACGAGTATCCCCACTCGTTGTCGTACCAGGCGCCGATTTGGATCAGCGTGCCCTGGGCCCCGGTCAGCTTGCCGTCGACGATCGAACTGTGCGGGTTTTGCTTGTAATCGGTCGAGACCAGCTCCTCTTCGGTGTACTGGAGGATGCCTTTGAGCGGTCCTTCACTGGCGGCCTTGCGCAGGATCGCATTGAGTGCGTCTTTCGTCGTCGGTTTCTTGACCACCGCAACGAGGTACACCATCGAGACGGTCGGCACCGGAACGCGTAGCGCGAATCCATCGAAGGTTCCTTCGACCTCCGGGATCGTCAGATACAACGCCTTGGCTGCGCCGGTCGAAGTCGGAATGATGTTCGTCGCGGCATTCCGCGCGCGGCGCAAATCTTTATGCGGCGCGTCGAGGATGTTCTGATCGTTGGTATAGGCGTGGATCGTGTTCATGAACGCGCTTACCCAACCGAGTTCGTCGACGATCGGTTTGACGAACGGCCCGAGGCAGTTCGTCGTGCACGACGCGTTGGAGATGACATGGTGCTTGGCGGGATCGTACTGCTGATCGTTGACGCCCAAGACCACGGTGAGGTCGACGCCCTTGGCGGGCGCCGAGATCAGGACTTTCTTGGCTCCGCCGCCGTCGATGTGGGCGCGGGCCTTCGCTGCGTCGGTGAAGAGCCCGGTCGATTCGACCACGACGTCGACGCCGAGCGTTTTCCAGGGGAGTTTTGAGGGGTCGCGTTCGGCCAGCACTTTGATCGTCTTGCCGTTGATCGTGATGCCGTCCGCCGAGGCGCTGACGTCCCCGTCGAAGATCCCGTAATTCGAATCGTATTTGAACAAGTGCGCGCTCTCGGCGGCACTTGTGAGGTCGTTGACTGCGGCAATCTCGATATCGGGATACCGTTCGAGCAGTGCCTTGGTGAAGTTTCGTCCGATACGGCCGAAGCCGTTGATTCCAATGCGCATAGCATGCAACCCTTAGCCAACTGAGGCGGCTTGGTCCTTTAAAGTTTCCCCTGCTGAGGTTCAGTGTGGAACTTTTGTGCGCTAGGCACCGTCCCGCGCAGCCGGTCCACCAAGCGCATGAGCGCAGCGATGCGCCCGTTCAGCGTCGCTTTGCCGACCGGCGGGTTACAGCGGCGGCCGAGTTCGGCGAGCGTTTCGTCGGGGTGAGCCAGCCGCAGCTGCGCGCTTTCACGCAAGACCGGCGACAGATTGCGCAGACCGTAGGCATCGGCGAGAAAGGCGAATGCTTCGCGTTGCGCGGCGGCGGCGCTCGCCGCCCGCACCAGGTTCGCCGCCTCGGTGTTGACGATCCGATGAATGCGGTTCTTGGTCTCCTTCATCGCGCGGACGTCCTCGAGATGAAGCACGGCGCCGTAGGCGCCGATCGCCGAGAGCAGCGCGACGATCGCATCGAGTCCCTTGAGGTAGACCACGATCCGGCCTTTGCGCACGGCGCGCTTGCCGGCGATCGATTCCGTCGCGAGCAGACCGGCGATGCGTTCGGCGCGCTCGCGGTCGGCGCAGACGAATTCGAGATGGTATCCGTGCTGCGGCGTGGCCAGCGAGCCGCAGGCCAAAAACGCGGCCCGCAGTTCGATGCGCCGGTCGCAGCGTGCGCGCGGCTTGGGCGGCGGCTCGGCCAGCGTGTCGTCAATGTCGATCTCATAGGTCGTCGAACGGAAGAGGCGCGGTTCGGGCGTGCGCCGCACCGGCCCCGTGTTGCGGTCGTCGAGCAACGTTCGAAACAGTCGCGCAACCGCCGGCCGGCGCGTGCGGAACGCCCAGCCCGTGGGCGTTGCGATGCTGCCGAAATATGCTAGTCCGGCACGCAGCGCCGCGCGGCAATGGGCGGCTTTGGGCAGGTCGCGCGCGAGCGCGTCCTTGGCGTCGGCCGACCGTGCCGAGGCGTTCCTAACCATCGAGCCAGTCGCGCGGGTCGTCTTTGCGGTCGTCGAGGATTTCGTACAGATCGGCCGGCCGCAGCGAAGGCAGCACGCGTTCGGGCACCGCGAGCACGCGCACGGTCAGAAAGCGCGTGCGGTAGTGGATGACGAGCGTGTCGCCCGCCTTGACGTCGTAGCCGGCTTTGAGCGGCCGGTCGTCTTTGCTGACGCGCCCCGCGTCGATGCCTTCTTTGGCTTCGCTGCGGCGTTTGGACAGCCGCGAAACCTTCAAGAATTTATCGAGCCGCACAACGCAGCCGCGGCGCGGCGGAGCACGTCAAGCGCGGTTCCCGCGCTGGTTGGCTTTGGGAACGACGCACGTGCCGCGGGCCCGCGCGACAACGAGTGGCGGAGCGAGAACGTCGGCGGCGCTGGGCGCGACGTCGGGGCGCGTGCCGATGATCTTGCGCGCTTCGAATTCGATCGCACGTGAGGTGATGCCCACGCGCGTGATCCGGCCGCCGGCTTCGATGAAATCGCCGGCGTAGACCGGCGCGATGAATTCGACCGATTCGTAGGCGGCGAACAGGCCTTCGTCGCCGTCGTTGCGGATCAGCAGCTCGGTCGCGACGTCGCCGAAGAGTGCGAGAATGCGCGCGCCGTCGACGAGATTGCCGCCGTAGTGCGCATCGTGCGTGCCCATTCGAACCCGCAAAACGGCCGCCTCGGACCCGGCTACGCCGCGGTCTTCGCTTGCTGCCACAGCGTTTCCAATTCGTCGATTGACATGTCGTTCAAAGCCACGCCCGCGGCGAGCGCCGAGCTTTCCATGTAGCGGAAGCGGCGCTCGAATTTGCGGTTGGCATCGCGCATCGCGCCCTCGGCGTCGATGCCCAAGCGCCGCGCCAGGTTGACGACGGTGAAGAGCACGTCGCCGAGTTCCTCGCGCACGTGCGCGTCGTCGGGCCGCTCGCCGCCGGCGGCCTCGCGCGCTTCGGCTAGTTCGGCCAATTCTTCCGCCAACTTCTCGGTGATCTGGCGCGCGGTGGTCCAATCGAAGCCGACCCGAGCCGCCTTTTCCTGCATCTTCTGGCCGCGCGCGAGCGAACCGAGTGCCTCGGGGATGCCGTCGAGCCGGGAGCTGCGCTCCAGCCCGCTTTTTTCGAGCGATTTGAGCTGCTCCCAATTCGCCCAAACTTCGTCGACGTTCGCGACCGCGACGTCGCCGAAGACGTGCGGATGGCGGCGCACCATTTTGTTCGAGAGGTTGTCGATGACGTCGGCGACCGAGAATTTGCCGCGCTCGGTGCCCAGCTGCGAATGAAAGACCACTTGGAACAGCAGGTCGCCCAGCTCTTCGCAGATGTTTTCCTCGTCCTGCGATTCGATCGCTTCGACGACCTCGAACGTCTCTTCGATCAGGTAGCGGACCAGCGACGCGTGCGTCTGCTCGCGGTCCCACGGGCACGAGCGGCGCAAGCGCGCCATGATTTCGATCAGGTCGTCCCAGGTGTGGTGCAGCGAGCCCGGCGGAAGCGGGACGAGCGGCATCGTGATCGACGCCGAGAGTGTGGCCCGCGGCATGCCCGGCACGAGCTCGGCGCCGAAGCCGCGACGCTCCAGAGCGCGCAAGAGGATCGGCAGCCCGGCAAAGTCCGAGAGCGGATTGCCCAGCACGCCCAGGGCCAGCGGCCGGCCGTCGAGCGCGCTCACGAAACCGTCGATCACTTCGGATGAACCGCGCACGAACAACGACTGGTCGCTGATGAGCCCGCGCTCGAGCACGACGCCGTCGCTTTCGAGAAACAGCGCCAGTTCGGGCGGCGCCTGCACGGTCACGGCTCGCCCTACGGCGCGCAACGACTCGCGGCTGCCCAGGGTGAGCAGGTCGGGGTCGCCCGGTCCTAATCCGACGATACGGAGGGCGAACGGCACTTTCGCGCCGGCGGCACGGCTCATCGTCGCGACCATTCCCCGACCAGGATTCGGCTTCCGCCGCATCCGCGGCGTCCGTTCCGGGTGGTGGGGGCGCGCCGGGGGAGCCCGGCGCGCCTCCCGGCGGTTACTTCGTGGAGGCGGCCGGGGCCGGGGCGGTGGAAGCGGCGGCGGCGGGAGCCGACGCAGCTGGGGCCGGAGCGGCCGGCAGCGGCGAGGGGAACGCGTCCTTGAGATTGTCGTCGTAGACGTCGATCTTGGCGCCCGATTTGAGCTGCTGGAGGAAAACCGGGATCTGCTGCGATTGCTGCTGCTGCTTGAGCTGCGCCACGATTTGATCGTGCGCGCTTGCCAGGCTCGCTTTGGTCGCCGGTTTCTTTTCCTCGACTTGAATGATGTGATAGCCGAAGGGCGACTTCACCGGAGCCGTCGTTGTGTTGAGCGGTGCCGAAAACGCGGCGGCCTGGAACGACGGGACCATTTGGCCTTTGCCGAAGAAGCCCAACTCGCCGCCCTTGTCCTTGGTGGAGGGGTCGGTCGAATATTGCTTGGCCAGTGCCGCGAAATCGCCGCCGCCCTTGAGTTTGGCTTCGACTTCGTTGGCGGTTTTCACATCGGCGACCAGGATGTGGCGCGCACGAACTTGCTCGGGCTTGTCGAGCAGCGTGTGATTTTTGTCGAAGTAGGCCTTGACGTCGCTGTCGCTTACTTTGACTTGCGGCTCGACCGCTTTTTCGATCACGACGGTCTGGCGCAAAATGTTATGAACGTCGGCTTCGGTCAGACCCTGCTGTTTGAGGATTTGCTCGAACTGACCGGGTGGGTACTTGGCCTTGATCTCGTCTTCTTTTTTTGCGATCTCGTCGTCCGAGACCGTGATTTTGTTGGTCGTCGCATATTGGTCGACGAGTGCTTGCTGGACGAGCTGCGTCAGCACGGATTTGCCGGCCGGGCCGGATTCGAGTTTTTTGTCGAAATCGGCCCGCGAAATCTTCTGACCGTTGACCGAGGCGACATCGCCGCCGCTGCTTGCGCCGACCGACGAACACGCTGCAAATGAGACGCAAAGCGCCGCCGTGGCAAATCCCGCGACCGCGCGGTTGACTACTGACATGATTCTCCCGATTCGGGTTTGTGCAAAAGCATAAGAGGGCGGGGCCGATTCGTCGACCGCGCAAACAGGCCGGGGGTTCGGTTTCGCCTCCCGGCGTCCTCTCGGCTCGTTCTCGACGCACTTCCCGCGCAGACCGAACTTTCGGACTGCGACGCCAACGCCTCTCGGCCTTACCGTGTTTTAATCCGCCCGCATGCACCGCAGGCTGAACGGCAGGCCATGACAACCGGTTCCCGTCGGCGCGAGGGCCGCGCGAATCGTGCTCGGCGTCATGCTTGGCTTGGCTTCCGATGTGAGCGCGGAGTTAGACGCGAAGCGCGCGCACTTCGACGCGCTCGCCGTCGATGCGCGCTTCAAAACGCGGTTGGGGAAACGTCGCAGGGCCGGCGATGACGCGCCCGTCGTCGAGCGCGAAGGTCGAGCCGTGCCACGGGCACGTCACGCAGCCATCGGCGAACGTTCCGTCGGCCAGCGGCGCGCCGCGATGCGTGCACACGGCCGAGATCGCGGCGACGCCGCCTGGCGTGCGCGAGACCAGCAGCGGGACGCCGTTGAGTTCCGCGCGCACCGCTCCGGACTCCGGCACCGCCGCCGCAGCGAGGACGGCAACGAAATCCGCCGGCGGCGCAAGGGGCTCGGCCGTATGCTTGACGCCGAGCAGTCGGCCGAACGAGAGTTCGCCGCCGATGTAGGCGCCGGCACTGATGACGCTGTACGCGCCCAGCGCCGTCAGCAATCCCGCGCGCCGGTGCCCGCTGCGGCGCAGGGTCAGCGAGACGAGGTACCCGCTCACCGCCGCGGCGTTGACCATCGCATGCGCCAAACCGAGCGTTCGCGGGCCGGCGTCCGTATCCGACCAGTCCGCCCAGCCTGAAACGATCGCGCCGGCCGCACCGGCCAATCCGATGACGAGCGCGGCGTCGGCGCCGGCGTCGCGCGGACCGCCGGCGAGTTCGCACGCGTCAAGCGCGGCCGTTACCGTCCACGCACCGATGGGCACATCGGTGATGATCGCGTGCAGCGGGTGGCCGAGGACGCTGCCGTGGAGCACGTCTTGCACGCGTTGCCCGGCTTTCGCAAGGAGATCTTTGATGACCGGCTGCACGCGTTCGGCGAGCGCACCGATGCGCGGATCACGGCTGAGGCGATCGATAGGCCGGCGGTTGACGGCGATCTCGGGATTGAGCATGCCTGCTACATACCCGTGCCGCATCGGACCGGCTCGCCGGCGAGCCAACGTGGTGGTGATCGCACCGCACCCGGATGACGACGCGATCGGCTGCGGAGGCACGCTTTTGCGGTTGGCCGCGCGCGGGCTGCGGATCAACGTCATCTACGTGACCGACGGCAGTGCCAGTCACGTCAAGTCCAAGCGCTTTCCGCCCGCGCGGCTGCGCGCGATCCGCGAAGATGAAGCACGCGCTGCGCTGCTTCGCTTGGGAGTTCGCAGCGCGCCGCTCTTTTTGCGCGCGCCCGACGGCGCGCTTTCGCAGGTGGATCCCGGCCAACGGCACCAGCTCGTTGCAGCAATCGCGCGGCGGATTGCCGCGCTGCGCGCACGGATCATTTTTGCGCCCTGGCCGCGCGATCCGCACCCCGACCACGTCGCGACGACGGCGATCGTGCAGGATGCGCTTGCCGCGTGCGGGCTTCGGCCGGCCGTGTATTATTATCGCGTTTGGCTGCCGGTGCGCGGCAGCGCCGGCGAACTGCCGGGCAGCGATGAAGCAGATGTCGATGACGTCGCTTTGACGCAACGCGACGTCGCGCGCAAGCGCCGGGCGATCATGCAGCACCGGTCGCAAACCGGAGCGCTGATCGACGACGATCCCGAAGGCTTTTGCATCGATGCGCAGATGTTGTCTGCCTGGTTGGCACCGATCGAGCGCTTTTACCGTCCGCGCGCCGCGAAACGGGTAGAAGCAGTGCATGTTAGCTGAACGTGAAGCGACGTTTGCGCGTCGCGCGTACGATCTTGAGCCCGAGCTATCGGCGCTGGCGGCGGCCGATGGGCGCGGGGTTCCGCTCGCCGGACGTCGCGCAGAAATCGCGGCGTTGCGGCACGTCGGCGGCCGCGACGCCAGCCTGGGCCGGATTTTCGAGGGCCATCTCAACGGCGCTCAGCTCGTCGCGCGTTGTGGAAACGCCGAGCAGCGCGCGGCGGCGCTGCGCGCGATCGCCGACGGTCATCTGTTCGGGGTGTGGAATACGCAGGACGCCGACGGCGTGCGCATCGTCACCGCCGGCGGCCGGCCCCGACTGAGCGGCGCGAAGACCTGGGCCTCCGGAGCCGGTTCGATCACGCGTCCCGTCGTCACCGCGGCGTGGCCCGATGGCCGCGTGCAGATGTGCCTCTTGCGCATGGACGAGATCGACGCGCAGATCGACGGCTCGGCCTGGCAGCCGCTGGGAATGCAGGCCAGCGACAGCTTCCGCATCGGGTTCGACGGCGTTGAGTTGACGCCGTTCGATCTCATCGGTGAGCCCGGCGACTACGAAGGCCAGCCGTGGTTTCTCGCCGGCGCCTTGCGCTTCGCTGCCGTCCAAACCGGAATCGCCGAACGGATCGAGGCGGAAACGTTACGGTATCTGCGCGCGCGAGCGCGCGACGGCGATCAGATGCAATGCGCGCGTGCGGCCGAAATGAAGATCGCGGTCCGATCAGCGCTCTTGTGGCTGGAGGCCGGAGTCACGGCCTGGTCAACGTTCGACGACGAGCCGTCGGCAGCGCATTGCGCCGAGCTGCTCGACGTCGTCGATATGGCGCGCACGGTCGTCGAACGCGTCGCGCTCGACGTCATCGAGCGGGCGATTCGCAGCGTGGGTGCGCGCGGGCTCGTGGAACCCGAGCCTTTCGCGGGTCTCGTGCGCGATCTGCAGATGTATTTGCGTCAACCCGCTCCCGACGCCGCGCTGCTGCGGGTCGGCCGCGCCGGTTTCGCCTCAGGGATGCTCTAATTTCGCCCTAAACGTCGTCGCTACGCGGCTCATCGCCGCGGATCAAGCGAGCTCGAAGAATTCGCTTCAGCCGGTTAGCTCGCGTCGAGCGACCCGAGTTCGGCGTCGCTGAACGGCGCGGCGTGCAGCCGCGTCTTCGCCGCGAGAAATGCTCCGCGCAGAAGCTCGATCGCTTCTTCGACGGGCACGTCGTGGTAGCTTTGGCGGCGCGCTCGCGCGCGGCGCGCGAGCGCTTCGTCGATGGCGCCCAACGGCGTGCGGGGGTCGACCGCCGGCAGCCATGTCCGCGCCGGAAGGTTGAGGATCGTCGCGACGCGTTCGACGTCGTCGCAGCGTTCCTGACCCGCACGAATCCGCCGCAACGCTGCGCGGGACTCGAGATTCGCGAGCGACAAGCGCGGATGTTCGACGCGAAACGACTCGCCGCGCCGTGCGCAGTCGTGTAACTGGGCAAGGAACGTGCCGAACCCGCCGTCGACACGGGCGGCGAGCCGGGCCGAGGTGGTCGCCCGAACCTGCAGGCTATGACGGATGCGCGCGTCGATCCGGCGCAGCGCGTGGGCGAAGGCCACATCTTCGAGCCGCCGCCGGGGCGGCAGACCGCCGGCCGCAACGTAGCAGGCCGCCGTGACCGCAAAGCTTGCGCCGACGAACGACGCATGACGCGGCTGCGGATCTTCGGGCAGCGGGTCGATGGCTGCTTCGACGTCGGCGAGCACGCGGCGATAGGTGAGTTCGCGTGCGTAGAGCAGACGAACGGGAGCCAGCAGCTGCTCTTGATCGCGTTCCGCAATGGTCACATGACCCGCCACGGCATCGCGTCCGCGCATTTCGCGGGCGATCCAAGCAACCCAATCTTCGGCGGGCAGCGTATCGGAGTCGATCGAGGCGATGATCCCCGCCGGGCGCCCGGCGTGCAGAAAGCGCGCGGCGGCAACATCCAACACGTATTTACGGGCCGCGCCGATGTGCGCGCCGCCGGCGCCGGCGTTCGATTCGAGCACGAAGGTCCGCGCCGCGGGCCGCGCGGCTGCGGCCGCGCGTACGATCGCGGCGGTGTTGTCGGTGCAATTGTTCGCGAAGACGATCGTGTCGAAGAAGTCGGCCCGGAGCGGTTCGCCGTCGATCGCGCGCTGCGCACCCAGTGCGGCGAGCGTCTGAGCGATGGATGCGGCTTCGTTGCGCGCCGGGATGCAAACCGTGACGCGGCAACCCGGCTGCGGAGCCGGCAGGCTGACGGGAGACGGGTCCGTCATCGAACGCGCAAGACGTCGATGCGGTAGCGTTCAGCGCGCCGGCCGAGCAGCCGGGCAAAACGTGCGTCGCCGATGAAAGCGGCGTGCACGGCGTCGCCGTCGCGAACGTAGTCGTCGACCTTGGGCAGAAAATGCACGAGTTCGAGCTCGCCGCCGTGCGCCGCGCTGGCGCAAAAGTCGATCGCCGCGGCAAGGTCGTCATCCGACCAGTAGTAGGCGACCTCCGATATCACGATCAGATCGAAGTGCCCGGGCGGCCGTTCGTGCGGAAAATCCTGCGCGGCAAACCGGACGTTGGGAACATCCGCGCAGCGCGTGCGCGCGGCTTCCAGCGCGCGCTCGTTGATATCGACGGCGAGCAGGGCGTCGCACCGGGCGGCCAGCATGGCCGTGAGAACGCCGACCGAACATCCGATCTCGAATACCGTTCCGAAACGCCGGCCGCCCAGTGCGTCGATGGTCGCTCGATACTTTGCGTTCTCGTACGGGCTCGCCGCGAAATCCCACGGATCGGACGTCTGCGCATAGACGCGCGCAAAGTATTCTCGGCCTAGTGATGGTTGCCCCATGGTCTGGCGTATACCGCGGATGGCAGCGGCACACGCCGGACGCACGCCTACTCATGATGCGGCATCCGGCGTGCGCTCGTCGATCGCGCGCACGATCGCTGCGGTATCGGCCGCGTGGCGCATCTCGCTGGCCTCGGGGTCGTGCCGATCGGGCATTGCCGGGCTGTCGCTGCGCAGCGCTTCGAGCAACTCGATGACTTTGCTGATCTTGCGTTCGTTGAGCAGATTGATCTGCAGGTCCAAGCGGTCGCGCCGCGTGTCGTGCAGGTTGATCCGGTTTTCAGTCGTGAGAATGATGATCGTCATCAGCAGGGCGGCAAGACTGATGATGCAGTCGAGATATGCGAAGGGTGGCGGATCGAATGCACGCCGGCTCGGCGCCAGCGCGCTGTTGACGGCGATCCACACCGCCGTGAATGCCAGCACGACGTACACCGTGCGCGGCCGGCCGACGGCCGACGTCGTGCGTTCGATCCAGCGTTGGTGCAAGGAGAGAGCGCGCTCGGCGCCGCGGTCGAGATCGGCGACCGATTCGATGGTTTCGTGCGCGCCCCCGTGAAGCGATTGCGAGCTTGCGGTTGGGTTCATAACGCGCGTTGTACCCGCTGCGCGTTTGCTCCGCCGGCATGGGTGCCCTCGTCTTCGCTCGGTACACCCTACGGCTTGCGGCGCAGCCGCAAACGCGAAGGATTGCGCGAGCGCAATCCACGAGGCGAAAGCTGCGGGTGAAGCCGACTGCCCGGCGCGAACCTCGCGGCTGATGGATTCTTGGCAAACGGATACCGACTTACGGGCGTATGCGAGCGTTCCAGCCGACCCGCGGGCCGCCGTGCTGTTGCTGCACGGCTTTGGCGAGCACGCCGGACGTCACGCCGCGACCATCGACGCCTTGGCGCAGCGCGGCATTGCGGCGTATGCCTACGATCACCGCGGTCACGGGCGGTCGCCGGGACGCCCCGCGCTCGTCGACTTCGATCGGCTCGTCGATGATTCGCTCGCGATGCGGGCGCGCGTCTCCGCGGCGCATCCGGGGCTGCCGCTGTTTTTGCTGGGCACCAGCATGGGCGGCCTGCTGGCGATCCGCAGCGCGCAGCGCGATCCCGCCGGGCTTTGCGGCGTCGTGCTCGTCGCGCCGGCGCTGCTCGACGGCGTTGCGGCTTCGCCGGTTCTGCGCGCTATGGGGGCGCTGCTCGCGCAGGTCGCGCCGGCGGCTCCGCTGCTGGAACTCGAGCTGGCCGGACTCTCGCGCGACCGCGCCGTCGTCGACGCCTATGCGACCGACCCGCTCGTTCACCACGGAAAGATTCCGGCCCAGTCACTGAGCGAAATGGCGAGCGCGGCGGCCGCTGCGTTTGCTGCAGCGCCGCAGTGGCGGATTCCGGCGTACATCGTGCACGGCGAAGCGGATCGGATCATCGCGCCGGCAGGCTCGCGGCGCTTCGCCGCTGCGGCCGGCGGCGCCGATGTCACGTTGCGGCTGGTCGCCGGCGGTTACCACGAGCCGTTCAACGATCCGGGTGGTGCCGCGCTGGTCGATGACGTCGCGGCGTGGATCGATGATCGGGCGACGCGTTCGGCGTCCCCAGACATGGCGGCCGCGCCGGCGTCATCGCGGCAGCGCCTCTACACCTGGCGCGACGGGCTGGCGTTCGGCGCCGCCGTGAACGTCGTCACGCGCTTGCTGGGGACCAACACCGGCCGTTACGAAACGATCGAACGGCCGTGGTTCGCGCCGCCGGGCTGGCTGTTTCCCATCGCCTGGGGCATCAACAGCGTGCTGATGATCTGGGGCAATCTGCGCGTCCTCAACGCGCCGCCGTCGGCGGACCGCACGGCCTATTTGCGCTTGTGGGCGGCGACGTGGACCTTGTATTCGTTGTTCGGCTACGCGTTTTTCCGGCGTAAAAGTCCGCTCTTGGGCTTTCTCGTGACGGTCAACTTTTCGGCGCTCACGCTGTTGTCTGCTCGCCGCGCGGTGCGCATCGAGCGCAGCCTCTGGGTGACGTATTCGACGCTGCTGCCGTGGATCGCGTTGGCAACGCTCGTGGCCGGCGCGATCGCGCTCGACAATCCCGATCCGTTCCTCGATCCGGTCGATCCCGACGAATTGTAAGGCTTTAACACTTTTTTCATCTCTCGCGTTCATGCTCATGCTCCACTAGTTCAACGAAGGAGGAGCATCGTGCGCGGGATCATTGTGCTCGTCGCGCTGGCCTTGGCTGCGTCGACGATAACGTCGGTCGATGCAGCCGGATCGAGCGCGACAACCGCCGGACCGGCTTGGGTCGGCGGCATCATCGGTTCTTTGGACGAGATCACCACGATCGGATCAACCGTCGATCCGCTCAACGGCGATCAAAATCCGTACGGTTTGACGATTGCACCCGCCGGTTCGGCCAACGGCCACGGCGTGCAAAGAGGCGATCTCGTCGTCTGCAATTTCAACGATCGCAATCCGTTCAACATCCAGGGATTGGGCACGTCGATCGTGCTGTTGTCGCCCGTGCCCGGCTCGATGCCGCGGCATCTGGTCGCCAGCCCGTATCTGACGGGCTGTGCCGCGCTCGCGATGGGCGGCGCGCTGCCATGGGCCGCGGCACTCGACGCCAACGACAATCCGATCGTTTCCGCGGACGGCACGGCGATCAACCCGCTCAACACGTTCGGCTGGACCGGGCCGTGGGGTCAGGTCTTCGTGCCCGCACCGGTGTCGGCACCCAAAACGCCGTCCGCGTTTTACGAGAGCAATGCCAACGACGGCAGCATCGTGCGGATCAATCTCGGTAAGCCGTTCACCTTCGATACGATTGCGACCGGTTTGCCGGTCAATCACGGCGTGCCGGGCTCGATCCTCGCGCCGTCCGGACTGACCTACGATCGGCAGCGCGACGTGCTGTACGTCGTCGACGGTGCCGTCAACGCGCTCATCGCAATTTGGGGACCGGCGACGATCCGCGCCGGCGGGATCGTCGTGCAGAACGGAACGATCGGCGGCCCGCAAAAGGAGCGAATGAAGATCATCGCGCGCGGCGGCTGGCTCAATAACCCGATCAGTGCCGCGCTGCTGTTCAACGGCGACATCGTCGTGGGCAACACGGCCAACAACAACCTGCTCGAATTCACCCCGGACGGTCATTTCGTCGGCGCGCGTCCGCTCGACAAGGGCAACGCCGGTGCCCTCTTCGGCATCGTCGCTTCAGGAACGTCGGCCGCGACGACCCGCATCTATTTCAACGACGACAACGACAACACGGTGAAAGTCCTGACCCGTTGACGTGCGTCAGCAGTCGAACGTTCGCGCTCGCAAACGCGACGGCGGCTTGCGCGAAGCCAACGCGTCGGCGACTTTGCGCGAAGGCCAAACGCAACAGCGACTTTGCGCGAAGCCCGAACGCAACGGCGACTTGCGCGAAGCCCAAACGCTTAGGGTTCAGCGAAGCTGAACCCTAAGGATTCGCCGAGCGAAGCCGAGACGTACCCATCAGAGAACGTCGAGCAGTTCGCGCAAGACCGGAATTTGCTCGACCGGTTTGCGCGGCGGAAGATCGATGACGATCTTGCCCTCGTGGAAGCGGAATTTGTTGCGCGTGATCGACTGCAGCTTGGGCAGCGTGGCGGGGTCGAGCGCAAAGGCGCTGCCGACGCCGAGCGTGAGTCGTTGCTCGTCGATCACGACGCGCGTCACGTTCTTGCGCAGCGCGACGACCCGCAGTTCGGTGACCGCGACGAGATTGCCCAGCGGTTCGGGCAGCGGCCCGAACCGATCGCGCACGCTGGCCACGACTTCGTCGACTTCCTTGAGCGAGCGCGCGGCGGCGAGTTGCTGGTAGACGGCGATCTTCTGCGAGACTTGCGGGATGTAATCGTTGGGCACGAACGCATCGAGCTTGATATCGATGACCGCTTCGCGCTTGGCTTCGCGTTCCGCGAGCGAACCTTTGCGTTCGGCGATGGCGTCGGCGAGCAGCTGGACGTACGTCTCGAACCCGACGGCGCCGATGAAGCCGGATTGGGCGGAGCCCAGCAGATTGCCCGCGCCGCGAATTTCCAGATCCCGCATCGCAATCTGCAGGCCCGAGCCCAGATGGGTGAACTCGCGAATCGCTTCCAGCCGCGCCTTGGCGTCCTCGGTCAGCGCCTTGTGCGCTTGGTAGAGCAGATACGCATACGCCTGATGGTTCGAGCGGCCGACGCGGCCGCGCAGCTGATACAACTGCGCCAGACCAAACTTGTCCGCATCGTTGACGATGATCGTGTTGACGTTGGGGATGTCGATGCCGTTCTCGATGATCGTCGTCGACACGAAGACGTCGATCTCGCCATCGATGAATCTCGCCATCACGGGCTCGAGCTCGGTCTCGGTCATCTTGCCGTGGCCGACGGCGATGCGCGCCTTGGGCACGAGCTGCTCGAGCGCGCGCGCTACCGCGTAGATCGACTCGATGCGGTTATGCACGTAGTAGACTTGGCCGCCGCGGTCGAGTTCGGTCGCGATCGCCCGCTGCACGATCGAATCGGCGGCCGGCACGACGACGGTCTTGATCGACATCCGGTTCTTGGGTGCGGTTTGAATGAGCGACAGATCGCGCACGCCCATGAGCGACATCTGCAGCGTGCGCGGGATCGGTGTGGCCGACAGCGTCAGCACGTCGACCGTGGCGCGCATCTGCTTGAGACGTTCTTTGTGCATCACCCCGAAACGCTGCTCTTCGTCGACGACGATCAGGTGCTGCGCTGCCAGCAGCGTCGTCGGCACCAGCACCGCGACTTGTTTGCGGTCGGTGATCGCTTTGAAGATCGCGCGCACGGCGACTTCGGTTTTGCCGTAGCCCACGTCGCCGCACACCAGCCGGTCCATCGGCCGCGCGCGCTCCATGTCGCCCTTGGCGTCGTCGATCGCTTTGGCTTGATCGGGGGTCGGCTCGTAGGGAAAACTCTCCTCGAGTTCGGCCTGCCAGGGCGAATCGGGGCCGAACGCGTGCCCGGGTGCGATCTCGCGCTCGGCGTAGAGCTGCACCAAACCTTCGGCGATCTTGGCCAGCGCTTCGGAGACGCGGCCTTTGACCCGTGCCCAATCGGCGCCGCCCATTTTGCTCAAGCGCGGTGCTGCGCCTTCGTTGGCGCCGTACTTCGTCACTTGATGCATCTGGTGCACGGGAACGAGCATGCGATCCGTTCCGGCGTACTTGAGGTCGAGGTAGTCGCTGGTCGCGCCCAGGATCGTCTCGGTGCGCAAACCGAGGTACTGGCCGATGCCGTGCACGGCATGGACGACGTAATCGCCGACCCGCAGATCGGCCAGCGTGACCGGGACGCCCTCCTTGACGGCGCGGAGCTTGACGCGTTTGGCGGGCTGGCCGTAGATCTCCCGATCGCCCAGCACGCGCAGACGCAGTCCGGGAATCGAGAAGCCGGCCTCGATCGATCCGCCGTCGACGTAGACGCTGCCGCCCGCGCCGACGGCGAGGCCGTCGGTGCCGAAGGGTCCGGCCGCGCGCAGATGCACGATCGTGGCGCTGCGTTCGACCCGAATCCCCGCCGCGCGCAGCAGCTCGGCTAAACGCGATGCGCCGCTGGCGACCAGCCAGACCGTCTCGCCGGCCGCGACCCACTCCTTGACCGCGCCCACGAACATCTCGATGCGCCGGTTGAAATGTTCGGCCGGACGCGTTTCGAGCACGAACCCTTGCGCGCTGGGCGGCAGCCAGGCGACCTCCCCGGCTTCGATGCCGCCGGTCACGATCAGCACGCGATGCGCCGCGAACGATGCGGCGAAATCCGCCAGTCGCGGAAACGGCGCGGCGACTTCGGCCAGCAACGCTTCGCCGACTTCATCGGCGCGCACGTCGAGTTCGCCCGAATCCACCCCGGCGAGCAACACCTGCTGCTCGCGCGAGCGCTCGTCGTCGAGACTGCGGTCGAGCGTGGCGAGCATCCCAGGTTCGTCGAGCACGATGACCGAGCCGTCGTCGAGATAGTCGACGATCGTCGCCGGCGCGTCGTAGGCCAAGGCCAGCCAGGGTTCGGGGACGTCGGCGCCTTTGGCCAGGTAGGCGCGCAGCGCCGAGACTACCGCCGGTTCGCCCGTCGCGCGCGCCATGACGCGTTCGCGATAGGTTGCTTCGCGCGGGATTTCCAGCCATGGGGTGATCGTCAGCGCGCTGAGATTGCCCTCGCTGCGCTGTGATTGGAGATCGAAGGGCCGGATCGATTCGAGCGTGTCGCCGAAGAATTCGAGCCGCACCGGCTGTTCGGCCGTCGCTGGAAACACGTCGAGCAGCCCGCCGCGAACGGCGTATTCACCGGCTGCGCTCACCACGTCGACGCGGGTGTAGCCCAGCCGGTACAGCTGCTCCCCCAGCGCGTCCCAGCCGACGTCGGCGTCGAGCGCGAGCGTCAAGCTGATTTCCTCGAAGACGCGGCGCGGGATGACGTATTGGCGCAGGGCGGCCACCGGTGCGATGACGATTTGCGGCTTGCGCGCGCACAAGTCGGCGAGCAGCGTCATGCGCGCGCTGCGCTCCGACGGCGACTCGAGCGCGCCGACCGTTTCATCGCGCGGCCGCAGCAGCGCGACCGACTGGGCTTCTTTTTCGCCCAGGAAATAGATCAGATCGGTAAACGTCCGTTCGGCGACGTCGGTGGTCGGGACCACGACGAACATCTGTCCGGAGAGCGCGCGATGCAGGCCCGCGAGCAGATAGGGCCGGGCCGGCGCGGTCGTCTCGTGGAGGCTGAAGGCATGCCCGCGGCCGCCTTCGACCGGCGTCCGAAGACGTTCGATGAGTTCGGCGAGGGATCGGCTACTCGAAGGAAGAGCCCGGACGAGACTGGGCGCGAGGGTGGCGATGATCGCAAGCCTTTGCTGGGCTGAGAATGGGGCGGAGAAACGCTATCGTACCACAGACCACCCTTCTGGCAGAATTGGCAGTCTATTGACATCATTGCTAATCGTTGGATACAATAGCGGTGTCATAAGTTTGGCCGCTCGCTTGGGCGGCTCTGTTACTGGAGGAAAAAGGAAACATGGCAGACCTTCTGGTTCGCCCCACCGGATCGCGCCGGATGCTCGGCGACTTCTTGGGATTCGACCCGCTTCGCGCGTTGACGACCAACGGATTCGGATTCGAGATCAACAAGACCGACAACGGCTACTCGGTTGAAGTTCCGGTCGCCGGCTACGCGCCCGACCAGATCGACGTCACGCTCGAGGACCGCGTGCTCACCGTGAGCGGCCATAACGAGCGGCGCAATTTCACGCGTTCGCTGCTGATCCCCGAAGAGATCGATGCTGACACGATCGACGCCAAAGTCGAAAACGGCATGTTGACGATCGCGCTGAACGTTCACCCCAAAGCGCAGCCGCGCAAGATCGCCGTTAACGTCGTCGGCTGATCACCAACCCCGGGCTCGACACCGGACGACGGTGCCGAGCCCGGCTCTGAGCTGCCGTAAGGCTCCGGCCTTCCAACTCGTACGCCCCGACCGGTCACCGCCGGCGGGCGTTTTCATTTTCGCCTAGCGCGTCAGGAGCATCGGGAACGCGACGCTGGTTTGCCTGCCGTCGGCGGTCGCCGCGGCGATGACGATGTCATAACTGCGGTTGAGCCACCAAAACGGGATGCCGCCCGGCATCGTGTACGCGAGGGCGAAAAGCCCGGGGCTGCTCTGCGGGATCGGGATGAAGCGCCCGAGCGCCCGCGCCTCGACACCGACGACGTTGGCCGACGTGAGGACCCGCACCAGGAGCGGTCCGCCGGCGTGAATGCGGCGGTCGTTCAGATCGACCTCAAGGATGTGCGGGCCGTCGGGGACGCTGGCCGGGACCGGCGTCGGGGTGATGATGTAGCCGAAGGGGTTGGGGGTCGGGCTCGGCAGCGCTTGCAGCGACGGCGTTGCGGCCGGCGCGCTCGGCGGCGTGGCCGGCGCAGGCGAGCCCGGCGGCGGTTCAGCCGGGGTCGGCGCCGCGATGGGCGGGACCGCGACCGGCACGCTTTGCTGCGGGCCGGGGGTCGGCGTCTCGGTTGTCCCCGGCGCCGGGGTCGGGGCCGGGAGAGGCGTCGGCGCAGGAACCGGCGTGCCGGGCGGCACCGGCGGGGCCGGGACGGGTGTGGGCGAACCGGGGGCGGGCGAACCCGGGGCGGGCGTCGGAGCGGCAGGCGTCGCAGCGGCAGGCGTCGCGGTCGCCGTCACCGCGCCGCGGCCCGCGACGGCTGACTGGAAGCTCTGCGCGTCCGCCGGCGCGTGCCATGCGATCAACACGACGACGGCCGCCGCCAGCGCCGCTGCCGGGCGGCGCAGCATGGTGTACGCGAGGAAACCGAGCGGCGGGAGAAACTCGAGGGCGATCATTGCTGGGTGCAGCGAGGCGGAGCCATCGGCGCGATCAGCTGCGCGAACGATGGCATCGAGAATCGCCCGGACAGGCGAGAAGAGCGACGCTGCCAGCAGCGCGCGGGCCCACCGCGAGGTCAAATTGCGCGAGGCGAGCGGCACGATCCATAGGGCGTACCACGGATACGCGTTCGGCAGCGCAAACCATGCCGTCAAAGCGAACGCCGCAGCGCGATCCGGCGGCGCCAAGCGCCGCACGGCAAGTGCGGCCGCGGCGAGCACGGCGAGCGCGATGGTCACGGCCGCACCACGGCCGGTCGCCGCCGCCAGCAGACCCAACGGTGATTCCCACGCGGTCGATCCGCCGGCTGCAGTGCCGGCGGTGAGCGCTCCGGCGACAGCGGCAAGCAGCGGAAGATAGCCGGCCGCGACGAGCAGCGCGGTCCACGCGCGGTCGCGGCCGCGCAGTTTCCACCAAACCGCCAGAGCCGGCACTTTCACCAGTGCGGCGAGCGCGAACAGCAACGGGCGCCCGCGTTCGTACGCGAACCCGGCCAGGACCAAGGCGACCATTGCCGCGTCGTTGTGCCCTTCGGCCACGCTCCAGATGACGACCGGATTGAGCACGAACGCCGCGCGGGCCCGCGGATCACGGGTCAAGCGCAGGACCAAGCCGATATACGCGCCGTACGCTGCCGCCGCCGCCAACCGCGCCAGCAGAATTTGTCCGCCGGTGCCCGCGGCCGCGCCGGCCCGATCGGTCAGCGCCGCGATGCCGACGGCAACCGGACCGTAGACGCAGCGCGGCGGAACGTGGCCGTCCCAGGCGGCGACGGCTGCGGCGGCAAGCGGATCGTGCGGCGCGGGGCCATGATCGTATGGGCTGCGGCCGTGCAGCGTCAAATCGCCGTAGTAGGCGTAGGCGTAGACGTCGGCTGAGAACAGCAGCGGCATCGCCAGCGCGCCGAGCAGCGATCCGGCGGCCGCTGCGAGCAGCATCCGGCGACCGGGCGGACGACTGATCGCCGCCGCGTAAGCGGCACCCAAGATCATCAGCGACGTCGCCACCGCCGCGCCGGCCAGCGCGCCGCGCGCTCCGGCGGCGGTCAGCACCGGGATCGGGCTCGTTGGCGGGGCGACGGAGAAGGCACCGGCGAGTGCTGGGAGCCAGCCGAACGTAAACACGAGCCACAGCACGTTGCGGGCTTCTCGCACCCGGGTCGCAAACCCACGGCCGACGATGGATGAGGCGGCGACAGATCACGGTTGGCTGCGGCGCGCGATCGAAACCAAGCGCGACGGGGCTGCGCTGGCCCCGGCGGTTTGGCGCCGGATCATCGCCGGTTACGTCGACGGTACGATCGACGATGCGCCGGTGGCTGCGCTGACGATGGCGTGCACGATCCGGGGCATGGACGACGACGAAATCTTCGCGTTGACCGGCGCTATGATCGACTCGGGCGACGTGCTCGCGTTTTCCGGCGCGCAAGCCGTGGTCGATAAACACTCCAGCGGCGGGGTCGGCGATACGATCTCGCTCGTCGTGGTTCCACTGGTGGCCGCGTGCGGCGTGCCGGTGGCCAAACTCTCCGGCGGCGCGCTCGGCCACACCGGCGGCACGCTGGACAAGCTCGAGGCGATCCCCGGCGTGCGGACCGATCTGTCACCGGACGAGTTTTGCGCTCAGATCGCACGCATCGGCTGCGCTATCGCCGCGCAAAGCGAACGCCTCGTCCCGGCCGACAAACGCCTCTACGCGCTGCGGGATCGCACCGGCAGCGTCCCGAGCATCGGGCTCATTGCGGCGTCGATCGTGTCGAAGAAGATCGCCGGCGGCGCCGGCGCGATCGTGTTCGACGTCAAAGCCGGGCGCGGGGCGTTCATGCGCACGACTAGCGATGCCGTCGCGCTGGCGACCACAATGGTGCGGCTCGCCAAGCGCTTCGGCCGATCGTCGAGCGCGATCGTCAGCGACATGGACGAGCCGCTCGCCGCCAACATCGGCACCGGACTCGAGGCAATCGAAGCTCGCGACTATCTGCGCGGCGGCGCAGCCGGCAGCCGGTTCGCGCAGCTTACGGCAATCGTCGCGCAGGAAATGCTGCGCGTGGGCGGCGTTCGCGAGGCCGAGATCGAGCCGCGGCTGGAGGCGGCGCTGCGCAGCGGCGCGGGCTACGAGCGGTTCGTCGCCCTCATCGAGGCGCAAGGCGGGACCCGTGCTGCGCTCGAGGCGGCGGCACCGGCGCAGCCGTCGACGCCCGTTCGCGCGCCGGCGGCCGGGTATGTTGCGGCGATCGATGCGGTCGCGATCGGCGAAGCGGCGCGCGCGTTGGTCGCGCGCCACGGCCCGTTCGCCGGGATTCGGATCGCCGCAGCGGTCGGGACCGGCGTGCGCGCCGGCGATCCGTTGGCGTACGTCATCGGTGCGGACGCTGCGGCCGCGGTCGGCCCGGCGTTCTCGCTCGCGGCCGAGCCGCCCGAGCAGCGAGCGCTCGTCGACGACATCATCAGGGATGCGAGTCTCGAGCCGTCGTCGAACTCCGGCTGGTAATGAACGGTAACGGTACGGACCGTAGCCGCATCGTCGTGACGGGTGCGGCGGGGTTGATCGGCAGTGCCCTGGTTTGGCAATTGAACCGGGACGGCCTCGCCGACGCATTGCTCGTCGACCAGCTGGGAACCAGCGAAAAATGGCGCCATCTGGTGCCGCTGCGCTTCAGCGACTACTGCGAAGCGGACGAATTCTACGACCGCATCGTGCGCGAGCCCGAATCGTTCGGCCGAATCGGTGCGGTGTATCATCTGGGAGCGTGCTCGTCGACGACCGAGCGCGATGCGGCCTACCTCGTGCGCAACAATGTCGGCCGTTCGCAGGCCGTCGCACGCTGGGCGCTGGCGCGGGGCGCCCGGTTCGTCTATGCGTCGTCGGCGGCAACCTACGGCGCGCGCGAGAGCGGGTTGCGCGAAGACCTGGATCTTGACGCGCTGCGCCCGCTCAACATGTACGGCTACTCCAAGCATCTCTTCGATCAGTGGGCGCGTCGCGAGGGCGTGCTCGAACGCGCGGTCGGCATCAAATACTTCAACGTCTTCGGACCCAATGAGGACCACAAGGGCGAGATGCGCAGCGTGGTCGTCAAGGGGTACGAGCAAATCGTGCGGACCGGCGCGCTGCAGTTGTTCGCCAGCTATCGCAGCGGCGTACCGGACGGCGAGCAAACGCGCGACTTCCTGTACGTGAAAGACGCGGTCGCGATCACGGCGTTTCTGGGCCGAACGCGCGAAGCAACGGGTCTGTACAATGTGGGCGCGGGCGTCGCGCGAACCTGGAATGACTTGGCGCGCGCAATCTTCGCCGCGCTCGAGCGGCCCGCTCGGATCGAGTACATCCCGATGCCAGAGCTGCTGCGCGAGAAGTATCAGTACCGCACGCAAGCAACGATCGACCGGCTGCGCGCCGCCGGCTACGACGCGCCGATCGCGTCGCTCGAAGACGCGGTCCACGACTACGTGCGCAATTATCTCGCGACGGGCACGCTGCTCGGCACCGAATCGGCCGTGCCGCCGGCGAGCCCGGCACCGACGTTCTCGGCGACCAGATAGAGCGGACGGGCTTTGATCTCGTCGTAGATTCGCCCGACGTATTCGCCGAGAATACCGATCCCGATCAGCTGCACGCCGCCCAGAAACAGCACCGTTAGGATCGTCGACGTGTAGCCGGGCTCGTTGTATCCGCTGAATTTGAGCACCAGGACGATGACGGCGTACACGAATGCAAACGTGCTGCTGATGAAGCCCAGGTACGACGCGAAACGCAGCGGGATCTCGCTGAACGCGGTGATCCCGTCGATGGCGAACTTGAACATCTTGGAGAGCGGGTACTTCGTCTCGCCCGCGAAGCGCGCGTCGCGGTCGTACTCCACGCCGACTTGATTGAAGCCGACCCAGCTGACCAGGCCGCGGATGAAGCGGTGACGCTCGCGCGTTTGGCCCAGCGCGTCGACGACGCGCCGGCTCATGAGCCGGAAGTCGCCGGTGTCGACGGGGATCGACACGTTGGTGAGCCGGCGGACGATCCGGTAGAACGCGGCCGCGCTCATCACTTTGAAGCGGCTTTCGCCGGCGCGCCGGCGCCGGGTCGCGTAGACCACGTCGTAGCCGGCGCGATAGCGTTCGAGAAAATCGGCGATGAGCTCGGGCGGATCTTGCAAGTCACCGTCCATGAGGACGACGGCGTCGCCGCGCGCGGCGTCGAGTCCGGCCGTCGCCGCGATCTGGTGGCCGAAATTGCGCGACAGCGCGAGCACGTGCAGATGTGGATCGATGTGGGCCGCGGCGAGAAGTTTCTCGCGGGTTGCGTCGCGGCTGCCGTCGTCGACGCAGACGATTTCGTAGTCGGCGGGCGGTTCGGGCAGGTTGCGCACTACCGCCGAAACCCGGCGCAGCAACTCCTCGACATTCCCGGCTTCGTTGTAAAGCGGGATCACGATGCTGAGCGTTGCCGCTCGCTCGCGACGGAGAAGCTGCCCAGGCGGGGTACTAGAGTTCACGTGCAGAGAATCTCGATGGTCATGCGATTTGCCCTTGCCCTTGCGCTAACCGTCGCGGTCTGGACGGGCGTGTTCGCCGAAGCGGCGCCCGAGCCCAGTCCGGTCCCCGTTCACGGCATGCCGGAGATATTCGCGATCCAGATGCCGGCCGACTTGAACTTCCACGCCGGTCAGACGATTCGGGGCACCGTCGAGACCTCGACCAACGTGGGGTACGTGGAAGCGCGCATCGATTACCGGAACAAAGCCCTGACCCGCGAGGGTCTGGGCAAGTTTTCGCTTGCTTACACGATTCCGTGGTTTCTGCCCCCGTGGCTCCGCCATGCGTACACGTTACAGATCATCGCCCGTTCGATCGACGGGGTTGAGGTCAAGAAGTACTTCCCGATCAGGATTCACTGACCAAACGCCACAGATTCGGCGCAGCCGAATCCCGTTATGGCCGCGGCGTCGATGTCGGCTGCGGAATGCCCGGCCGAACCGTGGTGGGCAAGTTGCCGAACGGATTGGGATTGAACGGCGTGGGAATCGAGTCCGGCCCGACTTGCGGCTGGGTCGGGTTCTGATCGGACCAGCGGTACACGACGTCGGTCAGCCGTTTGGCGTCGACTTCGGGCACGAAGAACTGATGCGGATCGCCTTGCAAGCCGTCCTCGCCGACTTCGACCGACGTCCAGCTGCCGCGCGTGTAGCGATAGGCGAACTTGGTGCCCGACGCATAGGCGCGGGTGAGACGGTAGTGGAGCGCGTCGATGCGGTCCATCTTCATCGCGTTGGCGACCCAGCCGCTTGCATCGGTCGTGAGGTAGACGCTGTCCGTGAGGGGCGTCGTCGGCGGCACCTGAACGTAGAACGTCACCGCAACGCGCCGGCCGGTAACCCGGACCTGGTTGTTGAGTTCCGGGGCGGCGACCGTGGGCGAACCGGCCGCGACGAAAGCATGGGCCCGCGCGTAGGCCTGCTGGTAGGCGGCGTCCGTTGCCAGGTGGCGCTTGGTCAGGGCGAGTTCGACGATCGCGCCGCTCGCCGGATCGAGCGTGGCCCGGGCATAGATGCGCGGCGCGGGGACGAGCGCAGTCGGTCCGCCGGTGTCGTAATCGACGATCCGCAGCTGCGGGCTGGTCTTGAAGGCGTCGGCGGTCGTGAAGTAGGCGTAGCCGTTGCGCAGATCGAGCAATTCGCCGCTGAATTGGATGAGCGCGGCAGGTGACGCCGGCGAAGCGGCCGAGGGCAAGGGCGAGCCGCCCGGGGCGGGCAGGGTCGATGAGGTCGCGCCCGGCGTCGCTGCCGGCGGCGCAGCCGACGCAGCGGCGCTTGGGCTCGCGCTGGGCTGGGCCGACGGGACGGCCGGGAACGAGGCTGCCGGCAGCGGCGACGGCGGCCCGGCCGCCGGGGTGGGTTCGCTTTGCCCGGCCGGACGCGGGGCCGTCGGGACCTGCTGTGCGGGAGCGGTGCCGGCCGAGGCGACGGCGGCGGTCACGAGCGCGAAACTCAGGAGCCAGCGCAGCCGGCGGGTCACCGGCTCACGGTCCGAACAAAACGCTGAACGATGGCCCGTAGCCGCCGAAATTGAAATAGTCCGTCCGCGTCACGTCCATGAGGATTTGCTTGGCGATGCGAAACCGGAATTCGTTGGTGATTTGCCACGGCGGTATGCCGAATAATCCCGGGACCGGGGCCGGAAAGTCGTAGCCGCGCCGCACCGTGAAGGCATAGTTGAAATACTCGTTCGGGGTGACGACGGCCGATCCCGTGAGCGAGCGCGACGTGGAAAAGCCGCGAAATGCTTCATACCCGGGATACGCGATGCCGTCGAACGCGAGCGGGTCGACCGGATAGAACTCGCGTTGCCGCGCGCCGTAATCGTCGCCCGTTTGCGTCAGCGAGTAAGCGCCCAGAAAGGCGAGCTTGCGGGTGTAGGTTTTGGATAACGAGGCGGTCGTCGTCGTCGTGTCGATGTGATGGGGCAAGGAAAACCACTGGCGCTGCTTGTCGAGCGTCAGATTGAGGTTGAGCGAGCGCAGTTTGTCCAGCGGCAGGGAACTGGTGTAGAGCGTGAAGCCGAAGAACTTCTGGGCGATCGTCGGAACGCGCGTGCGATCGGCGCCGAAATAGTCGAGCACGTAGCCGAGGTCCTGGCCCGTTTTGTTGCGCGGGTCGTTCAAGCAAAACGCGTCGAACGGTCCGCAGTGATAGCCGTCGTGCGCAAGGCCGAAGCCGCTGCGCAGGCGCAGGTTGACCGGCGTGTATTTGGTCAGCGGCGTGTCGCGGCCCGTCCAAGAGAGCGTGAAGTCCGAAGGATGATCGTACGCCCGTTCTTCGGCACCGCTGGGGTTGAGCGGAACCGGGTACTGGAGCAAGCTGGTGTTGTACTGGTCGGCAATGAGATTGAGTGCCGAGTGGCGCAGCGCAACGACGTAGGAAAGGTTGGTGTACGCCGACGCGACTTCGGGCTGGTAGATTCCATGCTGCGCGGTGCTCAGCTGCGAGAAAATCCGGGCCTCCATTGCCGGTGAGATGCGTTTATATCCGATGAGGTTGAACTGACGCTCTTCTTGCGTCACCGGATTGATCGAGAACACGATGTAATCGCGATCCCACACGAAGTGCTGATCGAAGGATAGAAATAGCTTCGATATGCCGCTGTAGCGCAAGTGCACTGCCGAAATGGCGTGCAGCGATCCGTTGTACGGCAGGCCGATATCGAACGACGCGCCGGAAAACGCGTTTTGCGCGTAATTCGGATTTGCTGAGAACGTCTGGACCCATTTTCCGGTCGGGATGAAAACCCCCAAGACATAGAGGCGCGAACCGCGGAATTGGACGTTCGTCTTGGGCAAGATTGTCGCGCTCGACGCGACGATATAAGGCTTTTCGCGGCTCACGTCCGGGATGAAGAACGCATCGCCGGGCTGTGCGCGCCCTTTTTGCGGATGCGCGAAATCCAATCCCAGATAGGTCCATTTGTCAGGATTGCCGTTCGCCGAGAGAAAATACGAGCGATCGAGATCCGGATAGCCGGCGAAGCCGGCGCCGACTTCGTGCACGTCGTCACTATCGAGGTGCACGTCGCCCGCGAGCAGATAGCGATTGAGTTTGAGATCCATTGAGAAGAGTTCGCTTCTGAGCACGGTGCCGTCGGACAATCGCACGCGCACGTGACCTTCGCCCGTAACGATATAACGGTTGCTGTAGAAGACAACACGATCGGCTTGCAGATCCAAACTCGTCGGCGGGGCAGCGGGCGCGCAGCGAAAGCTTGCCAGCATGAAGATTACTGCCGCGAACGACGTTACAACGAAACGCATACGAATCTCCGCTGCCGTTCATCGAAACAGAAGGCACGCTCCTGCGGCAAACCGAACCGCGTTCGAGAATGCCTCGTGTTCTTGCGTTTGTCATGGACTCTGCTGGAGTCGGTGCTTTGCCGGACGCGTCGAGCTATGGCGATGCACCGCAGGCGAACACGATTGCGAACGTCGCCGAACGGCTCGGCGGTTTGCATTTGCCGAACTTCGAGCAGTTGGGTCTGGGACGGATAACGCCGATCCGCGGTGTCGCCGCGGTCGATTCGCCCGTCGCCGCCGTCGGCCGATTGGCCGAGCGGTCGAAGGGCAAAGACACCATCACCGGGCATTGGGAAATGGCCGGCATCGTTACCGAGATTCCGTTTCCGACCTATCCGGCGGGCTTTCCGCCCGATGTCGTCGCTGCGTTCAGCGCGATCTGCGGCAAGCCGCCCCTGGGAAATGTCCCAGCTTCGGGCACGGAGATCATTGCGGAATTAGGCGCAGAACACCAGCACACCGGCCGCCCGATCCTGTACACGTCGGCGGATTCGGTATTCCAAATCGCCGCCCACGAAGCGATCGTTCCGCTGGCGACGCTGTACGAGTGGTGCGAGCAGGCGCGCGCGATGCTCGTTCCGCCCAATGCGGTGAACCGCGTGATCGCCCGCCCGTTCGTCGGCACGCCCGGGAATTACGTACGGACGCCGAATCGGCGGGATTATGCCATACCGCCTCCGCCGAGCGTCTTAGATCGCTTGGCCGGACGCGGGATTCCCGTTCATGCAGTTGGGAAAATTTGCGACATCTATTGTGGTCACGGCATCGCGTCTTCGGTCCGCGTTGTCGACAATGCCGATGCCGTCGAGAAAGCCCTGGCGATTGTTGACGCGGTGGAGCACGGCTTCATTTTCGCGAATCTCAACGATTTCGATAGCAAATTCGGCCATCGGCGCGATGTCCGCGGCTATGGCGCCGCGCTCGAGCGCCTCGATGCGGCCATCCCGCAGATTCGCTCGCGCCTGCGCGCGGGCGACGGCCTGCTGTTTACCGCCGACCACGGCTGCGATCCCACCGCCCCCGGCTCCGATCACACGCGCGAGTACGTGCCGTATATCGAATGCGGGTCGATCGCCGGCGGAGATGCCGGAACCCTGCGCGGTCTGGGTCACATCGGCGAACGCGTCGCCGCGATCCTGGAAAGCGGACGAGTAACGGCGTGACCGACGTCATAGGCACCCGCGTTGGCGACACCCGGCGCATCCGCGCAAAGCGACGGAGCGTTCCACGGTCTTGGCAATTGGGCAAGCGAGTGATCGACGTGACGGTGTCGGTTGCCGTCCTCATCGTTACCTTGCCGATCGTGATGGCCGCCATGATCGGAATTTTCGTGGTAACCGGCGGCTCGCCGATCTTCATGCAGCAGCGCATCGGGCGCAATGGCCGGCCGTTCATGATGTTCAAGCTTCGCACGATGGTGCGCGGCGCACATCTGCTGCACGACGACATGCGGCGCTTCAGCGAGGTTGACGGCCCCGTCTTCAAGATGCGCGACGACCCGCGGCTACATGCGCTTGGAGCATTTCTCCGCCGCACGAGCATCGACGAGATTCCGAATTTCATCAACGTGTTGCGCGGCGAGATGGCGGTCGTCGGACCGCGCCCGCCCCTGCCCTCGGAGGTCGCCGACTACGACGACTATGCACGCCAGCGCTTGGAAGTCAAGCCGGGCGTGACGTGCTTGTGGCAGATCTCTGGCCGGTGCGAACTCACGTTCGACGCGTGGATGGCGCTCGACAATGCCTACATCGAGCACTGGTCGCCGCTGCTCGACCTGAGTATCATCGTGCGGACGATCCCCGCGGTCGTCCGCGGGATCGGCGCCCATTAGCCGGCGGCTGAACGTCGTCGCCGCGCCGGCGCCGGCGCAGGCGCAGCGATTGGCACGGTCGACCGTGCTGGTCATGTTCGCCACGCTGGGGTCGACGATATTGGGGTTCGCGCGCGAGGTCGTCACGGCGCGCTACTTCGGCGCAAGCTCGGACCTCGACGCGTTCCTAGCGGCGCTGGTCGTCCCGACGATCCTCTTCGGCGTCTTCAACGGTGCGCTCGTCAGCGCGCTGGTCCCGATTTTTTCCGGTTACGTGTCGACGAGCCGGCCGGCGGAGGCTGCTCGGCTGGCCTGCACGCTCATTCTGAGCATCTCGATCCTGCTGGCCGGAGCGGCGGTCGTCGCCTGGTTTTTCGCCCCGTACTACGTCCCGCTGATCCTGCATTTCCCGCACGATCGGCTGGCCCTGACCGTCAATTTGACGCGTTTGTTGTTGCCCATGATCGTCGCGACGTCGCTCTCCGGCATCATGGCGGCCCTGCTCAACGCGCACCAGCGCTTTGCTGCGTCCGCGCTTCAGGGCTTGGTGCTCAATGCCGCCGTGATCCTGGTCGTCGAGTTCGGCTTTGCGAAGTACGGTGTGGCGACGCTCGTGTTCGGCACGGTTTTAGGCTATTTCGCGCAGCTTGCCGTTCAGCTGCCGGCGTTCTTGTCGCTGAGCGGTCTGCGCTGGTCGATCGATCTCAAGCACCCCGGCCTCAAGAACGTTTTCGACATGCTCGGCCCGGTCGCGATCGGTTCGGCGGCCGGCCAAATCGCTCTCTTTTTCGACCGGTTCTTTGCCTCGGGTTTGAGCGTTGGTTCCATCTCGGGGATGAACTACGCCGTCAAGATCGTCGGCTTCCCGCAGCAGTTGTTCGTCAGCGCGATCGCGACGGTGATCTTTCCCGTCTTTGCCAGCCAATTCGCCAATCGCAACCGGCTCGGTATGCGGCGGAGCATCGCGACGAGTCTGCAGCTGGTCATCTTTTGCACGGTCCCTTCGGCGCTGGGACTGATCATGCTGGCCGGGCCGATCGTACGAACGCTGTTCGAGCGGGGCGCGTTCACGACCGAGGCGACCGCGCTTTGCGCCTCACTCCTGCCCTACGCGTCCGCCGGGCTCGTTGCTTTAGCGGCGAACGTCGTCTTGACGCGCTGCACGTTCGCCTGCGGTCAGGCCCGCCTAACCGTCACGACGTCGGTGGCAACGGTGGTGCTCAACGTGGTGCTCTCCCTGCTCTGGCTGCCGACGCTCGGCGCTCGCGGCCTGCTGCTCGCCAACACGGTGAGCCAAACGCTGCAGACCTTGGTGCTGGGGTGCATTGCTTGGCGAGTCGTCGGCGGTTTTGACGCGCTGGGCGTCGGCCGCTCGTTTCTGAAGATTCTCGGCTGCAGCGCGATCATGGTCGCCGCGCTGCTGGTGGTTCAATCGTTCGAGCCGCCCGTCGTGAGCGGGGAGCTTTCCCGCATCGTTTCGCTGGGCGAGCATCTGGCCTTCGGTGCCGCTGTCTTTCTCGGACTGGCGCGGCTCGTCGACAGCGAGGAAGTGCACCTGGCGATCGCGCTGATCGTCAAGCGTCAGCGGCCGCCCGATCTCGTTCCGCTGCCGTGAGCGGATTCGTGCTTCATCCGTGGACGATCACGCTCCACCACGACGTCGCCGTGCCGATCGACGTGCCCACGGCGCTGCTCTACCTCGTGACGGCGGCGATCGTGTGCGCGCTCACCGTGCGGCGGCCGGCATACGGCGTGGCGGCGCTCATCGTCCTGGCACCGATCGGACCGACTCGGTATATCGGTCCGACCACGATGACTCTGCTCAAGGCAGGTTTGCTGGGGCTATTGCTGACGATGGCGGTCCGGCGTCCCGATTTCTCGGCGCTGGACACCGGCGTCGTGCGGGCGGTGGTGGCAAGCCTGATCGGCATCGAAGCCGCGACGGCATTAAGCGCGATGCATGCCGACTTCTATGGGCCGGTGATCCGCGAAGCCGCGAAGACGCTCGAATACGCGGCCCTGTTCCTCGGCGCCGTGATCGCTTATGCCAGCGATCCTGACGACCGGCCGTTTTGGATCGCACTGCAGATCGTCACGGTGGTGGTCTGCGTCGATGCCCTGGCGCAGTATGTCGTCGGTGCCAATTCCGGGATTTTCATCGGCGGTCACCCGGTCCCGCGCATCGCCGGAGTGCTCGAAGGACCCAACCAGCTCGCGGGCTGGCTCGAGGTCGTCATCCCGGTGCTGTTGGCGCGGAACTTGCTCCATCGCGACGGGGCCTTGGTCGCCGTCGTCGCGTTGGCCGCGTTGACCGAGCTGCTGACCTTCTCGCGGGCCGGCATCATCGCCACGGTTTTCGCCAGCGCGGTCGTCCTCATCGTCATGCGCGCGCCGCGCAAGTTCGGCATCCGGTTCGCGGTTGCCACGATCACCGCGACGGTCATTCTGGCAGTCGTCGCGCTCAAAGCCGGCTTGCCGCCGGGCTACTTTTCGCTCGATCAAGTGCCACAGCAAGCCGACCATCTCGGCAACCGGCAGATGCTCTGGCAGGCCGCGATCGACTTGTGGCATACGTCGCCGATCTTTGGTGTTGGAGCGGGCAATTACGAGCTCGATCTTCCGCGCGTTGGGCTGGTCGATGTCCGAACCCACGCCAACAGCATCTATTTGCAAAGCCTGGCCGAGGGTGGAATAGTCATGTTCGGCGCAACATTGTGCATGTTCGTCACGATCATCGTCGCGTTGGCTCGGTCGGCGGTGCGGCGCCCGATCGTGGTCGGCATGCTCGCGGCGACCGCGGCATTGGCTGCGCATCAGATCTTCGACTACCTGTTTTTCTTTCCCAAAGTCGGTTCGATGTTTTGGCTGACGCTGGGTGTCGCGGTCGCCGAAATCTCAGCCCAGACGTTATTTGCCCGGCGCCGGTCGCGTGTGCTCATCCCCTCGGTGCCCCTCTGAACCCGCACGAGCGGCTGCGCGTCGCCCTCGTCACGCCGTTCTTCGGGCGCGATGCGCATCGCGAAGACGAGCGGTTTCTCTACCGCTTCGCGGCCGAACTCGCGCTGCGCGGATTCGTGCTCGACGTCATGACGACGTGTGCGCGCTCGGCGACCGACGATTGGTCGGCCAATTACTACCGCTCCGGACGCGATGACAGCGAAGCGTTCGAGATTCAGCGGTTCCGGGTCGAGTCGCGCGACCGGCCGGCTTTCGACGCGGCGGTCATCTCGATGAGCGCCGGCGGCGACGCGTCCAGCCCCGCCGACACCGCGTTCCTTTTGCAAGGGGTGCGCAGTCCCGATCTGCTTGCCCACATCCGGCGGGTCGCCGATCTCTACGATGCGTTCATCTTCGCGCCGTATGGCGCCGCGACCACGCTGCTCGGCATCGCGGCGGCGGTCGAACGCGCGATCGTCATGCCCCGCCTCGACGACGATCCGGTTCGATTCGCGCGGCTCGTGCGGGACCGCTTGCGTCCGGCACGCGCTTTCTTCGTTCGCGACGTCGCCGAAGCCGAAGCCCTCGTCGCAATTCTCGGTGCGGAGATCGCGCCGCGCTGTCTGCGGATCGGGCCCGCCGATGATACCGTGGAAGCGTGGGACGCCACCTGCGCAACCGTGCGCGAGGCGATCGCCGCGCTGCCCGCGCTCGACGACGGGCGCACGCGCGAAGAGGCGCTGGCCCAAGTCGCCTATCTCTATCCGCTGGTGCGCAAACAGCGCAGCCTCATCATCGGCATGCAAAACAGCCGGTTTTGGAAGCTGCGCAATTCGTGGTTCGCGCTCAAAACAAAACTTGGCATTCCGGGCGAAGACATTCTGCCGACGATCGCGCCCGAGAGCGAAGCCGCTGAACTGCGTGCGGTGGGCGACCCGTATTTCATGTGGCGCGAGCGCAACGCGCTGCGGCCCACCGACGTGGATCGGCTCGAGCGAACCGCGGCGGTGCTGCCGCTGCGCGTGACGTTCGGCTTTTTGATCGATCTCACGACGGCGTCGGTCGACGACACGCGCCTCGCGGTGGCGGACCTGCGGGCCCAAATTTGGACCGAGTGGCGCGCCGTGCTCGTGCTGCCCGCGAAGGCACCGCGCGCGCTTCAGGACGCGCTCGCAACGCTGTGCGAGAACGATACGCGCATCCGGGTCACCGCCGCGCCGCTCGTGCGCGCGCCCGGCGAGTTGGAGACCGATTTCGTCTTGCCGTTCGAGCCCGGCGATCGGCTCGAACGCGACCTTCTCGTCGAGTTTGCGCTGGCGGCGAATTTCGACCGCGAGGCGGTTGCGCTCTACGCCGACGAGGACGAAATCGGCGAACGCGGTTTCTACCGCTTTCCGTTCTTCAAGCCGGATTGGTCGCCCGAAACGATTTTGTCGCGCGACTATGTCGGACGGCCGTGTGCGCTTCAGGCAGCGCGGCTGCGGTCGGTGGGCGGGCTCGATCCCGGCTGCGGGCCGGCGATCTGGTTCGATGCGCTGCTGCGCTGCTCTGAAGACCGTGACGGCCACGTCGTGCACGTCGCGCGTGTGTTGTACCATCGTCTGCCGCGCGCGCAGGCCGGACGGCCGGAGGCCGTCCGCAAAGCGATCGAAGCGGCGCTGACGCGGCGCAAACAAATCGTCATCCCGACCCGCGACCGTTCCGAACTCCTTTCGGCTTGCCTGGAATCGGTGTTCGGGCGCTCGACCTACGCGCGCTTCGAGGTCGTGGTCGTCGACAACGGCAGCCGCGAAGCGGCCACGCAAGCGTTGTTTGCCCGCTGGAGTGCCGCCGAGCCGGAGCGCTTTCGCGTGCTGCGCGCCGACATTCCGTTCAATTATTCGAAGCTCAACAACTTGGCCGTGCACGCAACGACCTGCGACTACATCGTCATGCTCAACAATGATACAGTCGTGCTCAGCGAGGACTGGATCGAAGGGCTGCTCGAGCACGCTTCGAAGCCGAAAATCGGCGCGGTCGGCGGATTGCTGCTGTATCCCGACGACACCGTCCAGCATGCCGGCGTGATCTTGGGCGTACTCGGCTTGGCCGGTCACGCGCATCGGTATGCTTCGGCGCAGGCGCCGGGGTATTTCGGCTCGCTGCAAGCGCCGACGAACTACCTGGCCGTGACCGGCGCGTGTTTGATGGTGGCGCGGGAGAAGTATCTGGCCGTCGGCGGTCTCGACGAACAGCTCGCCGTTTCGTATAACGACGTCGACTTCTGCTTTCGCCTGCATGGCGCGGGGTACCGCAACGTCTATCTGCCGTACGTGCGGCTGTATCACTTCGAGTCGAAGTCGCGCGGGATCGACGACACACCCTCCAAAGTGCGGCGAGCGAACGAAGAGGTCGCGCTCATCCGGCACCGCTGGCCGAGCTTCGCCGTGGCCGATCCGTACTACAATCCGAATTTGACGACCGAAGCCGAAGACTTTTCGCTGCGGTTATGATGCAGCTGGCCGTATTTGCGGGGCGGGTGCGCAGCAGCGAACTCGTGCGGCATGGGTTGCTGGTGCTGATCAGCCTGACGGTCGCCAACGTTTTGAACTATGCGTTTTACGCCGTGGTGGGGCGCATGGTGGGCGTCGAGAACTACGGCGTGTTCAGCTCGGTCATTGCCGCGGTGATCATCTTCACGACGCCGGCGATCATCGGGCAAACGGTGGTCGCGAAGCTCGCCGCGGATTTTCGCGCCGCCGGCGACGCCGACGGTCTGCGGGGGTTCGCGAACGCGGTCACCCGGTTTTCGCTCGCGTTGGGCGGCGCGCTGGGCGTGGCGGGAATCGCCCTCGCGCAGCCCGTGGCGAGCTTTCTGCGCATCGCCGATCCGGTCATCATCGTGCTCGCTTCGGTCGCACTCGCGGGTGGAATCGTCATGTGGCTGCAGCGCGGCATCTTTCAAGGCGCCGGCGCTTTCGGCAGTTTCGGCATCTCGAACCTCATGGAGGGGTTCGGCAAGATGCTCTTCGCGGCGATCTTCGTCGCGTTGTACGGGCTGCGCGGTGCGTTCGTCGGGTTGGCGCTCGGCCTGGGCGCGACCGCGGTGTACAATGAACTTCGGATCAGGCAGCGCTTCGGTTCGGCGTCGCGCCGCTTTCACGCCGACCCGCGCCGGATCGCGATCAGCGCATCTGCCACGGGTCTCGCGGTTTTCGCGATCACCGCGATGCTGTTGTTCGACGTGATTCTCGTCAAGCATTATTTCAATGCCCGCGACGCCGGTCTCTACGGCGCGGCCGCGCTGATCGGGCGCTCGTTCTACACCGTGGTATCCTTCGTGCCGACTATCGTGCTGCCCAAAGCGAGCGGGAGGGTTGCCGCTCGCCGCTCACCGCTGCCGCTGCTTTTCGGTGCCGGAGCAGTGACGCTGGGCTGCTGCGCGATTGCGCTCGTGCTGCTGCGCATCGCACCCGCTACCGTCATCATCGGCATCGCGGGCAGCAAGTTCCTCGACGCGGCGCCGCTGGTCTTTCCCTACGGCTGCGCGACCGCAGCGCTGGCAACGGCCAACGTTTTTGCCATGTACAAAATCGGACTGCACCGCTTCGACTTCGTCGGGCCGCTGCTGGTGGTCATGGCCGGCGAGGTCGCAAGCGTGGTGCTGCGTCATCGCGTTCTCGCCGACGTCTTGCAGACGATCGTGATCGGCCATGCGCTCGGCCTGGCGGTAGTGGTATGGCGGCTGACGGCGGCTCCAGCCGCGCTACGTATCCACGAAACGGTAGCCGTTCCCAGCAAAGGAGCAACCGGCTAAGTCGCTCGAGGGCCGAACGTGCGCCGAGGACATGCCTGGCACTGCTGAGAAAGAACATCGGTGGAGCGCTATTTCCCGCGTCGTTCATTCCCGGAGTACACGCAATTCAACTGACCTTGGCCCCGCGTGAGTTGCGCGTAGCGTCGATCGATCTGGTCCGCCGACTCGAACTCGGCCGATTCGCCGAACTGGTCCGGATGTTCGCGG
>JBEKHC010000058.1:0-41714 GCA_050012475.1 Candidatus Velthaea sp.
TCAACAACAGATAAGGACGAGCCGTCATGGTAACGCAAATGCACCGACTCACCGAGCTTGGCCAGAGTATCTAGCTCGATAACATCCGCCGCTCGATGTTCGCTTCGGGCGAACTCAAAGCGATCATCGATCAGGGATTGCGCGGGATGACTTCCAACCCGACAATCTTCGAAAAAGCGATCGGGCACGGTAATGATTACGACGGGCAGCTGCGATCGATTGTCGTGCGATCGCACCGACCTCGGTGTACCGCACTTTCGCCAGTACCGGATACATCATGAGCAGCAGGCCGATCGCGATGGGAAATGAGGTTGAACCGATATGGCCGGCATCGAGCAGGCTGACGACATTGGGCGCCCAGCGTCCGAGCAGCAACCCAGCCGCCATGGCGAGCAGAATCCAAACCGGCAGAAAGCGATCGAGTAACGACAGTCCGGCAATGACTTTTTGCTCGAGCGCCAGCCTCGCGTCAGCGCTGATCAGTGCGGTCGGACTAGCTTCCATGGACGTGCCCGGCTGCGGCGCTCGCACGCTGCGTGAAGTTCACGCTCCGACCGCGGCCTGAGCAACAATCGTTTTCGATCCGCAACCGCAGCCGGCCGCCCCGGCCGCCTTCGCGTCGGCATCCGTGACGCAGCAGGCGTCCGTTTCGGATGCGGCCGGTCCGCCGCAGCACGAGGTTTCTTCGCTAGCGCGTTCGTCGCTCTCGGCGACAACGAAGTAGGTCTCCCAGCGACGTCCGTCTGGATCGGTTGCCCAGACCTTGCTTTGCACGGCGTAGCAACACGTTTCTCCGCGCTCGACATCGATCGGATAGCCGGCAGCCCGCAGACGCACGATCGCCGCGTCGACGTCTTCAGGTTTCTCGACCACGACGCCGTAATGGGCGCCTTCGCGAACGTCGGTTTCGGCGCTCTGGTCTAGCGCGAGTTCAAGGCCCGGCTCGTCGGTCACAAAGAGCGCGTAGTCGGCGTAGTGCTTTGCCGGCTCGGCCAGCAGCAACGTGCGATAAAACGCAACGCTCGCGTCGAGATCGCGCGTGGCCAAGTTGAGATGCATTTTCATGCGAGAACCTTCACGGGAAGAACGGATGCGAGCGCCGCCTCAAGGCGAACGCGTGCGTCGGGCGCGAGCGAGTAGTAACCCCAGGTGCCGCGGCGGACGGATGTCACCAGGCCGGCATCCTTGAGCAGTTTGAGGTGGTGCGAGACCGTCGACTGATTGAGGTCTAGTCCCGAGGTGAAGTCGCAGACGCAGACCTCGTGATCCGTGCGCGCGAGCGTCGCCAGGATTGCCACCCGCGCGGGGTCGCCCAGCGCTTTGAACAGCATCGCCTCTTCGGTCAGATCACCGTCGTAAACCGGGGCCTCAGGGCAGCACCTCTGTATCGATATATATCGATGCTAGGCGATTGGATCGGTGAATGTCAATACAACGACTAGCCCTCAGGCGGGCGAGTCGCGCGCGACCGGGGCGAGCCAGCGGTCGGGATTATAGGCCGATCGCGGCGACGGGATTGTCGAGCCAACGGGAGCCCTGGCGGATGTAGCGGCGGGCGACACCTGTACGCTCTTCCAGCGGCCGTGACGCATGATTGCCGCCTCGGTGCGCCCGGCGCGCGCCGCTGCAGTCGCGAAGCCGGCGCGCGCCCCGATCGCGTCGACGTCGCTCGCTGCCGCGCCGGCATCCCGAAAGAGCCGCTTCACCACTTCGGCCACCAGCCGCCCCTCGATCCGGGTCGCGCGGGGTTCGCCGTGCGGCGAAAACACGACGAACACCGGCCCCTTCTTCTTCTCGCGGATAGCGAGCCAGGCTTCAAGCGCCGCCACCGCGCACGGCCCGTGCTCGAGCCGCGGCACCGCCACAAACTGTCCCGCCCCGCTCTGATCGGTCTTGCTCTTGCGGATCGTAGTAATGAGGAATCCGGGCCGGCCGAAGTCGAGGTCCTCGAGGTTGAGCGCGGCGATCCCCGCTCGTCGTCGTCCGGAAGCGAATATCAGCAGCAGAATCGCCCGACGCGGATGGCGAGCGGCGTCGTCCGCGGCCCCTGAAGCGTGAGCGCCGCGGCGAGCCGTTTGGCCGTGATGGTCGCCCGGCCGTGGTCGCGGCCGGCGCCTCCGGCCCCTTTCGTGGCCGTTGTCGCGGCCTTCTCGCTTGGTGTGGCAGCCGCGCTTGACTACCTATCGCTCGCCACGATCTTCGAACTCGGTCGCCGGTCAAACGCAAGTCCGACTCGAATCGACTCGCGTTTTAAAGAGCAAGGCTTGGGTTCACTTGAACAGACGCGGTATGATTGGAGCGCTTTCCTAAAAATGGCCGGTCGGTTCGACATTTAAGACCAACCCTTACGATTTGCATGAACTACTCAAGAACTGTGAGCGCGGAATTCTGCAATTGCCGGATTTTCAGAGAAGCTTCGTGTGGGACGAAGACCGCATCACGAGTCTCATCGCGTCGGTTTCCAGAGCTTTCCCGATCGGGGCGTTGATGACTCTTGAGACGGGAGGCGAGATGGACTTCAAGCCCAGACCAATTGAGGGCGCTCCAAAATGGGCTATGGATCAGAAGCCGCATTCTCTTCTCTTGGACGGCCAACAGCGAATGACATCGCTTTATCAAGTCGCATTGAGTGGAAAGATTGTCGAGACCACCACTCTCAAGAAGAAGCTCGTTAAGCGTTGGTTCTATATCGACATCCAGAGAGCACTCGATCCGACCATTGATCGCGAAGAAGCGATCGTTTCGATTCCTGATAGCAAAATGATCGTTACCGATTTTGGTCGCGAAATCGTTCTCGATTTGCGTACGGAAGCGGATGAATTTGAGAGATTGATGTATCCCGTCTCGAAGGTGTTTCAGTGGGATGATTGGCAGAAACGCTTCATTGAATATTCAATGAAAAAAGGCGACTTTAAGGAGAAATGGGAGACCATCGCGGCCTTCAAGGAAAACGTGCTCGACAATTTCGGAAAATACCAGATTCCAGTGATAGCCCTTGGGTCTGGTACTTCAAAGGAAGCCGTTTGCGTCGTATTCGAAAAGGTTAATACTGGCGGTAAGGCGCTCGATGCTTTCGAACTCGTTACCGCCATGTATGCGGCGGCCGGCCATGAATTGAGGCGAGATTGGTATGGTAAGGACGGCGAAAAAGGACGCCAACATCGCCTCGCCACGACGATACATCCTGCGGGGCAGGACAGCGGGATCCTCGCCGAAGTTTCCAACACGGACTTCTTGCAAGCCGTCTCTCTTTTTCATACCCGCGAACGCCGGCAAGATGCCGCGAATAACGGGAAGCAGGGAAAAGAACTTCCCGCCGTAACTGGCAAACGATCAGCGCTCTTAAATCTGCCACTTGAAGCCTACAAAAAGTTTCAAAATAAAGTCGAAGAAGGCTTTGTTCGTGCAGCCAAGTTCCTGCATACATTGCATATTTATCGTATCTTCGATCTGCCATACCAATCTCAGGTGGTTCCATTAGCGGCGATTCTGGCCGATATTGGAGACGCGTGGACACACGAGACCACTCGCGCCAAGCTAGTGCAATGGTATTGGAACGGCGTTTTTGGAGAGTTGTATGGCTCGGCTGTCGATTCTCGCATTGCCCGCGATTTCATGGAGGTTCCCGAATGGTTGAATGGCGGAGAATCGCCGTCGACTGTTCGCGATGCGACATTCCGCGCGGATCGTCTAAAGACTATGAGGATGCGGCTTTCTGCCGCATATAAGGGCGTAAATGCGCTTTTGATGAAGGAAGGCGCTGAGGACTTTAGGTCAGGGCAGAAGTTTGACCACACGGTTTTTTTCGGAGAGAACGTTGATATCCACCACATCTTTCCGAAGGCTTGGTGCGAGACACAAGGCATCAAACCGACGGTTTACGATTCGATCATCAACAAGACCCCTTTGTCAGATAAGACGAACCGGATAATTGGAGGCGTAGCGCCATCCGTATATCTTTCAAAACTCGAAGCCGGCGATAAAGAGACTCCTCCGATTGCGCACGCGAGCCTCGATGCTCACTTGGCATCGCACCTAGTCAATCCGGCGCTTCTTCGTAGCGATACTTTTCTGGCATTCATGCTGGATCGACAACAGATGTTGCTCGCACTAATCGAACGAGCAACTGGAAAGGCTGTTTATCAGAGTGAAGAATCTGCAGAGGGCCCGGAAGCCGAGAATGACGAGGAAACGGCCGAAGCTGAACTGACTATGAGTGCCTGACGATCACGGTGCGCGTCGGGCTCAAGTATCTCCAGGGATCGGATGAAGGCTTTTGAAATTTTGCTGAGCCGCGCTCCTGATGTTCGCTAAGTCGGCGCGTTTCATCATGCAACACGGTCCCTTCTTCATCCACAATCGTGTGCCGATAAGGGTCTCGCTCTTTGTCGATAATTTGCGTACCCGGGAGACCATCGGATTTCCGAAAAACAGGGAGCTCAGTCTTGACGCGGAGGCGAAACCTTTTCTTCTTTCCCTCCGAGCCACCCGCATATTTCTCGAGCATTATGCCGTCCCGAATCGGCGCACGCGGGTCGACGAGATGTATCGAGATAGTTCGCCGCAACGAGCCACAGGCCGCACAAGGCTTTAGGCGGACGGGTTCTTCAATATCTGCGGAACAATGGGAGCACGTTAACATAATTATGTATCTTCGTTAGGTCTCGAACAGCTTGGGCAGGACGGGGTCGTGGAAGCTCGTGGAGCAGCTCGCGGCGCGTACAGCGTCGCAGCCGACTTCGGATCCCGATGCCCCGTCACGTCCATGATCTGGGCGGTGGTCGCGTCAGCCATGTCGGCCGATGTAACGAACCCCCGCCGCAGGCTGTGCGCCCCGATGGAATCGATCTCGCCCGGCGCCGTGCCGACGTCCCGAAAAAGCCGTTTGACGACTTCCGCCACGAGCCGCGCCTCGATCCGCGTTTCGCGCAGCTCGGCGTGGGGCGAGAACGCGACGATAGCGGCCCCTTCCTCTGCTCGCGGATTGCCAGCCACGCCTCGATCGCCTCGACCGCGTACGGTCCGTGCTCCAGCCGCGGCACCGCTACTACTGCCCTGCCCCGTCCTGATCGGTCTTGCTCTTGCGGATCATCACGATGAGGAAACGCGGCCGGCCGAAGTCGAGATCCTCGACGTTCAGGCCGGCGATCTCCGCCCGCCGCCGCCCCGAGGGTCAGTTTCTCGCCGCCGTTTCCAGTCCTCAAGTCCGGCAGGTGCGGCGCGGACCGCGACGATCTCCGCCAGCGCCCGATGCGGTAACGTCAGCCCGAGTTTGCCGGGCCGATCGAGCCGGCGGAACACGCACCCGTGGCCGATCGCCGTAGCCGCCAGTCAGTGGCGCAGCACGCCGACTGGACAACTCTCTTCTTCTCCCGCCAAGCGGCACCGCCATGGTCGCACTGGCGCCCTCACGAAATTGACCGCGTAACGCGGCCGCCAGCGGCGGCTTTTTGCGGCTCAGAGAAGCCAAGTTAGCGGCGTGCGCCGGAGGCGACGGTCGAGACGACGCCTCAACCGGTAAAAAAGTGTCTCACGTGAATGACAAAACCGCTATATTGTCTCAAGTACAGTGACAAATACAGCCGTTATCGTCCCATGAGATGTGAAATATTGAGCATTAACCTATCTCAATATTCGTGAAAACCGACAGCGCTGCTGGCGTACTTTCGCTTCAAGCGCTGGTTCTAAAACGCGTCGCACGCGCGCTACAGATCGAGCAGATCGAGCGCCGTTCCCGCGATTTCGAGTTGATCGAGCGTACACGAACGGGACGGCTTGTCGTCGCGCCAGCGCAGCGGCCGCGTCCCGTGCCGGATACGCCCGCTCGTTACTTGATCGAAGCCGACCTCGAGCACCAGCTCGGGCCGCAGCGCAACATACGACCGATCGCGTTCGGCGCCCCGATCCCAACGCGAGGGCGCGCTGTCCGGCGCGCCGCCGGTAAAACCGGTTCCGCCTTCGTACGGCTCGAGACGTTCGAGCAGCGCGCGTCGTTCGGCGAGCGAAAACGCGCTGCAAAATCCAATGTAATCGAGTGCGCCGCCGGTGTCGTACAAGCCCAGCAGCAAGCTGCCGACGCGCGCGCGATCGCTGGCCGCGTAGCGGTAGCCGCCGATGACGCAATCCGCCGTGCGTTGCGCTTTGATCTTGACGCCGCCCTCGCGCGTCCCGCTCGCGTAGGCGAGGTCGAGCCGTTTGGCAACGACCCCGTCGAGCGCCCCGCCGACGCGCGCGAACCACCCATCAACGACGCGCCGGTCCGTCGCCGCCGGACTCAAGCGCAGTTCCGGGCCGGCAGCGAACGCCGCGGCGAACCGCTCGAGCGCGGCGCGCCGCTCGCGCAACGATAGATCCGCGATCGGTTCGCCGCGGCGCAGCAGATCGAAGATCAAATAGCGCGCCGGCGTCGTGCGCGCCAGCATCGCGACCCGGCTGGCAGCGGGATGGATGCGCTGCTGCAAGGCGTCGAACGACAGCGCTCCGGCCAGCGGCACCACCAACTCCCCGTCCAGCACGACGTCTTCAGCCGACAATCGCTCGAGCGCATCCGCGATCTCGGGAAAATACCGCGCCAGCGGCTGGCCGTTCTTGGAAAACAGCTCGACCCCATCACCGGTTCGTTGCGCGATACAGCGGAAGCCATCCCACTTCGGCTCGTACAACCACTGCGGACCGTCGGGAATCGTCGCGACACTGCGCAATTCCATCGGCGCAAAGGGCGGCGGCACCTCAGGCGGGTGCTGCGGAACGAGGCCGGCGCGGCGGGACGCTCACGCCGGCCAGCAGCGGACGCAAGTCGAAGCGTCCGCGTTCGGCGCGCATCGGCGCCCACAGATCGCCCACGCGCGCGAAGCGTTCGCGCACGTTGTCGAGCCGAAAGTCGTCCAGTTCGATCCCCGCTTCGACTTCGCTCCACTGGACCGGCGTCGAAACGGTCGCGCGCGGCGTCGCGCGCACCGAATAGACCGAGGCCAGCGTTTTGCCCCAGGCATTCTGGTTGTAGTCGACGAGCACGCGGCCCAGCGGCCGCTTCGCGATGCGATATTCGGCGGTCACGATGTCGGGGTGCAAGCGTTCGAGCGTTTGAGCAAACGCCTTGGCGAACGTCCACACTTCCTTCTGCACGGGTCCGCGCACGATGCCGACGTACACGTGCATCCCCGACGAGCCCGTGGTTTTGACCACCGGCTGCATCCCCAGTTCGACGAGCGCGTCGCGCACGCACAGCGCGACTCGCCGCACGGTCGCGAACGTCGCACCTTCGACCGGATCCAAATCGAAGTGCAGATAGTCGGGCCGGTCGGTATCGTCACAGCGCGCATACCACTCATTGAGATCGATGCAGCCCAGATTCACCGTCCAGAGCAAGCCGGCGACGTCGTCGACGATTGGAAAATCGATAACGCTGCCTGAACCGTGCTCGATCGCGCACGTGCGCAGCCAGGTCGGACGACCGGGCGGTGTGCGCTTCATATAAAAATAAGCACCGGTGACGCCGTTGGGATAGCGTTTGAGCACCATCGCGCGGGCCGCCAGATAGGGCACGACTAGCGGCGCGATATCGGCGTAATATTGCAGCAAGTCGCGCTTGGTGAAACCGCGCTCAGGGAAAAACACCTTGTCGAGATTCGTCAATTGCACGCTGCGGCCAGGCGCCGCTTCGATCGTCGCGTTTAGCCGGTCCGGGGGTATCGTCAGCGTGCTCATCGGTGAAACCGCCCCGTTCAAGGTTGTGCTTCTCCAGATATATCCGAGCTTGCCGGCCGCCTAACGGCTCCGCGATCGCGCAAACAAAAGCCGGCGACCGGGGCCGCGCGTGGAACGCGCACGACCCCGATCGCCGGCCAAGGGGCAAAACCCTCGCGCGTTACGCGGGCGCGGCGTCCTTGGCGTACCCTTTGGTGTGGAGCGCATCCGCGACTTCGGTGAGGATCCCCGCGTCCTCGATCGTGGGCGGCACGCGGAACGGTTCCGCGTCGGCGATCTTCTGCATCGTTCCGCGCAGAATCTTGCCCGACCGCGTCTTCGGGAGATGCTCCAAAACGATCGCTTCTTTCAGGCTCGCGATCGCGCCGATCTGTTCGCGCACCAAGCGGGCGACGTCCTTGGTGATGTCGTCATGGGTGTGGGTGACGTTCGCCTTGAGCACGATGAAGGCGAGCGGCACTTGGCCCTTGAGGTCGTCGTGGACGCCGATGCAGGCACACTCCGCAACGTCGGGATGATTGGCCAGCACCTCTTCGATCGCTCCCGTTGACAAGCGATGGCCGGCAACGTTGATCACGTCGTCGGTCCGCGTCATCACGTACACGTACCCGTCTTCGTCGATGTACCCCGCGTCGCCGGAGGCATAGAAGCCCGGAAACGCCGTGAGATACGATTTCACGAAGCGGTCGTCGGCTTGCCAAAGTGTCGGCAAAGCTCCCGGCGGCAGCGGTAATTTCAGCGCCAGCGACCCGATTTCGCCGTCCTTGACGGGCTCGCCGATCTCGTCGAGAACGTGCAGGTTCCAGCCCGGAACCGCTTTGGTCGGCGAGCCGCGCTTGACGGGGAAGAGCTCGATGCCCACGCAGTTGGCGGCAATCGCCCAACCGGTTTCCGTCTGCCACCAATGATCGATCACCGGGATCGCCAGCATCTCTTCGGCCCACGCGATCGTCGCCGGATCCGCGCGTTCACCGGCTAAAAACAGCGTGCGCAGCTTCGAGAGATCGTACTTGCGCATCAAATCGCCGTCGGGATCGTCGCGCCGGATCGCGCGAAACGCGGTCGGCGCCGTGAAAAGCACGTCGACGCCGTGCTGTTCGATGACGCGCCAAAACGCGCCGGCATCCGGTGTCCCGACCGGCTTGCCTTCGTACAAAATCGTCGTGCAGCCGTGGAGCAAGGGGGCGTAGACGATGTACGAGTGTCCGACGACCCAGCCCACGTCGGACGCGGCCCAATAGACTTCGCCCGGATCGACGTTATAGATGTTCTTCATCGACCATTTCAACGCCACCGCGTACCCGCCGGCATCGTGAATGACGCCTTTGGGCATCCCCGTCGTCCCCGACGTGTAGAGGATGTACAGTGGATCGGTCGCGTCGACCGCCACGCACTCGGCGGGCGCCGCTGCGGCGACGGCTTGGGCCCAATCGTAATCGCGGCCGGGGATCAAGTCAGCCTGCTGCTGCGGGCGCTGGAACATCAGCACCGCGTGCGGTTTGAACGTCGCGAGTTCGATCGCTTCGTCGACCATTTTCTTGTACGCGATAACGCGCTTGCCTTCGATGCCGCAGGAGGCCGATACGACAACCTTCGGCGTTGCGTCGTCGATCCGTGTTGCCAGCTCGGGGGCGGCGAAACCGCCGAACACCACCGAGTGAATCGCGCCCAAGCGCGCGCACGCGAGCATCGCCATCGCGGCCTGCGGAATCATCGGCATGTAGATGAGAACGCGGTCGCCCTTTTCGACGCCGAGCGCGCGCAGCGCACCGGCAACCTTGGCAACTTCATCGCGCAATTCGCGGAACGTCCAGGTTGCGGTGCTGCCCGTCACGGGGCTGTCGTGCACCAGCGCGCGCCGGTCGCCGTTTCCTTCATCGACGTGACGGTCGAGCGCGTTATAAGCGACGCTCAGCTTCCCTCCGGAAAACCAGCGATAGAACGGAAGCCGCGAATCGTCCAGCACGCGGTCCCAAGGCTTCTCCCAGACCAACGCCTGGGCGGCTTCGCCCCAGAACCCGTCGGGATCGTCGAGCGAGCGACGATAAACCTGATCGTATCCAGCCATCAAATGTCCCCCCGGACTTCGTTTGCGTAGACGCGTAGAAAAAAAGCAAGCAAGTTGTAAGTGAGTCGGCTCCTTCCCTATCTTCCCTCGGCCTCCTTGCCGACGAGCCCGTAAGGTGAAACGGCGCCGTACCACGACGCGTTGGCGCTGCGCGGCCGGGCCCGAATCAAACTTTGATGTAGTCGTGCTCCGAAATGTACGGTCCGCCGGCCGCGGCCTTGACGTGATAGGTCCCGTAATAGTGGCCCTTCGCCGCGGCGATCTCACACCCGACCGAAGCGTTCGAGGCGTCGAGCCGCGTTACTTTGAGCAACACGATCCGCGCGCTCGGATCGAGAAACGCCTGCTCGGAAAACGTGCCCTCGTTGCCCAACAGCGCCTTCGCGGTTTTCTCGTCGCCGCGAACGAGCGCCTCGATGTAGCGGCGGACCACGCCCGAGGCGCGCTCGTCGTAATCCGACGGCGCTTGCGACGCAACGGCCGCCGGCGCGGTGGACGCCGCGGACGAGGCCGGGCTCGCGGCCGGCACGGGCGTTTGCGTCGGCTCGGCAGCCGCCGGCTTCGGTGTGTTCGTTGCCGCCGCGACGACTGCGGCGGCCGGGGCCGGTTTGGCGGTGCGCACGGTCGGCTCGCGCACGGTCGATGCTGCGAACGGCGTCGGCTTACTGGTCGCTACGGGTTTGGGGGTCGGCGCAGCCGTGGCTCGTTGCGTCGGCTCCGTGCTTGGGGCAACCGACGGCTGGCCGGTCGGCGAAGCCGCTGCCGATGGAGACGCCGACGGGGATGGCGAGGGAGAAGGTTGCGGCGTATGCGGCGGCATCAAGGTGGCGATCGCAACAGGGGCCGGCAGGCGCGTGGGCGGAACGGGACGCGCCGGGGTGCTCGTCACGACCGCGACCGGCACCGGTTTCGTATTGTGTTGCATCATTACCGCGACGAGGGCCCCGATCCCCAATCCGGCGATGACGACGCCCAATCCGATCGCAATCGTCGGCAGCCAACCCCCGCCTCCGCTACCGGAATTGGGAGCGTCGGGGTTGCGGCGGCGGCGTGGCGGAGTCGACATCGCTGCGCGGGTTTCAACGTGGTCGGCAAGAGGCCTCGCTCGGCGGCGCGAATCGTCGGCGGATGATCCGGGTCAGCGTGCCGATCGATCTCAATGCCGTCGTCTCGAACGCGTCGGCGGCATTCGCGTTGGCCACACCGCTGCGCTTGGCAGATATCGTCGCGACGGCCGTCGTGGTTTCGCTCGGCCGGCGAGCCCCGCAGGATAAGCGCGAACGTGCCGTGCGGCGCACGCTCGACGGCCTTCACGCGGGAGAGTTCGTCGTTGAAATCGACGGCCGTGTCTACAGCGATGCGCACGAGGTCGTCGTTTGCACCGGAGTCGTTGCGCTGCGGTTCTTCGCGCGCCGATCGTACCGGCACGCCGCCTAATGGATTTGCCTCGGCTTCGCTCGAGTGGATCCGTCTGGGCTTCGCTCGACAGATCCATCGCGTTCGGCCCGCAGGGCCGAGCCGCCATCTCGCTTACGCTCGATGATCCATCGCGTTCGGCTTCGCCCAGCCGGACGGTTCGGGCGTACCGAGCGAAGCCGAGGGCGCCCTTCGGGGCGAAGCCGAGGGCACCGATCCCGTCGTCGCATGCCGGGCAAAGCCCCACACACTCCTGATGCTCGACGAACGGCTGCCGCTGCCCGAGTCCGTCGGCGCGCTCACGCACATCGCGCTGCGCGGCTATCGACGCCGCTTTCTGCTCTATTTCGGGACGGCGTTTGCGGGGTTGCTCTTCGAGGCCGGCATCGCGTATCTGCGGCCCGGCGACATCGGGTTTTTTTATGCCGGTTCGATCGTGGTCGACGCACTGCTGGCCGCGCTCGTTACGATCGGCGTGGTAGCCGACTTGCGCGATGGCGATCGGCCCACGAACGGCGCCGTCGCGGGGCGCGCGTTCGGGCGCTGGGGCATCGTCGCCGCGGTGACGACGCTCGTCGACGTCGTTACTTTCTTTAGCAGCAACGCCGTGTTCGGCCCCCCCGAATCGACCGCCTACGGATTGCTCAGCTTGCCCATCATCGTGCTCTGGGGCAGCGTCGCCTTTGCCAGCGTGATTGCCGCAATCGACGAAAAAACGGCACCGGCGACGCTCGTTTTGTCGAGCATCGGCCGCAGTATCGGGCTTGCGTTCGCCCGCCAGAATTTCGGCCGGCTAACGCTGTTGGCGATCGTCGCCGTGGTTCCGATGCTCATCGAGGCCGTGCTTTCCGATCAGCTCGAGATGCGCAAAGTGGCGGCCTGGCAATTCATCGCCAACATCCCGATCGACGCCCTGGTGACCGGTCCGCTGCAAGCCGTCTTCACCGTCTTCTATCTCGACTTCGTGCGCCGCACCTCAGGCCCGCGCCCAACGTAACAGCAGGGTTGCGCCGCGCCCAACCCGTGGCGTTGGCGGCTGCGCGTCAGAGACTTTCTAGCGGCCGGTCATGTGAGGCTGCTGTTGGCGGCGCGCCATTACTAGCTCCGCGTACAGCGCGTTGGGCCAGGCGAAATCGGCGCGGGTGTACTGCTCGGGCCAGTTCACGTCGAACGATTCGTGCAGCCGGTGGTCGCCGACGTCCGACGCGGCAATGTACCCCAGCACCCGGCGCGCTTCGTCGTTGTCGGTCGCCGTGAGCGCCTGCACGCACAAGGCCAACGGCCAGATGTAACCGTGCGGCGTGTGCGGGCTGCCGACGCCGGCGGCGTAACGCCCGTGGAAATAATACGGGTTGCGTTCCGACAGCACGAACGCGCGCGTCGTTTTGTAGAGTGAGTTTCCGGCAGGCAAATAGCCGTAGTACGGAATCGACAGGAGCGAGGGAATGTTGGCGTCATCCATGACGTTCGCATGCCCCAAACCGTCGACTTCGTAGGCGTAGATCCGGCCCACGCCTTTGAGTTCGAGCGTGCCGTTTTGTTCGATCCCGCGCTGGATTTCGACCGACAGGCCCCATGCGTTCTCGGCCATCTTCCCGTCGTTCCAGGCCGCCCGCGCGATGTTCGTCAAATCGCGCATGACCACGACGGCGAACATGTTCTCGGGGATATTGAAGTGATAGCGCGCCGGATCGTCGGAAGGCCGGAAGCCCGTCCAGACCATGCCGGTATAACGCACCGCACTGCCGCGCCCGCCGTTGGCAAGCTGATCGTGGCGATACGTCGAGCGCCGCTCGTGATGCTGCTCGTCGTGCAGCACTTGCAGCACGCGCGCGAACGCACGCCGAACCTCGGGGGTAAAGATCGAGCTATCGTGCGTCTGCCGGTAATATGCAGCGGCGAACCAAATCGGATACAGCAGCGAGTCGACCTCGAATTTGCGCTCGGCAACCGTATAGCGCGACGTAAACGCGTTCGCATACGGATCGATCAAGATGTACTTCGCCTGACGCGCGACCACGCCGCGCAATTTCGCGGCCGTTTGCGCATCGTGCATCGAAAACCGGATATACGGCCGGACGATTGCGCTCGAGTCGCGCAGCCAGTCGGCGTTGATGTCGCCGGTCGAAACGTAGGTCGTCCCATCCCGCTGGGTGGTCGCGTGACGTCCGATCGCTTCGTCGAAAGCGGTAAGATACAGGCGATCGAGCGTCGCGGTGACGGCCGCCGACAACGCCTCGCCGGCATGCGCGGGCGCCGCGACGATGAACGTTGCGAAAAGCAGCGCGATTGTTAGGCTCAGTAGACGCTTCACGTTGTTACGGTATCTATCGGCAGGTTTTCGTAGTACCATGAATGCGAAACGCAATCCGCGTTCGTTCCTCTCCGAGGCAACCGATGACCGTCCGTCGCCGCGCAGCCGCCGGCTCCATCGCACTGCTGTTCTTCGTGGTTTGCGCGGCGGCGCTCGCTAAAGCCGACCAAAGCTATCGCGTTGATGGAAGCGATACATATCAGATCGGCGGAACCGACGTTCGGAGCGAAATCGCCTATACCGGGACCCAGCAGCTCAGCGTCCGGCAGGCCGGGAAAGCCCGTCACTACGTGGCGCATGCCGAATACCTGCGGAACGACCAAGGCACGCACCAGCGGATCAACGCTTCCTTCGAGTCGACCATTCTGCCCAACGGCGAGCAAGAGGATGGGACCAACAACGATCCCGATTATCTCACCGTGCTCAACCAGCCCTTTGCCGTTCAGCTCGATGCTGCGACGATGCACGACCTTGGTCATCTCTCAGGCTCCGTCCCTTTTGACTTTCCGTCGCCTATGACAGGCGCACCACTCCATGGCACGCTGCGTCGCGTTGGTACCGGTACGCTCAACGGCGAGCCCGTTCTCGGCGTTGCATTCGATGCTAACGGCCCACTGGACGGGGCCCTTCCTGACCACCCGAACTTGGCCCTTGCGGGCCGCATCCGGATGAATGGAACCGCGTACTACACCGAGGCGGGCGCGCTGCTCTTGGCCCTCGACGCAACACTGTCGATCAGCGGAAACGTCGTCGGCAATGCCCGCCGCGACCCGGTCGAGATCGTCTACAAGCGTTCGCTCAAAGCGCTGCCGGCTGGTTCCCAACTCGACACCTCGGGCGAGCCGAAACAAACCGCCAAGCCCTGAGCAGGCAAGCGGTTCCTCGCCAACCGCCAACCGCCAATCGCCACCCGCGGCTTGGCGCGAAGCGCTTAACGCCACCGCGGCTTGCGGCGCAGCCGCAAACGCCACCGCGGCTTGGCGCGAAGCGCCAAACGCCAAGGGTTCGGGCAAGCCCGAACCCAGGTGGGCCAAACATCCCAACCGAGACCCCGGAATCGGCGCGGCTGGGGACGAAGCGCGAAACCGTCGCACTTTGACCCTGGTCTTGGACCGAAGATGAGTGCCCTTGCACCGATCCTTGGGGATTACCGTTTGACCGTTCCGGCGACGACGCCGGCGCCGGCGCGTTTGGCAAAAGGTACGCCGGCACCCGAGAACTTCGAGAAGGTCGTCGACGACTACCAGCGGCGGTTGTACGGCTTCGCTTTGCGCATGACGGGCAATCGCGAAGACGCCGAAGAGATCGTCCAGGACGCATTCGTTCGCGCCTACCGTGCGCTGACGAAAATGGACGAGCAGCAGCGCGCCGAGCTGCGGCTGCAACCATGGCTCTACACCATTACTCTTAATGTTACACGTAACCGGCTGCGTTCGAAGCGCCCCACGAACGTCGCGCTCGATTCGCTTGCCGATCCCGATGCGCTGCTCAACGAAACGCAAGAAGGACCCGATCAACCCGAACACATCGTCGATCGCGCCGCGGATATGGTGCTCGTCGAGCAAGCCTTGCTGTCGCTGCCCATGCACTTACGTGCCGCCGCGACACTGCGGTTCATCGAAGGCCGAAGCCATCCGGAGATTGCCGAGATATTGAATCAGCCGATCGGGACCGTCAAGTCGCACGTGCATCGCGCCGTGCGCATCCTGCGTCGTATCCTCGGTCCACAAGTCGGCCGTATCGTTGCGGCGGAAACCGATGATTCGAAGGAGTCCACCGATGCGGTGCTGTGATGTCGAAGCCCTTTGGGACGATTTGCGTGACGGCGGCGAAGTCAATCGCAAACACGTCCTGCTGCATCTGCGGTCGTGCCCGCCGTGCCAGCAGCTTTACGAACAGTACGAAGGCATCGCCTACTGCCTGACGTGTCTGCCGATCGTCGAGCCGCCGCGCGATCTGGTGCCGAAGATCATCGAGCATATCGAGGCGACGGTGCGTTCGGCGCGTAAGCCTGATTGCGTCGCGAAGGTCGATTCGCCGGTCGGCAAGCTGTACATCGCTTTTCGGTCGACGGGGATAACGGCCGTCGCGTTGGACCGCGGCGAAGGCGACGAGGTCGCGCACGAGCATATCTCGCGCCGCTTGCGGCGCGGCGTCGTCGCCGCGGCGGCCCCGGCCTGGGTCAGCGAAACGCTCAACGCGTTTTTCCGCACGCACTTGCCGGACTACGATCGCGTCGATATCTCCGATCTGAGTCCGTTCGAGCAGTCGGCGTTGCGTGCAGCGGCGCAGATTCCGCCCGGCGAAGTTCGTTCGTACGGTTGGATTGCCGAAAAAATCGGCGCGCCGAACGCTGCCAGCGCGGTCGGCCGCGTGATGGCGCGTAACCCGGTGCGCATGTTGTATCCGTGCCATCGCGTCGTCGACGCCGCCGGGCATCTGCACAACTACGGGTACGGCCTCGACGTCAAGGCGCGTATTCTTGAGTTGGAAGGTTTTGTCGGCACCGTGCAAGTGGCAGAAAAGGCACGCTCGACGCAGCAGGTTTAGCGCGCAGCGATTCGCGAAAGAAGCTCTTCATACGACGTCCGCGGCTCCGCTAAACACAGATGATCGGCGGTTAACAGACGGACAAGAGGAGGTGATCATCGTTACTTGCGACAGTTCCCAACACAGCCAGAAATCGATGATTGGAGGTGCGCAGACGTAGGGTCCGTCCCGAGGCTGCGCAGCTAGAGAAAACCCCGAGATCTTGTCCGCCGGCCGCCGTGGCCGGCTTTTTTTTGCCATCGATACGAACGGCATTCGGCCAAAGGCCTTCGGGGCGATTGGGACGAAAAAGACATGTCGTGTCTGAGCGCGTCCTCTCGACGAGCTTCGAGCGGTTCGGTGATTGCCGTGAGATTGCAGCCCGCGAGCGGCACCCGTTCGCACGCTGGGCGGTTTGCATCGGCTGTCCCGCCCCGACCGATGCAGGCGTTGCTCCCGGCCAAGGCTTTTCCCGCGGTTTGCGATCCCTTTGGCGCACTGCGGCATCCCCGCGGAATACGAACACTTGAACGACAACGCTGAACACGACCCGCGTTTGCACGCGATACCCGACACGCACGGGCACGCCAAGGGCGAGCACAAGGCCTTTACCGACGAGCGGCCGATCCCGCTCTCGGCGCGCATGCTCTTCCTCTGGTTCTACCACGCCTGCCGGCGCGGGTCGCCGCGTTTCTTGATGGTCAGCGACCACATGAACTATCTGACGTTCGAGGATCCGGCAGCCATTAATCTCGTGCGCCGGGCGCTCAAGCTGGCTCAAGCCGGGGATCTGTACGGAGCGGCCGAGACAGCAAGCGTCGAGGTTGGCCACGCGGCGGTCGTCTCTGAAGGTTTGCGCCGCGGCATGCGCTATTCGATCGGCGCGGAGGTCGACAACGACCCTCGCTCGCGGCCCGACGCGCAAAACATCGTCGACGCGATGAAGCCCGACGGAATGATCCGGTCGGTCCACTTCCTGACGATCGACCATCCCGCGCACGGACCGAACTGGAACTGGCCGTTCGACAATCCCGAATTTGCCGAAGTCTACGAAATCGTCGGCACGGCAAAGCTTTGGGAGCTCTACATGGCAACGCTGCTGGACGCCATCGAACGGCTGCCGGGCAACATCGTCGGCCACTTCTATGTGCCGGCGCTCTTCGGTCATTGGCCCGACGACGCGGCGCTCGACGAGTACGAAAACCAGCTCGTCGACGCCTGCGAAGCACGCGGCATGGCGATCGAATTCAATACGCGGTTCCTCTACCGCGAACACTCCGACGAAGAAAAGGCGAAGTACCTCGCGGCGCATCGCCGGCTGCTCGCGAAGTGCAAGGCGAAAAACGTGGGGATCGCGGTCGGATCCGATGCGCACAGCCCCAAAGATCAGGGCGGCGCGTTTACGACGGTGCTGGCCCTGCTCGACGAATGCGAGATCAACGAATTGGTGTTTCCGCTGGCTGGCCGGTTGGCGCGCGTCGCGCTGCGCGTCGAACGCAAGCCGGAACCGGTGCCGGAACCGGCTCCCGCGGCGTCAGATGAACGGAAGTCGGCGCGCCGGGCGCGGCCGGTCGAACCTGCGGCACTCGAGGAAGCCTCGTCCGCTTCGACTCCGGCCGCCGAACCGCCAAAGGCCAAGCCGGCGCGTCCCAAGCGCAAGCCGAAAGCCTCCGACAGCGTCGAGGCCGTTGCGGTCGCGCAGGAAATCGCGCACGTATCCGCCGCCGGCCACGAAGGCACCGAGATCGAGCACGCCGATGTCGAACCGGTCGCGCCAGAGCCGGTACCAGCGTACGCCGAGGCGGGTTTCGAATCGGCAGCCCAGCCCACGGCAAGCGAAGTTCGGCCCGCGCAGCAGGCCGAAACCGAACCCGAGGAAACGGCCGAAGACAGGACCGAGCCGGCCGCCGCGGAGGCTGCCGGAGAAGCAAATTCCGAAGCGGCGGTCGCTGACCACGAAGCCGCTGAAATCGAGCCGGACGCCGCTTCCGCCGCCGCCGAAGCCGAGCCGGCAGTCGTGGCCGAGGCTGAGCCGGCAGTCGGGTTCGAGCCCGTAATCGTTGCCGAGACCGAGCCCGCAGTCGTCGCCGAGACCGAGCCCCTAATCGTCGCCGAGACCGAGCCCGCAGTCGTCGCCGAGACCGAGATCGAGCCCGCGATCGTCGCCGAAGCGGAGGCGGCGGCGGTCGCCGAGGACGAGGTAATCGAAGCCGATTTCGAGTCCGTCGCTGGCGCCGAAGCGGAGCCCGAACCGGCGGCGGCCGCCGCAATCGAGCCTGGCGGCAACGTTGTAGTCGTCGAAACCGCGGACGCTTTCGTAAGCGCGCCGATCGAGGATATCGTCGGCGAAGCGGAATTCGAGCCGATCGTTAACGGGGCGGCGGAATCGGCCGAGAACGAGGCGGCCGAATCCGCCGAGGGCGCCGGCGAAACGCTTGAATTTCCGCCGCTCGAAAGCGAAGAAAACGTCGTTATCGTTGTCGCCGAACCGAGCGTTGTCGAGGTGGTCGAAGCTCCGGTCGTGCGGCGGCCGCGAAGCAAAGCTCCGGCTACGAAAGCGAAGGCCTCGGTCGCCAAGAAGCCCGCCGCCAAGCCCAAACCGGCCGCAAAGAAGGCCGCCAAACCCACGGTTAAGGCAGCAGCGAAGAAGGCTGCGGCCAAGAAAACCGCGAGCAAAAAGGCCGGCGCGCAAAAATCGGCCGCGAAGAAAGCGGCGGCCAAAAAAGCCGCGCCCAAAAAAGCCGCTCCGAAGAAAACCGCGGTTCGTGCGACCGCTGCAAAGAAAGCGGCTCCCAAGAAACCAGCGGCAAAAAAGACGACGCCGAAAAAAGCCGCGCAGCGGCGGCGCTGAGCGGATGAAGCGACGGCGCCTCGGCGCGCTCGTGTGTGCGCTCCTCTTTGCTGCGTGCTCGAAAGTCGACCCGTCGTCGGCTCCGCCCGCGGGCGGAGAACACGCCTGGACACACCCCGGCGAACTTCGCATTGCGATTCAAAGCGAACCGATGACACTCAATCCGGTGCTGTCCTCGAACACGACCGAAGGACTCCTCAATCGGCTGTCGTTCGACACCCTCGTCTCGGTCGAGGCCGACGGGAAGACGCTCGTCCCGATTTTAGCCAAAACGGTCCCGAGCGTTGCGAACGGCGGAATCTCGAGCGACGGGCTCACGATCACGTACCGGCTGCGCTCCGGCGTCAAGTGGCAAGACGGCGTGCCCTTCACGAGCAAAGACGTGAAATTTACCTGGCAAGCAATGTTGAACAATAACAACAACGTCACCGCGCGGGTTGGTTACGAGGACGTTCGCCGCGTCGACACGCCCGATGCGACGACGGTCGTTTTCCATCTCAAGCAGAAGTTCGCGCCGTTCGTCAACACCGTCTTTGCCGAAAGTGACGATCCGATCTGCATCGTGCCCGAGCACATCCTCGGAAAATACAAAGACGTTAATCGGGTTCCGTTCAACCAAATGCCGATCGGTACGGGACCGTTCAAAGTGGTGCGCTGGGTGCGCGGCGACCACATCGAATTGGCCGCCAATCCGGAGTACTTTCTCGGGCCGCCGAAACTCAAGACGATCGTCGTGCGCGAAGTTCCCGACGAGAACACGTCCATCAACCAGTTGCGGACGCACGACATCGATTGGCTCTTCGAGCCATCGCCCAATCTCTACAATGTCCTCAAGACGGTCCCGGAAACGACGATCCGTCTCGTCGAGCAGCCGGGGACACTGCGCCTGCTCATGAATCTCACCCGGCCGGTCCTCGAAGATATCCGGGTCCGCCGCGCGATCGCCTACGCGGTCGATAAAGAATCGCTGGTCGACCGGCTGACAGGCGGCTCGGCCCGCGTCGCCGGCGCCGATCAACCGCCGTTCTCATGGGCGTACCGGGCGAATGTGACCACCTACGGCCCGAACGTCGCCAAGGCCCGCGCGCTGCTGACGCAAGCCGGATTCACGCCAGGTCCGAACGGAATCTTCCAGAAGAACGGCCAGCCGCTGACGCTCGAGCTCTCGACCAACACCGCCAACGTCACCCGGCGGTTGGTTCAAACGCAGGTTCAGGCGATGCTGCACGCCGCCGGCATCGACGCGCCGATCAAGAACTACCCGGGCAATCTCTTCTTCGCCACGTACGGTCAAGGCGGCGTGCTGTCAACTGGGAAGTACGATCTGGCGATCTACGGTTGGATTGCCGGCATCGATCCCGACGATCATGCCTTGTACGGCTGCAACCAGTTCCCGCCGCACGGCACGAACTACAGCCGGTATTGCTCGGCAGCGATGGATTCAGCCCAGCGGGCCGCGCTTGCCAGCTACGAGCAGCCTCCACGCAAAAGCGCCTATTTCACCATTCAAGAGCTCATCGCCGCGGACGTGCCCGAAGTCATCGTCTGGTATGCCCGTACGCCGCAGGCGACGAATCCGGACTTCAAAGGCTTCGCGCCAAACCCGGTAAATGAAGCCTGGAACGCCTATCAGTGGGAGATCTAACCGTTCATGCGTGATGAGCCGCACTCGTCGATTGCGCGCATCCCCGAGCTGCGCTGGCTGCAACAGATCATCATGGAGCGGGCGCTCACGCGCGGCGATTACCTGCTGTCCGGGGGCGCGCGCAGCGACTACTACATCGATAAGTTCCGGCTCTTTTCCGACCCCCAGATCTTGCGCCGCATCGCGCGGCTCTTCGCGCCCATCGTTTCGGACCTGAATCCGGATTTGATCGGCGGCACGGAGCTGGGCGGCGTCATTCTGGCGACGGCCGTCTCGCAGATGACGAACATTCCGATGATCATCGTGCGCAAAGCCCCCAAAGAGTACGGCGCGTTCGCGGACGAGTACGTCGAAGGCGGTCCGTTTGCCCCCGATCAGAAAGTGCTGTTGCTCGAAGACGTGGTGACCAGCGGCCGCGAAGTCCTCGCCGCGAAGGCGCGGCTGGAGGAGCTGAACCTCAAAGTCACCGTTTTTGCGGTCATCAGCCGAGGCCTCGCTCCGGTCAACTCGCTGATCTCGTTCTCGCTGCCGCGCAGCGGACCGAAGACCGACAACTAAGCGGCCCTGCGAAGAGTCAGCCGCGAACGGTCGTCGTCTGCCCGCACAAGTCGGGCGAATGCAACGGCGAGGCGGGAACGATCTCGTACACCGCATGGTCATCGGCAACCGCGACGTCGCCGGTAAAATATTCGCGCGCGCTTTCATCGAGGTCGCGAGCCGTCGCCAATTCGGCGTAGTGGGTGAGGATGAGCCGGCCGACTCCGGCCGCCTGCGCCATCTGGCCGGCTTCGCGGCCGGAACTGTGCCCGCGCATCCCCCGCTCGATATCGTCGGCCAACAGCGTCGATTCGCAGACGAACAGATCGCTGCCGCGAGCGAGTTCGACGAGCCGAGCTTCCGGCGCCGAATCGGCCGAATACGTCAGGCTTTGTCCTTGCCGGTCGTAGCGAATCGCGAACGCCGGGATGTAGTGCGAAGTCAACGCGAAGGTCAGCCGTCCGCCGCCGATCTCCAGCGTCGCGGCCGGGTCGTAGGAATGCACGTCAAACACCTCGGTAATGAAATCGCCGCCGCCTTCGTCGGCGAACGCGCTCACGAGCTGATGAAGCATCCGCTCGCCGTCCGGGGGCAGATACAGCGGCAATTTGCGTTTGCGACGGAACACGCCGTAGCACAAGGCGTAGCGCAGCGGGATGAGATCGATGAAATGATCGGCGTGCATGTGGGTGATGACGATCGCGTCGAGCCGGTTGTAGTCAACGTGCCGGCGCAAATTCGCAAAAGCGCCCGTACCGAGGTCCAGCACAAGCGAGGTTTCATCGTCCTGCACGAGATACGAACTGCACGCCCGGTCGGGTCGCGGAATCGAGGAACTCGAACCCACGACCGTCAGTCGCAATCCCGCGTCTATAGCGATTGGAGCACCTCTTGAGCGTGCCCCTCGACCGACACCTTGGGCCACACGCGCGCGATCTTCCCCGACTGGTCGACCAAAAACGTCGAACGCTGGATCCCCAAGCTCTTCTTGCCGTACATGTTCTTTTCGACGATGACGCCGAAAGCGTCGCAAACTTTCGAGTCGGTGTCGGCCAGCAATGCAAACGGCAGCCCATATTTGGCCTTGAATTTGGCCTGAGCCGCCACCGAGTCGCGGCTCACCCCGACCACGGCCACCCCGCGCGCCTTGAAGTCGTCGTAGATGTCGCGGAACTGCATCGACTCGTTCGTGCATCCCGGCGTGTCCGCTTTGGGGTAAAAATAGATGACCGCCCGGCCCAGGGCCGCGAGCGCAACCGTGTTTCCGGCATCGTCCGGCACCGCGAGGTCGGGGACCGTTGCTCCGGTTTCCAACATTCGAGCAGCTCCCTCCAGCATGCAACTCTCTGCACGTAACGTTAAGTATCGCCCGCGTGGATGACCGCAAACACTCCTACGGCCAATGTGTGACGCACGCAGACGAAAGGAACCTGCTCATGAACGCCGCTTCTCCGCAAATGCCGCATCCGCTTGCGGCAGACCTCGCGTTGGTTTATCGCGAGCAGCACTTGATCGGACCGATCGTCGAGATCGCTGCGGGTTCGGGGCGCAATACCCGTTATTTAAGAGAGTCGGACATCCCGGTCGTTTCGACGCGCGATGACGAAAGCTATACGCAACTGCCGGGGGGCCGCCGTTCCTATGCCGCCGCACTATCGACGCACGGCTACCTGCACGGGACGATCGCCAAGCTGCGTCTGGGCTTCGCGGAGCTGCGGCGCGTCCTGCGCCCGCGAGCCCCGATATTCATTACCCTCGGCTCGATTCACGATGCGCGTTTCGGCCTCGGCACTGCCTACGACGAGACCACCTTTGCGCCCGGCGACGGCGATGAGGCCGGCGTTCCCCACCCCTACTTCGATCGCTCCGGCGCGATCGAGGTGCTCGCTCCCGCTTTCACGGTCGAGTCGTTAGACGAAGTTGAGGTCGATGCGATCGTCGGTCGCTGGGCGCACGACATGCCCACGGGACTGTGTCATTGGTTCGTGATCGCGCGCCGTAGTGCCGATTGAGGAGCGCCTGCCCGGCAGTAGACCATTAGTAGCGTGCGGTCGCCGAATCGATCTGCGCCGCCCACGCATCGATCCCTCCGGCGAGGTTGACGGCGTTCGGAAAGCCGTTCGCATTCAAGAAATTCGTGACGTTCGCGCTGCGAACGCCGTGATGACACATCACGACGATGGGGCGCGTTCGCGGCAGCTCGTCTAAATGGAGCGGAATGTCGCTCATGCGAATGGCGGTTGCTCCAGCGATCGATGCGATCGCGACTTCGGCGGGCTCGCGAACGTCGAGCAGCATCTCGTCGTCGCCGGCATCGCGCCGCCGTTTCAACTCCGTTACCGAAATCTCGGTCACGAACTGCTTTCTTGGCGCGTTGCGATCAAGCCCGAGGTTGGGCTCGACGCGTTGGCGTAGCGCTTCTTCTCCATCCGTCCGGCCAAAAATGCCAGGCGTCCGGCTTGCGTGGCGAAGTTCATCGCGCGGGCCATCGCGACGGGATCGCGCGCCGCGGCGATGCCCGTGTTCATCAGCAGCGCGTCGATGCCCAGTTCCATCGCCAGCGCAGCGTCGGAAGCCGTACCGACGCCGGCGTCGACGATGACGGGAATTTTCGCGCGTTCCTTGATGATGGCGATCGAATACGGATTGCACAGGCCCAGTCCGCTGCCGATCGGCGCCGCGAGCGGCATGACCGCCGCGCACCCGACCTCTTCGAGCTGCTTGCACGCAACCGGGTCGTCGACGATGTACGGCAGCACGGTAAAGCCGGCGCGCACGAGTTCTTGGGCCGCCGCGATTGTTTCGCGCGTATCGGGATAGAGCGTGTCCGCATCGCCGATGACTTCGACTTTGATGAGATCGGTGTTCAACGCTTCGCGCGCCAATTTCGCGGTCAGCACCGCTTCTTTTGCGGTGTAGCAGCCGGCGGTATTCGGCAGCAGCGTGTACTTGCTGCGATCGAGATAATCGATCATCGTTTTGCCGCTCGGATCGTCGAGGTGAATCCGGCGAATGGCGATGGTCAAGACTTCGGCCCCGCTCGCCTCGTGCGCAGCCTGCATGACCGGGATGCTCGGATACTTTCCGGTGCCGACGAACAAACGCGAATCGAACGTGTACTTCCCAATGTGCAGCTGGTCGTTCATGGCTAACCTTTCGATGTCGGTCCTAGAGGAACGCACTTCGTGCATTCTGTCGCGTTTGGGCTTCGCCCAAGCCGCCCTAGCAGTTTGGCCGACAAGTCGGCCCACTGCTAGGGGACTGCGCTACGCGCAGCCCGTCGCGTTTCGGCTAACCGCCTGCGACGGCAGCGATGATTTCGATTGCGTCACCTTCGCCCAGCAGGGTCGCATCGATGGCGCCGCGCGCTACGACGTCGTCGTTGCGCGCCACGGCGATGCCGTCACGCCGGACACCCAAGCGTGCGATCAAATCGCCCAGCGTCGTCCCGGCATCGATTTCGTGAGCCACGCCATTCACGCTGACGATCATCATGCCGGGTTCTTCGCGGACGCCCGCCGCCTCTCCGTGCCGCGGCGGCCGCCCGTCTCCCGTTAGCAGTTCGTATAGACCGGCCCCTCGCCGCCTTGCGGCGGAACCCAGGTGATGATCTGGTACGGATCCATGATGTCACACGTCTTGCAGTGGACGCAGTTCGAGAAATTAATGTCCAGCTTGCCCTCGACACCGCTCGCGGTTTGGGTGAACTGCGGCTCGTAAACTTTGGCCGGACAGAAATACTGACACGGATTACCGAACTCGACCGTGCAGCGGTCGGCGCAGATCTTCGTGTCGGCGACGTGCAAATGCGCCGGCTGATCTTCGTCGTGCATGGTGCCGCTGTTGAAGACGTCGGTCAGCTTGTCGAACGTCAACACGTTGTCGGGTTCGATGCGCTGGTCGAGCGCCTTGGGGGCGCGCTGGGTGATCTTGACCATTTGCGCGTAGCCTTCATGGCCGGCGATCTTGTCGATCACGCCGAAACCGCGGCCGCCGGTGTACATGCTGATCGCGGCGTTGACCATGCCGCCGAAGAGCCCGTTCTTGAACCCGGCGTGAAAATTGCGCGCCGTGTGCATCTCGGTGTACGCCCACGATGCGCGGAAGCGCCGATCGTAGTCGGCCAGCGCGGCCGCGCTGACGTCGTCTTTGCCCAACGCGTCGAAGATCGCTTCGGCGGCCAGCATGCCCGTCTTGATCGCGAGATGGATGCCCTTGAGCCGCATGCCGTTCAGAAAGCCGGCGGTGTCGCCGATGAGGCACAGGCCGTCGGCATAGAGTTGCGGCACCGCGTGCAGGCCGCCCAGCGGCACGGCCTTCGCGCCGTAGCGCACGAGTTTGCCGCCTTCGAGCAGCGGTCGAATGGCGGGATGCGCTTTCATGCGCTGGAAATTCATGTGCGGATCGGTCGTCGGATCGGCGTAGTCGAGACCGGTCACCAGGCCGATGTCGATGATGTCGCCGTTCATCCCGTAAATCCAGCCGCCGCCGTAGGTGTCGCTCGGCAGCGGTGCGCCCATCGTGTGGATGACGTCGCCCGGTTTGAAGCGGCCCGCCGGCACCTGCCACAACTCCTTGACGCCGACGGCGTACACTTGTGGGTCACGGTCGCGGTCGAGTTGCAGCTTTTTGATCGCCGTCTTGGCCAGCGTGCCACGCGGGCCTTCGCCCAGCACGACGACTTTTGCCATGAGGTCGGGACCGGGTTCGAAGTTCGGCTTGGGGTTGCCGTTGTGATCGACGCCCTTGTCGCCGACACGCACGCCGATGACCCGGTCGCCGTCCCAGAGCAGTTCCTGACCGGGAAAGGCCGGGAACACATCGGCGCCGGCGGCCTCGGCCTTTTCGCCCATCCACTTGGCCAGCTTGTTCAGCGAGCCGATGTACTTGCCGTGATTGTTGAGCATCGGCGGCATGAAGGGCGCCGGTATCTTTCCGCCCGCGGTGAGATACCACAGCGAATCACCGCCCACGGGAGCGTCCAGTCCGCCCGTGATGTCTTCGCCCGGGAAGAGTTCGCGCAGCGCGATGGGATCGACGACGGCGCCCGAAAATCCGTGGCTGCCGATATCGGCGCCCTTTTCGATCACCATCACCGAAACGTCGCGCCCGGCCGCGGCCGCGAGTTGGCGCAAACGAATCGCCCCCGCTAGGCTTGCCGGGCCACCGCCGACAAAAAGGACATCGACTTCAAGTGAATCGCGTTCTGCCATGATGAGCGTGCACTTCGCTCCGAGCCAGCGATCACCCGGCTTGGGACACGACGGTTGTGACGGCGATGCGGTGCATCGCGATACGCTCGTGCCACGGCCGCAGCATCGGCGTCTCGAATGTTAGACCGGCCGCCGACGCCCGCCGCAGGAGATAGAGCGACATCGGGAGGCCATCGGCGAAGTAGCGGCTCTCCTCCCGCGCATCGACGGTCACCGTGCCGTGCCCGATGGTCTGACATACGCGCGCTTCGGGCGGCGAACCCAGATCGAAGCGGATGTCGGCCAAGTCTTGAATCGGGAGCCCCGCCGCCTCGACCGCCGCAACCGCCGAAGCCGCGAAGCGCGGCTGCGCGCCGGTTGGCAGCGGCTCGAAGCCATAAAACCCGCGAGCCTCGAAATCTTCGTGCAGATCGACCGACAGCGCGAAGCGCCGATCGCGGTTGGCGGTAACGATCGCGCGCGATTCAGGCGTCGTGCCGCCGCCGCTGAAACTGCGGTTGACGTCGTGGCCCTCGGCGTTCGCGCGCGTATGCGCGGCGTAGCCGCTGGGATTGATACACGGCCAGATGCGATACGCAAAACGATCGTCGAGCAGCCGATCGGCGGCGAGCGACAGCAGCGCCCAGGGCGCCGCCGGTTCGTCGCCGTGAATGCCCGCCGACAAGGCGACTGTCGGCAAGCTGTCGCGACCGCGTTCGACGATCAGCAGCGTGCGCGGTGCGCCGACACAGGCGACTTCGCGGATCTGCAATCCGTGCGTGCGGCGCAAACCTTTCCAGGCGGCCACGAGCTCTTCGTACGGCGGCTTTTCCATCTCGCTGGCGGTTCGGCATACCGCGCCAACATCTTGGCCGCTGCGCATTGCCGCGGGCGGCGAGGAACGGCCGATCTTTTCCCGCAGCCAGCACGATGCAGCAGCGCGTTTTGGGGCTGGAATGAAAACCTATCGAATCGCCGTGATTGCCGGCGACGGGATCGGAACCGAAGTCGTTCCCGAGGGCATCCGCGTGCTCGACGCGGTCGCGCGGCGACACGGGTTCACGTTCGTTTGGGAAACCTTCGATTGGAACTGCGAGCGCTACGCGCAAACCGGCACGATGATGCCGCCCGACGGGCTCGAACGGATCCGCAATCACGACGCCATCTTTCTCGGCGCCGTCGGCTTTCCGGGCGTTCCCGATCACGTCTCGCTGTGGGGACTGCTCATTCCCATTCGGCGGCAATTCCGGCAATACGTCAACCTGCGCCCGGTGCGGCTGATGCCCGGCATCGTCTCGCCGTTGGCGGGACGCGCGCCGGGCGACATCGACTTCTGGATCGTGCGCGAAAACAACGAAGGCGAGTATTCGTCCGTCGGCGGGCGCTTCAACGAGGGCACCGACGACGAGATCGTCATCCAAGAAACCATCTTCAGCCGGCGCGGCGTCGATCGTGTGCTGCGCTTCGCGTACGAGCTCGCCGCTCGACGGCCCAAACGCCACTTGACCTCGGCGACGAAATCGAACGGCATCGCCATCACGATGCCGTACTGGGATGAGCGCGTGCGCGCGATGGCGGCGCACTACCCCGGCGTGCGGACCGATCAGTTTCACATCGACATCCTCGCCGCGCACTTCGTCGCGCACCCCGATTGGTTCGATGTGGTCGTCGGCTCGAATCTGTTCGGCGACATCCTGTCGGATCTGGGGCCGGCGGTCACCGGAACGATCGGCATCGCGCCCTCGGCGAACCTCAACCCGGAGCGGGAGTTTCCGTCGATGTTCGAGCCGGTACACGGTTCCGCGCCCGATATCGCAGGCCGCGGGATCGCGAACCCGATCGGCCAGATCTGGTCCGGCGCAATGATGCTCGAACATCTCGGCCAGCCCGAAGCGGCTGCCGCCGTCGTGCAAGCAATCGAAACGAGCCTCGCGCGCGGTCCGCGCACGCCCGACATCGGCGGGAGTGCCGGTACGCGCGACGTCGGCGCCGCGATCGCCGCCGCCGCAGCCGGCGACTGACCGGAACGCGGCGCGCGCCGGGCAGGGCCCGCACGGGGACGGCAAACATACTTTACGGCGATGGAAAAACGCGTTGCGTCGGGAGAGCGAATCGCTGCGCAGCGGCGCGCGCTGGGCTTATCGCAGGAGGCCGTGGCCCAAGCCGGCGGCGTGACGCGGCAAGCCGTCGGAGCGATCGAAAGTGGCCGCACGCAGCCGAGCGTGGCGCTTGCGCTCGCCATCGCCCGCGCCCTCAACGCCAGCGTCGAGGAACTTTTCGGCGGCGATGCCGATGAGGACATCGCCCGGCGAGCCGGGGAGCCGCAACTCCAAAGCGGCCAGCGCGTCGTTCTAGCAACGATCGGATCGCGGCGGATCGTGCGCAATCTCGATCAGGCATCGCCAGGCTGTGCCCTCGAGCCGGCGGGCGCCATCGTCATCGACAGCCGCCCGCAGCAGACCCGGGTGCGCATCCTGGACACCGCGGCCCATGACGATCCGGTGCTCGTGTCCGGCTGCGACGTGAGCCTCGGCCTGCTGGTGCGCCATCTGGACGCGCGGCGAGCGCACGGCGTCTGGTTCGCGGCCAGCAACACCGATGCCCTGAACGATCTGGCTGCGGGCCGGACCCACGTGGCGGCGATCCACGGACCCGAAGCGGAGCGCAAGCGAGTTGCGCGCGTGCATCGCTTCGATCTCGCCGGCATCGAAGAAGGCTGGCTCGTGGCCCGCGGCAATCCGCACCGCTTCCGCGGTGCGCGCGATCTCGTCCGTGACGGCATCCGGCTCGCCAACCGTCCGCCCGGCTCGGCAGCCCGATCGCTCCTCGATGCGCAGCTTCGCCGTGCAGCGCTCGACCCACGCCGCGCTGCCGGTTACGAGCGCGTCCTCGCGGGTCATCTCGACGTCGCTCGCGCCGTCCAGCAAGGCTTCGCCGACGTGGGCGTTGGGATCGCTTCGGCGGCGCGGCTGTTCGATCTGGAGTTCATCCCGCTGCGCTCGGAGCGTTGCTCACTGCTGATTCCCGGTGCATATCTGCACCACGCCGGCGTTGCCGCACTCGTGGAGACGTTGCGCTCGAATGCCTACCGGCGTGACCTCGAAGCGTTCGGGCCGTACGACACGCGACGCACCGGTGAGTCCATCGCTTGAAACGGGAACGCGGCTTTCTGGCGCCTCCGGGGTCCGTCGAACCTGTTGCGCCGGCGCCGCTTCGATAGCGCAAAGCTGGCCGTCGCGATCCCCGCGGCGCTCTTTGCGGCGTTCATCCTCGCGCCGATTGCGGCGCTTTTCGTGCGCTCGACGCCCGGTGAGTTTTTCGCCGCATTGCAGCAGCCGGACGTGCAGCAGGCACTTCGGCTCAGCGCGCTCACGACCACGATCACGCTGGCGTGCGCGATCGCTTTCGGGACCCCGATCGCGTATCTGCTGGCGCGCTGGCGCTTTCCGGGCCGCGCGCTGCTCGACACGCTGGTCGATCTTCCGATCGTGGTTCCACCGGCCGTGGCCGGCGTCGCGCTGCTGATCGCGTTCGGCCGTCGCGGCATCTTCGCGCCGCTGCTCGCGGCCGCCGGCGTCGAGCTTTCGTTCACGACCGCCGCCGTCGTATTGGCGCAGTTGTTCGTCGCATCGCCGTTTTACGTGCGAGCTGCCCGCGCCGGCTTCATCGGCGTCGACGGACGCCTGGAGGAAGCCTCGGCAACGCTGGGGGCAGGCCGCTTTGAAACATTTTGGCGCATCACGGTCCCGCTTGCGCTTCCGAGCTTGATCGGCGGCGCGGTGCTGACGTGGGCCCGCGCGCTGGGAGAATTCGGCGCGACCATCATGTTCGCCGGAAACCTCGTGGGCGTTTCGCAAACGATGCCGCTGGCCGTGTATCTCAAACTCGAAAGCGGCGATCTTCCCGCCGCCCTCGCGGTGTCGGTCGTGCTCGTCGCAACGAGCATTGCCGTGCTGCTCGTCGTGCGGCTCGTCGAACAGTGACGCTCCACGCGCGGATCGTCAAGCACCGCCGCAATTTCACGCTCGACGTCGACCTCCGGTGCGCGTCCGGGGTGACCGTGGTCGTCGGGCCGAGCGGAGCGGGGAAGACGACTTTGTTGCGCGCGATCGCGGGACTCGACGAAATCGACGGCGGCTGCATCACGCTCGGCGAGCGCGTCCTCGATGACGGTGACGGACGGTTCGTGCGCGCCGGACGGCGCGACACCGCCTACGTGCTGCAAGAGTACGCGCTGTTTCCGCATCTGACGGCCGCCGAGAACGTCGGCTATGGTCTGCGGGTGCGGCGCGTGCGGCGAACGGAGCGGGAACGGCGGGTGGGCGCGGCCCTCGAGCGCTTCGGCGTCGCCGACGCCGGAAGCGTTAAACCCGACAAACTGTCGGGCGGGCAACGTCAGCGCGTCGCGCTGGCGCGCGCGCTCGTCCTCGAACCACACATCCTGCTGCTCGACGAACCGCTCGCAGCATTGGATTTACAAACCCGCAGCGCGGTGCGCAACGAACTGCGCGCCATCATTGCCGGGTTGCCGATCCCAACCATCCTCGTAACGCACGACCGCGCCGATGCGCGCACGTTTCCCGAACGCATCGTGGTGCTCGAAAACGGTCAGGTCGTGCAAACCGGCTCGTGCGCCGATCTCTTCGGCGACCCTGCAACCCCGTTCGTCGAGGAATTCGTCCGCTAATCTGGGTGCGTCCCGTTTGCCGGCGCGCGACGAACGGCGGCTTGGCGAAGGGCGCGTCCCGTTTGCTTCATCGAAGGCATCGATCATGCTTCATATGGGTAGCGCGACGTGGCAGGGGCGGCAGCGGGCAAGCAAACAGAATAAACACCATGTTAAGAATATTTGCCTCAACGGATCGCCCTCCCAACGTGCGGCGCGGCGGACCCAGCCGCTTTCAAGCGGTGCTCGGGCTCACGGCGCTCGTCGTTTCACCGGCGTTCCTCGCGCCGCCGTGCGCCGCGGCCGCCGACGCGCAACCGCCGGTCAGCGTGTTCGCCGCAGCTTCACTGCGCGAATCGTTCGAGGCTGCGGGACGGGCGTTCGCGGCAAAAACCGGCACGGACGTGACGTTCAACTTCGGCGGTTCGGACACGCTCGAAGAACAGATCGCCGAAGGTGCGCCGGCCGACGTTTTTGCTTCGGCCAACAAGACGCAGATGCAGAAAGCCGCTGACGGCGGTTTTATCGCTGGCGAGCCGCGCGTCTTCGCGCGCAATCAATTGGTCATCGTTATGCCGAAAAATAATCCCGGCAAGATCACCGGCGCGGCGGATCTGGCCCGCGGCGGCGTAAAACTCGTCCTGGCCGCTCCGACGGTGCCGGTCGGCAATTACGCTCGCACGACGTTCGCCAATCTTGCCAAGCTGCCGGAGTACGGCGCAGCTTACGAAGCGGCGGTCGCGTCGAACGTCGTTTCCAACGAAGTCGACGTCAAGGCCGTGGTCACGAAGGTGTCGCTCGGCGAAGCCGATGCCGGGGTTTGCTACCTTACCGACGTCACCCCGAGCGTCGCGAAAAGCGTCAGCACGCTGGCGTTCCCGGCCGGAACGGCGCCCGAGGCGACGTATCCCATCGCGATCGTGAAAGCGTCGAAAAATCCGGCCGGAGCCCAGGCGTTCATCGATTTCATCCTCTCGGCCGACGGGCAGGCCTTTCTCAAGGAGCGCGGCTTCATTGTCGCCCAGCCCGCAATGGCCCGATGACCGCGTGAATCTCACGCCGATCGGCACGATCCACTCGGCGTTCGTGCAAGCCGCCGGTGCGCCGATTCAACCGTACCGCGCCGAGGATTCGCTGGGGACCGTCGAGATCTTCAGCCCCTACGTCGAAGGTCTGGGCGACCTCGAAGGCTTCGATCGAATTTGGCTCGTCTACTGGTTTCACCGCGCGTCCGCTGCTCGGCTGCGCGTCACGCCATTTCTCGACACGGTCGAACATGGGATCTTCGCCACCCGCGCGCCGGCTCGACCGAACCCGATCGGCCTGTCGTCGGTCCGCCTCATCGGCATCGAAAGCAATGTACTGCACATCGCCGAGGTCGATATTCTCACCGGCACGCCGCTGCTGGACATCAAGCCCAATATTCCGCTCTACGACAACTACCCGATAACGCGCTGCGGCTGGTTCGATCGTGTCGCGCACGATCCGGTCGTCGCCGATGCTCGCTTCGAACGCTCGGACCTGCCGTAGGGAAATCGACCGCCTCTCGCCCTTACCAATCGACCCCAGACAGAAGATAGCGCTCGCGCAGCGGCGCGTGCGAGCGAGCCGATAAAGAACGACTCCGGAGCCCAGTAGCCGGCGCGCGCGTGGCGGGCCCAGTAGCCGGCGCGCGCGTGGCGGGGCTTTGTGGATTGTCAGGAGAGTAAGCGCGTTTCAGCAAGCGGCGCGACGGCAAGAACTCGGGTGTCCCATCGAAGCACTTCGCCCCCGCGTTTCGCACTCGCTCAAGAGATCAGGGAAAACCCGGCGCGAGAGCAGCAAATCGCCGAGCGCCGGCCGATGCCGGACACTTGCCGCGCGCGCAACGCGGCTCTTTTCCTACGCCCGCTTACTGAGGAACTACATGTCACAAGCGACTGCTCCGACGATCAACACCTACATCAGCGACATGCTCGCACTCGAACAGCATATTGCCACGCCGCTTCAAGGCCAGGTCGACGACAGCGACGTTCAAGCCCAGCCGATCGCCTTGCGCGTTATCCAGGAAGCGCTCGACACCGTGCAGCGCCACATCAGCACGCTTCAGACGCGACTCGACGCCGTCGGCGGACATAACGGGTCGCCGGTGAAGAACGCGGTGTCGACGGCGTTCGGCACGGCGGCTTCGGCGATCAACAAAGTCCGCAAAACCGAAGTTTCGAAAAATTTGCGCGACGACTACACCGCCTTGTCGCTGTCGTCGGCGGGTTACACCATGCTGCACACGACCGCGCTCGGACTGGGCGACGCCCAAACCGCCGCGCTGGCCAAGGAGCATCTCGCCGACGTCGCCACCGCCATCATGAAGATCAGCCGCGCGCTGCCGACGGTCGTCTTGGCCGAACTTCAACAAGAAGGCGTCAACGTGACCCCGGACGTAGCGCAAACGGCCGAACGCGACGCGGAAGCAGCCTGGAAAGAGGGCGGCGCGCGCTCCGCAAACTAACCCCGTCGGAATCGTACCCGTCGCAGCGCTCGGACCTTGATGGGCCGAGCGCTTAGCTCTTTCCGGCGCGAAGGCGTTACCAGGTGCTATGACGAGCGGAACGCGTCGAGCTTTCGTCCGGCGATCGAGGCGTCGAGGATTTCGATTGGATGCGCCGCCGGCAACTTGGCTCCGCGAGCGCGGAGGATCGACTGAATCTGAACCGTGCAGCCGGGATTCGCGCTCGCGAGCAGATCGGGCGCAACGCTGAGCACGCTGGTGGCTTTGCGCTCGCCGATCTCACGCGCCGATTCGGGCTCGAAGAGATTGTAGGTGCCCGCACTTCCGCAGCATTGTGCGCCGTCGGGAATCTCGACCAGTTCGAGCCCCGGGATGCCGCGCAGCAGCGCTCGCGGCTGCGCGGTGATGCGCTGCGCGTGCGCCAGGTGGCAGGCATCATGATAGGCGACGCGCATGGCGAGCGGCCGGCGCGGCGCCGCCGGTTCGATGCCGGCCAGGAACTCATTGATGTCTTGGACCTTCGCCGAAAACGCCTGCGCCGCGTCGCGCAGTTTGCGTTCATCGGCGAAGAGTTCCGCGTACTGCTTGAGCGTCGAACCGCAGCCCGCGGCATTGACGAGGATCGCGTCGACGTTCTCGCGCGCGAACCGGCGGATGAGCGCGCGGGCAAAACGTTTGGCTTCGCCGGACCGGCCGGAATGCAGCGAGAGTGCGCCGCAGCAGCCCTGGCCCGGCGGAACGAGAACGTCGTACCCTTCGGCTGCCAAGACCCGAATCGTTGCCGCATTGACGTTGGGGAAGAACGACCGCTGCACGCAGCCGGCCACCAGCGCGACGCGGCCGCGCGCGCGCTCGGGGTGAGCGGGGGTGAACTCGGGCAGCGGCGTGCGCAGGTCCGACAGCCGAACGTTGGGTGAAAGGGCTTCGAGCTGCGCGAAGCGCAGCGGAACCCGCGCGAGCAATCCGCTGCGCCGAATCAGGGCTTGCACGCCGCTCTTGGCGTAGAGCAGCAGCGGCACACTGAGCACCTTGAGCCGGCTGGGATAGGGGAACAACGCGAAAATCAACTCGCGAAACGCACGATCGGCCGGCGTGCGGGGCGCCGATACCTCGAGCTTGGCCCGCTGCGCTTCGATCAGCAGGTCGTAGCGCACGCCGGACGGACAGGCCGGCACGCACGCCATGCACGCCAGACAGCGATCGAAATGCGCGCTCACCGTTTCGTCGAGCGCGATCGCTCCCGTGCTCAACCCCTTCATCAAGTCGATGCGCCCGCGCGGCGAATCCATCTCGTTGCCCCATGAGCGATACGTGGGGCACGACGGGAGGCAAAAACCGCAGTGGACGCAATCGCCGATGAGATCGTCGAACGTGCGCGGCGCTTCCACCGTTACAGCCCGCCCACGAAGCGGCCGGGGTTGCACAGTCCCTTGGGATCGAAAGCGTTCTTGAGCCGGCGCATGATCGCGAACGCTCCCGGCGACGGTTCGCCCCACGCGTCGACCGTTGCGCGCGCTTCCTGCGGGAGCGCCGCGACGACGACGGAGCCGCCTTCGACGTGCGCGCGCCAACGCGCAACCGTTGCTGCGTCGAGCGAGTCCGCGGCGACGAACGCCGTTCCGAGCAGCGGATACACCACGTGCTTCGATCCCTCCGGGAAGGGTGCCGACTGCAGAAAACGCGCCAACACCGTCGGCCGGGCGGAGATCTTGAGCCGCCAGGGAGCCGCGCAGCGGATCGCGCGTTCGCGTTCGTCCAAGGTCGCGCCGATCTCATTGCGCGCGGTCCGGGCGTTGACGTGCAAGCGCGATGCGATCGCCGCCGCACTCTCGAGCTGCTGTTCGACGCCGCGCGCAAAGCCTTCGAAGGTCACCCGGCACTCATACCCATCGCCGCCCGCATTTGCAAACGCGATCATCGCGGCGGGAACCAACGCTTCGCGGAGCAGTTCGTTGCCGAGCTGTGTGAGCGCGTCGACGCCGAGGTCCGTAACCACCAGTGCGGCGCACTGCTCGGGAAGCGGATGGACGCGAAAGGTCGCGCCGACGATCGCCCCCAGCGTCCCGAGCGAACCGACCATGAGTTTGGGCATGTCGAACCCGGCGACGTTTTTCACGACCTTGCCGCCGCCGCGTGCTTGAACTCCGTCCGGCCGCACGATCTCGATGCCGACGATAACGTCCTTGATGCTGCCGTAACGCAAGCGGCGTCCGCCGTACAGACCGGTCGCGATTGCGCCGCCGACCGTGGTGCGCTCCGGTTCGGGGGCGTCGATGGCCAAGAATTGCCCCTCGCTGGCCAACACCTCACCGACGGCGGCCAGCGTCATCCCCGCCTCGACTGTAATCGTCTGGTCTTGCGGCGCGTAGTCGACGACACGATTGCAGGCCGTGGTCGTCACCATGGTGTCGATCGAGCGCGGAGCGTTGCCCAAGTCGAGTTCGGTGCCGCCGCCGGCAAACGCGAACGGCGTGTCGCCGGCATACAGCGCGCCGACGCAGGCGGCGAGTTCGGCGACACCACTCGGTTCGACGACGGCACGGGGCGCACAACCGGCGACGATCATCCGCGGCCTGCTTGACCCGAAAGCTCAATGGGGTGAGCAACGTACACGCCGGGCTTGTCGCCGCACAAACGCGGCGTCGGAAACACCTTCTCGGGATTGAGGATGCCGTGCGGGTCGAACGCCGTCCGCACCAACTTCATCGTCGCGAGGTCGTCGTCCGAAAACTGTTCGCCGAGATAACACGCTTTGTCGTGACCGACGCCGTGTTCGCCGGTCACCGATCCGCCGTATTTCAAACACACGCGCAGGATCTCGCCGCCGACGTGTTCGGCCTTGGCCTCCTCACCCGCGACGCGGCCGTCGTAGAGCACGAGCGGGTGCAGGTTGCCGTCGCCGGCATGAAAGACGTTGGCGACGCGCAGGTTGGCTTCGGCGCCCAGCCGCGCGATCTCACGCAGCACCGCCGCGACGTCCTTGCGCGGGATGACGCCGTCCTGCACGTAGTAGTTGGGCGAGATGCGCCCCATCGCCGCGAACGCGGCTTTGCGGCCCTTCCACATGAGTTCGCGTTCGGCTTCATCGCGCGGCGTGCGCATCTCGATCGCACCCGCGGCCTGCATGATCGCGCGCGCCGCCTCAGCGGTGTGCTCGACCTCCGCGCTGATGCCGTCGACATCCATGAGCAGGGCCGCACCGACATCGAGCGGCCAGTCGACGCGCGTTGCCGCGACGATCGCTTCGATCGCCAGGCCGTCCATCATTTCGATCGCGGCCGGCACGATGCCTGACGCGATGATCGAGGACACCGCGCTGCCGGCTTCGTCCGTCGTCGGGAAGGTGGCGAAGATCGTGCGGGTTGCTTGCGGCCGGCGCAAGATCTTCACGACGACCTCGGTGACGATGCCAAGCAAACCTTCGCTGCCAACGAACACCCCCATGAGATCGTAGCCCAGCGGATCGGGCTCGCCGGCGCTCTCGCCGATCGCCACGATGTCGCCGTCCGAGGTGACGATGGTTGCCCCCACCGCGTGATTGACGGTAAAGCCATATTTGAGACAGTGCGCGCCGCCGGAGTTCTCCGCCACGTTGCCGCCGATCGTGCACACGCTCTGCGACGAAGGATCGGGCGCGTAATAATATCCAAGCGGCGCGAGCTGCCGCGAGAGGTCGAGATTGATGACGCCGGGCTGTACGCGCATGCGCCGGTTCGCGAGGTCGACGCCCAGGATTTTGGTCATGCGGGCAAGCCCGATCACGACGCAACCCTCGCACGGCAACGCGCCGCCCGACAAACCGGTTCCCGCACCGCGCGGTACGATCGGCAAATCCAGCGCGCGCGCTAATTTCACCGCCTCGGCCACCTGCGCCGTCGTTTCGGGCAGCACGACGACCGCTGGGCGAACGCGAAATCCAGCTAAGCCATCGCACTCATAGGTTCGCAATTCGCTCGGCTTGGTGATGGTGTTCCGTTCGCCGACGATGCGTGCAAAGTCGAGCAGCGCTGCCATCGTTCTACCTTCAATGACGGCGGGCAATCGCCCGCTTGGAATACCGTTCGCCCGTGACAGGCGCTCGGGTTCTAGTATTCCCGCGGCCCGGCGGCAGGCCCGCCTGCGGCGCGGATCGCCCCGGCGCCCGCAGCCGCGCCGGCGACATGCGTCACAAACGCGGTTCATACTGCCCGCAAGCGCAACCGCTCGATGGAAAGACGCTCCGAAACCAGCGTAGGAAATGCGCGTGTCGCCGCGTATCGCCCGCTACACCCCGTTCAAACTTCCGGAGCGTCGACCCATCAATCCTCGACTCGTCAACCTGCTTGGTTCGTTCATCGGCGGCACTAGCGCCTACACGTTGGCGCGGCTAGAATTTTGCTTGGAATTCTCCGAGCGACCGGCGCCGCCAGTATTGGAACGCTTGCCCGATGCCTCCGAACGCACGCTGCGCGAGCGTTGGGATCGGATCGAAAACGAACTCCACGAGATCGTCGACTACGTCAAACGGGTCGATGCGGACGTGCGCAGTAAGCGCCGGGCAGCAGCCTCATTCCGATCGCTCAAGCGCACGGTCCGTGAACTCGACCAATACGCGCGCGCACTGCGTTGGGTGTTGACGGTGACCGAACAAGACCCGGCCGAATAACGAGTTTGGAATTCTCCGGCAAACGCGAATCGGCCGGAACTCCCGGCGAAAGGGGCCTGTGCATGCGCTATCTTCAAGTCGCAGCCCTAACGTCGTTCCTGTCATCTCCGCAGCGGACCGTGCTCGCGGCGGATCGGCGGTTCAGAAGCAGCTGCCGGCCGGCGACGTTTATTTTCTCCCGCGGGCGGGCAGCGCGAAGGGGACGGTGGTCTTCGGCGATACGCGCGTGAGCGGTACGCTCGTGTCCGCGTTGACCGCACACGTCGTCGCCGGGAAGGTGACGTCGATGCATGCGAAGAGCGGCATCGCCGCCGTCAACACATTGTATGGTTCGGGTGGCGTGGGCCGCGATCTCCTATCGTTCGTGGACTTTGGAACGAACCGGTCCATGAAAGTGCCGGCGACCGGACAGTGGGGCGGCGGGCCGTCAATGGCTGCCGGATACGTCACGATGGGCATCGGCAGCAACCTCTTCTTCGGGGGAACCGACGCGTCGCCGTTCTTCTTCTTGTCGAACATCCCGAACGCAACCGTTACCGTCGACGGCAAGCCGCTGATCACGAGCGGAACGCTCGCCCTGACGCCGTAACGCGCAACGTGGCCCCGACGCACATGCGAAATGCCTACGGTTTCACGTCGCCGCCGTGGAAAGTCCGTGACGGTGACACGCAACTGCTCGCGATGAACCGCCCCGCCGATGCATTCCGAATGTCGCGCGATGCCGACGGCCTGGTACCTTCCGCCGCTGTCGCTGGTTCACCGCGGCGGCGGGGGTCGCGAGCGCACGGACGATGAGGTCGACGGGGCGATCGACGACTCGCGCATTTCCCTTCATCATGGTTTTGTGCTTTTGCCTGACGGTTGTGCTCACCGCAGCCAACGCTGCGGCTAAACCCGTTACGATCTTTCATGCTAACGATATCATTCCATCGCCTCGACCCACAGCGGCCACGCGCTGGACCAATGCACCGGGCCGCCACGCCGTCTCATTGGCTGCCCCGGGCGCAGAGCTGCGTGGCTACGTCTACTCCGGCAGTGCGCCAAACGCTCCCATGATGCTGCTCTTTGGCGGGAACGGTTACTCGATCTCGAGCGCCGACCGGGGGTACCGGACCTACGCCAGATTTTCCTCGCGCGTTGTCACCTATGACTATCGTGGTTACGGATTCAGCACGGGAAGAGCCCACTTTGCCGATTTCGAATCGGACGCGGTTCGCATCCTCGAATATCAGGATCCAAAACACTCCTACGTTCTGAGGTCCGATGCAAAGGTGCTTTTCCATACGGTCGCCATGATGGAGACAATTCGCGCGCCGCTGCTCGTGCTCCAAGGAACACGCGACGAGGTGATCGCTCCGACGCAGGGCCGGACGCTCGAACGCGCTGCCGCGTCAGCCGATAAACGCTTTGTTCCAATCGTCGGTGCAAAGCACAGCGGCCTACTGAGAAACGGGCAAACGCAAACTGCCGTGCACAACTTCCTAGAGCACGAATCGGCGAAGCCCTTAAGGATTCGCCTCGGCTTCGCTCGACGAATCCATCGCGTTTGCGGCTCCGCCGCAAGCCGCACGAGCTGCGGCCAGCAATCGGAGTCGACGACGGACGTTAAGGATTCGCCTCGGCTTCGCTCGACGAATCCATCGCGTTTGCGGCTCCGCCGCAAGCCGCACGAGCTGCGGCCAACGATCGAGTCGACGACGGACGTTAGGGAGTAACCTGAGCCTCGGGAACCTGATCGTGAAGCGGATGCTGCTCAGCGATGAGCTTCTCCGCCGGCGGTGCATAGCGCACGAACCGGTCCAGCGCTCCGTCCCAATGCTCGAAGAGCGCCTGCACGCGCGGCGATTCGGTCGCGAGCAAATGCCGTTCGAGGATGTCGCGCAGGCGAAGCGCCGCGGCGCTTCCCGATTCGACCGCCATCGGCAGCATATCGGTCGGCCCGACGCGCAAGCCCGACGGCCGCAACGTGCCCGTTCCGAGCAAGAACACTTCTCCGCCGGACATACCGCTGGCGAAATTGCGCCCGGCACCACCGAGGATCACGACGGTTCCCGCCGTCATGTACTCGCAGGCGTGATCGCCCGCGCCCTCGACGACGATCGTCGCGCCGCTGTTGCGCACGGCGAGCCGCTCGCCTGAACCTCCACTGATGAACGCTTCACCGCCGCGCGCGCCATAGAAGCACGCATTGCCGATGGCGGGCTCGCCCGGGTTGCCGGGCCCGTGAACGACGATCTTCCCGCCCTCCATGCCCTTGCCGACGTAGTCGTTCGCGTCGCCCTGAAGCTCGAGCACCACACCATCGGTGAGGAACGCGCCAAAACTCTGTCCGGCGCTCCCCGCATAGCGATGCGTCACCTCGGTGACCGCTTCGCCGCGAATCCGCCGCTCCACGATCTGATGCGCAACCCGGGCCCCGACCGCACGATCGGCCGGCTTGATCGGCATGACTTGGCCAAAGGCCGGCTGGTCGTCGATGTGCCGGCGCTCCTCGACGAAGGGCGCATTCACGCTCTCCATCCGTTCGGGCAGCCGTAGAATCGCACTCAGGTCGATGCTGCGCTCCCAGCCGCCGAGGTCGGAGCGTGGCCGCAGCAAGTCCGAACGGCCATGGATATCATCGAGGCTGCGCGCGCCCAGACGCGCCAACCGGCGGCGAACGTCGCGGGCGATGAACGTCAGAAACCGCTCGGCGTCTTCGGGCGTGCCTTTGAATTTGGCGCGCAGCTCGGGATCCTGCGTGGCGATGCCGACCGGACAGGTGTTCTTATGGCATTGCCGCGCGTAGATGCAGCCCAGCGAGACCAGCAGCGCACTGCCGAAGGCCATGTCGTCGGCGCCCAACATCGCCGCCAGCACCACGTCGCGGCCGGTTTTAAAACCGCCGTCGACGCGCAAGCGCACGCGCGAGCGCAGGCCGTTGGTGATCAGGGCGTGATGTGTCTCGACCAGACCCAGTTCCCACGGCAGACCGGCATTCTTGATCGACGACAGCGGCGAAGCGCCCGTGCCGCCGTCGTGACCGCTGATGTGAATGACGTCGGCGCGCGCTTTCGCCACGCCGCTGGCGACGTAGCCGATCCCGGCTTGACTCACCAGTTTGACCGCGATGCGCGCTTGCGGCGCAGCGCGGCGCAAATCGTAGATCAGCTCGGCCAGATCTTCGATCGAATAGATGTCGTGATGCGGGGGCGGCGAGATCAACGCTTGACCGGGCGTCGCGCCGCGCAGCACGGCTATTTCGGGCGTGACCTTGAAACCCGGAATCTGGCCGCCTTCGCCGGGCTTCGAGCCCTGAGCCATTTTGATTTCGATCTCGTCGGCGCTGGCCAGATAGGTTGCGCCGACACCGAAGCGGCCCGAAGCAACCTGTTTGATGGTGCTGCGGCCGGAATCGGGCGTGCGCGAGTACCGGCGAGCTTGCTCGCCGCCCTCGCCGGAATTACTCAGCGAACCCAAGCGCGCGGCGCCGATCGCGATCGTTTCATGCGCTTCGGGTGACAGCGCGCCGATCGACATCGCCGCGGTGACGAAGTGCTTGACGATCTCCTCGGCCGGCTCGATCGCATCGAGCGGTGGAGCTTCACCCATCGGCAGCGCTTCGACCAGTTCGCGCAGGGCGATCGGTTCGCGTGCTTGCATCTCGTCCGAGAGTT
>JBEKHC010000059.1:0-32509 GCA_050012475.1 Candidatus Velthaea sp.
CAACGTGCGCGCACCGGGCGGCATTCTCTACTCGCCCAACCGCGAAACCAATTTAGACGTCCGGGGCGACATTCAGAACGTGCCGACCGTCGCCGGCTTGCTGCTGGGCAACGGCAGCGGCGGCGCCAGCACCGGAACCACCAACGTTTTCTCAACCCAGCCGCGCTTCTTCCGTATCGGCGACGTCGCCAACGTCACCGACACCTACGAGACCCAGCGGGTGTTCGCGTATTCGGGCGGCGTGCCGTGCGTTACGCTCAACATCCAAAAGTCGGCCGGCACCAGCGAGGTCGTCACCTCCAAAGCGGTGCTCGCGGCGCTACCCGAACTGCAGCGCACGTATCCCAACGTCGATTTTTCGGTGCTCAACGTTCAGGCCACCTACACGCAGCAGCAGCTCGACGGCGTCGTGCGCACGCTGCTCGAAGCGGTCCTCTTCACCGGGATCGTGATGTTGTTCTTCCTGCGCTCGTGGCGCAACGCAATCGTCGTGCTGATCGCCATTCCGTCGTCGCTGCTGGTCACGCTCGCCGCAATGCGGCTGGCCAATTTCACCCTCGACACCGTCTCGCTTTTGGCGATGACGCTCATCATCGGCATCCTCGTCGACGATTCGATCGTCGTGCTCGAAAACGTCGAACGCCATCACCAGAACGGCGAAGCGCCAACGGTGGCGGCGATCAACGGCCGCAACGAAATCGGGGTCGCGGCGATCGTCATCACGCTCGTCGACGTCGTCGTGTTTCTGCCGATCTCGTTCTTGCCCGGATCGGTCGGACTGTTCTTGCGCGAGTTCGGTTTGGTGGTGACCGTAGCCACGCTGACGTCGCTGTTCGTTTCGTTCACCGTAACGCCGACGCTGGCCGGGCGCTGGGCGCTGCGTTCGACCTGGAAGCCGTGGGGCGTCATCGAGGCGTTCACGCGGCGTTTCGAGGCCACCCGAGCCGCCTACGTCGGACGCATCTTGAGCTGGGGCCTGCGCAACGGCCGCATCGTCGGGCTGGTTTCCATCGTCTCGTTCCTGATCGCCGTCGCGCTGATCCCGCTCGGTCTGGTCGGCTTCGAGTACATCCCGCCAGTCGATCGGGGCGAACTCTTCGTGACCGTCACGTATCCGCCCGGCACGCCGCTGGAGACGACCCGGAGCGGATTGCTGGCCGTCGAACGCATCGTCGACGCGGCGGCCGACGTGCGCACCGAAGCGTCGACCGCCGGCGCGTATCTCGGCCAGCTTTCCGGTTATATCGACAACGGCGCAATCGGTCAGATCGACGTCTACCTCAACGATAAGCGCGCCAATTCGACGGCCTACTGGGCGACGCAGTTCCAGAGCCAGGCGCAAAAGGCCGTGCTCGGCGCGACGGTCGTCGCGGTTCCCGCGACCGACATCTCGGGCGGCAATTCGCAGCCGATCGACGAGGTCGTCACGAGCCTGGACGGCGCACCCGAATCGTACGCGGCGAAAATAGCGGCAGCGCTTGCCGCGACGCCCGGCGCCATCGATGTCACGTCGTCGGCGACCGCCAACGCTCCGCAGGTCGAAGTGACGTTCGACCGCGATCGCGCGCGCGCGCTCAACACCAGCGTGGGGACGGCCGCTACGGCGATCCGCGCGGCGTTCGGCGGCGATCTCGCAACGCAGTTCACCGGACTGGACGGGCTCAAAGACGTGCTCGTCACCTATCCGCTGGCGGATCAATCGTCGCTGGGCGCAATCGGCGCGATTCCGATTCGCTCGTCCGGCGGCTCGATCGTGAAAGTCGGCGATATCGCGCATCTCGTCCAAGCGCCGGCCCCGCCGATGATCCTGCGCATCAACCGTCAAAACGTCGTGTACGTCGGCGCGAACCTGGCGCCCGGCGCGGTGCTGTCCAACGTGCAGCGCGACTTCGCGCATCGGCTGACCGAGCTGCAGCTCCCCGCGACGGTAACCGTCGGCGCGTCGGCCGGCGGCAACGCCCAACAAGTCAGCTCGACGGTGACGGGCATGTCGATCGCGCTGACACTCTCGGTCGCGCTCGTGTACCTGTTGATGGTCGCGCTGTACAACAGCTATCGCACGCCGTTCATCATCATGTTCGCGGTGCCGGTTGCCGTCGTCGGCGCGCTCGGCTCGCTGGCGCTCACGCATCAGACGCTCAATCTCTTTTCGCTCATCGGCGCGGTGCTGCTCATTGGCCTCGTTACCAAGAACGGCATCCTGCTCGTCGACTTCGCCAACATGCGCCGGCGTGACGGTTTGGACCGCGTGGCCGCAATGCGCGAAGCAGCGCGCGAGCGGTTCCGCCCGATCGTGATGACGACCATCGCGATGATCGCGGGCATGCTTCCGCTCGCGCTCGTGCTCGACCCCGGCGCGCAGGCGGAGCGTTCGCTCGGAACCGTCGTCATCGGCGGCCTCGCGAGTTCGCTGTTGCTGACACTGCTGTTGGTCCCCGTCGTGTACGTCGCGCTCGCCGTCAATCCGCCGCGCAGCGGTGACGCCGGCCCACCGCGACCCGATGGGAAAGCCGCGGCGGCACCGTCGCTGCTCGACGCACCCGCGCCGCGTTAGGAGCCATTTCGGTAAGTCGTTGACGGGGTTGGCTAAAGACTCGGTTGCGAATGGCTATCACAACGCTTGATAAGGGCTTTCTCACCGGCGCGTCGGACGTCTCCCGCACGCAAAACTGAATTTAATACTCTCAAACATTGACGTAGTGCTTGGGAGGACGATCAGTTGACGCATTACGCCGCTCTTGGCAATAGACTGGTACAGTCATGGGCCGTTTGCGTTTGGATGAACCTCGTGTTGCTGGAAATCGTCCGGCATCTCGCTGTAAGGCCGTGCTCAGGAAAACGCGTTAAGCTCGAAGCATGAAACGATTTGCACTCATGCTTCTCTTGAGCGCGTCGCTGGGCGCGACCGCATCCGCTCAGCAACCGCCGGGACCGGGCGGCCCAGGCGACGGACCGCCGCCCGACGTTCGGCAACACATCGATCGCGAACGCGCTGCCGCTCGGGCGCAAGCAATGTCCGCGTTATCGAGCGATCATCAAAGCAAAGTCAAAGCGATGCTCGGGCGCGTGAATGCCGGCGACCTGACTGACGCGGATGATGCCGCGCGAGAGCTCGATGCCATCCTCACGCGCAAAGAGGCGCGCGCGGTGCTCGCTGCTCGCGCCAAACTCATGGCGGACATGCGCGATTCATTCGCGGGCTCCGACGAACCGCATGACGGCGGACCTGGTGGACCGCCGCCGCCGGGCGGCGCATTCGGCCCGGGCGGCCCTCCGCCAGGCGCCGGCTTCGCGCCGGGCGGCGGACAGCCCGGCAGCTTTGGCGCCGGCCCTGGCGGTCCCGGCCCGGGAGGTCCCGGACCGGGAAGCGATCGCGACGGTCCGCCCGGCGACGGCGGCCGGCGTCTTTCGGGTCATGCCATGCACGACGACGCGGGCATGGCGCTGCTGATGCTTAACCTCGATCGCGACCAGATGCATGCGTTGTTCATGAACGGCCGTCCGCCGCAATAGCGCTGGACGGTTCGCTGATGAAGCGCTCGATCGCCGCGTTGACGGCCGCGGCAGCTTCGAGCTGAACCATGTGACCGGAGCCGGCGAAGACATGAACGTCGACCGGCAGATCGCGCGCGTGGGCCGCCGGGATGATCGCATCGTCTTCACCCCAAATGACCTGCACGCGCTGCGGCAGGCGATGGAGCTGGTCGCGAAAGAGATGCTGTTGCCGGCCGCCGGGAAACAGCGACTGCGCAAGCTGCGTGAGCGTTGCCTCGACGCCTTCGAGCCGCTTGTACTTGAGCACGTCGTCGACGAGCCGGCGCGTCACGAGTTCGGCGTTGCCGAACAGTTTGACGAGCTGCGCCTTGAGCGCGCTGCGGCTGTTCGCCGCAGCGAAACCCGTGATGTAGCCAGCGTCGATCTCGGGGCCCAAGCCGGCACTTCCGATGAGCGTCAAAGTCGTCACGCGCTCGGGCTGGCGTTGCGCGAGCGCTACGGCCAAAGCACCGCCCAGCGAATGACCGACGAGGTGGGCGCGCTCGATCTCCATTGCGTCCATGAACGCTGCGACGGCCCCGGCCAGATCCTCGAAATCGCCGCGCTGCAAGCGTTTGGTCGACTCGCCGTGACCGGGCAGATCGAGCGCATACACTGTACGCTCGACCGCCAGCGCATCGTAGGTGAATTGCCAGTTGTCGAGATCGCCGCCGAATCCGTGGATGAGGACGACGGTTTCCGAACCGCTGCCGCGCCGCAGATAACGGAGCGTGTATCCGCCGGCTTCGACCTTTTGCGGCGGTTGCGGGCCGGCCGCAACATCGCCGTCGGCGGCGATCTCCGGTGGCTTGAACGCCGACACCGCGGTTTCGAGCGCAGTGTCTTCGATCTCGCCGTCGACCACGACGCCGAGCAGCGCGCCCACCGGGAGTTCGTCGCCGAGCTTTGCCAGCCGGCGGCGCAAGACGCCGGAGAACGGCGCTTCGACGCTGCTGGCGATCTTGTTCGTCTCGACGTCGACGAGCGGGTCGCCTTTTTCGACCGGCTCGCCGATATCTTTGAGCCATCCTTGCACGACGCCCGTTTCCATGGAGAGACCCCACTTGGGCATCGTGACGAAATGAATCGCGCTCACGCCGGAACGGTTTCCGCTACCCGCATCACCGCCGCCGCGACCTTCGCGGGACTGGGAATGTACAAGTCTTCGAGCACGTCGGCGAACGGCACCGGCGTGTGCGGCGCCGTGACCATCTCGATGTGCGCTTTGAGTGAACCGAAGGCGTGCTGCGCGATGAACGCCGAAATGTCGGTCGCAACCGAACAGCGCGGATTGTCTTCGTCGACGACGACGACGCGGCCGGTGCGCGTGACGCTTTCGAGGATCGTCTCCTCGTCGAGCGGTGAGGTCGTCCGCAAATCGACGACGTCGCACTGGATGCCTTGCTGGGCCAGTTCCTTCGCCGCCTCGCATGCGACGTGCACCATCCGGCCGTACGTCACGATCGTGACGTCGTCGCCTTCGCGCACGATGTTGGCTTCACCGAACGGGATCGTGTAGCTCTCTTCGGGCACGTCACCTTCGAGCCCGTAGAGCATCTTGTGCTCGCAGAAGATGACGGGATCGTTGTCGCGGATCGCCGCGATCATCAGGCCTTTGGCGTCGTACGGCGTCGCCGGCACGACGACTTTCAGACCGGGAACGTGCGTCCACAAGGCCGTCAGCATTTGCGAGTGCTGCGCCGCGGCCCGCAGCCCCGCGCCGACCATCGTGCGGATGACGACCGGCGTCGTCGCTTTGCCGCCGAACATGTAGCGAAACTTCGCCGCCTGATTGTAGATTTGGTCGAAGCAGACGCCGATGAAATCCACGAACATCAACTCGGCCACCGGACGCAGCCCGCAGGCCGCAGCGCCGACGGCGGCACCGATGAAGCCCGATTCCGAAATCGGCGTGTCTAGGACGCGCCCGGGGAATTTGTGGTAGAGGCCTTTGGTGACGCCCAGGACGCCGCCCCAAGCATCGTCGTCGCCCGGCGCTCCGGCGCCCCCGGCATTGTCTTCGCCCATGACGACCACGAGCTCGTCACGCGTCATCTCTTGAACCAGCGCTTCGTTGATCGCTTGTTGATAGGTAAGCTTACGCGCCATAATCGATCTCCCGTTGACGGCGATTAGGGATAAGAAGCGTAGACGTTGGTGAGCAGGTCGGCCGCGGTTGGTTTGGGATCGCTGCGGGCGCGTTCGACGGCCCGGTCGATCTGCGCCGCGACGTCCTTGTCGATCGCGGCCAAATCGGCTGCGTCGACCCCGCCGGCCGCGGTCACGTGCGCGGCGAAACGCAGCAGGCAGTCGCGCGTTTCGCGGAGCTGCTTGACCTCGTCTTTGGCGCGGTAGCTTTGCGCGTCGCCCTCGAAGTGACCGAAATAGCGCATGAACTTCATCTCGAGCAGCGACGGCCCGCGGCCCTCGCGCGCGCGGGCGATCGCTTCGCCGGCGGCTTCGTAAACGGCGAAAAAGTCGAAGCCGTCGACGATCACGCCCGGCATGCCGAAACCGGCGGCGCGGTCGGCGATGTTGTCGCACGCGACGGAGTAATTGGGCGACGTCGATTCGGCGTAGCCGTTGTTCTCCGCGACGAACACCGCCGGCAGCTTCCAGACCGAAGCCAAGTTCATGGCCTCGAAAATCGTGCCTTGGTTGGAGGCGCCGTCGCCGAAAAAGCACACCGCGACGTTGTCGGTCTTCTTCACTTTGGCGGCCAGCGCCGCGCCGCAGGCCAGCGGGCCGCCGGCACCCACGATGCCGTTCGCGCCCATCATGCCCAGGTGCAGATCTGCGACGTGCATCGAACCGCCCTTGCCGTGGCACACGCCGGTCCGCTTGCCGAAGATCTCGGCCATCATGCCGTCCACATCCATGCCTTTGGCGATGCAGTGTCCGTGACCGCGATGGGTCGACGCGATGAAGTCCTCGCGCCGCAAATGCATCATCACTCCGGTCGCCGAGGCTTCCTCACCGGCGTAGAGATGCACGAAGCCCGGAATCGCGCCGGTCGCAAACTCGGTATGCACGCGTTCCTCGAAATCGCGGATCGTCCGCATCGTGCGATACGCCGCGAGCAGATCGGCTTTCGATAGAGCAGCTAATGGTTCGGACAGAAGCTTGGCCATCTCGTCTCCTCGCTTGGTTGGGGAATGGTTTTATCGCGCTGCGGCTGCCAGGGCGGGCGGAAACGTCGTCGTCAGCCGATGCTGCGCCGCATAGCGCAGCGCGCTGGGGACGTCGACCGTGCGGGGACCCGCAAGATCGAGTTCGATCGTAAAGCGGTCATCTGCGCTGCACTCGATTTCGCGCTCGCCGTCGAGCGCAAGCGTTCCCGTGCCCGAAGACACCCGGTACGTCCGGCCCGCAACGAGCTCGTAGCCTGCGCTAACTGGAACGTCGGCGATGAGACCGGGCGCGATCGGCGCCGACACCTCGGCGGCGGCGCACGCATCGCCGCCGCACGCAAACCGCAGCGCGTAGCCGCGCGGTTCGCTGCGGCCGACGGGCGCCCAGTGCGCGACCAGCGACGAAAGGCCGATCGCATCTTCTTCGGCAAACGCAACATAGAGTTCGCGTAAATCGACGGCGCGCCACAGCGCGCGTGACCCGATGTTGGCCGCGTTCGAGACGCAGACGTCGACGAGCGCAATGTCATCGTGCGTTGCGCGCGGTCCGGCGCCCCGAACGCGCAGCATCTTGTTGCGGAAGAGGCCCGCCGCCGGCGGCACCGCTCCGGTGGCCACGAGTGCGCCCGCGATTCCCGCGACGGTCGCTTCGCGCAGATCGGGAAACACGTTGTTCGTGCCGGTCGACAACGTAAGCAATGGCACGTCGCCGCAGTGCTTGGCCACCGCGCGATGCGTCCCGTCGCCGCCCAAGACGGCGATGAGCGAAACGCCGGCCGCGCACATCGCCTGCACGGCGCGGTGGGTATCGCGCGGCGAATCGGTGACCGGGATGTCGACGAAGCCCACCTCCGGCCAACGGCCGTCACGTTCGTTCGCGTGCGTTGCCAGCGCGCGAACCACCAGCGACGAGATGCCGGTGCGATCCGGCATCATAAGCACTCGCTCGACCCCGAAGCGCCCGAAGGCGCCCAGCAAACGCTGAACCATCTGAGCTTTTTCGGCCGTCGGAAAGACCGACGCGGCGGACGTCAAGCGGCGGATATCGCGGCCCGACGCAGGGTTTGCGACGATGCCCGCGAGGACGGAGCGAGCGGATCGCGGCTGCAAGGCGAATTCACTTTCCCGAGGCGTCAGGCAACTCGTTACCGGCACACAGGGTGGAGCGGCGAGGAATCTTTCACGCGCTCGGCCGTTCAGCCTCCCGAGCCCGCGTCACACGTCGGCATCGCCGGGGCAGACCCTCGTCGGGCGGCGCGCAATACACCGGGGTCCCCCAGTCGTCCCAGGATCTCCAGCTTCGCGTAAAGGAAGGCCGCCGTGAGTCCGGCGACGAGTTCCTCGAAAGCGTAGGCACGATCACCGAAGCGTTCGCCGAATTGACGCGCGAGCCGCGTCTGGGCGCCGCTCCAGTGAGCATTATGCCGATATCGGCATGATGTCCATTATGCCGACCGACGAGTTAAGCCGCTTCGATCGAACGGCGCTCTGTCAGATCAAGCGAATCAACGCGCCGGCCTCGGCATCTCGGCATAACGAAGAGCGTCGGCCAGACCGGCCGTTCCGCACCTTTCGGAGGGCATGCACGTTCGTACCACGCGCGGAATCGTCGTCCGACGACACCTTCATCTTAGCGCGGAAGACGTTAAGCTCGTGCTGCACGGATGATGGTGAGATCGCGATTTCGCCCCTCCACACTACCTGCTATTGGGAGATTGTCGGGCCGCCGCACCATCTGCCAATAGCGCGCCTGTGATACGGTCCGATCCCGCGAGAATCGCTATCCAAAGCGGCATCGCAAAAGCCCAGCTTCGAGAGCCTCAGTCTTGACGTTCGCTGCCGTTGCCCCTATACTGAACCCTGTGGTTCAGTATAGGGAGCCTGCCGGGTTGGATGCGGTTCTTGCCGCAATTGCGGATCCGACAAGGCGTGCGATAATCAACCGCTTGGCGCGCGGTTCCGCGCGTCTTTCCGATGTCGCGCAGCGATTTCCGATGTCGCTAACCGGCTTTATCAAACATGTGAGGGTACTGGAATCGGCGGGCCTCGTGAGTCGCAAAAAAGAAGGTCGCGAGAATACGTTAGCACTCAATGCCGAGCCATTGCGCGACGTTGCGCAATGGACGCTAAATTATGCCCAGTTTTGGGAACTCCGCCTCGGCCGGTTTGAGGATTTCTTTGCTGCCAAGGAGCGCAAATGACCAAGCAGTTGGACGTCGCCGTGTCACGCACGATTTCGGCCCCCCCGGAAAAGGTCTTCGATGCGTGGCTCGATCCGGAGGTCCCTGGAACTACCTGGCATGATTGCGAGCAGCTGATTTTGCAGCCAAAGGTGGACGGGCTATTCTATCACACGGTCGAGCACCGCGATCGCTTGTGGGCGCACTATGGACGCTTCATTCGCCTCGAGCGCGGGCGCAAGATCCAACACACATGGATGTCCGAAGCAACTCACGGGCTCGAATCTATCGTCACAATCACGCTCAGACCCGCCGGCGATGGGACCGAATTCGTTCTCCGGCACACCGGCCTGCCGGACGACGAAATGGGGCGAACACATGAGACCGGATGGAACTATATCACCTCACAGCTGGCCGAGCACTTCGAAAAACGGCACGCCATATCGTAATCCCGTTGACCTAGCACACAACACCGGAAGGACTCGTGATGGTACAAGATGCGCCCACGTCAAGCTTCGCCTCAGCCACGTCGAAGGTCAGTGGAGTTGCTGCTATCCACTATGCAGTGAAGGATATGCCGCGAGCCACCGCCTTTTGGAAGTCACTACTCGATATCGCTGAAACGAGCTTTGAGTTTGACGGAGCCACCGAGTGGGTTCTTCGCGATGGCTCCGCATTCGTAATTGGAACTTTCGGCGGAGAATGGGCGCAGAGTCGAGGTGCCCAATTCGAGGTTGCCGATGTTGAAGCGACCTCTGAACTCGTGAAGCAGCTCGGTGGCAGCATAATCGGTGACTTACGTGACTTCGGCGGTTGCACTATGCAATGGTGTGAAGATCCGGAGGGTAACAGTTTTACTCTTCATCACCGCAAGTAGAAAAAAGGCGGCGCAGGCGCTCTCGCATGGGGCTTCAACTATAGCCGAAAAGCCACCGGTGATCGACGCCCGATTCACATCGCTGCAGCCCGCCGTGTCAGTGCGCTTCAGAATCTTGGCGTGGTCGTCGCACCACGCCTCAGATTAAATTAGGAGGAGGCCGCCGTTAACCGGGATGGTCTGGCCGGTCATGTAAGCGTTGCCGACCACCATCAGGACCGCCTGTGCGACCTCGTCTGCCGTGCCGAAGCGTCCGAGCGGGATCCTTGCAGCGATGTCGGTCTGCTTCAGCGGCTCGGCCATCTCGGTATCGATCGGGCCAGGTGCGACGGCATTGACCGTGATCCCGTCCTTGGCGAGGCGTGCGGCATAGCCGCGAGTGAGACCTTCGAGTCCGGCCTTGGCGGCGTTGTAATGCACGCCGACGACGCCGGGGCCGCGTGCTGCCGCCGAGGAGATGTTGACGATCCGCCCCCAGCGCCGCGCGCGCATCCCGGGCAAGACGGCCTGGGTGCAAAGAAAGGCCGACTTCAGGTTCACCGTGAGGGTGCGGTCAAATTCCGCCTCATCCAGATCATCGAGCCCCCGGATGGTTGCGGTGCCGGCATTGTTTACAAGCACATCGATCGGACCGAGCCCGCTTTCAATTTGCGCGATCATCTCGACGACCGACTGGCGTACAGACACATCGGCGGCGATGGCAGTGGCGAGCCGGCCCGTGCCGTGGATCGCTTCGACGACCTCTGCTGCCTCTTGCGCGCGCTCGCGATAATTAACGGCGACGTCTGCTCCGGCGTTGGCTAATAGCAAGGCGATTGCCCGGCCGATGCCGCGCGATCCACCGGTGACGAGCGCAACCCGATTGCGCAGATCGATGTTGCCGGCCATCACGTGTCACCCCGCATGTCTTCTGCAGTCGAATTCCCTTCTGACCCTTCATAGACCGCGATCGCCCTTTCCTAGCGATTGACCGACCGAGTGCGATGCCCTTGCTGTCAGCGTTGTTCACGATCGCGGTCTGAGCGAGCCACAGCGCAGCTCGACGACCCACTCGCTGCCCAGGCAGTGCCGCTCCTCGCCTGGGTCCCCCAAACCCGCTCGGGAGCAGTTTGTACTCGGGCTCCCGGAGCTCGCAGCCGACCAAGAGCAAGACCAGCACGCTGAGCGGGACCACCACCAACTGCAGCACGGGCGCGCCGGAACACGCCGGGAAATCGATCTCGTGGCTCCAGCTCTCGCACGAGTCCTAACGCTACGTTACGATGTTGCGGCAATGACTTGGAACAAGCGATCCGATCGTTTTGTCGACCACGTCGATTCCGCCTTGAGGGTTGCCCGGTTTGTGCGCGGCCGACGGCGTGTTGGTGCAGCGTCGTCGGCACCATGCCGAACGAGTTGACCGTGGATTCGGGCGCCCAGAATCGTCTGGATGCTTTCCCAGACATCCCGGGTACGTCGAGCGAGCTGCTCGTCAACAAATGAGCCCGTTATTTCGGTGAGAGTGAGGTTCGTGCGATCCTAAGCGAAGCTAATCCTCATAGCGATATCCATCGCGATTTGTTCGTTCGAGGCCGCAGCAAGTATCGAACGATGGCTTCTATTGAAATCTTGAAGATGTAAACGGCTTCCTGGTTGCACTCATACTTCGTCACGATCAGCAAGACTGCGAAATGCCGTTACAGGAGCATCCAATGGTGTGACACGGCTGCGAACGACGGCTTGTTCCAGGCCGTCGACAGGGACGGATGTCCAGCTTGCGTTATCGCGCAATTACTAACTACGTTTACAATCCGAACAAACCACGAGCTTCACGGCTTTCGGTTTGCCACAGCACGAACAGAAGAATTCTAGCGCGTTGAATACCATAACGAGCGACCTTTCGCGGGAGCAGTCAGGGCAAGAGAGTGTGGCTTAACGTGAGGCGTCGAGAGACATCTCCGTCGTGAACGAGCGACGAGAGCCATGCATCGTGTTTTTTGAACGCTCCGCGCCCGGTACCACACCTGATGACATTTGTCGTAGCCCGCTCTTCATGCGCGTGAGTATCACAACACCACATGAACGTCCGGCGAAGGTGATAGGAAGGCGTGTTTCTCGGAAGCCGTGCCAGTCCACCATCATCACCTCGGGTTGCGTGCTCATACGAGTAGCTTGGCGGTTGAAGGCGGGAACTTGACCGGTTTAGGCCAGGTGCCAAATGCTGGCCTGCCGGCGCCAATGCAATATATCTTCACGCTACCAGAGGTTGGAAAAATCTTGTTACAACAAAGTAACGTTTGGCAGTCTCCGCCGCGCCGATCGTGTCTAGACATTCGATTGCGCTGAAACCGCGTAAGCTCACCTACTGCGTGCGAAGTAAGCCGGCGACGACCTGGAAAACGGGTCTACGAGCGGTCAATCGATAGGGCATTTTACCGGGCGCAGATCGGAAAGGCTGCTGTTTGGGAGTAAATGCTAAACGAGATAGGCAGCAGACTTTTTTGCCACGTCCCAGGAGCCGGACCGAATGCTGCTCGGCGAGATAGAGCGCGCGCTTTGCTGCTGCTAAAGCACCGCCAATCCTCTTGGCTTATGTCGGGGTGAATCCGCTCTTTCCGAAGGGCGCCGTATCACCATAGGTGCGTCGGGCCCAGTCAGCCGTAACGAGCTGCGCTTCATTCAATGACGGCGCTAACGGAACGTTCTTCTGCTGGCTAAGTCCCACAGAGCGGGACGCTGGCGGGCTCCGCTTTCTCGGCATACATTGCCGCGCCTGCCTCACGGAGGATATCCTCGGGGCGGTCAATTTTGGATTTACTGATGGCGATCCCAACATTGACCGTTGCAGGAACGTTTCGTTTATCGATGATTGCGGGTTGGCACATCAGTCTCCAAATACGCTCGGCTGCCTCATTGACGTCGAAGATGCCATCAATTCCATTCAGCAAAATCGCAAAAGCGTCATCGCCAATCCGCGCAACGATGTCGTGGGACCGGACGCAGAATTCAAGCCTTCGCGCGGTTATCGCGAGCAGCTTATTCGCGACGGCGTGACCGAACTCGTCGTTCACGGCGTGGAAGCCGTCGAGTGCGACGAAAAGAATGGCAAAGCGATTCGACGGCTGACGCTTCATCGAGCCGATCGCTTGTTGAACGTGTCCGTAGAACGTTCTCCGATTCGGGAGTTCCGTCAGCTCATCGTATTGCGCGGGACCGCGTAAGTCTTGTGACGTCGCGCCCGGAGCCGTGGTGTTGCGAAAAATATTTACGACGCCTGGCAAGCCGGCAGCGCCGCTCGTGACCGCCGAATTGCCGATGTCCGACGAATGCGGCATGACAGCTCTTTGCGACCTCACAATGGCACATTACGTCCGGGCCGTTCGTTTACAAACGACTGCGCTCGAACGTTCGACAGGCATCGCGCCAGATCGGCGATTCGCACGTGGTCGTCGATATATAAGCGCGTACGGTTCATAACGATCTCCGAACGTTCCCCGTCGGGATCTCCAAGCGAGGTGACGACAAGCAGCGCCTCGTCCATCGGTTCGTCTTTGGTGAAGGTGCTGGGCGTCACGATCGAGTGCAATCCTGCGGCGGTGGCCGCCTGCAATCCGATGCGGGAGTGCTCGATGACGAGGGCGTTTTCCGCTGACAATGCAAGTTGCTTGAGGGTGTAGAGGTAAATGTCTGGGGCAGGCTTTTTGCGCGGCACGACGTCGCCCGCAAACACGGCAAACGCCGTCGCCAGTTCCATGCCGACGACCGCTCGGAGCACGGAATGCACGGACCGAGAGGCCGAGGTTGAGGCAACTGCGAGTTTCCATCCCCGGCCGAGAGCCTCACGAGCGATGCGGGCAATGCCCGGGCGAGCGGGGATCTGCCCATCGGCCACCAGTGCGGTAAAGATCTGCGTCTTGCGGTGGTACCACCGGCTCACGATTTTCCGTTGGGCCTGCGGATCGGTCGGCAGCGCGGCTTCACGGAGGAAATCCGGCGTGAGCACACTGGCCAAGCGCTCCTTGCCGCCGCCGATATTTCGCTTGACGGCGTACTCGGCTTCCGTCCAGCGCAAGGGCAACTCGAATTCGGCAAAGGTCTGGTTGTAGGCCGCTAGATGTCCGTCACGCTCGGTATCCGCAAGCACCCCGTCGCAATCGAAGATCAGCGCGCTCACGCCGCTTTACCATTGCTGTGGAAGCAGCGTTCGTGTCCCATGCGAGCATTGTAAGTTGAGCGTAAAGTCTATTTTATGAATTTGCGTTCTTGAAAAAATCAATCCAACTTCACTCATTTGGTTTTCTTACTGGGATCATGAACCAGGCGGCCGGTCGCAGTATTGTCCTTGCTCGTGCGCGGCTTCGTTGACTGACCGCGTTAGCGCGGCACGTCGGCCCGGGCTGAGCTCATCACGATCGCCTTGCAAGTTGGCTCTCGCAGGCATCCGCTCGCAAGTAAGCCCTTGTGACGGGGCTTCCGGCGCGGGCGCGCCACGCAGGATACGCCTGCATGAGGCGGATCGTGAAAAACGGCGCTCCCGGGGCGTCGAACAAGCGGCGACCGGAGATTGGACCATTGCGGCGACCCCCCGATTCCGCCGGACTGCCGTTGAACGCCAGCGCGGCGATCCACGGCCGGCGCTCGAGGAAGCTCGCCGAGCGGATTCTCAGCGAACCGCACCGTCTGCCACGCCGCCGCGGTCCACCGTCCACCGTCCACCGTCCACCGTTGACGTAACGCGAACTAACGCGAATTGACTGTCCGCCGGCGCGATGCGGGCCGCACGGCGCGATACGGAAACCCGGGCGTGAGATTCGGCCCGCACCAAGGTCGCGATGGCGATCCGGCGCGGCAAGGTAGCCCGCGATCGCTGCCGCTGCTGTGGGTCACGGCGCTCGGAATCCATCGCCGCGACGAACGCGACGGCAGCATAAAACGCGAAAGAAATGCGGCTTCGCAACCGTCCATCGGCTCGCGCAGCGCATCGCAAAATACGAGCGCGAGCGCAGCGCGGTCGCGTCGAAACAGCACGTGGCCGTTCGTGACGTACGATGAGCTTGAGTAGGTATTTGCTTCCGAACGATGTTCCGTTGGCCTGCGACGTATCGCGAAGCGCAATGCTCTCGAACGTCACAAAAGGCTAATTCACTTAAGGCGACGGCACCGAATGCAACGTGCACTTGACGACCGCGCTTGCGGTCGGCGAGCTTGCTTTGTTGTTGTATTGAGGATGTTTGATGATACGATCTGCATTGGTGCAGAGATTTTGCGCCGGACTCGCCGCGGCCGCGCTGCTCTGTAGTGTGCTGCCCGCACCGTCGGGAGCGGCGGCGGAAGGCACCGTGAAAGTCGGAGTGCTGCATTCGCTGACCGGCACGATGGCCATCAGCGAAGTAACGGTGAAGAACGCGACCTTACTCGCGATCGATCAAATCAACGCCGAAGGCGGCGTGCTGGGCAAGAAGATCGAGCCCGTTGTCGAGGACGGCGCATCGGATCCGTCGATGTTCGCGCAAAAAGCCCAGAAGCTCATCCAGCAGGACGACGTCGTCACCGTCTTCGGCGGTTGGACGTCGGCAAGCCGCAAAGCCATGTTGCCGGTGTTCGAGCGCTTCAAGGGCTTGCTGTGGTATCCGGTGCAGTTCGAGGGCAATGAGTGCTCGCCCGACATCATGTATTCGGGCGCCCAGCCCAACCAGCAGATCTTGCCCGCCCTGGATTGGGCCGAACAAAAAGGCTATAAGAGCATCTTCTTACTCGGCTCCGATTACGTCTTTCCGCGCACTGCCAACCTGATTCTCAAGAAACACATCGAGCACGACTCCGGCACGGTCGCGGGCGAAGAGTACGTCCCCCTGGGCGGCACCGATTTCAGCGCCGTGATCAACAAGATCAAAGCCGCCAATCCGCAGATCATCTTCAGCACGCTCAACGGTGACAGCAACGTCTCGTTCTTCAAGCAGATGGCGGCGGCCGGTCTGCCGTCCTCCAAGCTTCCGGTGATGTCGTTCAGCATCGCCGAACAAGAAACGAAATCCATCGGACCATCGCTGCTGGAAGGCAGTTACGCGGCCTGGAATTATTTTCAGAGCATCAGCGGGCCGGCAAACAAGAAGTTCGTCGACGCCTACCAAGCCAAATATCCGGGCTCGCCGGTCGACGATCCGATGGCGCACGGTTATCTCGACGTTTACGCCTGGGCCGCCGCGGTGAAAAAAGCCGGTTCGTTCGACATCGAGAAAGTGCGCAAAGCCGCGTCGACGCTGCCGTTCTCGAACGTCGGCATGGGCGACACGAAGTTCGCCACGAATCAGAGTCTGGTCCAAACGGCGTACGTCGGCCAAGTTTTGCCGAGCGGCCAGTTCAAGATCCTGTGGCAGTCAAAGGGCCCGGTCGCACCGGTGCCGTACGATCCGCTGTCGTTCCCGGGCAAGACCTGCGTCCTGTAGATGAGCGAATCGACGCTGGTTGCCGGTCAGCTCTTTAACGGGATCAGCGTCGCATCGATCCTGCTGCTCGCCGCGCTGGGTTTGGCGCTGAGCTTCGGCCTCATGCGCGTCATCAATATGGCGCACGGCGAGATGCTCATGCTTGGCGGATATCTAGCGTACGTTTCGACGGCCATGTTCGGCAAGGGCATCGGGTTCTTCATCGGACTGGCCGTCGCATTCGCAGGCGCGGCGCTCTTTGGCGCACTGCTGGAAGTCACGCTGATTCGGCGACTGTACGGTCGTCCGTTGGACACGCTGCTCGCGACCTGGGGCGTGAGCCTCATCCTGCAGCAGGCCGCGCGCAGCATCTTCGGCCCGGTCGGCGTCGAAGTGACGGCGCCGGCCTGGCTGAGCGGTTCGCTCTCGCTCGGCGGAACCGTGCTCACCGGCTTTGCGATTCCGGCGGTGCGCGTGTTCATCATCGTGCTGGCCGGGCTCGTGCTGGGCGGCATGGCCCTGCTGTTCGCCCGCACGCGCTTGGGGCTTCTCGTGCGCGCGGTGCATCAGAATCGCGCGATGGCCGAAGCGCTCGGCGCGAACACGCGGCTCGTCGATCTGGCCGTCTTCTCGCTGGGTACCGGGATCGCCGGACTTGCGGGCGCGGCGTTGGCGCTCATCGCGCCGGTCACGCCCACGGTCGGCACGAGCTACATCGTCTACGCGTTCCTCGTCGTCATCGTCGGCGGACTCGGCAGCCTCACCGGCACGCTGCTCGCAGCGCTGCTCGTCGGCATCTTCTCGGCCGTCACCCAAATCTTTACCAGCGTCAGCGTCGCCGACGTGCTGCTGCTGGTGTTCGTAATCGTATTCCTCCAATTTCGGCCGCGCGGAATCGTGTGGCAGCGCTCGCGCGCGCTCGAGGAGACCTAATGACTCTGCCTGGCGTCGAATCGCCGCCGGTCGATCCAGCGCGGCAAGTGCTCGATGGCGCTCGCGCAGCGGATCCCGCGGGGCGCAGCGCTCGATCGCCGCTGTTGCGCAACCGTCAAGCGTTGGGCTACGCGCTGGTTCTGATCGCGCTTGCGACGGCGCCGCTGTATTTGGCACCATATGAACTGTCGCTCCTCGGACGCTTCCTCGCGCTGGCGATTTTGGCGCTGGGCGTCGCACTCATTTGGGGCACCGGCGGCATGCTCAGCCTGGGTCAGGGCGTGTTTTTTGCGCTCGGAGGCTACGCGCTCGCGATGCACCTCAAGCTGGCCAGCGCCGACAGCGGCGGATTGCCCGACTTCATGCAATGGAGCGGCTTGGACAAACTCCCGTGGTGGTGGGAGCCGTTCCGTTCGCCCGGCATCGCGCTCGCCGCAGTATTCATCTTACCTGGTCTGGCGGCGGCATTGCTCGCGTACTTCGTCTTTCGGCGCCGCGTGAGCGGCGCGTACTTCGCCATCATCACGCAAGCCCTCGCGCTGGCCGCAGCGACGTTCGTCATAAGTCAACAGCAGTACACCGGCGGCTTCAACGGTCTCACCGGTTTCGGCTCGGTGTTCGGATTCGCGCTGACCGATCCGCACACGCAGTTGGGCCTGTATTGGATCACGCTGGGCGCGCTCGCGATCGCCTTCCTCGCCACCCGGCTGCTGCTCGACTCGCGTTTCGGCACCTTGCTGCTCGCAATCCGCGACGGCGAGAACCGGGTGCGCTTCTTAGGCTTCAATCCGTTGCCGTTCAAAGTCATCGCGTTCGCCTTCGCCGGCGTGCTGGCCGGGCTGTCCGGTGCGCTCGTCACGCTCGATTTGGGCGTGATCTCGCCGGCGATGTTCGGCGTCGTGCCGTCGATCGAAATGGTGATTTGGGTCGCCGTCGGCGGCCGCGCGAGCCTCATCGGCGCGGTGCTCGGAACGCTCGTGGTCAACTTCGGCAAAGACTGGATAAGCAGCGCGTTTCCCGAGCTGTGGCTGTATGCCGTCGGAGCAGCATTCATCCTCGTCGTGACGCTGGCGCCGGCGGGCATCGTCGGTCTGATGCGGCGTTGGGCCACGCTGCCGATGCTGCGCCGCTCGCGGCCCCCGGCGCTCGTCGAATGACCGCCCTCGCACCCGCCGCCCCGCTGCTCGAAGTCGATCACGTCACCGTCTCGTACGACGGCTTCAAAGCACTGAACGATTTGTGTTTCTCGATGCTGCCGGGATCGGTGCACGTGCTCATCGGACCGAACGGCGCGGGAAAATCGACTCTGCTCGACACGATCATCGGCCGCGTCCGGCCGACGCAGGGGCGCATCGTTTTCAAGGGCGAGGACATCAGCGCGTTGCCCGAATTCCGCATCGTGCAGCGCGGAATTTGCCGCAAGTTCCAAACCCCGGGGGTGCTCGACGAACTGACGATCGAAGCAAACATCCTCGTCGCGGCAACCCGCGACCGGCGTTCGTGGCGCAGCCTCACCGGCAAGCGTTCGAAGGCCGAACGCGAGCGCGTCGAAGAAGTCTTGACCTTGATCGGACTCGCTGCGAAGCGCGCGCAGCCCGCCGCGCAACTCGCGCACGGCGAACGTCAGTGGCTCGAGATCGGGATGGTCGTCGCGTCCGACGCCGACTTGCTGCTGCTCGACGAACCCGCTGCCGGGATGACGCACCGCGAAGCGGAAGCAACCGCGCAGCTCATCCGACAGCTCGCCGGCCGGCACGCGCTCATCGTCATCGATCACGACATGGATTTCGTCGAACAGATCGCTGCGCCGGTAAGCGTTCTGCACATGGGGCAAATGCTCGCGCAAGGTTCGGTCGATGACGTTCGGCGCGATCCGCAGGTCGCCGCGGTCTACCTCGGCCGGCCACAGCAGGGTGCCGATGCTCGCGCTTGAGGACGTGAGCGCAGCCTACGGCCTCAGCCAAGTTCTGTCCGGGATCGGCCTGCGCGTCGAAGCCGGCGAGGCCGTGGCGCTGCTCGGCCGGAACGGGGTCGGCAAAACCACGCTGCTGCGCACGATCATCGGGCTGCACGCCGCGGGCGGCGGGCGCATCGCCATGGATGAAACGCGCATCGACGCGTTGCCCGCCTATCGCCGCGCGCGCTTGGGCATCGGCTACGTCCCGCAAGGCCGCGGAATTTTTCCGCACCTCACGGTCGAAGAGAATCTAGCGATGGGTTCATCGGCCGTCGGCGGACGCACGGCGTCGGGCGCGCGCGCATTCGCGAAAGTCTACGAGCTTTTTCCCACCCTGGCCCGGTTGCGCGCGCGCAAAGGCGGCGTGCTCAGCGGCGGCGAGCAGCAGCAGCTCGCCTTGGGCCGCGCGCTGATCGCCGAACCGCGCCTGCTGCTGCTCGACGAGCCGTGCGAAGGCATCCAGCCGTCGATCGTTCAGGAGATCGAAGCGGTGCTGCTGCGCGTGCGCAAAGAGCTAGGTGTCGCGCTGCTGCTCGTCGAGCAGCACCTCGATTTCGCCTGGTCGATCGCCGAACGCTACTACGTGATGCAGCGCGGCACCGTCGTGGCCGACGGCGCCACCGCGACCGACGCGAGCGACGAAGTTCTGTCGCTGCTCAGCGTCTGAAACCCGCCGCCGCGCGATCTCAAGGCAAACTGGCCGTGCGCAGGCTGTCGACGATCGCGCTTGCGTCCAGATCGTGGGCCGAGGCAAAACCCGAAACGAGCCGGCCGGTACCGGGCGCGAGCGAAATCGCCTCGAAATCGGGCAACGTTCGCAAGATCGTCGCGGTCGCGCCGTGACGGGCGACGAGTGCCGACCAGATCGCGTCGGCTTCCGCCGAACCGCGCGGCTGCGGGCAGGCCGACACCTGGATCGACAAGCGAGGCTGCGCGTACGCGTCGCCGCGCGCGTCGGCATCGACCAAGATGATCGTTGCCGGCCGGCGCGCGAGCAAATTGGCCGTGTGCGCGGCCAGCCGGCTGGCGACGATCGCGAACGCTCCGCCGGCCGCCGCAAACGGCACGTAACTCAACGCCGGCGATCCGTGTTCGTCGAGGGTCGCGAGCGCGAACCAGCGCACCGCTGCGATGAGCTGCGCCGCCGACCGGCGCGGGTTCACATCGTCCATGCCGGCCGGTTCGTCGTCGGCGTCCGGCTTCCGCGTCGAGCCGCCGCTGCGGTCCGCCGACGAAAAGGTCCCGCCGCCGGTCGTTTGCAACGAAAGGTGGCTTGAAGATGAACGTGCGAGAGACCGTTGCATGCGCTTGACCGACGTTGAACGCGACAAACTGCTGCTCAGTTATGCGGCCGAACTGGCCTGGCGCCGTCACGCGCGCGGCGTCAAACTCAACTACCCGGAGTGCGTGGCCGTGCTGTCCTCGTTCGTCCTCGAAGGCGCGCGCGACGGCGCTTCGGTCGCCGATCTGATGGACCGCGGCCGCACGGTGCTCACGCGCAACGACGTGATGGACGGAATTCCCGAAATGCTCGGCGAGGTGCAAGTGGAAGCGACGTTTCCCGACGGAACCAAGCTCGTCACCATCCACGAGCCGATCCCATGAAGCCGGGCGAGATCATGCCGGCAGCGGGCTCGATCGAACTGCGCGCCGGGCGCGCGCGCGCGACGGTGCGCGTTGCGAACACCGGAGACCGGCCGATTCAGGTCGGCTCGCACGCGCACTTTTTCGAGGTCAACGATGCGCTGGCGTTCGACCGCGACGCGGCGTACGGCATGTGCTTGGACATCGCTGCCGGGACCGCGATTCGCTTCGAGCCAGGCATCGAACGGCCGGTTGAGTTAGTCGCGATCGGCGGTGAGCGGCGCATCGCGGGATTGCGCGGAAAGGGCCGCGCGTGAAGATCGATCGCAGCGCCTACGCGCGGCTCTACGGCCCGACGACCGGCGACCGGATGCGACTGGCCGACACCAACCTCATCGTCGAAATCGAACGCGACTTCGCCGTCTACGGCGACGAGATTACCTTCGGCGGCGGCAAGGTGATCCGCGACGGCATGGGCCAGCATCCGACCGCGATCCGCGACGAGGGCGTGCTGGACACCGTCATCACCAATGCGGTCGTCATCGACGCAAGCGGCATTTACAAGGCCGACGTCGGCCTGCGCGACGGCCGCATCGCGGGGATCGGCAAAGCCGGCAATCCGTGGCTGCAGGACGGCGTGACGGCCGGAATGGTCGTCGGCGCCTCGACCGAAGCGATCGCCGGCGAAGGGATGATCCTCACCGCCGGCGCGATCGACGCGCACGTCCACTTCATCTGCCCGCAGCAAGTCGACGCGGCGATCTCCAGCGGCGTCACCACCATGCTCGGCGGCGGCACCGGCCCGGCGTCGGGAACCAACGCCACGACGTGCACCCCCGGCGCCTGGCATCTCGCGCGGATGATCGCCGCAAGCGACAGTCTGCCGGTCAACATCGGTTTTCTGGGCAAAGGCAACGCGTCGAGCGAAGCGGCACTCACCGAGCAAATCGCCGCCGGTGCGATCGGGCTCAAACTTCACGAGGATTGGGGCTCGACGCCGGTCGCGATCGATACCGCGCTGCGCGTTGCCGACACCTGCGACGTGCAGGTCGCGATCCATACCGACACGCTCAATGAGATGGGCTTCGTCGAGGAAACGCTGCGCGCGATCGCCGGCCGAACGATTCACACCTATCACACCGAAGGCGCCGGCGGCGGCCACGCACCGGACATCATCCGCGTCGCGGGCGAGAGCTACGTGCTGCCGTCGTCGACGAATCCCACGCGTCCCTATACCGTCAACACGCTGGCCGAGCATCTCGACATGCTCATGGTCTGTCACCATCTCGATCCGGCGATTCCCGAAGACGTGGCGTTCGCAGATTCGCGCATTCGCGGCGAAACGATCGCGGCCGAAGACATCCTGCACGATTTGGGCGCGATCAGCATGATCAGCTCCGATTCGCAGGCGATGGGGCGCGTCGGTGAAGTCATCACGCGCACCTGGCAAACCGCGCACAAGATGCGCGAAGTGCGCGGCCCGCTGGCGGGCGAACGCGACGGCAGCGACAACGAGCGCGTCAAACGCTACGTCGCGAAATACACCATCAATCCCGCGGTCGCCCACGGCATGGCGCACGAAATCGGCTCGGTGGAAGTCGGAAAATTAGCCGATCTGGTCTTGTGGAATCCGGCCTTCTTCGGCTTCCGGCCGGAGCTGGTCATCAAAGGCGGCACGATCGCCTGGGCGGCGATGGGCGACCCGGCGGCGTCGATCCCGACGCCGCAGCCGGTGCGCATGCGGCCGATGTGGGGCGCCTTCGGCACGGCGCCGCAAGCCGGCGGGATCACGTTCGTTTCGCAATTGGCACTCGAGCACGGATTCCCGGCGGCATCGCCGGCAGGCCGGCGCTTCATCGCCGTGCGCGGCTGCCGCGCGATCGGCAAGCGCGACATGGTGCGCAACGACGCCACGCCGCGGATTACCGTCGATCCGCGGACGTACGAAGTCCGCGCCGATGGCGAATTGCTGACCTGCGAACCCGCTGCGACGCTGCCGCTCGCGCAGCGCTACGCGCTGTTTTGAGTGTCGTCGTCTGTTCGGCGGCGTTGGGCCGGCTCGACACGTTTGCCATTGGCGAACGCCGGCTCGAACGTGTCGTCCTCCCTTCGGACGACATGGCAAAGCGCATCGTGCGCTGCGACACGAGCGCCGGCGAGATCGCGCTGCGCTTCGAGGGGAGCGAACGTCTGCGCGATGGCGACGTAATTTTCGCCGATGACGAACGCGTGATCGCGGTGCAGGTCGACGCCGACGACGTCCTCGTGCTGCGGCCTGCAAGCATCGCGTCGGCGGTCGGGATCGCGCACGCGCTGGGAAATCGGCACCTTCCCGTGCAAATCGACGGCGACGCCATCGTGGTGCGTTTCGATCCGCTGCTCGAGGCGCTCGCCGCCGAACACCGGGTCGCCGTGACGCGCGAGCGGCGCGTGATCGCGCAGCCCTTTCGTCATGCGCACGCGCCCCATTCGCATGACTGATCTCGCGGCACTCTTGCAACTGGCCGATGCCGCATTTCCGGCCGGCGGTTTCGGCCATTCGTTCGGCTTGGAAACCGCGATCGTCGAGGGCCGCGTTCACGACGGGCCGACGCTGCGCGCGTGGATCGAAAGCTACCTGCTCGAAAGTTGCGCTACGCTCGACGGCGCGGCTATGGCGCTGCTGCTGGGCGATGCCGTTTCGATCGAGCGGCTCGACGAACGGCTCTGCGCGGCGGTGCCGAATGCGGAGATTCGGCGGGCAAACGCGCATCTCGCTCGCGCCACGCTCGATACGTATCTGGCGCTGGGTCTGGCAGAGGAATCCCCGTCCGCGAACCCGCTCGGCGCGGCCGGTCGGCGCATCGGCGCGTACCGGGCCGCGATTGCCGGCGGCCGCTGCGGCGGCGTGCATGCGCTGGCCGCGGCCTGCGGCTACGCCGCGATCGGCGCGCCGATCGAAACGATGCTCGAAGCGTACGCGACGACGATCGTCGCGGCATTCGCGTCCGTTGCGGCGCGTGCGGTGCCGCTCGGCCAGCGCGACGTTGCCCGGGCCCGTTGGGCGCTGCGGCCGGCGATCGCGTGCTTCGTCACGCTCGGCGCCGCCGCACGCGCAATCGACGATCTCCGCGCCAGCGCTGTGGCCTGCGAGATCGACGGGTTGGCGCATCGCCGGCTCCCGGCGCGACTGTTTGCGTCATGAGCGCGACCCGCATCGGCATCGGCGGCCCGGTCGGCGCGGGCAAAACCGCGCTGGTCGAACAGCTCGCGCTCGCATTTCGCGAACGCGTGGATTTGGCGGTCGTGACCAACGACATCTACACGCAGGAAGACGCGCAGATCCTCGTGCGCAGCGGTTGTCTGCCGGCCGAGCGAATTGTCGGCGTCGAGACCGGCGGCTGTCCGCATACCGCGATCCGCGAGGACGCCTCGATGAATCTGCAGGCGATTGCCGATCTCGAAGCACGCTTCCCCGGCCTGGAACTGGTCATCGTCGAAAGCGGCGGCGATAATCTCGCTGCCACGTTCAGCCCCGACCTTGCCGACGTCACGATCTACGTCATCGATGTCGCGGGCGGCGATAAGATCCCGGCCAAAGGCGGCCCGGGAATCATGCGCGCCGACTTGCTGATAATCAACAAGATCGATCTGGCGCCGTACGTCGGCGCCAGTTTGGAACGCATGCGCCGCGATGCGGCGGCGGCGCGCGGCGAACGGCCGTTCGTGCTGACGAATTTGCGTGACGGAACCGGCGTCGCCGATGTCGTGCGGTTCGTCGAGCGCGCGGCGCTGCTCGACGCCGGGTGAGCTTCGGCTCGGGTTCGCTGGCCATCGCGGCTCGGCGTTCGGGTACGCGCACCGTGCTCGAACGGGTGCGGTACGAAGGCATCTCGCGCTGCAGCCGGGCGTTTGCGCGCGGCGACGCGGCGCTCGTCATGCTCTCGCAACTCGGCCCCGGCGTCGTTCGCGGCGACACGGTGACGACGGCCGGACACGTCGGCGCGGGAGCCCATCTCATCGTCACGAGTCAAGCAGCGAACCGGCTCATGGGCGGCACGCGCGCGTCGCGGTCGCATGCACACTGGATCGTCGATGCCGAAGCGACCCTGGAGATCATCGGCGAACCGCTGGTCGCGAGCGCCGACGCCCGCTACGAGTCGACCACGTCGATCGAGCTCGGACCGGGCGCCCTCGTCGTCGTCAGCGACCTTGCTGCCGTGCCGCCCGGGGCCGACGTCCGCCTGCGAACGCTGGTAACGTGCGGCGAACGCGAGCTTTTCTACGACGCCTTCGACCCCCGGCACGCCGCACCGAAGACGGTTGGGACCTTGGCGTTGGTCGGCCTCGCGGCCGATCGCATCGCGCCGCTCGTGGACGCTCTCGACGCCGCCGCCGATGCGCTCGCACCGCTGCGTTGCGGCGTCGGCCACTTGCCCGGCGGAGCGTTTGCGCGCATCCTCGGGCCGGACGTTTGGCCGGTGCGCGCCGGCTTGTCGGCCCTGCGTGAAGCCGCGTGGGCTCGCCTTTCCCAGCCTCCGGGGCCATACTGGGAGCGATGAACGTGCCGAACGCCTTCTTCTCGCGGACAGCCTTGCTGGGTGCGGTGCTTGCGCTCGTTGGCGCCGGCCCACGGCTCGCTGCTGCCGACGAGCGCGACCCCGCCGCGGCCCCCATCGAGATCGGCGGCTGCACGATGTCCGAAGATCCGACGCCGCAAAACCCCGAACGCGCCGGTCCGCGGACGTCCACCGTCGCCGGTCTTACCGTCGAATTGACCAACGAACGCGACGTCGCCGCGACCGGCATCCGTCTCCGCGTGCGCTATCGGGGCCAAAAGTTCACTTTCGACGACCGGGGCACGTTCGCTCCCCACCTCAAGCTGACGCGCGAGTTCACGAAGATCAACTCGGTCTTCGCGGGAGATTCTGCCGACTGCAGCGTGACATCGGTAACCTTCGCCGACGGCACCCGCTGGGACGCGCCGCCGGAAGCCGCTTCGCCGGCTCCGGCTCCCCCGCACGGCAGCTGACGCGGCACGACATTCGACCCTCACGGAGGCGGGGTCATTAGCCTAAAGGTCCTATAGAGCACAGGTCCGCCTTCGCGTACAATCCCTTCAAGTATCCGGACGTTCGGCGCGCTCCAGCAGATACGAAAGCGAGCCCAGCTGATGAAGACGCTTGTTCGTTGTGCCGTGGCCGCGGCTCTTATCATGAGCGGTGGGTGCGCTCACGCCGGATCGTCATCGCTGCCGCCCGCCCAGGCGCCGCTCGCGTCGCAACGCGGCGCTGTGAGTCGTCCCGCCGTCCTGCGTGCGGCGGCCGTGTCCGACAACTACTCTGCCACGGTTTTGGCGGCCGGTCCGCTGGCCTACTATCGGCTCGACGATACCGGCAGCACGGCGGTCGACAGTTCGCCCAACGGCCTCAACGGGACGCTCGGCAAGACGACGGGCAAAGGCGTGCCGGGGTTACTGGCGACGAGCAGCGACACCGCAATGAGTTTCCCCGGGACCAAAAACGGGGTGATCAGCGTTCCCGTGGCGCCGCTGCTGCAAGTCGCCGCGCAAGTCAGTCTGGAATGCTTGTTCCGGTCTGCGGGCACGGCTCCCCAAGCCGCGACCGTCATCTTCGCTTACGGCAGCGACGTGCGGTCCGCGCCCTACGACGTGTTCATCAAGAACGCCAAGCTCAACGCCCGCTTCACGCTCTCCTCCGGTCAGCTCACGGTCACGGCGCCGGCGGCTCTCCAGGCAAACACCACGTACGATGTCGTCGCGACATTTGACGGGACGACGGGGCGGCTCTACGTCAACGGCGTTCAGGTGAAGGCGACGGCACTAGCCGGCACGATCGCCGGGTATGACGGCACGCACGGGTTGGCAATCGGCGATGACGCCGGTCTCGCGGATGCCGCGTTCAACGGAACGATCGATGAAGTCGCGATCTATCCGAACGCGCTGACCGCCAACGACGTTGCGGCGCACTACGCCGCAGCCAGCGGCAACGTCGTTCCCAGCGGTTATGCCGATTGGTCGACCTTCGGCTTCGACGGGGCGCGCAGCGGAAACAATCCCGTGGAAAGGACCCTGAGTTCGAGCAACACCGGCGGGCTCAAGCTGCTCTGGAGCTACGGCTTCAAAGAAGCGCTGGGGGATGCCGTGCTGGCGCAACCGGTGCTCGCGACCGGCGTGACGACGCCGACGGGCAACCGCAATCTGGTCTACGTCGGCGCGAGCACCGGCGAGTTCGACGCCTTCGACGCCGACTCCGGAGCGCTGGTCTGGCAAAAGATGCTGCCCTCGATTCGCTACTCGTGCGGCGGCACGAGTACCGCCACCACGAGCGTCGATCGCGCCGCGACTTTCGACCGCACGACGAATCGCATCTACGTCGAAGACGGCACCGACAGCATCCACGCGTTCGACTTGGGGACCGGAACCGAACAGGCCGGCTGGCCCGTAACGCTGGCAAATGCAACGCCCGGCCTTGAATTCCCGCATGGCGGCCTCAATTACGACGCGTCCGATCATCTGCTCTACGCGACGACGTCGAGCACTTGCGACATCACGCCGTGGAACGGACGCGTCGCGGTCGTCGATACGCAGGCCGCCGCGCAAACCGGCGTGTTTTTCACTGTTCCCGGGCCGAACGGAACGACTGTCCCCGCCAACGGCGGCGGCGGGATTTGGGGCGACGGCGGTGTGTCGATCGACCCGCTAACACACAACGTCTTCGCGGCGGTTGGGAACGCCGACACGTCTTCAGGAAGCCCGCAGAATTCCGGTTACGGCGAAAACGTAATCGAACTGTCGTCCGGGCTGAGCCTCATCGCGGCAAACAATCCGAGTTTGCCCGACGAGGCCAGCCTCAACGATCTCGATTTCGGCGCCACGCCGACGCTCTTTCAACCTCCCGGCTGCACCCCGATGGCGGCGGCGATGAATAAGTCCGGCGTGCTCGCGCTGTACGATCGCACCAACGTCGCCGCCGGGCCGCTGCAACTGCTGGCAATGAATCCGCCGACCGATAATGCCGACTTTGTCGGCCTGCCGGCCTATTCGCCGAAAACCAATCTCCTCTACGTTCCGCTGCCGGCGAACTTCAAGGCACCGGGAGCAACGTACACCCGCGGAATGGCGGCGCTTCGATTCCAAGGCTGTTCGCTGCAAGCGTCACCGGTTTGGAATGCGTCGTTCGGCATCTCCGTCGCCAATAAACAGTTTGACGTTCGCCACTCGCCGCCGACGATAGCAAACGGCGTCGTCTTCATCAGCGACGGTCCGGGTCAGACTCTCTACGCCTTCGACGCAAGCTCGGGGAAACGGCTCTGGACGAGCGGGAAGCTTTCCGACACGATTTATACGGCGCCCGTCGTCGATAAGAACGTCTACGTGACGGACCTCGGCACGCTCTATGCCTTCGGGCTTCCGGCGTCGGCAAACGCTGCCGCCGTAGCCGCCGGGAACACGGCTGTGCTCAGCACGGCCAGCGCGACCGCGAGCGCCGTGCCGCGGCGACTGGGCACCATTCATACCGGTCCGCAACCGCGACGCCCGCACCACGTCGTGCCGCTCTTCGAAACGCGCGACTAGCCGCCGTTTCGCTGCTCATCGACGCCGCGGCTTCAATGGTCAGGCACTTTGAACGATGAAGAATGCGCCCAGTACGAGCACCGCGATGACGCCGAGCGCCGCGATCGTCGGCGACACGACCAATCCCATGCCGATGGATGTCAGCGCTGCTGCGGCTGCGATCGGCAGCGGGGAGCGGATGCTGTACGAGCCGACGATCTCACCGGCCGCGTCGGCATTGCCGGCGGTTGCCGAATCGCCGCACAAATCAGCTTCCCGTTCGGCGACGATCATGTAGCCGGCGACGAAGCTCAAACCGAAGGCCATAAAGCCCAGCAGCATCGTTCCCGCCGGTTCCCGCGCAACCAGCCAATACGCAACCGCAATGACGATTGCGAAAACGGCCGAACTCACGAACAGCCGCAGCCCGATCGTCATCGCGCTGCGCTCGGGTCGAGTTCGGGATGGCGCGCATCGAAAACCGGACGCTCGCTGCGGATCGGCGGCAGCATGTCGAAGTTGTGCTCGGGCGGCGGCGAACTCGTGGCCCATTCCAGCGAGTTTGCGTTCCACGGGTCGGGACCGGGGGGCTCGCGGTCGAACGCGCTCATCACGACGTTTGCGATGAAGGTGACCACGCCGGCCGCCATCAGGTAGGATCCGCACGTCGCCACGAGGTTGAGCAGCGGAAGCGTCCCGGTCGCGTCGTAGGTAGAGACGCGGCGCGGCATCCCTTCGAGCCCCATGAAATGCATCGGAAAGAACGTGACGTTGAACCCGATGAACAGCAGCCAGAAACACCAGCTGCCCAAGCGCTCGTTCAGTTTGCGTCCGAACATCTTCGGCCACCAGAAAAAGAGCGCGGCAAAAATCGCGAACAGGCTTCCGCCCCCCAACACATAGTGCATGTGCGCAACGATGAAATAGGACTGATGCGCTTGGAAATCGATCGGCGGCGAAGCGATCATGACGCCGGTGATGCCGCCGAGCAGAAAGTTCATCAAGAAACCGATCGAGAACAGCATCGGCGTGGCGAACGTTATCGAGCCGAGCCACAGGGTGGCAATCCAGTTAAAGAACTTTACCCCCGTCGGCACCGCGATGAGAAACGACATGAAGCTGAAGAACGGGTCGTCGACCGCGCCCGAGGTGAACATGTGGTGCGCCCAGACACCCATCGACAGCCCGGCAATCGCGAACGCGGCCAATACCAAGCCGGTGTAGCCGAAGATCGGCTTGCGCGAGAAAACCGGGATGATCTCGCTGATCACCCCGAAGTACGGCAGGATCATCACGTAGACTTCGGGATGGCCGAAAAACCAAAACAGATGCTGCCACAGCACCGGGCTCCCGCCGTAACCTGGATCGAACGCGTGACCGCCCAAATGACGATCGACAAAGAGCAAGAGCAGATCCGCAGCCAGAGCCGGAAAGGCCATGAAGATCAGCAGCGCCGTTGCGACCATCTCCCAAGCGAAGATCGGGATCCGCCACATCGTCATCCCGGGCGCGCGATAGATAAATACCGTGGTGATGAAGTTGATTGCGGTCAAGATGGTCGCGACCGAAACGATGAACACGCCGACAATCCAGAGATCTTGCCCCAATCCCGTCGAGAGCTTGATCTCCGACAGCGGCGCGTACGCGGTCCAGCCGGTTGCCGCCGCACCTTCGTTCGTCATGGCGCCGGCGAAAATGACCAACCCGCCGAACAAGAACATCCAGTACGAGGTCGCGTTGAGCCGCGGAAACGCCATGTCGGGCGCACCTACTTGGAGCGGCAGCAGAAAGTTGGCCAGACCCAATGCGAACGGCGCGACGAATAAAAAGATCATCGCGGTTCCGTGCAGCGTGAACAATTCGGCATAGGCATGGGCGCCCACGAAGTCATTCGCCGGCCGGGCGAGCTGCGTGCGCATCACCAAAGCTAAGACCCCAGCCACGCCGAAGTACAGCAGGCTGGTCGTCAAGTACAAGATGCCGATGCGCTTGTGGTCGGTGGTCGTAATCCAGCTGAGCACATCGCCGCGCGGGGAGGCGGCGATGAGCCCGGCGGGGGCGGCTGCGCTCACGACCGGACGCCTCCAATCCAACGCGCGTAATCCGCCGGCGACACGACCTTCACGCTGAAGCCCATGAGCGCGTGCGCGTACCCGCAAAACTCGGCGCAATGGCCAACATACGTGCCATCCCGCTGCGGCCGGAGGTCGAAGCGATTGACCATTCCCGGGATCGCATCACGCTTGAACAGGAACGCCGGAATCCAAAACGCGTGATTCACATCGCTCGACGACAGCACGATGCGCGACGTTTCGTCACGCGGCAGCACGAGTTGCGGCGGGTGGTTGAACGATCCTCCGACGGTCGGCCCCGGGCGATACGTGAACGTCCATCCCCAACGGTAACCGTTGACGAGAACCGTGACGTCCGGGTTGGGAGCGAGCGCCTCGACCCCCGCTTCGGCGAGGTACGTGTGCACGAAGAGCACGCCCACGAGCAGCAGCGGAACGAGCGTCCAGCCGATTTCGAGCAGGTTGTTGGAACGAAATTGCGGCGGCAGCCGGTCGTCGCGCGGCCACGTTTTGCGCCGCCGAAAGCGGATGACGGCAAACAGGATCAAGCCCCAGACGACGACGGCGACCGCCGTTCCGACGTAGAGGAAAAGCATCCAATTCGATGCCATCAGCGAGGCTTGCGTCGTTGCGGTCCCCGGCCATGCCAGCCGTTCCATGCTGCTTCATGCCCGCATTCGGAGTGTCGCAATCGGGGTAAGAAAGCGACGTGAAATCGGTGGCGATTCGCGCTCACCCGCTCGTCTTCGGCGTCGTCGTCTTTCTGGCGTCGGAATCGATGCTCTTCGCCGGACTGCTCGCAGCATGGTACGACCTGCGCGGGCTGAGCGCGCAATGGATGCCGCGCGGCACCGAGATCGATTTCGCTCTCGCGACCTTCGGCACGGTGCTCCTCGGGCTGGGCAGCGTCACGATGGGCATCGCGCAGGTTGCCGCCGCGCGACGCAACCGGCGGCTTGCACGCGCGATGCTGGTGCTGACGTTATTTTGCGCGCTGGGGTTTGCCTATACCTCACTGCGCGATTGGTCGCTGGCGAATTTCCATGTTGACAGCAGCGCGTACGGGACGCTGTTTTATGTGCTGACCGGGACGCATCTCGCGCACGTCATCGCGGGCGCGGTGCTCTTGCTGGCGCTCACTATCTTCCTTGGGTCGCCGGCGTTCACACGCGACCGCACCGCGGGTGTCGAAGCGATAGCATACTACTGGCACTTCGTCTTCGTCGTGTGGCTCGCGCTGTACGCGACGATCTATTTGCTGCGATGAAAAACGGGTCGCTCGTCATCGCCAGTGCAGCGACGCTGGCTAGTGCGATCGCCGCGGCTCTGCGCATGAATCCGGCGATCGTCGGACTGCTGCTCGCGGCGGCGTTCGCCGCGATTGCTCTTTCCGCGGGCACGGCCGCGCTCGAACTGCACGCTCCCGACGACTGCCGCGAACCGCGTCACCGGCCCGCGCCGCGTGACGCTCCGCGCGCTGCCGTTACGCGTTCGGGCATGTTTGCCCGGCTGTGGGCGCTTACCGCCGGCGCCTTGGCCGTGGCGGGCTTGGTGCCGCTCGTCGCGCTCGGGCGCCGCGCGGCCATCGCGCGAGGTACAGCGTGGCGGCGCGGCTCACGGCTGGTAACGCCCGAAGGCCGGCTCGTGCGACCCGATGACGTCGCGCTGGGCGGCGTGAGCACCGTGTTTCCCGAGGGCAGTATCGGGGCACCGGAGTCGGCCGCGCTGCTCATTCGCGTCGCCGACGACGCAATGCTGACGAACCACGCTTGGGCGCCGCACGGCAATGTCGCGTTCTCGAAAATCTGTACGCACGCCGGCTGTCCGGTCGCGATTTACCGCCACGCCGACTACACGCTGTACTGCCCGTGTCACCAATCCGAATTCTCGGTACTCTTCGGGGCCAAGCCGATCGCCGGGCCGGCAACGCGCGCACTGCCTCAGCTCGAACTGGCGGTGAACGACGAAGGCTACCTCGTCGCGCGCGGCGACTTCAGCGGACCAGTCGGGCCCGATGACTGGAGCCGGACGGTATGATCACGCGTCGGATCGGCCGGTTCTTGGACGAGCGGCTTGGCACGGCCAACGTCGTGCGGGTAGCATTTGCCAAGATTTATCCCGATCATTGGTCGTTCTATCTCGGCGAATTCGCGCTCTACTGTTTCGTGCTGCTCGTCGTCACCGGCGTCTGGCTCACGTTCGTGTACGATCCCTCACCGGCAAATGCGTACGCTTCGGTCGTTGCGCTGGGCCGCAGCGATCCGATCGGCTATCTGTTCCGT
>JBEKHC010000060.1:0-32049 GCA_050012475.1 Candidatus Velthaea sp.
CTTTGTTGGAGTGAGGCATATACTGACGCCATCCGCGAACGTCGCACTCGGGCCGAGCGGAGCGTGATCCTCAAGAAAGCCCCTTGGACTTCTCGGGTTCGCGGAGCGTTAGAAATGGCATCGCAATGTCGGGATCAGGCATTCGTGACGGCAGAATACGGGCGTACGCCATCGGTAGAAGGCCCCGCCGCGCCATCGGGCCTGCACGGGATGGAAAACGAGAACGAAGCACCGGGGCCATCATTTGCGGACGCCCAAATTCGGCCGCGATGGCTCTCGATGATCGAGCGACTGACCGACAGCCCGATTCCCATTCCTCCCTCCTTCGTGGTGTAAAAGGCCTCGAAGAGTTTGTTGGCGGCCTCGGGTTCGATCCCGACGCCCGCGTCTTGCACGGTCAGACGAACACGATCACCTTCGTCTGGCTGTGTCTTGATTACGATTTGACGCGGACGATCGTGGATCCGGCTCATCGCATCAGAAGCGTTGAGCAGCAGGTTCAGTACAACTTGCTGAAGTTGGACGCGGTCGCCCATCACGCGAGGGATTTCGGTGGCGAGCTCGTCGCGCAGCACGACCCGATTTGCTTGAAGTTCACCCCACGAAAGCGCGATGACCTCTCGCGCAGCCTCACTCAGGTCTATCGGTTCGCTGGCACCGATCTTTTTGGCAAAGAGCGAGCGCAATCGCGTCATCACATCGGACGCACGTTTGCCGTCACGAATGATGCGCTGCGTGGTTTCGCGAGCGTCATCGACGTTTGGAGGATTCGTGGCCAGCATTCGCTGGCACGTGCCGGCGTTGAGGATGATGCTCGATAGAGGCTGCTTTATTTCGTGCGCGATCGACGCCGTCATTGCTCCGAGGGTGGTGACCCTTGCCACGCGCGCGAGCTCAGAACGAACCTTTCCGAGCGCGTCTTCCGAAAGGCGCCGTTCGGTGATGTCCTGAACGGCACCAATGATCTCCAACTGGCCATTGGGGTCTTGGGTCGCGTAAGCTATCGTATGCAGGTACTTGACCGAGTCATCCGGCATTCGCAGGCGTATCTCGTAGTCAAGGTCACTGCCGGCCGTTCGTGCCTGGCCCAGCTTTTTAGAAAACGACGTGATATCTTCCGGGTGGACTCGGCCACCCATCCGCTCCAGCGTCACGGGCTCATCCTGCTCAAAATCGAATATGCGATAGAGTTGCTCCGAAAACACGATCTCGTCCGTGTTCACGTGCCAGGAAAAGGTACCCGTTACGCTCAGGCGTTGGCCTTTTGCGAGAAACGCCTCATTGAGCCGGAGCTTCTCCTCGGCCCGTTTCCGATCATCGATATCGGTGTTGGTCCCGTACCATTTGACGGTGTTGCCGAATTCATCGCGGAGCGGATTCGTGCGCAACAAAAACCAGCGGTACGCCCCGTCAAACCGGCGCAGTCGAGCTTCGACCTCTCCTGCCTCGTCGACGGTCGTGATGCGTTCCCACGCACCGGATAGATGGTCGAGATCGTCAGGATGAACCGCGGCCGTCCAGCCCCAGTCCTGCGCCTGTTCCGCAGAGAGGCCCACGTAGTCGAGATAGTGCTGGTTGAAGAATTCGGCGGAACCATCTGGGCGAGCAGACCAGGCGAGGGCAGGAATGGTGTTGATGATCTGCTTGAAATGTTGCTCGCTCGCCCGAATCGCATCCTCGGCGTGTTTGAAGTCGTCGATATCCGTGAGCAGGTCGTACCACACGGTGATACGAGCATCGGCATCTCGGACCGGAAGACCGCGCACCTGGAACCACCGGTACACGCCGTCGGCTCGGCGGAAACGGCATTTAACTTCGTACGGAGTTCCGGCCGTTGCTGAATTTGCAAAGGCTGCGATCACCCGAGACTGGTCATCTGGATGAACGGCTTCGCTGGTCGCCCAGCCTTTCAATTCCTCAGGCGTCTTGCCAAAGTATTCCAAGACTTGCCGGTTGAAAAGTTCCACCTCACCGGAGGGACTCATCGTACACAGAAGTCCGGGTATGCTGTCGATTATCTGGCGGAGATGAAACTCGCTCGCGCGGAGAGCTTGTTCGGCTCGCTTTTGATCGTCGATGTCCGTTTGCAAAACGTACCAGCGGGTCACGGCGGCTGAGCTGTCTTTAAGCGGCAGTCCGCGCGCCCGAAACCAGCGATACACACCATCGGCACGGCGCATGCGGTGCTCGATCTCGTAGGGCTCTCCCGTGTTTACCGATCGTGTCCATGCAGCAACGATCGCTGGAAGATCATCGGGATGACAGAAGTCACCGGTCGTCCACGCTTTGAGCTCGTCGAGGGTCGCGTTGAAGTATTCGAGGACATGGCGGTTGACGTTCTCGACCGCGCCCGTCGACGACATCACCGCAATGAGGGCTGGAACGCAGTCGGCAATCGCACGAAATTGACTCGCGCGCTCGCGCAACTCGTCCTCGGCGCGCTTGCGTTCTTCAATGTCGGTGTTAATGCCGCACCATTTGACGATCCGTCCGGACGGATCGAGCACTTGACGCTCGCGGAAAGCAAACCAGCGGTACACGCCGTCGAAGCGTCGCATGCGCGCTTCCAATTCACGCGGCTCACCCGAATCCAGGATGGACTGCCAGCCCGCTAACAGCCCTGCCAGGTCATCGGGATGGATTGCCGCCAGCCATCCGCGCCCGTAGGCTTCGTCTACGGTGAGCCCCGTATATTCGCACCAGCGCTGATTGACGAAATCGGCTTCCCCACTCGGACGTGCGGTCCACACCAAACCGGGTAAGGAATCCACGACGCGGCTGAGCTCGCTCTCCATTCCCGCCCCTTGCAACAATTCGTCGCAATCGTGCAAGAGTATACAGCACTCTCCGAGCGCACGTCCATATGACTTTGTCCCGGAGCCGCTCGGAGTGCGGGCCGTATGTGAAATCATATCGGCGCCGGAAAGCAGGAGAAGAAGCCGTTATGCCATCAGTAGGTCGTCCAAGGAGAGAAGGGCCGACCGCCGGCCAGGACGTTGTTCTGCACGCAGCCTTTTGACGGGCCTGCGCGCACCGCTAAGGTTAAGAGGAATGAAGTCGTCGCCGATGAGTCTATTTGCGGGCCGAACGGCGGCGCGTCGCTCATGCGGGATACGCGTGACGTTATGACGGTTCGAGCGTACGAACGTAGGGCTGCTGCCGGCGCCTACGACTGCTAATCCTGTTCACCGAGAGTTTGGACGTACGTTTTGCCGTATGGATAGAAGAGTTCGTTGCGGCCTTGCTGCCACGCCGCTCTGAGTTCGGGCGCGGTAATGTCCCAGTCCGGCCGGCATTTTTTGCTAACGGCACGTAGATCCTGACGGAGATCTTCCATCGTTGGTCGGCCGAAGAACCAGTAACCGTTGTAGATCTTATAAACGACCAGACTGGGTTCGAGGACGATCACGTGGGGGATCATCGGATTATTGACAGGGTCCGTGTATTCGGCGATGTCGAGGTCTTTCTGGACGATACGGCCCGCGTCGGAGAGGAAAGGCCAATGGGCGCCGACTCCGCTGCGATATTCGTTCGTCTGCGTAATATTGTCGGTGCTAATGGTAACGAGCCGGCAATAGGCGACCTCGAGCTCACGATGGAGTGCAACGAGCCCTTCAGCCTGCCGGCGGTCCTTCGGACAGTATCCTCCTCGGCTGAGGACGAGAACCATCGGATGTTGTCCTTGCAGCTCAGAGAGCTTTCGGCGTTTCGCGGTGTGGTCGGAAAGCTCAAAGTCCGGGAAGATCGCGCCCGGAACAATCTCAGATCGCATTCGAAAGGTTCCTCTCGGGCATCCGTCCGCAGCTGCTTGAAACTCGTTGCCGTGCACGAAGCTGATGGCGGCTTCTTTTCCCCAGGCGCAGCAAGCAAAATCGCAATCGCCCGTCTCGAGGCCGGAGCGAGCCGCAAAGATTGACTGAAACCGACGATAAGCTTCCTTGCCCGGGATCGATTCTCTTTCGACGGTGTCCTTGAGCTGCCGGTCCTTGCCCGGGTCGTGTGCCTTCGCCGAGACTCTCGAGTGCCAACTCGAGCGGAACCATGCACGGCCGCGGGAACGACAAAGGACTCGCGTACCGAAGCGTCGTCATCAACGACAAAAACCGTCGCCTCGGACTTCAGTTGAGGAGTGCGCTGCGTCGAAGCCATCATTCTCCGATATCTTTGAGGTGCGGAATGTTTTGCGTAAACGGTCATGCGGAGGGCGAGTGAAGTTCCGCGTTCAGGGCTTTGAAAACAGTCTCGAGCAAAACGTTGTCATCGAAGGGCTTATCCAGGAACTCGATCGCGCCCGCACGCATGGCCTGCGTTCGCATCCACTCTTCTCCATATGCGGTAATAAAGATGATCGCGACGCGGTCACCATCGTGTGCTAACTTCGCTTGCAAATCAAGACCGCTCATCCCCGGCATTTGGACGTCGGTGATCAGACACGCAGTGTCGCTCCGTATTCCTGAATTCAAAAACTCATCCGCTGATCCGAACGAGCGAGCTGTCAGGCCGACTGATTTCAGCGCCTCGTGGATCGCGCTGCGCACGGACTCGTCATCGTCCACGACGGCGACTAGCTGTCTCTTCGGCGCTGCGTTCTTCACACCGGGAAGATAACACGCCGATTCGGAGGCGGCAATTATTCTCTGGGACGTCTTAGCTATACCAAAGTATACTAACGATGCTTTCTTCCCATTTGACATCGATGGGCGACAGGCACGCTTTGCTCCCCACAGCGTCCTGGTAGTCGTGGTCGAGGTTGTCACCGATGGTCTTGTAGGCGCGGCGACACACTGCTGAAGCGAAGCTCGTCGGAGAGCGAATCTTGAGCGCAAAGTCCATACTAAGGTCTAATGGACACTGCTTCGCGCGTGATGCAGCATGCTGTCAGAAGCTGGAAGGGGGACGACCTTATGCGAAAACTCGCGTATTTGGTGATGGCGGTGTTGGCATTAGCTGCCGTACCAATTGAAATGGTTGACGCCACTGGAGAACTTCCCTCCGGATACCGGGACTGGAAGCTGGTGACCGTTGCCCACGAAGCAGGCAACAACAACGACCTTCGCGCCGTGCTCGGTAACGATGTAGCGATCAAGGCCTTCCGGGAAAAGAAATTGCCGTACCCGGACGGCACAATCATCGTCCGGCTGGCCTGGCGCTACGTTCCGTCGCCGGAGAACGACAAAATCTTCGGCCGTGCCCAGTCCTTCGTTGCCGGATCCCCCATTAACGTACAGTTCGAACGGAAAGACTCAAGAAAATACGCCTCGACGGGCGGCTGGTCGTTCGTTCAACTCAAGGACGGCAAACTTGCCGACGCGGCGGTGCAGCGGACCTGCTTCCCCTGCCACCAGCTTGCCGGGACGAAGGATTTTGTCTTCACTCACTACTCGCCCTCGCCCTGATGTGCTTGCCGCGCTACGTCTATCGAAGTCGAACGGTGAATGCGCCCGACCGCAACGATCGTGAGACGGCTCGCTTACGAGTGCCTGCTCAAGATTCGTTGAATCCCGTACTGCGCTGCTTTTCGCGCATTGTCGGTACGATATTCGACGTAAGTCAAAGGACAAAGACGTTCAGCCGCTAGGCGATACCAAAGTATAATGGACGGCTGGTTGGAGCTTGACATATTCTGGTGACCTGGGCGAGCGTCTCGATCGGGCGGCAAGAAGACGCTCCAAGCCGGTTTCCAAGTGGGAAGCAGACGATCTTTCCCGTCGTCGATGTGTCCGGAGTGACTCCAATGTCGAAAAATCTGGTTCTCGATCGCCGTGGCTTTTTAGGAATTGCAGGGGCAGCCATTGTCGCCGGTCCGCTCGGTCTCTCGGGGTTTGCGGAGCGGCCCAACGTGATGACGGAAGTTGCAGAACTGACGCCGAAAAGCGGTTCCGCCGTTCGTCCCTTTCGAGTAAACGTTGCGGACACGGATCTCGACGAACTGCGCAAACGCATTAAGGCGACGCGCTGGCCCGACCAAGAACCAGTCGCAGATAATTCACAAGGCGTGCCGCTGGCGATGATTCAGGGGGTTGCGAGTTACTGGGCGACGGACTACGATTGGCGAAAGTGCGAGGCGAAGCTCAACGCCTTGCCGCAATTTCTGACCGAGATCGATGGGCTCGACATTCATTTCATACACGTTCGGTCGAAACATAAAAACGCGCTGCCGTTGATCGTCACGCACGGCTGGCCCGGGTCGATCATCGAACAGCTGAAGATCATCGAACCGCTGACCGATCCGACGGCACATGGGGGGAGTGCGTCGGATGCCTTCCATATCGTTGTTCCCTCGATACCAGGGTACGGTTTTTCGGGACGGCCGACCGTGACCGGATGGGGTACCGAACATACGGCACGCGCCTGGGTCGTGCTGATGAAACGCCTTGGCTATAAGCAGTTCGTTGCGCAAGGCGGCGACCTTGGTTCGGTGGTTACGACGTTGATGGGCGAACAAGCCGCGCCGGAACTGCTGGGGATTCATACGAGCCTGCCGGCAACCGTGCCGCCTGCCATTGCAAAATCGCTGGCCAGCGGCGACCCCGCGCCGGGCGATCTTTCAGCCGATGAAAAGCACGCCTACGAGCAGCTCCAGCTGCTGTATGGGAAGCAATTCGCCTATGCCGCGTTCATGCATACACGGCCGCAAACGCTCTACGGATTGGCTGATTCCCCCGTGGGTCTGGCGGCCTGGCTTCTGGATCATGGCGACGGCAACGGCCAACCGGCGGCTGCTGTCATCTCCGCGCTGGCTGGGCATACGATCGACGGTCATAGCGCCGGAGATCTGACGCGCGACGACGTCCTCGACAACATCACCCTGTACTGGCTGACGAATACCGGGATTTCTGCGGCCCGGTCGTATTGGGAAAATAAGACCAGCCCGATCAACGCCGCCAACGTCGCCATCCCGGCTGCCGCAACCGTGTTCCCCGACGAGATCTATGAGGCTCCGCGCAGTTGGACGCAGCTCGCGTTTCACAAGCTCATCTATTTCCATAAGGCGGAAAAGGGCGGTCACTTTGCAGCCTGGGAGCAGCCGCAAATCTTTTCCGAAGAGGTTCGCGCTGGTTTTCGATCGCTGCGACAAGCGTGACGTGGCCCGAATGCAAGGTGCGGCGCATCGCCGGCACGGCTGGGCGCGCGCAATGGGTCGAAGGAACGGGATGACATCGGCGCGGCACTAGTAACCGCGCGCGTGCTGGAGCGGGCAGAGCTGCCCGTCGATACCGTCCGGCTCGCACGTTTTCTCATCGGCAAACTGCTCGTGCGGATACTGGCTGAAGGCGCGGCGGGCGGCCGTATCGTCGAGACCGAGGCCTACGACATCGGCGACCTCGCGGGCCACGCCTATCGCGGCATGACCCCGCGCACCCGGGCGCTCTTCCTCGAGCGCGGACACGCCTACGTGTATCTCGCCTATGGCAGGTCATTCATGTTGAACGTCTCCAGTGAGGCGGCCGGCGTGGGCGCGGGTATTTTGATCAGGGCGATCGAGCCAACGGATGGCATCGCCATCATGAAGCACAATCGTGGAACTCAGCGGGTGCGTGACTTAGCGCGCGGTCCGGGACGATTGAGTGCGGCCTTGGCGATCGATCGCCGGCTGGATGGAATCGACCTTTGCCAGGTCGGCCCGCTGTGGCTGGGTTCCGACGGTCGGGCGCCGGACGAAATCGGACAGAGCAAACGGATCGGCCTTACGCGCGCGGCCGACCGTCTACTGCGATTCTACGTTCGGGGCAATCGTTTCGTCAGCGGTCCACTGGCGCTCAATACATGAGCGTTCAAGGCGTGTCGCGCCAGAAGGAGAGGATCGCCGCGGCGAGTTCGTCGGGACACTCCTCGGGCAGAAAGTGTCCGCAGCCGGCGACAACCGCGCAAGGCCTAGCCGGAAGCCGGTGCGCCGGGCGGTCGTGCTCGGCGTTAACGGCTCGCGACAGCGGGACCGCCGCGCCAGACGCTCCCGTCGGCAAAAATGACTTCCGATACGTTGCATGTTGCGTTCGGAGCGTCGATGGGATTGGCGATCGCGAAATGGTGTCTGATCTGCGCGCCGGAAGTAAACGTTCCTTTGTCGACGATGATCTGCGTCGATTGTCCGGCATTGACCGCGAACTTCACGAGCGTTGCCGCGACGGTGCCGGTGTTAACGAACTTGATGTTGATGTCCGTATCGATGAACTGCGGGGCTTGCTCGACGTCGGCGATGGCGCCCGGCGTATAAAGTTCTCTGACGCCAAACGACGAGATCGCTATGGGCGACTTGACCGCGTAGGAGATGTTCTGTGCTTGTGCCAGGGCCGGTGCGGCGGCGACGAATGCGGCTGCCGCGCAGAATTTGAGAACGTGCTTCGACATGGATCCTGCTCCTTGTATTTTGACGGATATTGAAATAGCGCTGGCTCTCCGCCCCGTCTTCGTGGCCAACGCCGGAACACAAGGATAGGTCACGGTGCCGTAAGAGGTCCATCGTACTTTGGTGTCGCTCCGTGGCCGCTATGCGCACCCGCATCAACCGCGCCGACAACGCTTACGCGCGGGCGGGGCCAAGCGCGTCGATGCCTTCCCGTGTGCGATGGCGCGCTGTTGTGGCGCGGATCTACACCAAAGTCTAATGGACGTGTTCTGCGGAGTACATTACTATCGGTCCAAGATCCGGCTGATATCCGATCCGCTCCGCAGACGTCTCCGCACCGACGGCGATGATTGTGCGCGCAGAGGGTAAGCCGTCCACGACTGCGAGGCAAATACAATGGCAGGCATCATGGTCTTTTCTTCCATCGGCGAGGCAATGCGGGCAGGCTTTCAAGTGTACGATCGAACGAGCAACGGGTATCTCGTGCGAACGCGCACGGCTCACGGGTGGGCGCTCGCGATCGTTGACGTCGTAAGCCCCGAGAGCTAAGCCGAGGCGTCGCTCCCGCCGGCAGTCTGAGCGAACCGAGACGGACGAAGAGTCGTTCGAATGCCGAGGCTCCAACCTGGTGACCGGCCGTCGCCTCCGGCGACGGGCTTGCACGAAGCCCGCTGGACGTTCTGAGTAGTGTGGCATATCCTCTTGTCACGGCCACAAGAGGACGGCAATGGACAGCGACTTGAGCCGCGTCGTCGATGCGCTTCCCGACCTGGTTTTTCGTGCGCTCCCCGACGGGCAAATCGACTTTTTCAACCAACGCTGGTGCGAGTACACGGGTCTTCGGGTTGACGAAGCGTGTGGCCGGGGGTGGCTGACTGCGATCCACCCGCAAGACGTGCCGGAGCTGCGCGAGCGTTGGCGGTCGATGCTGACGTCCGCCGTGCCGCATGAATTCGAGGCGCGGCTGCGGCGCGCCGATGGAGCTTACCGCCGGTTCCACTTCCGAGCCGCTCCGGTAACCGATGCCGCTGGAAGCTTGGTAAAGTGGTGCGGAACGTGTACCGATATCGAGGACCGCAAACAGGCCGAGGAGGCGCTACGCGCGCGTGAGCACCATTATCGCTCGATCGTCGATAGCATCCCGGCCCAGATTTCTACGATGACGCCGTCCGGCGCAGTCGAAAGTGCTAATCGCCTCACCCTGGAATTTTTCGGCGCTACGCTCGATGAGATCAAGAGTTGGGCGACCGCCGACCTCGTGCATCCGGATGACCTTCCCGCTGTGGTAGCTGCATGGACGCGTTCCGTCCAATCTGAGGAAGCATACGAGATCGAGCACCGGATGCGCCGCGCCGACGGGGTTTATCGCTGGTTCCACGTGCGCGGTCTGCCGCTTCGGGACAGCGAAGGCCAGGTCGTCCGCTGGCACGTTCTGGAGACCGACGTCGATGACCGCAAACGAGCTGAAGCTCTGCTTGCCGGTGAAAAGCGGTTTCTCGAAATGGCCGCAGGCGGTTTGTCGATGCGGGCGATCCTTGAAGCGCTCTGTGAGTTTGTCGAAAGCACGGACGGCGGATGTTATTGCAGCGTCGTCCTAACCGATCCGAGCGGAACGCGTCTTGAATACGGGGCCGCGCCGAGCCTGCCGGCGAGCTTCCTCACCTCGATAGTCGGTCGGCCCGTCAGCGTCGATGCGGGTCCGTCCGCGATGGCGGCATGCCTGAACGAACAAGTCATTGCTGCTGACCTCAGCTCGGAAACACGCTGGGCGGCGTACGATTGGTGCCCGATGGCCCTGGCTCATGGGCTGCAGGCGTGCTGGTCGACGCCGATCGCATCCTCGACCGGTAAAATCCTAGGCGCGTTCGCCATTTACTACAACGTGCCCAAAACGCCGACGCTGGAGCAGAAGGCCCTGATCGACCAGTTCAAACACATCGCGAGCATTGCCATCGAACGAGCGCAAAACGACGCAGCGCTCAAGCATAGCGAAGCGCGCAAGGCAGCGATCCTGGACTCGGCACTCGACTGCATCATGACAATCGACCACGAGGGGCGGCTCACGGAGTTTAATCCGGCTGCGGAGCGCACGTTCGGGTATCGTCGAGACGAGGTCATCGGCAAGGCGCTTGCCGACGTCATCGTCCCGCCGTCGCTCCGGGAGAAGCACCGTTTGGGGTTCGTACGTTATTTGGCGACCGGCGAGGAGCGAGTGATCGGGAGGCGCATCGAGATAATGGCGCTGCGGGCCGACGGGGTGGAATTCCCGGTCGAGCTTGCGATCACTCGGATCCCGTTAGACGGGCCGCCGTCCTTCACCGGGTACCTGCGCGACATAACGGAACGAAAACAGAGTGAAGAAACCTTCCGCGCGATCGTTGAGACCACACCTGAGTGCGTCAAGCTGGTCGCACGCGACGGCACCTTGTTGCGCGTTAATTCGGCTGGACTGGCTATGGCGGGGGCGGACCCTACGGACCATGTCGTAGGTCGAAGCTTCTACGACTTCCTCGCCCCGGAAGATCGCAGCCGATATCGCGAATTCAACGAGCGCATTTGCTCCGGGGAGAAGGGATTTCTGCAGTTCGATATCATCGGTATGCGAGGCGATCGCCGGCAGATGGAAACACACGCAGCCCCGTTGCGAATCAACGACGGATCCGTCGTGCAGCTTGGAGTTACTCGCGACATCACGGAACGCAAACGGTCGGAAGAGAAACTGCGGCGCAGCGAAGCGTATCTGGCGGAAGCTCAAAAACTGAGTCTAACCGGAAGCTTTGGCTGGCGTGTTTCCACGGACGAGCACGTTTGGTCGGACCAGACCTTCCGCATTTTTGAATATGAGGTCACGACGGAGATCACACTCGAGCGGATATTAGAACGAGTTCATCCGGCGGATAAACCGCTCATGCAGCAGGCCGCAGCTCTGGCAGCGGAGGGCAGAGATTTTGATTACGAATGTCGCCTCTTGATGCCGAGCGGATCGGTGAAATATCTTCACATCGTAGCGCATGCGTCTCGGGATCAGGATGGCCGTGTAGAGTATATCGGCGCGGTTCAGGACATAACCGAGCGCCGACTCTCGGAAGAAACGCTCGGCAAGGTCCGCTCCGAGCTCGCGCACGTCGCTCGGGTCACGAGCCTCGGAGCGTTGACGGCATCGATCGCGCATGAAGTCAACCAGCCATTGTCAGGTATCATCACCAACGCCGGTACTTGCCTGCGGATGCTCGCTGCCGATCCTCCGAACGTCGACGGCGCGCGCGAAACTGCGCAGCGCACGATTCGCGACGGCCACCGTGCATCTGATGTGATCAAACGGTTACGTGCGCTCTTTAGCAAAAAGGATGCTGCTACGGAATTGGTGGACGTCAACGAAGCGACGCGGGAAGTGCTTGCGCTGTCGTGGAGCGAGCTCCACCGAAGCGGCGCGACTCTACGGACGGAGCTGGCCGCCGACCTTCCGGCTGTCACAGGCGATCGTGTCCAGCTTCAGCAAGTCATTTTGAACCTGCTGCTCAACGCTTCGGAAGCGATGAGCAGCATCGACGATCGTCCGCGTGATCTGCTGGTTCGAACCCAACGAGAAGAACCCGAGCGTGTCCGGCTGAGCGTGCAAGATTCGGGCGTGGGTCTCGGGCAAACTGAGGGTAAACTCTTCGAGGCGTTCTTCACAACGAAGAGCGGCGGTATGGGGATCGGGCTTTCCATCAGCCGCTCGATCATCGAGAGTCATCGCGGACGCCTCTGGGCATCGCCGAATGACGGCCCGGGCGCCACCGTTTCATTTTCCATTCCCGTTGGAGTTGAGAGCTTCACGGATGCCTCTGCCCCGGGTGCCATTCGCACGGTACTTTTGCGCGACGGTCAGTCGTTGTAAGGAGCCGCCGGCGAGAAGCTTCGGCCTGCGCCGACGGCTGCTTCCACCTAGCCCGGGCCGGTGAGGACTCGCGCCTGTTCGGTCTCGCCCCGGACGACTGGGCGCCTTCGTGAACGTCATCGGTTCGTTCTCGAGGAATGCCCAGGTGTTGAAGGAGTCGTGCGCCATCACACCATGGACTTTGCGCCGCTGCATCCCGATGTTGCCGGCATCGTAGATCGGAAAACAGAGCGCTTCACGCATGTACTTTTCGAGCGGATTTTCGCGGTCATAACTGTTTACGCCCATGACTCGCATACATGTGTAGACAAGATCGACGCACATTTCGCCGCCGTAGATTTTGGACCAAGCACCGGGCACGTGTCCCTCGCTGTCGTAGAGGTCGAGATAGTGGGCAGCCTTCCAAGACTAATAGCGTGCCGACTCGATCTTCATGGCGATGTCCGAAAGCAAATAGGCAACGTGCCGGTGTTGAATAATTGGCTGAGAGCCGCCTCCGGTGTGCTCTTTCGCCCAGCCGAGCGTATATTCATAAGCTGCTCTTGCCACGCCGACTGCGGCGATTGCAGCGACCGGGCCCGACCAGGTAAAGGCCTTGCTGATGACCAGGTCGCCGTTGCCCTTCGTACCGGAAATGACGTTTTCTTCGGGCACGATGACGTCCTCGAAGACGAGCGATGCATTCGAACAGAGGCGGTGCCCCATCTTGTCGATGTAGGCCGGTTTCGTTTTCGCGAACGACTCGTGTGGATCGCTCGACGCGTCCGCCTCTTTGACGAGCGGGGCAAGGATGTTTTGCGCGAAGTCACGAGCACCTTCGCGCAGCTCTTGCTGCTTTTCGGTAAGCGTGAAGTCTATTGGCATGCGTTCACCCTCTGTGTGGTCAGGGAGTTCGAGAAGTGCTCGGGCGGCCTGATGCAGCTCGTGAAGCGACCTCTCCCGGAAAAATTGCAAGCCGCTTTGCGACCAAGTGTCGGGGGATGATTCGGTTACCCGGTGCCGCTCGGTTGGGGACATGGTAAGGGGTGTTCCCGCCCGGCGTTCAGCGGCGACGTTCGAGTGGAATTAAGGGCAGGCGCGCTTTGCGGCGCGTCAAGCCATATTTTGTGGGCTTTCGATGAGCCCGCCGATTGTCTACGCTTATCGCGGACGGGTTTGGACGGCACCAACCGGTTTTCATTGCCAGGATCCTGCGGGGCAAACGCGATGGGAAGACGACCGAACGGCGATTAGGACACGGGAGAGCGTATGTCTGAGGACCGGCCGACGGTTTTTGTCATCGACGATGACGTTTCCGTTCGCGAGGCGATCGAGGGCATGGTAAAGTCCGTCGGGCTGTTTGCCCGGACGTTCACGTCCGCACAAGACTTTCTCCGAAATCCTCCGATCGACGGACCCAATTGCCTCGTTCTCGATGTCAGACTGCCGGGGCTGAGCGGGCTTGACCTCCAGCATGAGCTAACCGCCGCGGATATCCAGATCCCGATCATTTTCATCACCGGGTTTGGTGACATCCCCATGAGCGTGCGAGCGATGAAGGCCGGCGCCGTTGAGTTTTTGACGAAACCCTTCCGCGACCAGGACTTGCTGGACGCGATTGCGCACGCACTCGAAAGGGACCGCGTCATGCGGCGCCAGCGTTCCGAGCTCGTGGCGTTGCGGGAGCGCTTCGAGGCGCTGACCGAGCGCGAACGCCAAGTACTGGCCATGGTCGTCGCGGGCAAGCTAAACAAGGTGATCGCGGCTGAGTTGGGTACGAGCGAGATAACCGTCAAGGTTCAACGCGGCCATGTCATGCGCAAGATGCAAGCGGAGTCGGTTATCGACTTGGCGAGAATGGCCGAGAAACTCGACCTTCGCCCGCCGAAATAGCTTGCTGCCGTGATCGCCGCTATACGCGCTATACGTTGGTATAGGTTATCGGCCTCTGCGTATAATTGCACGGCGCCCTGTCCCAGTGATAGCTTTCAGCTGTGAACCCCGAGCCGAAAACTCGCCTGGTTGCCGTAGTGGACGATGATGAATCCGTGCGCGGTGCGATCCATGGTGCGCTGGCGTCGGTCGGCCTGCAAGCCCGGTTGTTTGGCTCAGCGGAAGACTTCTTGGACTCCGAACTGCACAGCGACATCGCCTGTTTGATCAGCGATATCGAGTTGCCTGGAATGAGCGGTCTCGAGCTTCAAATCAAATTGGCGGAAAGCGGTTGGCGCGTGCCGATCATCTTCATCACGGCGTTTGGAGATCCAATGATGCGAGCGCAGGCAATGAGAGCCGGTGCTACTGAGTTTCTTGAAAAGCCGTTTGATGGCGATTTCTTGCTCGATACGGTGCGGGCAGTTCTGGGGACCTGAGCCCGCCGATACGTCGTCCGGTAACAGACTCACCCCGCGCGAACGAGACGTGATGGAGCACGTCGTCGCGGACCTGAACAAACGGAACGAGCCTAGCATCAGCCTCTGCGGTGAAAAGCACAGCGGGTAGCTCGATGCGAAAAATGAAAGGAACCTCGTTAGCCGAATTAGTCCTGATGCCCGTAAGACTTTGACTCTCGCGCGTGCTCCAGACGGCGACGTGCGTTCCTTACCGATCGAACGCCGCTCCTCATGTTGGCTCCGCGCCGTTGTTCTTCGTTGCGCAGCGAAGAGCGATGCCCGGTAACGGGTGTGACGTTCCTGGTGAGCAATGGCCATGACACGCAAAGCATCGTGGACAAGGGAATCTTCAGTCCGGGCGTTCAGATAAAACATACGTTCCCAATCGCCAACGCCCTCGGCGAGTTCTCCGACGCCACCTGCGAGGTTGCCCAAGTCGACTTCGCTGACCGCAGTGCCTGGCATGGCGTTGACGGATACACCGCCACCGAGTCCGCTGGGATGACGGCCGCGAATAAAGCCGATGCAGCGCAACACCCCGACTCGAGGCCCAAACATCGGGCCGAGCTGGGACGATCGGGCAGCGCGCAGCGTGACCTGCTCTTCCGCAACCAAAGCACGAGCCTTTAGCGAACGCAACGTAAGAGGCCGTAGCAGTGGCCTCTTTGGGTTCGTTTACACCGGCGTGAGAACGGGCTGCGGTCGAGCGGCTTCACTACCGAGCGAATCCAGCGGCGCGATTTCCAGCCAGCCATCGCCGTTGAACTCCAGGAGCGCATCGGCCGCACGCGGACCGGCGCTTCCGGCCTCGTATGACTCGGGCGCTGTCCGATCGCGCGACCATGCGTCGAGCACGCCTTCGACCGCCGCCCACTCGCTTTCGATCATGTCGGCTCGCTGGAAAAGCGCGGACTGACCACACATCGCGTGATAGAGCAGAGTTTCATATCCCACGTTGGGTGGCTCGTCGAACGTCGTATCGTAGCGGAAGGTGAGGCTCGCCCGGCCTAAGTGCAGGTCCACTCCCGGGCGTTTGGCGGCGAAACGTTCGATGAGACCACGCTGCGGGTCGATGCCGAACACCAAGAGATGCGGACGCGGCGAACGGTCGTCGAGCGGCCCGTCCGGCGGCCGCAACGTGAGGGCGATCGTCGTCACGTGAGCGCTCAATCGCTTTCCGGTCCGAAGATAGAACGGGACGCGGCGCCACCGCTCGTTGTCGATGTGCACGCGCAGCGCCGCATAGGTCTCGGTCCGGCTGTCCTGCGCCACCTTGTCTTCATCACGATAAGCGCGCACGGATTGTCCGTCGACCGTGCCAGCCGCATATTGCCCGCGAACCGCGTCCTGCGGCCCCAGCGGTTGCAGCTTCGCAAGGAGCGCCGCCTTCGCGCCGCGCACCGCATCCGCCTCGAATGAACCTGGCCGATCCATCGCGAGGAGTGTGAGCAAACTGAAGAGATGATTGGGAACCATGTCGCGCAATGCGCCGGTCGTCTCATAGAACGCACCCCGCTCTTCGACGCCGACGGTTTCCGCGGCCGTGATTTGAACGCTCGCGATATGCTTGCGGTTGAGCAGCGGCTCGACGACCCGGCTGCCGAAGCGCAGCGCGGGTATGCCTTGCACGGCTTCCTTGCCCAGAAAATGGTCCACGCGATAGATTTGCGTTTCGGTTGCCACCGACTTCAGCGCCGCGTTCAGCCGACACGCCGACTCAACGTCGCGCCCAAACGGTTTCTCGATCAGCATGCGTCGAAAGCATCCCGAACGCTCCGCCAACAGTCCGGCGTGGGCCAAGCCGTTTGCAATCGGCTCGAAGAATCGTGGCGAAACGGCTAGATAGAACAGCACATTTCCGCTGCCGTGCAGCCGATCGGACAGTTTGCCATAATCGCCCTCGGTCGCAAAATCGAGTTGAATGTAGTCCAACCGCTCGGCCAACGAGGACCAGACCCGCTCATCGATCGCCGCCTTGAATTCCGCGCCCTTTTCGCTCGCAAAGTGGTGCAGCGCATCGCCGATTTCACGCCGCCAGCCGGCGGCATCGCGCTTGTTGTGGTCGGCTCCGATGATCTGGGTTCTCGCGTCGAGAAGTTCGGACGCCGCAAGGTCGTACAGAGACGGCATCAGCAGCCGTTTCGTGAGATCGCCGGCGGCACCGAAGATGACGATGGTGCACGACGGAGCCGATTGCGTCATACGAGGCATGGTACCAACATCGGGCGTCCGTCAAGCAATAAGTGGATAGGCGTTCGCTCACTCGCCGGTCACTGTTCGGTTGCTGAGGGTCGTAGCTTTTTCATTCTCGCACACGCGGAGGCACTTAAGCGCCAAGGTCGTCCCGGCGAAATAATCGCCGCACGCGCGCTCCCGGATCGCGTCAGCTTATGGCAGTAGTTGCGGCATCGGCACCGATTTGTATCGGAATGGCGAGCAGCATCGCACAGGTGTGAGCGCGCGCACCGGTTCTGAGACGCTTTATTCGGTTATTGACGTTAATCTCAGGAGCCGTCTTGCCGAAAGTTAACACATCGGAATCGGCGATTGAGACCCAAGAAGTCGAAGGGATGTGTACGGTGCGTGGAGCGCGGAAAACGGAACGGGCGCGGCTGAATGCGTTACTTGACGCTATATGGGGACGAGATCGGCCCATGACGGACCCAAAGTCCCACTTCGATGCCACGTCGATCTTTGCAGCCAAGCTGCTGCGGGTTTCAACGTGCTGCTCGCCGAGGGCGCGCCCCTCGCCATAGAAACCACCTCGGGGTTCACCTGGCCTCCCGCGCCCGGCGACGCGTCAATATGACTTGAACGGGGTCGATCCGCCGATGTTTTCGGTAAGCGAGATCTTACGAAAGCTCTTCGTCAACGTGTTTCGGCGGTGCCGCAAGACGGCTCGATCCGCGATGACCAAGCGTTGGCGTCGGCGCAGACGCGCGGTAACGACAAGGTCGAGCCGGCGAAAGCGCGCAACGCGCAAACCGAAACGAGTTCATCGCACCCTAAGCTCCGTTGCGGCGGATGGAAGGCGCTTTCAAGGTGTGCCGAACCAATCGGAGAGCGCTTTTCGCAGCGCGACAACGGCAGTTTCGGTCGGTTCGTCGCTGGTTGCGGCCCAGGCGATGTGCGCGTCGGGACGGATCAGAAGAGCGTCGGCGGGTCGATCTTCGGTTTCCGCGGAGTGGATGTCGATGCGCTGCAGCCAGTCTCGCGCGGTCGTGCGCAGGTCTGTGCGGTCAGCGAGGTCGAGCAGGATAGGCCGCGCCGTGCGCGTGAGTTCCGCGACGCTGGTTGTACCCCGTTCAATGTTTAGGGTGAGATCGGGTGTGAAGGCGCCGGTCAACGCGTGTTGGTTCGGATTCGGGAGCGGATAACGGATGTCGGTGCCGGCGATGAGGGCTCCGAGGCGGCGCAGCGGCTGCTCATCGACCAACAGTTCCTGAACGACTTCCCGCAAGGCTCGCGCGGCTTGGTCTCGCCCGCGGCGCAGCGCGAGCTGGGCTTGAGTTTGAAGCATTGCGCGCGCGCCGGCAAAATGTCGCTCGTCGTGATACGTATCCAGCAGGCCGGCCGGCGCCCACCCGTGGATGTCGGCCGCCACCTTCCACGCAAGGTTGACCGCGTCGAGCATGCCGACGCCCAGCCCGATTCCGGTGGCGGGAAACTGATGAGCCGCATCGCCGGCCAGCAGGATCCGCTTGTCGCGGTAACGTTCAGCTTGCCGCGCGTGCAGTCGGTAGCGCGTCAGCCGAGTCGCGTCTCCTACCGGGAGCGGCGCCCCGAGCACCCGGCGGATGCTGTCTTGGAACTCGACAAGGGTCAACGGTGCGTCATCGTCGACGTCGATGCGTTCGTCTTCGGTGGTTTGGATGCCCAGAACCCCGGGCTTGAGATTGTTCGGAGCAAACGCAAAAACGCCGCGTTCGGTCGGCGTGAAACCGGGATGGATTCGACCCACCCCGGGGACGTCGAGGTCACCGTTGTCGAGCTGGATCGTCGAATCGATCAGCGTGACCTGGGCGAGGCGGTTGACCTCGGGACAGGCCGCGCCGGGGAACGGGATGCCGGCGAGGTCGCGGACCTTGCTGCGCGGGCCGTCACAGCCGACCACGTATCGGGCCGTCATCCGGGAGCAGCCGTCGGGGCCGTCCACATCGGCGGTTATCCCAGCGTCGTCCTGGCCCAATCCAACGAGTTCGTGCCCGCGGCGAATGTCGCCGCCGAGTTCGCGAGCGCGTTCGTCGAGCAGGCGCTCGAGTAGCGGTTGCGGGAGGGGCATTCCCATCGGCGGATCTGCCAGGCCGGTGAAGTGCAGATACACATTGCCGAACGGGTATCCGGAAGCCGAGTGGCCCGACCCGGGACTGGCTGCTTCGAGGCGTTCGAGCAGGCCGCGGAACTGCAGCAGCTGCAGGATCTGCCCGACGAGAGCGTTGGATTTCCCGATGTCGCCGAATTGCGGCCGCCGATCCAAGACCACCGTTCGCACTCCAGCCAGGCGCAGTTCACTAGCCAACATCAGGCCGGTCGGTCCGGCTCCCACAACGATCACGTCGGCGTTCATTGCTTGTCAATCTCCTCGCGGTTTCTCGGCGCGGCGTCATGCACCGATCGATATCCGGCGATTATGCGCTATGACCCGGGGCTTGCCGCAAGCCCCCCTGCGTGCTTTAATCTAAAGTGGGAAGCGTCGGTAAACCGATTTTTGGCGCGTCGATTCCGCAGGGTTATTTATCCACCGCGACCCCGGGGTCGGATACCGTCATCGAGCGAGCGCGTCAACGAACGCTTCGTGCGCGCGCTTGTTTACAACGCAAAGATGCGTGTAGTGCGCTGCACGGCCGGCGTCCATCGGCGTCGGCATTTCGATGGCGTTCGCTGAATCGGAATTGTCATCGGCGCGCTTAGCGACCCGTTCGATCGTCGCGATCCATGCCGGTGCGCCGTCTTGGCCGTGAAAGTTCGTCTGGATCCGGTCCGGTTGGATGGCGATGACCTTCCATCCATTGCCGGGGTTGAACGCCGCTCTAAGTTCTTCTTGACTGACGGGGTGCGGACCGGTTCCGGGTCCATCGTCACTGAAGCACAACACATACAGTGTTGCGTCGTGTTCGGTCACCGACGCTAGGCTTGCGAGGTATCTCGGTCGCTCGTCGCCGTCGAAGCTATGGAATAGTCCGCAGTCCAGCACCGTCTGAAACGTGCGTCCCAAATGCTCCAACTCAAATGCATCACCGGCAACAAACTCAACCGCGAGCCGACGTTCGACGGCTTTCTTGCGGGCGATCGCCAGCGCCGTTTCAGCGACGTCGACGCCCCGAACCGGCAATCCCAGCGAGGCGACGTGAAGAGCGTTTTCACCGGTCCCGCAGCCCGCATCGAGCACCGCTCCGACGAATCCGCCTTGGGATGCCACGCGCACGATTGCCGGCTGCGGCCGGCCGATGTCCCAGGGCGCCGGGCCGTCGCGATACGACGCATCCCAGGGCTGACCCGACATACGTTCGTGACTCGTGGGCCGCCGGCCAATGAGCGTATCGCCAGGTAAGCGTCCTAATTCTTCTGACAACTGCGTCTCTTCACGCAATAGAAGGATTTGTGAGCGCTACCGAAATCGTTATCGGAGGACGGCCGTCAGTCTTTGGCTGCGTCAGACGACATTTGATTCGTCACGGGTCCCATCGCGCTCTGAAGGTAATTTTGGAGCCCGAGTTGCTGTACGAGATCAAGTTGACGCTCGAGAAAGTCGACGTGCTCCTCCGAGTCGACCAGGATGCGCGTTGCGATATCTCGGCTGGCGTAGTCCGTCTCTCGTTCGAAGAGCGTAATCGCCGCTACCGTATCATTGCGCGCGATCATCTCCAAGGCGAGATCGTTCTGCAGCACGTCGGCCGCGTTCTGCCCGATCGTTAATTTGCCGAGATGTTGAAGATTCGGCGATCCGTCAAGAAAAAGGATCCGCTCGATAAGCCAGTCGGCGTGACGCATTTCGCCGACGGACTCTTTGAAGATGATGTCTCCCAAGTCATGGAGACCCCAATGCCGAAGCATCCGTGCGTGTAAGAAGTACTGATCGATTGCGGTCAACTCGTTCAGGAGCATTTTGTTGAGCGCGTCGATTGCGTCGCGACTGCCTTGCATCCGGTCAACTATACCGCCGGCGCAGGGCTTTCCTCGCGGGCCGGTCCCCGATATGGCGCCCAACGGTTAGCGTTCGGGAGCGCCGGCACACCTGACGCTCCCTCGCTTACGAGCAACACCGGCTGCTCTGGGGCGATGCGCTCCTGCCCAGGAGCGTCGCAGCACGGGCCCGCATCGCGCGGTTAATTGTCGTGGTAGCGATACTTTTGCCATCACGCGCCGGCCCGCTTTTGCCTTGATCGCGGGAACGGTTGTATCCACGCTAAGCCCGTAGAGATAACCGCTGCCGTCGAGCACGAAGAGCCAGAGCCCGTCGGCGCTGGGTGCCATGCGCAAGTTGTCGACCGTCGTGAGCAACGGCGCGCCGCCGCCCAAGACGGTTCCCCGTGGTGGCGTCAACGGCCCATAATGCGCCGCCGGGAACGCCGGGGGTTCCGCACCCGCCGGTTCCATTGGGCGTGCACGGCGTGCCCATGAAAACGACGCCGCCGGCCGGTGCGCCTGATAGACGGTGCGCCGCTTAACGTCGAGCGTGAACGACCGACGGGTGAAAGCATCGGACGCGCGGCGGAGTGCTCGAAGATGTACCTTCGGTCCACCATTTGCCATGTAATCCAGCCGGAGCCGTTCCGAATTGTGCGACTCGTCAACGATCATGCCGGCCGTGGCCGTGCCCCAGCATCCGTCGTCGTCAGTGACCCGTCAGAGCATCTTGCGTCAGTATGACCTTGCCGCTTTCGACGTCGCTGACGCGAATCGCGGGGTAACCAACCGACGAGTTCTCACTTGCAGCCCATGCGTCGGCGGTTAGATCGCGCAGCATCGTCGCGCCCGCCGCGAGCCGCGTAATGACGAATGCGGCGGCCTGGGGCGATGCGGCATCGATGGCGCCGGCCGCTTCGAGCTGGTAAATGCGCGGTACTCCGGCAAGCGATGCACGCAAATAAGCGGCGATGCGGGCCGGAACCGGTGTCGTCGACGGCACGTAGTCGCCGACAGCAGCTGCGACGCGTTCGTCGGTAGCGACCGCGTCGACCAGCGTCGTCTCGAAGCGCGCGTGGATCGTAGGCGAATTCGAATAGCCGTTTGGATTGGGATAGTTGCCCCAGCCGTTATAGTGCACGCTGATATGCAGCGGTTGCGAAGCGTCGCCGACGAAATGACTCCAATAGCCGATGTCGCGCAGGGTCAAGGTTTCACGCAGCAGCCGATCCGCATGAAAGAATTCCTTGCCGGCTGCGGTTGCTGCGCTGCGTTCGCCGACGCTGTCGACGCGCCAGTAGGCGAAGTCCGTCACGACCTGTTCGTAGCCGTCTAGGATTTGGTAAGGCAAATAACCGACGCGGTATTGGTCGGTTCCCGCCGAGCGCAGCAGCGTGTCGTACGCCTCGCGCGTCGGCGGCAATGCATCGAGCGAGACGACAGCCGCGACCATGCCGTCATCGCCGATGTCGACGAAATGACCGTGGTCTTCGTCGGCGTCCCATGATTCGCCCGAGCCTTTGAGGCGGTCCGCCTCGGGTCCCAGTGCGCCGATCTCGGCAACGGCGGCGGCGCTGCGAACGAAGGCCGGCACCGACGCGGGAAGTTTCTCGGCCGCAACATGACTAACGAGGCGATGTCCGAGCGCTCCCCAAGCGCTTGCCGGTTCGGTGGCCGCAACGACGACGCCCGCGGCCAGCAGCATCATTCGACCGAACACGTTGATCGGTGAGTCTTGCATCGTACGAGGGAGCTTTCACGCCCACTCGGCCGAGTCATGCGGTCTCGACGAAGGCGCCCGTGTACTCGCCGGCTCCGTGCAGACATCCGAAGACTGACGCTGCGTCGGCGCCGGCGCTCTTTTGAACAAGTGCGGACCTTGGCACAACGCGTGTCGCAGAGTTTATCACGGGTGAGCACGAGCGGCGCGCACGTGCGCAGCGAGCCGATCGGACGTCACCCCGCGCTCTGCGCCATACGCGGTCGAAAGAGCGCGGTCGCGATCGCCTACCACGCGCAAGACCAGGGCGGACCCGGGTGGTCGTCGTCCCGCAAGCTCGCGTCGACGCCGTGACGTGCTTCGATCACGCGCGCGCACAGCCACAGAACGTCGCTCAAGCGGTTGAGATACTCCAGCACCGTTGGCTGCACGATCCCGCCGTTGGCCACATAGCGCACGTTCGCGCGTTCGGCACGGCGGCATATTGACCGCGCGACATCGAACGGCGCCGACTCCTCGAACTCGCCCGGGATCGACCAGTCACGCAGCACGTCGGGCTCCCCCTCGAAGCGCTCGACCAGCTCGTCAAGCCGCAGGACCATGGCTTTTGAAATCTCCGGGACCGGCTTTGTTGCTTCCGGCCGGGTCGAAACGGCCGAGCCGACCACGAACAGGTCCCGCTGGATCGAGCGAATTTCGCGGCAGATCTCGGGATCGTTGCAGCGCGACCGCGCAAGCCCGATGACGGTATTGAGTTCGTCGATGGCGCCGTACGCTTCCACGCGCGCGTCGGCCTTTGAGATTTGCTCGCCGCCGCCGAGGCGCGTTACCCCCGCATCGCCTTTGCGCGTCGATACCGACGCCTGCCGACGGGGTTCCCGAGTGTTGTCGTTCATGTGCATATCATCCGTTCGGGCGTGTCGTTCAAGGATTCGGCGGGAATCTCCGCGCCGATGGCCACGCCGGCCGCGCGTAACATCACTCCTATCCGTGCGATGTCGACGTGATTCGGGCGCAAGACTGCCTCGTTTCCTCGTTCGATCGCAGAGCCGGAACCGAAGAGGGTGTGCTTGCGAAGTGCGACCGCATCGGAAGATCACGATCGCGCTTTCGGTTGTAGCCGGGGTGCGAGGAAATCCGGGCTCGATGAAACGGTGCGCTCCGCTAAATCCATCGGATGAGTTTTTCTGACGAAGGGCGGCTGGTGATTGGCACGCTCTTCGGCGGAGAAGCACTCAAGCTCGTGGACAAGGTCCCGCCGCTCTGGAAGGACACGACGTGAGCGATTCCGCCGGGGGGCTGGCCGAGTCGTCTGACCGACGGGCGAACCCGGCATCGGCGGGACCGTAATATACCACTTTCCCGTGCCGGCTGCCTCGCTAGACCGAAAACGAGGCCCCAATGGCGTCGCGCTGTGCGCGAAACCGGGTGCTCCGCCCAGCTTCGCAGAACTGGACGCCCTACAATGGAAACGCGCGGTCGATTAAACCTGATCGATGACTTTCCCGCTACTTCCACCGAGCAGTGGGAACAGCTCATCCTCGCGGATTTGCATGGCGGGGACTACGAGAAGAAGCTGCTCTGGAAGAGCGATGAGAACATCGTCATCCGGCCGTACTATCGCGAAGACGACCTTCGCGGGCTGGAAGGCCATTTAAATAGTGCGCCCGGCGAGTTTCCGTTTATTCGCGGCTGGCGAAAAACCAACGGGTGGATCATCAGCCAAGGCATCGATGGCACCGCCCTCGCTGAGGCCAATGCGGACGCTCGCGATGCGTTAGCGCGCGGCGCTGAGGCCATCACCTTTCACATCACGCGCCAAGCCGGCAACGTCTGTGGCCCATACCCGCAAAGTTCCGTCGACCTTACAACCCTCACTGCGGGGATCGACGCCCCGATCCACTTCAGAGCGCGCGATCTCGCCTTTGAAATTCTCCGGCTGCTTCAGCAAGACGGACAGCGGACGGGCATCGTTCGCAAGGGATCCGTCGATGTCGACCCGCTGAACGACGTACTGTTGACCGGCCGTTCGTCCAAGACGGCAGACGAACTGATGCACGCGGCGCATGATGCCGTAACGGCATCGGCTCAACTCGGCGGCTTGCGGACGTTGGCCGTCCGCGGCTGGCAGATTCAAGAGTCGGGCGGAACCATCGTCCAGGAGCTTGCCGCGGCGATCGCTGCGGCCGCCGAATATGCTGCGGCACTCACGGAGATGGGGCTGAGCATTGCCGAGATCGCCGCCGCGCTTCACTTCGATCTTGCCGTCAGCTCTAATTACTTTTTCGAGATCGCCAAGCTGCGGGCGCTGCGTCTGCTGTGGTCGCAAATAGCACGTCAGTTCGGCGCCGCGGCCGAAGCCGATTCTCAAACGGTCAAGGCCTGCATCATCGCGACGAGTTCACGTTGGGATGCCACGATCTACGATCCGCACATCAACCTGCTGCGTGGGACCACTAAGGCGATGTCGGCGGCACTGGGCGGCGCCGATGTGATCGAGATCTTGCCCTTCGACGTCGCAGCGCGCGCGTCCGATGACTTCAGCCGTCATCTCGCGCGCAACACGCAGATTCTGCTCAAGAAGGAATCGTATTTCGACCGCGTGGCCGATGCCGGCGCCGGTTCGTATTACCTCGAGTCGCTGACCGATTCGCTGGCCCGCGAAGCCTGGAAGCTCTTCCAAAAGATCGAGGAGCAGGGAGGGTATCTCAAGGCATTGCAGGCCGGATTCTTGCAAGCTGAGGTCAACGCAGCGCGCGCCCGCAAGGACAAAGGGATTAGCGGACGCTCCCGCACGCTTTTGGGCACCAACCAGTTCCCCAACGCTAAGGAAACGGCGCTCGAGCGGGTCGAGCCGCCCGCGACCGTCGGCCTCGTCGCCGAAGTCGCGTCCGCTCCGGGTATCACCGTCGTTCCGCTCACGCCGTACCGCGGCGCCGAGGGGTTCGAGAACGTGCGTCTGCGCACCGAGCGATTCGTCAGCGAGGGCGGACATCATCCGCGCTTCCTGTTGCTCGAATACGGTGATTCCAAGATGCGCAAGGCGCGGGTCGGATTCAGCCAGAATTTCCTTGCCTGTGGCGGCTTTGACGTCGTCACCCGCGCCAGCCAAAGCGAACCGGCCGCAGCTGTCGCGGTGGTTCGCGAATCCGGCGCCGACGCCGTGGTTCTCTGCAGCTCGGATGACGAGTATTTACCGATGGCAAAGCCGCTGATCGAACAACTCGGGAGCAGCGTACCAGTGCTCGTGGCCGGAAGCCCGTCAACTGCGGAGCAGCTCAGGGCGGACGGCGTTACCGACTTCATCCATCTCGGCGTCAACGCACTGGACGTGTTGTCTGCCTGGCAAGAGCGGTTGGGGGTGCGATAGTCATGCGTCCGGATTTCACGAAGATCGGTTACGATGCGGGGCTCGGTCCCGCGCAACAAGCCCAGGCCGCCGCCGCGCCTGACAGTTGGACCACTGCCGAGCACATCGAGGTTCCTTCGTATCTCAGCCGGCACGTCATCGAAGGATACGCTCACCTCAACTACGCCGCCGGCATTCCGCCGTATCTGCGCGGTCCGTACGCGACGATGTACACGCTGCGCCCGTGGACGATTCGCCAGTACGCGGGCTTCTCGACGGCCGAAGAGTCCAACGCGTTTTACCGGCGCAATCTGGCTGCCGGTCAAAAAGGTCTCTCCGTCGCCTTCGACCTGGCCACGCACCGTGGCTACGACTCCGATCACGAGCGCGTCACGGGCGACGTCGGCAAGGCGGGCGTGGCCATCGACTCCATTCTCGACATGAAGGTTCTGTTCGACCAGATTCCACTCGAGCAGATGTCCGTGTCGATGACCATGAACGGGGCGGTGCTGCCCGTGCTGGCGTTCTACATCGTTGCCGCCGAAGAGCAGGGGGTTCCGCTCCAAAAGCTCAGCGGCACCATTCAGAACGACGTGCTCAAAGAGTTCATGGTCCGCAACACGTACATCTATCCGCCCACGCCCTCGATGCGGATCATCGGCGACATTTTCCGGTATTGCTCGGAGAAGATGCCGAAGTTCAACTTCATCAGCGTCAGCGGCTATCATATGCAAGAGGCCGGGGCCACCGCCGACATCGAGCTGGCCTACACGCTCGCCGACGGCGTAGAGTATTTGCGCACTGGCGTCAAGGCCGGCCTCAGCGTGGACGACTTTGCGCCCCGCATCTCATTTTTCTGGGATATCGGCATGAACCACTTCATGGAGATTGCCAAAATGCGCGCCGCCCGCATGCTGTGGGCCAAGCTCGTCAACGGGTTCCAACCAAAGAGCGTAAAATCGCTGGCGCTGCGCACGCACTCGCAAACCTCCGGCTGGAGCCTGACCGCCCAGGATCCGTTCAACAACGTGATGCGCACCTGCATCGAAGCCATGGCGGCTGCTCTGGGCCACACGCAGTCACTGCACACCAATGCCCTCGATGAAGCCATCGCGCTGCCGACCGACTTCTCCGCGCGCATCGCGCGCAACACACAGCTTTACATCCAGCAGGAGACGGATATCTGCCGCGTGGTCGATCCTTGGGCCGGGTCGTATTACGTGGAGTACCTGACGAAGAGTCTCGCGGATCGGGCCTGGAACCTCATCGGCGAGGTCGAGCAATTAGGCGGAATGACGAAAGCCATCGAGACCGGCGTGCCGAAAATGCGGATCGAAGAAGCCGCGGCCCGCAAGCAGGCTCGCATTGATTCCGGCGTCGAGACCATCGTGGGCATCAACGCCTATCGATTGGACCACGAAGCGCCGCTCGATGTGCTCGACATCGACAATACGGCGGTGCGCGAGTCGCAGATCGCGCGGCTCAAAAAGCTCCGCGCCGAACGCGACAGCGAAGACGTGCGCCAGGCGCTCGACGCGCTCACCGCCTGCGCGGCCGGCGGCGACGGCAACCTCCTCGCGCTCGCCGTCGATGCTGCGCGCAAACGCGCATCGCTGGGAGAGATCTCGTCGGCCTTGGAAAAGGTATACGGACGGTATCAAGCGGTGATTCGATCGATCTCCGGCGTGTATGCGACGGAAAGCCACGATGACTCGGAGTACCAGAAGGCCTGCCGAATGGTCGAGGAGTTCGCGGCCTTGGAAGGGCGCCGTCCGCGCATCATGATCGTCAAGATGGGCCAAGACGGCCACGACCGCGGGGCCAAGGTGGTCTCCACCGGCTTCGCCGACATCGGTTTCGATGTCGACATCGGCCCGCTGTTCCAAACGCCGGCCGAAGCCGCGCGGGCCGCCGTCGAGAACGACGTCCACTTCCTGGGCGTCTCTAGCCTCGCCGCCGGCCACAAAACCCTGGTCCCCAGCGTGATCGCGGAGCTCAAGAAATTGGGCCGCGAGGATATCCTCGTGTTCGTCGGCGGGGTCGTCCCCCCGCAGGACTATCAGTTCCTCTACGACGCCGGTGCGGTCGGAATCTTCGGTCCGGGGACGTCGATCCCGGTCTGCGCTCAGCAAATCTTGCAGCTCCTTTTACACTCGTCGCAAGGAGCAGTTGCGGATGCACTCGTCTGAAGCATCGGTACGCGGTGGTGAAGTGATGACGAATTGGCCACTGAGAAAAACAGCGCTCTATCGGTAAGTCCCGGAGTCGCGAACCCGCCTTCGATCGTCGAGCCGAAGGCGGTTCGGCGCCGCCGGCTCTCGTTGCAGGAGTACGTCGGGGGAATTCTGCGGGGGGACCGCATGGTGCTGGCCAAGGCCATCACGCTCATCGAGAGCACGCTGCCCGCGGATTACGACCTCGCGCAGGACATTCTGCAGGCGTGTCTGCCGAAGGCCGGAAACGCGCTGCGCATCGGAATCACCGGTGTTCCCGGCGCCGGCAAGAGCACATTTTTGGAGGCGCTGGGAACGCGGCTTGCCGCTGAAGGAATGAAGCTCGCCGTGCTCGCCGTTGATCCCAGCAGCGAGCGCTCCGGGGGAAGCATCCTGGGCGACAAGACGCGGATGGAGAAGCTCTCCACGAGCGAGAGCGCGTTCATCCGCCCGTCTCCGGCCAGCGGCTCGCTGGGCGGAGTGGCGCGCCGTACGCGCGAGACCATGATCCTCTGCGAAGCCGCCGGCTTCCGCACCATCTTTGTGGAAACGGTGGGCGTCGGCCAGTCGGAGACACTGGTGCACGGCATGGTGGATTTTTTTCTGCTGCTCATGATCGCTGGTGCGGGCGATCAATTACAGGGTATCAAGCGCGGCATCATCGAGATGGCGGATATGCTGGCCATCAACAAGGCTGACGGCGACAACCGTTCGAGCGCCGAGGCGGCGCGCCAGGAGTTTGCCTCGGCTATGCACATGTTCGCGCCGCGAGCTGACGGCTGGATTCCGCCGGTACGAACATGTTCTGCGCAAACCGGCGCGGGAATACAAGATATCTGGGAGACGATCACGGGCTTCGAGCTGCGGGCGAAGAAGAATGGTTTCTTCCAAGCCAATCGCCGCAATCAGCGGATCCGCTGGCTCACCGACAGCATCGATAGCAACCTGCTGATGGAATTCTGGAATGACCCGCGGGTCAAAGCGCAGTTCGCTTCGATTCAGAACGAGATCGAAAACGGCGATCTGTATTCCGGACGTGCGGCGCGGCGGCTCTTGGAAGCATTCAGGAGCCGCTAATCGCGCAGGCGCGCAATCGTCGTCGAGGGCTACCGCGCCCCGGTCGCGTTTGACTGCAGTTCCACCGGACCAGCCTTCTCCGCTCAGACGAATGTCGCACCCGGCCGTCGACGTCCGGCGGTGCAGCGATTCCGACCTTCTCACTCGGGTAGCGCGGTGCTTTGGGACTTGCGTCACCAACAAAGGCGACGCGGTAACGTACGATGATGTTGCGGCGTCGGAGTGCCGCCTTACCGTCGAGGTCTTATTTTGCGCATCTTGATGATCCAGCCGAACTATCATGCCGGGGGCGCGGAGATCGCCGGAAACTGGCCGCCGGGCTGGGCGGCGTATGTCGGGGGTGCGATCCGCCACGGTGGATTCCCCGACGTGGAATTCCTCGATGCGATGGCGTTCTATATCGAGCATGACGAACTGCGCGAGCGCATCCGCGAGAAGCAGCCCGACGTCGTGCTGGCGACCGCAATCACGCCCATGATCTACAAGGCCCAAGAAACCCTCAAGGTCGCGAAGGAGGCCTGCCCGGGCATCCTGACAATTTTGGGCGGCATTCACCCGACGTTCATGTACGGCCAAGTCCTGTCCGAGGCGCCCTGGATCGACTACATCGTGCGCGGCGAGGGTGAAGAGATCATCGTCAACCTGCTGCGGTCGATCGAAGCCGGAACGATCGAAACGGATCGCGGCACGATCAAAGGGTTGGCGTATCTCGAGGACGGCAAACTCGTCGCTACGCCCGCGCATCCCGTCATCGCCGATCTCGATACGCTCACGCCCGACTGGAGCCTGCTCAAGTGGGATAAGTACATCTACATTCCGCTCAACACGCGCGTCGCCGTTCCAAATTTCGCGCGCGGCTGCCCGTTTACATGCCGCTTCTGCTCGCAGTGGAAATTCTGGCGCAAATACCGCACGCGCGATCCGATTAAATTCGTCGACGAAATCGAGATGCTCGTCCGCGATTACAAAATCGGCTTCTTCATTCTCGCCGATGAGGAGCCGACGATTCACCGCAAAAAGTTCATTGCTTTCTGCGAAGAGATGGTTCGGCGCAACGTCAAGGTCCATTGGGGCATCAACACGCGCGTGACGGATATTCTGCGCGACGCGGAGTATTTGCCGCTGTTCCGCAAGGCCGGACTGCTGCATATTTCGCTCGGCACCGAAGCCGCCGCTCAAATGAAGCTGGATCTCTTCCGCAAACAGACCACGATCGAACAGAACAAGAAGGCGATCAAGCTGATCCGCGATGCGGGGATGGTTGCCGAAGCGCAATTCATCATGGGACTCGAGGGGGAAACGAAAGAAACGATCGAGGAGACGTACCGGCTCGCCCTCGATTGGGAAGTCGATATGGCGAACTGGAACATGTACACGCCGTGGCCGTTCGCCGAGCTGTTCGAGGATTTGGGCGATCGGGTAGAGATCCGCGACTACTCCAAGTACAACTTCGTCACGCCGATCATGAAGCCCGACGAGATCGAGCGCGAAGACGTGCTCAAGGGCGTGCTCAAGAACTACGCACGCTTCTATATGGGCAAGGCGTTCTTCAAGTATCCCTTCATCAAGGACCGCTTCAAACGCAAATACATGCTGGGCTGCCTCGTGGCATTCGCGAAGTCGACGGCGACCAAGAAGTTTTACGATCTCGAGCGCCTGAAATTCCGCGGTTTGAAGACCGAAGTGCAGTTCGGCTTCGATGAGACGAAGATCCTCACACGTGAGCAGATCGCGGATCAGAAGATCGCCGAACCGAATCTGAGCGCAGCCATCACGTACACCGCAGCGCGCCCAGGAGCGCCAGCCCTGCCGTCTTCGTCGGCAGTGAGCGCATGCGGAGCGCCGAACGACTTGCCCGACGCGGACGCCTTGATCGCTGCAAAAGCGCAGGCGGAACAGGCGAACGGCGTTCTGAGCCCGTGCGGTGCGCCCAATGACCTGCCCGCTCCGGCCGACGAACTTGCGGAGGTGCGCAGCTAACCTGCGCGTTCGTCGAGCTTACGACGGGGGTTCGATGATTTGAACCTGGGGTGCAAACGTGATGTACCCGGTGATTTCATCGATATCGAGCGGCGCCGGATAGAACCATGCCGCGTCGGCCAGCAGCTTGCCGGCGACATCGAGATGGTAATAATTCGCGATTCCGCGCTGCGGGTCGGTCGTGTGCGTATCCGATGCCCGAAAATGACGATAGTCGATCGAATAGGGTGGAAAGAAGTGCTTTCCGTCGACGACCTCCGTTTCGTCACTCTGGGCGAGAACGGCTCCGTTCCACAGCGCCTTCAATCGTTTCGTTACGCCTCCGCTGATGCTTCGCGATCAGACTGTTGTTCAGTCGTTCGCGTTCATCCTCGTGACGCGATCGCGCGATCAGCTGCCTCGCCTTCGATCCGAATGGGCCGCGCCGGGTTGGGTAAAGCCGCGCAGGCACGCGGCCGGAGAATCATCGGCGAACCCATTTGTGTGTTCGAATGGGACCCGGCAGGGACGAGATATTTGCGATCCAGGAGGTTTCCAAAAAAAGGACCATCCGGGCCGAGCGTTAGCCGTATGTGAGGTCTGTGGTCTGTCCGACCTCGATAATATAACCGTCAGGATCGCGGATGTAGCAGCGAATCTCGCCGTACTTGGGAATCGGCTCGGTGATGAACTCGGCCCCTCGACTCTTCCATAGTTCATAACACGCTTGAATATCCGCAACGCGGATATTCATAAAGCTGCTGATCTCATCCGGGTCGGCGAGGACGCTGAGCGTTACCGTCGGCTTGTCCGGGGTGGGCCCGCCCCCGACGTTGACAATGAGCCACGTGTTCGCAATCTGAATGTGCCCGGACGCACCCTTGCTGTCGCCCAGGCTCAGAACGCGGCTGCCGAAAATCCTTTCATAAAAACGAGCCGATCGGTCGATGTCGGCGACGGTGATGAAATGCGTGACGGTGAACCCCTCCCGCGGGGGCATCTCATA
>JBEKHC010000061.1:0-31421 GCA_050012475.1 Candidatus Velthaea sp.
TCGTCGGGTCGAAAACTCTAGCGTCGCGCGGCGTTTGAGCCGGACCGCGCGGGAAAGCCTCACGTCGCCGGGGAGAACGAATAGGCGCTTGCGAAGCGCACCGCGACATGGCTGCGTCCGTCATCCTGTTCGATCCGCATCCGCGCTCGGCCGCCGAGATCTTCGATGCGCCGACGCGTCGCCGATTCGAGGCCCTCGGCACGATTATCGCGCCCGGCGACGGCGCCCTGGCCTCGTCGATGGTCGATGAATATTTACCCGAGACCGCGCTGCTGATCGGTCAAACAGACATGCCGGCCGCGCGGCTCGCACGCGCGGTCAAGTTGCGCGCGATCATCAACGTCGAAACGAACTTTCTCCCCAATGTCGATTACGACGCGTGCTTCGAGCGCGGCATCCACGTCTTGACGCCGGGCAGCGCGTTCGCACCCGTCGTCGCGGAGACGGCACTCGGGTTGGCGATCGATTTGGCGCGCGGCATTACCGCCGCCGATCGGGCCTTTCGCGCCGGCCGCGAAAAGTATGGACTCGAAGGCAATGCCGGCTGCTTCACGCTGGCGGGCGCGCCGGTCGGCCTCATCGGCTTCGGCGACCTGGCCCGGTCGCTGCTCAAACTGCTTGCGCCGTTCGCCTGCCGCGTGCGCGCCTACGATCCGTGGCTGCCCGATGAGTTTCTCAGCCGCAGCGGCGTGGAGCCTGCGACGCTCGACGAACTGCTGCAAACGTCGCGCGTGGTGTTCGTTTTCGCCGGCGTGTCGACGGAAAACCAGGGCTTCCTTGGGGCCGAGGAGTTCGCGCGCATGCAGCCCGGATCGGCATTCATTCTCATGAGCCGTGCGGCGGTCGTCGACTTCCCCGCGATGTTGCACGAGGCCGCGTCCGGGCGGCTCAAGATCGCGACGGATGTCTTTCCCGAAGAGCCGGTCGCTGCCGGCGATCCGCTGCGCAGCAACGAACAGGTCGTCTTGTCCGCGCACCGGGCGGGGGCGATGGTTGAAGCGCTGCACGACATCGGCCGGCAGACCGTGGCCGATGCGGAGATGATCTTGCGCGGTTTGCCGCCGGTCCTGTGCCGGCGCGCGCAGCGCGAGACCGTCGCTCGGTCGCGCTCGAAACCGATCGCGCGAACCTGATCGACGGTCGCAATCCACCATCGGAAAGTTAAGGAGACCAGATGCCCATCACGAGTGTCAAGTTGTCGAAGTTCGCCGGCACGGCGTCGCTCGCCGCGCTGCTCGGCGTCGTTCCGCTGACCGCCGGCACCGCGGATGCGCAGCAAAAGCCGGTGTTCGGCGTCCTGTTGAAAACGCTGTCGAATCCGTATTGGGGATCGGTCGCCAAAGGGGTGAACGATGGTGCCGCGCAGGCCGGCGTCGAGGCGTTCGTCCAAGCTGCCGAATCGGATCAGGCGGCGGAGCCGCAACTCAACGCGTGCAACACGATGCTCGAACGCAAACCGGCGGTGATGCTGGTGGCTGCGATCAATTCGACCAATCTGCTGCCATGTCTCACGCGGGCCGCCGAGCAGCATATCCCGGTCGTCAATCTCGATAACAATCTCGATCCCGCAACGACGAAACAGGCCGGCGTGCCGCTTGCCTTCGGCATCGGATCGGATAACGAGAAGGCCGGTGCAAAGGCTGCCGACTTCATCGCCAAAGCGCTGGGCGGAAGCAGCGCGAAAAGCACGGCGCTGGTCATCGAGGGAATTGCGGGAAACACCACCAGCGCCGCGCGAGCGCGCGGTTTCAGCGACGAACTGGCGAAAGCTGCGCCCGGCGTGAAGATCATCGCTTCGCTGCCAGGCGATTGGGATCGCCAGAAAGCCGCCAACATCACCAACGACACGCTGCAGCGTCAGCCGGACTTGGGCGCTATCTTCGCCTGCAACGACGGCATGGTGCTCGGCGCGACCGAAGCCGCGCGCGGTGCCGGGAATACGAAGCTGGTGCTCGTCGGCGTCGACGGCGATGCGGACGCGATTCGTGCCATCAAGGCCGGCCGGCTCAACGCGACCGTCGCCCAGTTGCCGTATCTGATGGGCCGCGACGCGGTCATCGACGCAAAGGAAATGCTGGCCGGCAAGCAAGTCAGCGCGAACATCGCGGTGCCGACGCTGCTCATCACGCAGGTGCCTGGCAACGATAAGCTGTTGCAATACTTGCGTTAGGCTTCGGTCGACGAACATGGAGGCGAGGGGAGCGCCGCCGGCGGTGCCGGACACGCGTGAAGCGCGTGCCGGCGGCTTCTCGCTGCGTGCCCGGCTCGACGGACTTTCCGTTCGGCTCGAATCGCTCGTCGTTCTGCTGCTTCTGGTCGTCGCGCTGACCGTTCTCTCGCGCTATTTTTTCAGCGTCTCGAATTTTCTCAACATTCTGTTGGCGACGTCGGTCATCGGCGTGCTCGCGATCGGCGAAACATTCGTCATCAGCGCGGCGGGAATCGATCTATCGATCGGCTCGCTGCTCGCGTTCTCAGGCGCCGTCGGTGCGCAGACGGTCATCGCGCTGGGCTGGCCCTGGCCGCTGGGGATTCTCGCGTGTCTGGGAGCCGGGACGCTGGCCGGATCGGTAAACGGCGTTCTGATCGCGCGCGCCGGCATCCCGCCGTTTATCGTCACGCTCGGGATGCTCGGCGTGGCGCGCGGCGCGGGGCTTGTGCTGACCGGCGGCCAGTCCATCTACGGATTGCCGCCGCCGATCGTCTTTCTGGGCCAGGGTCGGCTGCTCGGTATTCCGGTTCCGGTCGTCGTGTTTTTGCTGCTCGCGGTCTGCGCGCACATCTGTCTGGCGCGGACGCCGTTCGGCCGGCACATCCAGGTGATCGGCGACAATGAATTTGCCGCGCGCGCGATGGGCATCGCCGTCGACCGGCTGCGGATCATCTTGTACGCGCTTTCCGGTCTGCTTGCCGGTCTTGCGGGCTTGCTGTTTGCCGCGCGCGTCAACGCGGCCGATCCGACCGCCGGCATCAGTTACGAATTGACCGCGATCACCGCAACGATCATCGGCGGTACCAACTTGTTCGGCGGCCGCGGCAGCGTTCTGGGCACGATCATCGGCGCGCTCATCATGGGTGTGCTTCAGAACGGACTTAACCTGCTCGCAGTGCAGTCGTTCTATCAGCAAATGGCGATCGGTGCCGTGCTCATCGCGGCGGTGTGGCTCGATCAAGCCAGCCGCCAGCGGAGGACGTGATGAGCGTGCCGCTGCTTTCGCTCGAGAACGTCACCAAACGCTTCGGCGCAGTGGAGGTCTTGCGCGGCATTACGCTGCAGGTCAGCGCGGGCGAAGCGGTTGCGATCGTCGGCGATAACGGCGCCGGCAAGTCGACGCTGATGAAGACAATCACCGGCGTGCACCGCCCGAACTCGGGACGGATCGTTTTCGACGGCACCGACGTCACGGAGATGAGCACCGGGAACTCGCGCGAGCTTGGGATCGAGATGATCTATCAAGATCTCGCGCTGGCCAAGATGCAGGACGTCGCGTCGAATATCTTTCTCGGCCGCGAGCCGACGCACCGGTTGTTCGGCATCGTTCCGATCATCGATCGCGCGCGCATCGAGCGCGAATCCGAGGAGATGATTCGCCGGCTCGGTGCGCGCGTGCCGTCGGTACGCCAGCAAGTCGGACTCATGTCGGGCGGGCAGCAGCAGTCGGTCGCGATCGCCCGCGCGTTGACCTTCGACCCCAAACTCGTGATCATGGACGAGCCGACCGCGGCGCTGGCCGTCAAAGAGATCGAGCACGTTCTGGAACTCATTCGCACGTTGAGTGCGCGCGGGATCGCGGTCATCCTCATCAGCCACCGGCTCACCGACGTCTTTGCCGTCTGCGATCGGATCATCGCGCTGCGTCAGGGAACGGTCATCGCCGACGAACGAACGTCCCAAACGAGCATGAACGCGGTCGTCAGCCACATCGTCGGCGCGAGCTGACGTCGCGCGACTGGCCGGCGCGCATCGCTGCCGTCAGCTCAGCGGAAACTCGATGCGAACGCCCTCGAATCGCGAGTAATCGCGGTCATGCGTGCACAGCGTTGCGCCGTGTTCGATGGCGCTTGCAGCAAGATCTGCATCCGGCGCAAGTGGACCGCGTGCCTGTGCCGCAATCGCGAGCTGCCTGAACAACTCCCAGTGGCGCTCGGTCGGTGCGAGCAAGACCACGTTGTCGCAAGCGAGCCATTCTTGAACTACGGTACATGCGTCGGCAACTGACAGCGGTTGCGGGAATATGCGGACGTTCGTCGTGATACGGACGTAAGCGAGAGCGGTCGAGAGCGCGATGCCGATCCGCTCCGGACCGTTGAACGCAGCGGTGAGCCAACGGCATGCGCGGCCATGGAGCGGATCGGCGTTGTTGTAAGCATAGATCAGCAAGTTGACGTCGACGATCTTCATCGTCGCGAACCGCCCTCCGCCTCATCGAGGAGTTCCTCGATATTGTCGTACGAAAGCCCGGGTCGAATCCCAAGGGAACGAGGTCGCACCTCGAAACGCTCGCCCTTTTTCGAGCGTTGGCTGATCTGCACCAAGCCCAAACGTAAGGTCTCGTTTACCACTACGCGGAAGGGCCGGCCGCTGCGCGCAGTTTCCGCGGCAAGCTTTGCCGCCACATCGTCGTCGAGAGTTAGGGTTGTTCGCACATCTTGATGATAAAAAAGCAACATCAAGATGTCAAGAGAACGACTCGTTTCCTCTTTAACAAGTGCGCCGCGTCGTAGGCGGCGCGCAGTCGCTGCCGGAAGGCTCGACGGTCGACGGCGGCAAGGTTCGCGCGCGGATGCGTTTCCGTCGCACGTTTGCGGCATTGACGCTGGCGGTCTGCACGTGCTACAGTCCTTGCGATGTCCCACCGAGCTTTCGCATGTCGATGCTGTCACTGTCTGGCGCTCACCCGAAGCCGGTCGAGTTAGGCGCGTCCTCGTGTAGTAACGGTTCGCCAGCGCCTCTCGTCCGCCGACGAGGGGCGTTGTTCTTTATGTGATGTCGATTGGCGGCCATATAGCCAAGTGGTAAGGCTGGAGCCTGCAAAGCTCCGATCGCGGGTTCGACTCCCTCTATGGCCTTTTCTCGATCATCGTCGTGCAACATCGATCCGACGCCGTCGCGGGCACGGTGCATCCGACAAGAAGCAAAGTACGTATGAGTTTTCGCGCCAACGCACGTTTCAAAGCTGATTGGAGTACGGTGCGCAGCGACGTCATCGCGGGTGCGACGGTCGCCGCGATCGCGGTCCCGCAGGCGATTGCCTATGCGCTCATTGCGGGCGTCGATCCGCGTTACGGTCTGTATTCGGCCGTGGTGATAACGATCGTCGCTTCACTGCTGGGCTCGTCGTCGCACCTCATCAACGGGCCGACAAACGCGATCTCGCTCTTGGTCTTCGGCGCACTGGCTTCTTTTGCGGGGCACGTCGATGCCTACGAGGCATTGTTTCTGCTCGGAATCATCGCGGGATCCATCCAGATCCTCATCGCGGTATTCAAACTCGGCGATTTGACGCGCTACGTCTCGGAATCGGTGATTCTCGGCTTCATGGCGGGCGCCGGACTGCTGATCGCGGTAGGGCAAATCGGGAACTTCGTCGGTGCCGCGAAGAAGGGAACCGGGGATCAGTCGGTTCTCATGAATACGTGGTTGACGCTCAGCGGCGGGACGTTCGATCCGCGTTCGATCGGTTTGGGCATCGGGACGATCGTGGTCGTGCTGCTGCTGCACAAGCTGATAGTCAAACACAAGCTTCCGCGCGTCGATATGCTCGCAGGCTTGATCCTCGCTTCATTGGCGGCAGCGTATTTCGGCTGGTCGTCTCCGGCATCCAGCGGCAAGACGCTCGTTTCGGTGGTGGGGACGGTTCCCGCCGCGCTGCCGGCATTTCACATCCCGCGAATCGATTTGGCCTGGTTTGGGCGGTTGATCACGGGAGCCGTTGCGATTGCTCTCCTCGGTTTGCTCGAGGCGCTGGCGGTAGCCAAGTCGATCGCCACCTACACGCGCCAACCCCTCGACTATAACCGCCAATGCCTTGCCGAGGGCGTCGGCAATCTCGTCGGCGGCTTCTTTCAGGCCTTGCCCGGTTCGGGATCGTTGACGCGTTCGGCAATCAACTATCAGGCCGGTGCGGTGACGCGCGCGTCCGGCATCTACTCAGGAATCATCGTCGCGGTGGTCGTCCTCTTGCTCGGACCCTACGCCCGTTTCATCCCGAAATCCGTGTTGGCCGGACTGCTGTTCATTACCGCGGCGCGGTTGATCGACTGGAAAAGACTCGCGTACGCGATTCGGGCCTCCCGGTTTGATGCAATCCTCGTAGCCGCCACGGCTTTCACCGCTATTTTCATCGATGTCGAGGATTCGATCCTCGTCGGCGTGGCGCTGTCGATTCTGCTCTTCGTTCCGCGAGCTTCGAAACCCGGAATGCGTGAACTCATCGTCACCCCGGAAGGGGTGGTGCGCGAACGCAGGCCCGGCGAGGAGCGTGTGAAAGCGTTGCTCATTTACGACTTGGAAGGTGAGCTGTTTTTCGGAGCGGCGCCCGAACTGTCGCGCTATTTGCGCGAGATTGTCGAAAATGCCGATCGCGCGAGCATCCGGTACGTCGTGCTGCGCTTGCGGCGGGCTCGGCATCCGGACGTCGTGGCGGTCGAGCTGCTGGAGCACTTCCTGCGCGATGCGGAGAGCCACGGCGTTACTGTCCTGCTTGCTGGGGTTCGTCCCGACTTCGTTCGAATCTTGAAGAACGTTCGTCTCGACCGCTGGTTTCCGGCGGATCGAATTTTTCCCGAAGAAGATGAGCCCTTCTCAGCGACGCTGCATGCCGTTCGTCGCGCCAACGAGCTGGCAAACAAGGCTGATTCGGAACACCAAAGCGATTCTCGGATTCCCGGCGACGAAAGGGATCCAGTCTACTATCTGGTTTAAAAAAGCGATTGCTGCATTACGTGCGGTAGGTTTGGGACGCAGCGATCGCTTGCAGCAATCCGTCGAGCAGCCCGGGGAACAACTCGTCGATGAGATCGCGGCGCAGCCACATGATCTTCTTGCGCCCCTCGTAGCGCGCTTTGATCAAGCCCGCCTCGCGCAGCACCTTGAAGTGATGGGTGAGGTTCTGCTTGCTGCCCATGCCCAAGAAATCGAAGGGACACTGCTCGTTCTGTTCGGCCAGCCGCCGGACGATCTCGAGTCGCGTCGGATCACTGAGCGCCGAAAGGATCCCGTAGATGGTGATGTCTTCGCGCTCCGGGTACCAAAGCGCACGTGGGGTGAGGTCGGAAGAATCGTTCTCGGCAGCCATTGACAGTAAAACATCCCTTGTACTATAATTAGTACAAGATGTATTGTACTATATCTGCCGGGACGGTGTCCACCGGCCTCGACGACGACGCGCGTTCGGCCTATCAGCATTTTCGGCGCCAAGCTCGGGCGCTCGGCACGATTTCGAGTTCGTTCGACGCGCTCGCGCTGGTCGTGACGGCGGCCTATTTGGAAGCGCTGGCGCGCCCGAGTTACGCGGCCTGGGCGATGCTCGTTCGGCGCGCCGCTGTGTTCGCGCAGCGGGCACGCGCGCTGCGCACGATCGTTGCTTTCGACGTCCGGGAGCGCGAAGCGCTGGATTTCTTCGAGGCAATCGTGCGCGAAAACGCCGACTTGCTGATCGTGCACCAAACGCTCGCGACCCCGAGTAACTTGGACGCGCCGCAGCGTGCGTTGGTCTCATAGCTGGCGGTTGTCAACGTGCGGTGAGCTGTTCTGCGGCCGGCGTGCCGCAAGCAGCGTCCGCGTTGGGGTCGAAGCGCGCACCGCTGGCCGCTGTCCGTACCAGCCGATCGAAAGGGCGCCAGAGCCACGAGCGCGCGATTTGCCGGTACCCGCCGGCGTACGTCACGCCCTGCCGGGGACGAGCGCTCTGACGGGCGTGCCAATAAGCCGGAATCTCATACCAGGGAAGGGTTGGGCGTTCGTGGTGCGTCGCGTGGAAATTGTTATTGAGAAAAAGCAGCGAAAGGGCGCTTCGGCTCACGACGGTGGCGGTGCGGTCAGCCGGATTTTCGGCGGCGCGATGTTCCACGAACGAACGAAGGAGGCTCAGTGACGCCGCGGGATACGCGATGACGACAAGGTACATGACGGGGGCCACGCCGGTGACTGCGTCGAGAAACCACAAAACGCACGCGCTTGCCGCGAGGTGCCGGATCCACAACAGCGCGTGCGCGGTGTCGCCCGCGCAGATGAGGCGAAGCTCGCGCACGTAGGCCCGTCCCACGACGAGCGCCGGTCCGATGAGCAGGCGCCCGGCCAGCGTTTGGTTTGCCAGGTACAGTGCGCCCAGGGCGCTCGGCATCGCGGACCACGCTTCGGGCTCGACGTAAAAGCTTTCCGGATCTGCCGGCCCGGTAAGTTCGCGCACCGCGTGATGCCGGAGGTGCTCGCGCCGGTACAACTCGTAGGGAAACCAGATGCCCAGCGGCGGAGAGGCGATCAGCGTGCGCACCCGGCGCGGAACCCGCCGCATCGCGTGAATCGTCTCGTGCTGAAACGACGAGTGCCAAGCGGTGAGGTAGATTGCGAGCGGAACGGCGATCCACGGCGCCAATTGCCGATGCAAGAGCGCTACGACAAACCAGCCGCTGTAAATGAGCAGGGCAACGATCCAAGTCGGGCCTTCATACCGCTGCCAGCGAACCCTCACGCGAGCACCGCGTAGCCGAGCGCAGCCGCTTCGTTCTCGTGCTCCAAAAGCGCGCTATACCAGTCGGGTCTCGCGTGAGCGATGCTTGTGAGGTGCAGCGCGCGCCGCGCGTCGGCAAGCCTCGGATCCTCGCCGGCCGCGGCGAGCGCATCGTAGAGCAGCGTCTTGGCCCGCGAACCCGCCGCGCGCGGGACCACGAAGGGCGGCGTGGGGCTAGGCGCGGTAACCGCGAGGGTCCGAACGCGCGCTACGGCGTGCGGCCGGTGTTCGGCGAGCAATCGGAACGTGACGCAATCGATCGACGCAGCATCGGCGTTGCCGTTCGCGACGGCTTCAAGGCTTGCCGCGTGGCTGCCAGTGATGACGACCTGGCGAAAGAAGCGGCCGCGGCGCGCAAGCGGTGCAACGAGGCGGCGCGGCAGGTTCATCCCGGTATTCGAGTCGCGTGCGTTTACGGCGAAACACGTGTCCCGCAAATCGTCCAGCCGGGCGTGTTTCGATTCCGAAGTCACCACGATGATCGCCCGGTGCGTCGTCCCCTCGCAGAACGGCACGTCATACTGCGGGGCCGCCACGACGTCGTGCGCCGTTCCCAGCGAGCGGATGAGCGGGTAGCCGCAGATCTGCGTCAACGGCACCTCGCCGTTAAAGCCGGCCGCGCGGGCGTTCGCGACCACGGCGCGCCAAAACCGCTCGTGCGCCTTGGCAAGCTCGGGAAAATCGTACATCGGAAAAGCAGCGTGCGTCGCAATCATCGGTGGCGTTGTCTTTCTTTGCCTTCGGAAAACGTCGCGTGGCAGATGACGCAGCTTGCACCGACGAGCTAAGGCAGCTCGTCGACGCGCGAATGCATCGCAAAACACAGCCCGGTCATGAGACCGAAATCTCGCGTGCCCGGACTCGGACAAAAACAAAACGCCCCTCGTCGAGTCGACGAGGGACGTTACGCAGACCGCTGCGCTACGAGCGCGGGATCACGTGTCGAAGTCGACGGACTTTCGGAGAGGCCCGGTACAGCGACAGCAACGACATGACGGCGCGAACATCCGTCAAACTTTAGCACAGGCCGAGCCGGTCAGTCAACGACACGAAGTGCGGAAGGCCTCGGCACGGGCTTGGCAAACCCTCCCCGCACGCTCTACCGCCCGGGGCCGGTCTCGGCCCGGGAACGTTGCCTGCAGCCGCAATGCCGGAGGGTCCAATGCCCCGAATTCCGCCGCTCGAACTCAGCGCCGCGCCGCCGGAGATACGCAAGCGCTACGCCGGCCAAATTCGCAAATATGGCCGCGTCACCAATATGAAGCGAACGCTCGCGCACGAAGTGCCGGCGTACGACGCGCTGTTGACGTGGTACCCGCTGCGCGATCGGGTCGCGTCCTTTCTCGGCAATCGCGACGCCGATATCTTCGCCCATGCGATCTCGACCGAAAACGAGTGCGTCATCTGCTCGACGTTCTTCCGGCGGAGTTTTATCGAGGCCGGTGAGGATCCCGACCGTTGGACGCTCAACGATCGGCAAACGCTGCTCGTCGAGTATGGACGGCAGCTCGCGCGCGATCCCAAAGGCGTGAGCGATGCGCTCTATGAATCGCTGGCACGCGAATTCACTCAGCCCCAGATCGTCGTGCTGACCGCTTTCGGCGGCTTGATGATTGCGACCAACGTCGTCAACGACGCGCTGCGCATCGATCTGGACGAAGAACTCGACGCGTTTCGCGCGCCGTCCGTCGAGGCGGAACGCGCCTGAGGACGCCGCGCGGCGTAGTTACCAGTGAAAAATGCACCAGTTGACGATGGCCACCGAGAGCATCACGCAGATGAGCATCACCAGCGTGGTTGCCAGGGCGGATCCTTCGTCGGGTCGCGCGCAACCGCGCGCGAAGGAGCCGCCGTGCCGGCGCAGCGCGTTGAGCGAGAAAGCCCGCTCATCGATGTCGAGTTCGTTCATCATCGTAACGATCTCGGACTTCGCGCTTTGGTGCGCCCTGCAGCATTCGCTGGTGAGGTGATCGAGAACGATCAGACGGGCGCGATCAACCGGGTCGAGTCTTGCCTGTTCCATGATTCCTCAGGAAAATAGTCATTTGAGCCCCGCTTAGAACCCTTGCCTCCGAAAGCGAGCCGGCGACCCCATGCCGGTTTCTCAATTGGCCAAAATGTCGCAGCAATTCGCTGCGCCATGTGCCGAGCATGACCGAGCGGGTTGAATCCCGTGCGAAGAATCTGAGAAGGCGAAGCGGCTAATATTCTTGTCCGGCTCGACCCTTGCGGCAGCGCCGGTCGAGAAACGTCTGGTGCCGGTTAACGTTTGCGGCAACGGCGCGGCGAGCGTTGTATCGGTGATGCCGTTTGCCGAAAATGAAAGGTGAGTCCACTGCCGTTTGCTTGCGGCGCGTCAACTGCACCTACGTGCGAGAAGGACCTCATCCGTGTCGATTACGGCCGAAGTAGCCACGCCCCGAGCGGCGACCAATGAATTCTTGAGTTTCCGTCTGGGCGACGCAGAGTACGGAATCGACATCCTCAAAGTCCAGGAGATCCGCGGGTGCGATCCGGTCAGCCGGATTGCGAACACGCCCGATTTCATCAAGGGTGTCATCGACTTGCGCGGCATCATCGTTCCGATCATCGATATGCGGCTCAAATTCCGGCTCGAGCGCGCGGACTACAACGATTTCACCGTGGTTATCATCCTCAATGTCGCGCAACGCGTCGTCGGCATGGTCGTCGACGGCGTTTCCGACGTTATCACCCTGATGCCCGACCAGGTCAAACCGGTTCCCCCATTTGGGTCGGCGCTCGACACGAAATACATCACCGGCATCGGTACGGTCGATGGACGCATGCTCATTCTCGTCGACATCGAGCGGCTCATGACCAGCCGCGATATGGAACTCGTCGACGAAGCCGCTCTCTGACAAACGCCCCCAAAAGCAAAAGGAACTCATCGCACATGTCCATCCGGATCGACTGGAACAACACTCTCGAACACCAAGCCAACGAGATCAAACAGCTCCGCGGGGAGCTGGCGGAAGCCACCGCGCATCGCGCGGCGCTTGCCGCCGCCATCGCCAAGATGTCCGGGGCGCATGCCGCCGGCGCGATCGACGAAATGATTCCGCTCGACGCTTTCACTGGCGTTCACCGGGAGATGGCGCACGAGATCAACGAACTCGTCGCCTCGCACATTGCCGTCAAGATGAAAATCGTCGACGTCGTGACGCGTTATGCCGAAGGCGATTTCTCGGTCGACATGGATCGGCTGCCGGGGAAAAAAGCCCAGATCACCGCAGCCATCGACCGCGCGAAGGCTTCATTCAAGGCGGTGACCGACGACAAAGCAGCTGCGGCGCACTTCCTGTCCGCACTCGAGGTCATGTCCAAACAGCACGGTCTGGGCTGGATCGACGATCGCATCCCGGCCGACCAGATGCGCGGCGCGTATGCGACGGCCGCGGAATTGGTGAACGATCTCGTGGCCAGCCACATCGCGGTCAAGATGAAGATCGTCGAAGTGGTGAGCAAATATGCCCGCGGTGATTTCTCGCTCGACATGGATCGGCTGCCCGGCAAAAAGGCGCTCATTACCGAGGCCATCGACCACGTCAAGGCCAGCTTCGTGGCCATCTCCGCCGAGGTCGTTTCACTGGTCGCCTCGGCCGGACGCGGCGACTTCTCAGCTCGCGGCGATGCCTCGAAGTTCGAGCACGATTTCAAAGCGATGATCGAAGGGCTCAATACGCTCATGGCCACCAGCGACGTGGGCCTCGGCGAAGTCGTGCGGGTTTTGAGCGCGCTGGCCAAAGGCGATCTGACCGAGTCGATCCACGGCGAGTATTTCGGAACGTTCGGCCAACTCAAAGAAGACTCGAACCTCACGGTCGAGAGTCTGACCCACACCATCACCCAAATCATCGAGGCGGTGAACGCGGTGACGACGTCGGCACGCGAGATCGCGGTCGGCAACAGCGACCTCTCGCAACGGACCGAAGAACAAGCCTCGAGTTTGGAAGAGACCGCTTCGAGCATGGAAGAATTGACTTCGACGGTCAAACAAAACGCCGAGAACGCCAAACAAGCCAATCAATTGGCGATCGGAGCAAGCGCGATCGCGGTCAAGGGCGGCGATGTGGTGAGCGACGTCGTGAAAACCATGGCCTCGATCACCGAGTCGTCCAAGAAGATCGAAGACATCATCAGCGTCATCGACGGCATCGCGTTTCAAACCAATATTTTGGCACTCAATGCCGCGGTCGAAGCGGCGCGCGCCGGCGAACAAGGTCGCGGGTTTGCGGTCGTGGCCGGCGAGGTGCGCAGCTTGGCGCAGCGCTCCGCGGGCGCGGCCAAAGAGATCAAGGCGCTCATCGTCGATTCCGTCGAACGCGCGAGCGCCGGCAGCAAGCTCGCGGACCATGCCGGAGAGACCATGGACGAGATCGTTTCCGCAGTCAAACGCGTTACGGATATCATGGCTGAGATCTCGGCGGCTTCGATCGAACAAGGGGCGGGAATCGGTCAGGTCAATACGGCGATCTCGCAGATGGACAAAGTGACGCAGCAGAACGCGGCGCTCGTGGAGGAAGTCGCGGCCGCGGCCGGCTCGCTGCAGGATCTCGCGGAAACGCTGGTGTCGTCGACCCGGGCGTTCACGCTCAAGAACAGCCCGCGTACGTCGGCTGCCGGGTCCGCCAAAACTGCTGCCCGCGGCGCCTCCCCCTCACGCCCGGCCGGACCTCGCGAGCGCAAGCCGAATCCGGCGCCGCGGGCGGCGGTCGCGACCAAGTCCAAGTCCAGCGCGGCAGCGGCCGCCGACGAGGACTGGCAAACGTTCTAATTAGCGCTCTCGTTGTTGGCGCTCTCGTTGCGGGCTCGACCGTTCCACGGCCGGGCCCGTAACGCATTCCGGCGGCGGGCAGCGTGCACTCGCGCCGCCGCGACCGAAGAAGCACGCCGCCGTTTCGCACCTCGGGCGCGGATTTCACTCGTTGCACGATCCGCGGGGGTCACTACCTGCAACTCGACCGCGAAGCCGCGGTCACTGCCGAACTCGAGCGCTTCGTCGCGGCGCTCGAAGCGCGTTAGATTAGAAGCCGTGCACGACGCGGGTCGGTGAGCGCTCGAAGACTGCGTCGGGGATGAAGAAATCGGCGTTGAGGGGTTCGTCGCCGGCGCCCGCGGCGTACGGTGAAAAGTCGGTCACGCCTTCGTCGCGCAAGACCTCTTCGTCGATGAAGAAATTTCCCGTGCAGGTTCGTGCCGGCCGGCGCATGACGGCATAAGCGGCGTCGGCCATGATCTCCGGCGCACGGCTGCGCTGCGCCATCGGCGATCCGCCCAAGGCGAAGCGGATCGCGGCGGTGTCGATCGTCGTGAGCGGCCACAACGAGTTGACCGCAACGCCTTGCGCGCGGAACTCGGCCGCCATGCCCAGCGTGCACAAGCTCATGCCGTATTTTGCGATCGTATAGGCGGTATGACCGGCGAACCACCGGGGATCGAGATCGAGCGGCGGCGCGATATTGAGGATGTGCGGATTGTCTGCCCGCAACAAGTACGGCAGCGTCAGCTTCGAACAGAGAAAGGTCCCGCGTGCGTTCACCCCGTTCATCAAGTCGTAGCGCTTCATGTCCGTCTGCAGCGTGCCCGTGAGCGCGATCGCGCTGGCGTTGTTGATGCAGATGTCGATGCCGCCGAAGGCCGCGACCGTTCGGTCGACCGCGCTGCGCACGTCTTCCTCGCTGCGGATATCGCAGACCAGCGGCAGCGCATTGCCGCCGGCCGCAGTGATCTCCGCTGCGGCGGTGTGGATGGTGCCGGGCAATTTCGGGTGCGGTTCCGCCGTCTTGGCGGCAATGGCGACGTTTGCGCCGTCTCGCGCGGCCCGCACGGCGATGGCTAGGCCGATGCCACGGCTCGCCCCCGAGATGAACAACGTCTTGCCGTGCAGCGTCATCGTTTGCTCCTGCTTCCACCGAACGATCTGGGGCGGCAGCGAATTCGTTTTCATTGACGGACGGCGAGCGCAAGCCGCTCGCTGCCACGCCGGCCGAGCAGCACCTTTTCGCAGCCGCCGGTGAGCCCCCTCGGCGACCCTTCACCAGCGACCGCCGGGATTGCACGGCAAAATTGACAAGCGGACGGTCCGGCTCTAGATTGAGGAGACCATGCAGCGAAACCCGAGGCTTCACGCACGGAGCGGCAGCGCCTAGTGCCGCACGAGATTTCGCTGTACGAAGTTCTCGGCGTCGACCCTGCGTCCGACCCGCAAGAAATCAAGGCCGCCTACTACGCGGTCATCAAGACCTGCCACCCCGACGTCGACCAAAGCGGGGCGGCGCCCGAACTCGCGCTCGCCGTGATCGGTGCGTATAGCGTCTTGAGCGACCCCGAACGGCGCAAAGCGTACAATGCGCGCTTGGGGTTCAGTCTGGTGCCCCATTCATCGCCGTCGCCGTCGACCTCGGCCGGGCCCGCGGCGCCCGTGCCCGCGGAACCGCCGGTTTTCGTCCGCGAACCTGAGATTACCGCCGATCCGCCGCTCCAAGCGATGCCGGCGGGTCCGATTGCGGCGCGGTATCGGCTCTGGCGCAGCAATGTGGTGCGCGGCGTCGTCGCCGGAGCCGGATTTGTTTTGGGCTTTGCTCTCCTGCTGTTAATCGTCTACAACTTCCGATCGCGTACGAACCCCGCCACGGCTGAGGCGGCCGCGCCGGTTGCGTTCGTGGCGGCGACCGCTCGCCCCGAGCCGGCCGTGGTTCCGCCGTGTCTTGACGTGGGCAGCGGGCTCCAAGGCGACAAGCTGTACCGCGAGTGCGTCAAGACGCGCGTCAAGCTGCATTTGCGGATGATGCGCTTGACGTCGGGCGCGGAAATGGAGCGCGACGAGCTGCAAGACGCCATGGCTGAGATTCGCCAAGCCGTCGGCGCCGCTCAAGTCAAGATGAGCAGCACCAGGGGATTCATCGAGGAGTCCGTCGCCACGTTTGCCGAGATCAAAAATACCGCGAAGGACAAGCAAGTTCGGCGCATCGCCGAAAACTATTATTACTACTACGATTGCGAAGCGCTCAAGCACTGCGCGCAGTGAGGCAGCGTTAGTTCGCGTCCTTTGCGGCGGCGTTGCGCGGGCTCTCGAGGGCTGCGGTGAGCGTGCGCGCTGAGAGCATTCCGATTGGGTTGCCGTTCGCTTCCAGGACCGGCAGATGGCGGATGCCCAAGGCGATCATGCGCATCGCGACGACCGCGACGTCGTCGTCAGGGCTGACGGTCATCGGATCTGCCGACATGGTGAGGCCGGCCGTCGTTTTCCGCGGATCGATGCCGTCAGCGATGGCCTGAACGAGGTCGCGCTCGGTGATGATGCCGAGCAGGCGGTTTCCGCTCATGACCGCAGCCGATCCGCAGTCTTCGAGGCGCATGCGGCGCGCAACGTCGGCAAGCGTGGCTTCCGGCTCGACTGAGAGCAGCGGGCTGATCGGCAAGTCACTGACGCGCATCACTCCACCTCGTAAGCGATCGGCACCATCGTTTGCAGTGCTTTGGGCGGACGTTCGTAGGCCCGCTTCTGACGCACCGGAACTTCGATGTGCTCGTGCGGTACCGACTCGTACGGAATGAGCGACAGCAGGTGCCGGATCAAATTGAGGTGCGCGCTTTTCTTGTTGTCGGTCTCGACCACGTACCACGGCGATTCTTTGATATCGGTATAGGAGAACATCTGGTCTTTGGCCTCGGAGTAATCGACCCAGCGCGCGCGAGCCTGGAGATCCATCGGGCTGAGTTTCCAGCGCTTGCGCGGATCGTTGATCCGCGACTGGAACCGCCGCTCTTGTTCCTCATCGCTGACCGACAGCCAATACTTGATCAAGATGATTCCCGAGCGAATCAACATGCGCTCGAACTGCGGACAGGTGCGCATGAACTCTTCGTATTCGTCGTCGGTGCAGAAGCCCATGACGTGCTCCACGCCGGCGCGGTTGTACCAGCTGCGGTCGAAGAGCACCATTTCACCCGCCGACGGCAAGTGCGCGACATACCGTTGAAAATACCACTGGGTGCGTTCGCGTTCGGTCGGAGCGGGCAAAGCCGCGACGTGACACAGGCGCGGATTGAGCATCGCGGTGATGCGTTTGATCATTCCGCCCTTGCCCGCCGTGTCGCGCCCTTCGAAGATGACGACGACCCGCAAGCCCTGGTGCCGCACCCACTCCTCGAACCGCAAGAGTTCGATCTGCAAGCGCCGCAGTTCTTTCTCGTACTCTTTGCGCGAAAAGCGAGCCGGCGATCCAGCCGACTCGTCGGCGCTTGCTGTTTTATCGTTTTTGTGTGCAGCCATCGACCTAGCGTCGGTATGCCACACACGCGTTGGAAATTCCGCCGCGGCACCGCGGCTGTCGCCGGCGTCCGCACGGAGCCCCGGCCGCGGGCGCCGGGACAAGCGAGCGGTCCAAAACGCGCCGCGATTTCTCCCTGGTTCGGTTTTGCGGCCTGCGGTACGATGACGCCATGCAAACGCGAACGCTTGGAACCCAGGGGCTCAAAGTCGGCGCGATCGGGCTCGGCTGCATGGGCATGAGTTTCGCCTACGGCACGCCCAACGACCCGGAATCGATCGCGACGATCCACCGCGCACTCGAACTCGGCGTGACGCTGCTCGACACGGCGGAGGTCTACGGCCCCTACACCAACGAACGCCTCGTCGGCCAAGCGATCAAAGGCCGGCGCGAAGGTGTTGTGATCGCGACCAAATTCGGCTTCCGCTTGGGCGCGAATCAGCCGCGCGGCGTCGACGGCACGCCGGCCAACGTCAAAAAAGTCGCCGACGAGTCGCTGCAGCGGCTGGGCATCGACGTCATCGATCTCTACTACCAGCATCGCCGCGATCCGGGCGTGCCGATCGAAGAAACGGTCGGCGCGATGAAGGAGCTGGTGCAAGCGGGGAAGGTTCGCTATCTGGGGTTGTCCGAGGTCGGGCCGGAAACGCTGACCCGGGCGAACGCGGTGCATCCGATCAGCGCGCTGCAAACCGAATACTCGCTGTGGGAACGCGGCGTCGAAGTCAGGGTTTTTCCGGTGTTGCGGGAACTGGGCATCGGCTTCGTTCCCTATAGTCCGCTGGGGCGCGGCTTTCTCACCGGAGCGTTCGCGAATTCGAGCGAACTCGAAGGGGACGATTGGCGGCGCACCGTTCCGCGCTTCGATGAGGCGAATGCCGAAGCCAACGGGCGCGTCGTCGCCGTCGTCAAGCGCGTCGCCGGCAAGTACGCCGCGACGCCTGCTCAAATCGCGCTCGCGTGGGTGCTTGCCCAGGGCGACGACCTGGTTCCCATCCCCGGCACGAAGCGGCGCACGTATCTCGAGGAAAACCTGCGCGCGCAGGACGTGCACCTCGACACGGACGATCTCGCCGACCTCGACGGCGTCGCGGCGCTGGCCAGCGGCGCGCGCTATTCCGCGGAGATGATGGCGCTCAGCGAATCCTGAGCGGCTCTGGGCGCTCGCGGAAGCCGGTCGGAAGGCCGTCGATGCTGCGCGCGTTCTTCTCGCGCCGATAGGCGCGCAGCCCGGCTTCGCCTTTGGTCGCGGCCCAGCGCTGCAGCGTATCGCGTTCGCCCGTATACGCGAAGCACGGAACGCCGAAGCCGCACGACGTTTGCACGCGCTCGACGTCGAGCACGATCAGCTGCCGGGCTCCGGGCGGTTCGGCGCCGCCGAAATGCTCGGCCAACAATGCGTCGTAACGCGGGTCGTCGCGCAGCACGACGCGGCCGGCGCCGTACAGTCGAAGGATCAACGGCGGTCCGTCGAACGCGCAGAACATCAGGGTGAGGCGCCCGTCGGCGCAGAGATGCGCGGCGGTTTCGTTGCCGCTGCCGGTGAGGTCGAGATACGCGACGGCGTTCGCGCCGAGGATGCGCAGCGCCGCGGTCGGCTTGGGCGAGACATTGATGCGAGCGCCCGCGGCCGCCGAGGCGATAAAGAAGATGCGCTGACGAGCGATGAATTCGCGATGCGCGGGCTCGAGCGCCGAAAAGGACTTCCCCATCCGGCTTCATTCGCGCCTGGGCGGGCGACGGACTTCAAACCGGGCAACTGCGCCGAACGACTGCGGCGCGACCTTCGGCGCGGATTCGAGACGACGCGCCGCGTCGTGGCGGCGCCCGCTAAACGTCGATCCCGGCACGACCCTGCCTGCAATGGGGTCGCTTGCTCGTTCCGGCTCGCCGTCGCGAACCTCGAGGCCGCTTCGCGCATGCAGCGCAACGCGGCCCTCGAGGCGGCGCCCCCTCCACGTCTTTGCCGATGTCTGCGAGCGATATCGGCGTGAAACGCGAACGCTTCGATCACGATGCCGTTAAGCGCACCAAGCATTTACTCATAACCTTAAGCAAATGCACAACGGAACGTTAATCGGCGGATATGATGAAGTTGAGAAGAGTTCATGAAGACGCGGCGCTGCATGTGAATCACCGCACAAGGTGCGTTGTCATTCCTCAAAACGCGCGTACGGCTGCGTGAGGTACAGGGGCATCAATCACCGGTCGAGAAACCACGCGTCGTAACGGCCGTCATTTCATCGTGGCGAATATTTGCGTCTCCGCAGTTTGATTCTCAATTTACCGCACATCTGTCGCCTGTCCTTATGAACGCGGCACGCAGCCGGACGTAGAAACGATTTAAGGTTGGAACACGCAGTCCCGTTCGATCGCCGAAGCGCTTCGGCGCCTAGTGAGTCGGAACCCGATATAACCGTCGACCGCGGCCGGCTGACATTTCTGACCTTCGTCTCGCGAACTTTGCGCCGTTGCACGGCGAATTTTTTTGTCACCCGATATGACGCCCCGGTACGTCGCCCGAGGCGCGCGCACGCATCCAAAGGAACAGTGCGACCAAGCGGACCATTTTGAGAGATCACCTGAGAGTTGTAATGTATGCCGATACACCCGCCCCGAGCCGCCGAACACGAACCGCGCATCAGCCATCGCCCGCGTCGGCGGCGCTCACGCCAGCTGAGGAATAAATCATGATCGAGCACGAGCTAGACATCACCCCGATCGTCGATCTTACCAGCGAAAAAGGGGCGGGCCCGGTACGCGTGCAGCGTCCGGTGTATCTGGAGCATCTCCCGCCGTGCAACGTCGCCTGCCCCGCCGGCGAAGACATTCAAGGCTGGCTCGCGTTCGCGCAGGCCGGTGACTTCAAAGCGGCCTGGGAGCGGCTGGTGACGGACAATCCGATGCCCGCCGTGCATGGTCGCGTGTGCTACCATCCGTGCGAGACGAGCTGCAACCGCGCCGAATTCGACGGGGCGGTCAGCATCCACGCCGTCGAGCGTTTCCTGGGCGACATGGCGCTGCGTGAAGGCTGGCGGGTTCCCGTCACCGCGCCGCCGAGCGGGAAACGCGTCCTCGTCGTGGGCGCCGGCCCCAGCGGCCTCTCCGCAGCATATCATCTCACCCGCATGGGGCATCAGGTCGAAGTCTTCGAGGCCGGCCCGTTGCCCGGCGGGATGCTCCACTTCGGCATCCCTGCGTACCGGCTGCCGCGCGCCGACCTGATGGCGGAGATCAAACGCATCGAGGACCTGGGCGTGAAAATCGTCCTCAACAAAAAGGTTGAGAACGTGCTCGAGGAGATGACGGCCGGTAAATTCGATGCCGTGTTCATCGCCATCGGCGCGCATCTGTCCAAACATGTCGATATACCGGCCCGCGACGCGGTCAAGATGCTCGACGCGGTCAAGCTTTTGCGCGACGTCGAGACCGGCGACGCGCCGGTGCTCGGCCGCCGCGTGGTCATTTACGGCGGCGGAAACACCGCGATGGACGCCGCGCGAACGGCGAAACGCCTGGGCGCGACCGAAGCGCTCATCGTCTACCGCCGCGACCGCGCCCACATGCCGGCACATGAATTCGAGGCCGACGAGGCATTGTCCGAAGGCGTGAAAATCAAATGGCTGACGTCGATCAAACAGATCGACGGCGCCGATCTCACCGTCGAAGTCATGGAACTCGACGAAAAGGGCTGGCCGCAGCCCACCGGACAGTTCGAGACGCTGCAAGCCGACGCGGTCGTGCTCGCGCTCGGTCAAGACGCCGAGAGCGGCTTCCTCAAGACCATTCCCGAGATCGAGTTTCAGAAAGACGGAACCGTCATCGTCGCGCCCAACATGATGACCGGTCGCGCGGGAATCTTTGCCGGCGGCGACATGGTGCCTAGCCAGCGCACGGTGACGATCGCCACGGGCCACGGGAAGAAGGCCGCTCGCAACATCGATACGTGGCTGCGCGGCCTAGCGTATGAAGCGCCGCCCAAGCATCCGACGGTCGCTTTTCACCAGCTCAATCTGCCGATCTTCAGCGACGTGCTGGCGTCCGCGCAGCGTGAATTGGCGGTCGACGTTCGGACGGCCGGCTTCGATGAAGTGGTTGCCGGTTTGACCGAGCATCAGGCGCTGCGCGAAGCTCAGCGGTGCTTGTCGTGCGGCAATTGCTTCGAGTGCGACAACTGTTTTGCCGCGTGTCCCGAAGATGCCATCGTCAAGCTCGGCAAAGGAAAGGGCTACGACGTCGACTTCAAACTGTGCACGGGCTGCGCAACGTGTTTCGGCGTTTGTCCGTGCCACGCCATCGAAATGATCAAGGAGCCGGTATCATGAGTAATCGCGTAACGATGGACGGTAACACCGGCGTCGCACACGTCGCCTATCGGGTCAGCGAGATCTGTGCGATCTACCCGATCACGCCGTCGTCGACGATGGCCGAGCTTGCGGACGAATGGGTGTCGCAGGGCGTCAAAAACATCTGGGGCCGGTTGCCGGTCGTCCAGGAGATGCAAAGCGAAGGCGGCGCGGCAGGTGTGCTGCACGGTGCGCTGCAGTCCGGCGCACTCACGACGACCTTTACGGCGTCGCAAGGCCTCATGTTGATGATCCCCAACATGTTCAAGATCGCCGGCGAACTCACGCCGTGCGTCTTCCATGTCGCGGCCCGCGCGCTGGCGACGTCGGCCCTGTCGATCTTCGGCGATCACTCCGACGTGATGGCCGTGCGCGGCACGGGTTTTGCCCTGCTGTCGTCGGCGAACGTCCAAGAAGCACACGATGCGGCGCTGATCGCGCACACGGCGACGCTCGAGTCGCGCGTCCCCTTCCTTCACTTCTTCGACGGCTTCCGCACCTCGCACGAACTCAATACCCTCGATCTGATGCCCGACGACGTCATCCGCGCGATGATCGACGACAATCTCGTGCGCGCGCATCGCGAGCGCGCGCTCAATCCCGAACATCCGTTCATCCGCGGCACGGCACACAATCCGGACACGTACTTCCAGGCACGCGAAGCGGGCAATAACTACTACACGGAGACCCCAGCGATCGTGCAAGCAGCAATGGATCGCTTCGCCAAGCTGACCGGCCGCCAATACAGTCTCTTCGAGTACGAAGGCGCGCCGGATGCCGAACGGATCGTCATCCTCATGGGCTCGGGCGCCGAGACCGCGCGCACGACCGTCAAGGCGCTCACCGAAGCGGGCGAAAAAGTCGGCGTGCTGCAAGTTCGCCTGTACCGGCCGTTCTCGGCCAAGGACTTCTTGGCCGCGATCCCGCAATCGGTGCGCGCCGTCGCCGTGCTCGAGGAAACCAAAGAGCCGGGTTCGGCCGGCGAACCGCTGTATCTCGACGTCACGACGACGCTCGCGCAGAGCGTTGCGCGCAACGAACGCGTGCTCATGCCGCGCGTGATCGGCGGCCGCTACGGCATTTCGTCCAAAGACTTCACGCCCGCGATGGTCAAGGCCGTCTTGGACGAGATCAAAAAGCCCGAGCCCAAGAACAGCTTCACGGTCGGCATCAACGACGACGTGTCGCACACCAGCTTGGCGATCGATCTCAACTACACGATCGAAACCGAAAAAGTCACGCGCTGCGTCTTCTACGGTTTGGGCGCCGACGGAACGGTCGGTGCGAATAAGAACAGTGTCAAGATCATCGCCCAGGACGCCGGCTTGTACGCGCAGGGCTACTTCGTCTACGACTCGCACAAATCGGGTGCGCAAACGATCTCGCATCTGCGCTTCGGTCCCGAGCCGATCCGGGCACCGTTTTTGATCTCCTCGGCGAGTTTCGTCGCGTGTCATCAATTCGGGTTCATCGCCCGTGCCGACGTGCTGCGGCTGGCCGCGCCCGGCGCCGTCTTCCTCTTGAACAGCCCCTTCGGGCCGGACGAAGTCTGGGACCATCTGCCGCGCGCCGTGCAGCAGCCGATCATCGACAAGAAACTGCGCTTCTACGTCATCGACGCCTCGAAAGTGGCGCGCGACGTCGGCCTGGGCGCCCGCACGAATACCATTCTGCAAACCTGCTTCTTCGCGATCTCGGGCGTGCTGCCGCGCGACGAGGCGATCCACCACATCAAGGAATCGATCCGCAAGACGTATTCGCGTAAGGGCGACGCTGTCGTCCAGCAGAACTACGCGGCCGTCGACGGAACGCTGGCCAACCTCTTCGAGGTGAAAGTTCCCGCCAGCGTCACGAGCACGTTCGATCGTCCGTTGATCGTCCCCGCGGATGCCCCGCAGTTCGTCCAAGACGTGACGGCGCGGATGATGGAAGGCTACGGCGACGAAATCCCGGTTAGCAAAATGCCCGTCGACGGAACGTTCCTCTCGGGCACGAGCGCCTTCGAGAAGCGGAATGTCGGCGACGACGTTCCGGTCTGGGAAGCCGATACGTGCATCCAATGCGGACAATGCAGTTTCGTTTGCCCGCACAGCGTCATCCGGGCCAAATACTATAACGAAGAACAGCTCGAGAAGGCGCCCCAAGGGTTCAAGTCTGCGCCGATCAACGTGCGCGGATTCCCCGAAGTGCGCTTCAGCATGGAGTTCTACCTCGAGGACTGCACGAGTTGCGGCCTGTGCGTTGAGGCCTGCCCGGCCGTCGATCCGTTCGACATCAACCGCCGCGCGATCAACCTCGCCGACAAGCTGCCGCTCATCGAGCCCGGCCGCACCAACATCAAGTTCTTCGAGAGCTTGCCGATGAACGACCGCGCCCGCGTCGACTTCGCCAACGTGCGCGGCGTCCAATTCCTCCAGCCGCTCTTCGAGTTCCCGGGCGCGTGCGCGGGTTGCGGCGAGACGCCGTACATCAAACTGCTCTCGCAACTCTTCGGCGACCGGCTCCAAATCGCCAACGCCACGGGCTGCTCGTCGATCTACGGCGGAAACCTGCCGGTGACGCCCTGGACGAAGGATGCCGAGGGCCGCGGTCCGGCTTGGTCCAACTCGCTCTTCGAGGACAATGCAGAGTTCGGGCTCGGTTTCCGGCTCGCTGCCGACGAACACGTCGATCTCGCCCACTCATTGCTGCGCAAACTGGCGCCCGAGGTCGGCCAGGATTTGGTCGATGAGATCATCAAGGCGCCGCAGATTCGCGAGTCGGAGATTCGCGCGCAGCGCGTTCGGGTCGCGGAACTGAAAGTCAAACTGCTCCTGCTCGATGATGAGCGCGCCCGCGATCTGCTCTCGGTCGTCGACCATCTCGTGCGCCGGAGCGTCTGGCTCATCGGCGGTGACGGTTGGGCCTACGACATCGGCTACGGTGGTCTCGACCACGTGCTGGCGTCGGGGCGCAACGTCAACGTCCTGGTGCTCGACACCGAAGTGTACTCCAACACCGGCGGTCAATCGTCGAAAGCGACGCCGCTGGGTGCGGTCGCCAAATTCGCTGCGGCGGGCAAACGAACCGCACGCAAGGATCTGGCGATGCAGGCGATCGCCTACGGGAATGTCTACGTCGCAACCGTCGCTCTCGGCGCGAACTCGCAGCAAACGCTCGATGCGTTCCGCGAAGCCGAGGCGTACGATGGCCCGTCGCTCATCCTCGCGTACAGCCACTGCATCGCGCAGGGCATCGACATGCGGTTGGGCATGCGCCAACAGGATCTCGCGGTCGCCAGTGGACACTGGCCGCTGATCCGCTTCAACCCCGCACGGCGGACGGTTGGCGCCAATCCGTTCCAACTCGATTCGCCGCGGCCGACGATCACGCTCAAGGAGTACGCCTACAACGAGTTGCGCTACAAGTCGTTGTCGGTAGCAAGGCCCGAAGAAGCGGCGGAGCTCGTCGAAATGGCGCAGGCCGTTGCGACCGAGCGCTATCGATCGTACGAGGAATTCGCCCGACGCGACGGGAGTCGCTTCCACCCGGCTGCCGAAGCGGTCGATCGCGAATCGATCGTCGATCACCCCGAGGCGGATGACGCGCACCACAACGGCGCGGAGCCGTTCCGCAAGACCTAATTCGCTAACCGCTCCGGCGGGTCAGGCGAAGCTCCCGCGGCTCGCTCTACGATATCGTAGGGCGAGCCGTTTGATTTTCTCGATTGTCGTTCGACGCGGTTTGGAGCGGCGAGCCGTCGCCGACGCGAACGGTAACCGAGTCGCCGACGTGGATCATGCGTCCGGCTTGCGACGCTGCGGGGCGCGTGTTCACCGCAAGGCGATAGAAATGATCGAAACGGGTGCGTTGGGCCCACGCCGGCAGCGTCGCCGCGCGCTGCTCGGCGACGCGCTTGGCGAACCCCGCGATGGGCTGGCCGGAGTCGGGATCGCGTGTCGGAACCACGCAGCGCTGACACGGATTCGTGCCTTCGAGCCAAGCCTCACCCACGCAAAACGGCACGCCCATCCCGGCCTTCGCGAACAGATGGTCCTCCCAGAATGGCGGAACGCCGCCGATCTCGACGTTCGTACGCAGCCGCGCACGCATGCCGTTGATGTCCAATCCGGGAAACCAGGTCGCGATCGCGGCCAGCGACGCGGTCGAGACGATCGTCGGACCGGGGGCATCCGTGTCGTCCGGAAATCCGCCGTTACTTTCGCGCCGCACGCCGATTCGCTGCCCGAAGTGCCGCTCGAGCCATGCCTCGAGTTTGCGCGGGCTCGCTTCGAGATCGTAGACAAAGCGCTCCCCCGTGAGCGCGCTGGTGAATGCTGCGCTGCTCAAGCCCTCGTCGTACCGGACGCGCAAAGCATGGACGCCAGGATTGCGTTTGCCGTTGACGCAGGTGCCGCTCTCATCGAAGAGCGCGAATTCACGGTCGCGCCGGAAGCCGCCCCGGTGCGTCAGTGTCGCGGCCGAAACGTCCGCACCGGGCAACGATTTGAACGGAAACACGGAAAGTCGCGCGACGACGGCGCTGTTGAGGCAAACGGGTTCACCGTTGTCATGTGTTGGCACTCGCCGCGTGGGGTTTGCTCAGGCGGGGCCCGGTTCCTCGATCCAACGATTCCCGTGTTTCACTAGAAACTCACCGGCGCGTCGTCTTGCGGGTAGTCGTCGGTGCGCGGCGCGAGCGGCGTGAAGCCGGTGAAAGAGAGCGTTCCATCCGGGTCCGTATGCACCACCGCGGTCGTACCGGCAGAAAACGCGTTCATTTCATACGGGATACCTTGCGCGGCTAGGAACGACGGTCCGTTCACGATGTGAAAATGCAAATGCGGCTCGGTTGAAGACCCGGTGTTGCCGACCTGGCCCAGCACCTGACCAGCGCTGACGAACGCGCCGACCTTGATCGCCGGCGGCATCGAATGCGGCTTCATGTGCGCGTAGAAGGCGTAGTGTCCGTTGCCGATGTCGACGATCACGTGGTTGCCGCCCGCATTGACGAAGTTGAGCGCGTAGGCCGGCTTTTGATGCGGGATGTTGTCGAGCAATTCGTCGTAGACTTCGATGACGCGCCCGGGCGCGACGTTGTAGATGGATTCGCCGTAGCAGAAATAACTGGAATTCTGGCTGGCCGGTCCGGCAAACGTTTCGCCCCGACCGTTGACGATCTTATACTTGAGGTAATCGATGGCGTAGCGCTGGGCCAGAAATGCTTGGCCGAAATTCGAGAGAACGGTGCGCCGGTGCGCTGCGTCGATGGTTCCGTCGACGTCGTCGAAAGGGGCTCCGTTGTGAGACGCATCGCCTGCCAGCCAATTGGAGCCGCGCAGCGGCGGCGCTACGATCGGAGGCAAGGCCGGATTCACCGCGATCGCGGGAACTTGCAGCGTGTGAAGGCTGCCGTCAGCGGACAGCACGTGCAGCACATGCACAATCTGGCTCGGGATCTGAGCCGGCGCGCTGAAGGCCAAGGTGAAGTACACGACGAGCGTTTGGCCGGGCTCGACGATCGTATTCGTGCCGACGAACACCGGCTGGCCAACGGGTTTGAGCAGATTTCTCAACGCTGTGCCGCTGTATGAAAAGACATTCGAACCCGCGATCGCGTCGATCGATTCGAGCGTCGACGCGTTCGGCGCGTAATTCGTCAGCCGCATCTCGTAGACGAGGTTGTAGCTGTCGTGCTGGATGAGGATGCTGGGTGAGAAGATGTAGTCGGCCGTCAATTGCGGTGGCGTCGGATCAACCGCCCAGGCTCCCGCCGGAGCGGCGACGAGCAGGAAGCCTGCCAGCAAAGCGATGGCGCTGCGCGGCCGCAGCAACGTGAACCCAGGGCTGCAACGAAAGTAACGCATTTTCGAGCCTCCAAGCAGGGAGCGGATGTCGACGCGGGCCGGCGGAGAAACAACAACGCCCAATCCGAATGCAGTCGTCATTCGGATTGGATACTATTCGTGTGAGGTGTATGTTCTATGCGCGCGGGTTGCTCCTTCGACTACGTTAGCGGCTACGCAGCGCGAGAACTCGGAATCGGTCGAGCGCTCACCGGTCAGCCGAGGCGATTAGCACACACGGGCCTTTCTGTGCGAGTTATCGTCGGATCGGCTCTGCGCGGTCTTCGTTCGCCCGACGCTCGCAACATGAAAGCGATTGAGCCACAGCCGCCAGCTACCGTACCTACAAGCTCGCATCTCTTTCACGTGAGAAGCGCTCCCTTTCTCAACAGCCGTTTCCGCCGCAGGTAACGGACGCGGAAGCTCATCGTGTGCTGAGGGAAATGGGGAAGGATCGAAGTAGTCAATCGGCGCGCGGTCCTGACGTTTCAAGTGCTGGAGGAGCCGATGTCGTACTTTGTCGTCGTTCGGGAACGGAGTTCGGGCTGGAACTGGTCGGTACCAATGCGCCGTCAGGCGGAATGGGAGGCGCACGCCGCGTTCATGGATGCGCTCGTCGCGGAAGGCTTCATGCTTGCCGGCGGTCCGCTCGGTGACGAAGATGCCGCCGCGCGCGTGATGCACGTTGTGAGCGCACCCGATAGCGACGCGATCGAAACGCGCCTGGCTGAAGATCCGTGGACGCCGATGCACCTGTTGAGGACCGTCAGCATCGAACCGTGGATCGTCCTGCTCGGCGGCTTTCGCGCAGGCGCCCGATCCAGCGATGCTCTGATTTAGCCCTGGACGTCGTCGTTACGCGCCTCATTTGCTCGAGCAAACTTCGCCGCTATGCTCCTCGCCAGGGCGAAATCAGAGCATCCTTAGGGCGAAACCGGCTGGACGTGAACTTCGCGCAGGTGGCCGGATTCGACTTCGTAGATGAAGCCGCGGACGCGGTCGCGATGCGGGAGAAACGGATGCTCGCGCACGCGCACGATCGCGCTGCTCACCGCGGCGTCGATGTCGTTGAATGCGCCGAACCCGTAGGGCGGCAGCTGACCGGTATCGGCGCTGATGGCGGCGCGCAGCGCCGGCTCATCCGCTCCGTGCAGCCCGCAATTCGTGTGGTGCATCAAGATGATTTCACGCGTTTGGAGCAGCCGCTGAGAAAGCACGAGCGAGCGCAGCATATCCTGCGTGACGAGGCCGCCCGCGTTGCGCAAGATGTGTGCTTCGCCCGAATCCAGCCCGAAAATCCGAAAGAGATCGATACGCGAGTCCATGCAGGTCACGATCGCGACGTGTTTCGCGGGGATGACTGCCCGCAAGCCTTCAAAATCGGCTTCACGCGCGATGGCGTTGCCGACGAGTTCATCGATTGCCCAGTTCACGATGCGCTTCGTTGGCGAACGGGCCGACGCAGCCCTCGGGGCTGGACGCGCCGAGCGCGCTTGCTCGGTGGTCGGTGGTGCCGAATCCTTTGTTTCGCGGGGCGGGTTGAAGCGAACATGTCCGTCTCCACGATCGAATCCACCGCCGCGCGTACGGCGCGCACGATTGATACCATCTACACGCCGCCGCCCGTTCATTGGGTCGGCGACGGTTTTCGCGTGTTGGGCTACTTCGGGCGGCACGCCGAACTCGTGCGCAAGCTCAGCCCGTTCGTGCTGCTCGATTATCACGAACCGTTCGTGTATCCGCCGACGACGAATTTGCGGCGCGGCGTGGGCCCGCATCCTCATCGCGGGTTCGAGACGGTGACGGTCGCTTTTGAAGGCAGTGTCGCGCATCATGACAGCACGGGTGCGGGCGGAGCCATCGGGCCGGGTGACGTTCAGTGGATGACGGCCGGCGCGGGAATTCTCCACCGCGAGTATCACGAGGAGCGTTTCGCGCGCTCCGGCGGGCGACTGCACCTTGCGCAGATTTGGGTGAATCTGCCCGCTGCCGACAAGATGACCGAGCCGGGTTACCAGCTCTTAGAGCGGGACGCGATTGGTGTCGCTGCGTTGCCCGGCGACGGCGGTATGGTGCGGGTGATTGCCGGCGAGTACGCCGGCGTCAAGGGTGCGGCGCGAACCTTCACGCCGATCGACATGTACGACGCGCGGCTCAACGCGAACGGTCGATTGGAACTCGATTTTCCTGCGCATCATAATACCGCGGTGCTGGTGATGAAGGGCGAGATCGCCGTCAACGGCGAGCGAAACGCGGCAGCGAACGATTTCGTCCTGTTCGGCCATCACGGCGAGCATATCGTCCTTGAAGCGACGAGCGGCGACGTCCACCTCATGGTGCTCAGCGGCGAACCAATCGACGAACCGGTCGCGCAATACGGTCCGTTCGTGATGAATACCGAAGGGGAGCTGCGCCAAGCCGTCAACGACTACAATCGCGGTTTGTTCGGGAACCTGAGCGATTAGCGTGGATCGTCGTCCGGCGAGCGGCATCGAATCGTCGGACGACCTGCGCCGGGCGTTGGCTGCGCGCGCCGGGCAAGGGCGGGCGGGTACGCTTTGCGCGCAGCCCGGCGAACCGTTCGCGGCGACCGTTGCCGCGTTCGATGAAGCCGACGCGGCCTATCGCACGGCGATCGGCGCGATGCTGCCCTCCGGCAAGGCGCGTGCGGTGCTGACGGCCCTGGCGGAATTCCGCCAGCAGGTCGCCCAGATTCGTGCGCGGGTTCGGAGCACGGTCGGCTGCGGCGATTTCGATCCGCTCGACACCTACGCTCCGCAGCTGCCGGGTTCACACGGCGATAGCGTCCGACGTTCGAGCGCCACCGATGCTGCGCGCAGCGAAGCGGCGGCGTTGCGCGCCCGCGTCAACGAAGAGATCGCCGCACATCTCGACCGGGATGAAATCGAACGGCTGATCGAAGCGAAGCGGACGCGCAACGCGGCCTTCGACCGGAGCCTGCGGGCGGCGCTAACCGACGCCGCCGGCGATAAACTAGCCACGCAACTGCTGCTGCTCGTCGACGGTTGGTACTGAACCGCCGCGGAGAAACGGTATCGCGGGGAGGGTAGCGGGCAGCGCAAGGTTCGAGCCGCCAAGCGCTGTACTGCTGAGGCATTCCTTCGGCTCGTTCCACGTTGCAGGCGGATACGAGCGGGCGGCTAAGGAGCAGTTCCGGTTACCAACATTCTTCTTAACGTTCATCGGCCCGCAGAGTCGGACCATCTATTTTTGGGAGAACGATCGTGGCGGAGCTTGTGATCATCGCGTTCGATAACGAGAGCGCGGCGGAAAAATTAATGGCGGAAGTCGCGACCCTTGAAAGCCAATATGTCGTGCAGCTTCAGGACGCTGCGGTCATCACGCGTTCGACCGACGGGCGATACAACGTGAAGCCGGCGGTCAACGTCGTCGGTGCGGGTTTGCTGGGAGGAACGTTCTGGGGACTGCTCGTGGGCTTTCTCTTTCTGATGCCGTTCGTCGGTGCCGCGATCGGAGCCGCCGGCGGCGCGCTTTCGGGAAAACTCGCCGAACTCGGCATCGATCAGCGCTTCATCGAGATCCTGGCCGACAAGTTGCCGCCGGGCAAGTCGGCAGCGGTCCTCATCGTCGAGAAAGCAACGCCGGACAAAGTCCTCGACGCGATCCGCGGCTACGGCGGAACGATCGTGCAGTCGTCGCTGACCGCTGAGGCGCAGGCGCGGTTGCAGGCTGCGCTGAGCAGTGCGCCCGCGCCGGAAGCCGCCCCGGCATCGGCAAGGCCTCCCGCCGCCTCGGCCGTGACGTATGATTCGGCGCCGATCTCCGACACCGCGCCGGCAAAAACGTAGCGCACGATGTGGCGGTCGCTACGGTCGCGGGCCGGACTCGCGCTGGGCATCGTGCTGCTGGCCTTCGCGGCGGCAGGATGCGGCGGCTCGAGCTCGCCGGCCACGCCGACCAATCCGTCGTCGACGGCCGTTACGGTCTCGAACGCCGCGGGCTTACCGCTCAACGGGATCACCGTAACGCTTTCGACCGGCCTCAACGGACAAACGCCCACCGGCGTCATCGCGACGGTCACCACCGGCACCAACGGTCAGGTGACGTTTTCGCTCCCGTCGACGGGGTTGTTGTGCGTGAGCGCGACCGTGACGTTGGGTGGTTCGACCACGTTCAGCGGCAGCTGTCATTCGCCGCCGTTCCCGTCGACGACCACGATCACGCTCAACGTGTAGCTTCCCT
>JBEKHC010000062.1:0-30641 GCA_050012475.1 Candidatus Velthaea sp.
AACCGTATTCGCCACGTAATAAACCATCGTGCACATCTTTTCGGCGATGGCATTGACCTCGACGATCCCGCCCACCATGTAGAACGCCTGTTCCGGCAAAAGATCGAGCTAGCCGTCAAACACCTCGGCAAAACCGGCGATCGTGTCTTCGATCTTGACGTACTTGCCCTCGCGTCCGGTAAATTGCTCGGCGACGAAGAACGGCTGCGAGAAGAACCGCTCGAGACGCCGCGCGCGCCCGACGATCGCCTTGTCGTCGTCCGACAACTCGTCGACGCCCAGAATCGCGATGATGTCCTGCAAATCCTTATACCGCTGCAGCGTCTCTTGCACGCCGCGCGCAACGCGGTAATGATCGGCGCCAACGATGTTCGGATCCAAAATGCGCGATGAGGACGCCAGCGGATCGACGGCGGGGTATATTCCGCGCTCCGAAATACCGCGCGACAGTGCGGTCGTCGCATCCAAATGCCCGAACGTCGTGGCGACGGCCGGATCGGTATAGTCGTCAGCCGGCACGTACACCGCTTGCACCGAGGTAATCGAACCCTTCTGCGTCGACGTAATCCGCTCTTCGAGCGCCCCCATCTCGGTCGCCAGCGAAGGCTGATAGCCGACGGCCGACGGCATGCGTCCCAAAAGCGCCGAGACCTCAGAACCAGCTTGCATGAAGCGGAAAATGTTGTCGATGAACAGCAGCACGTCCGCGCCCTTCTCGTCGCGGAAATACTCGGCCATCGTCACCCCGGTCTGCGCGATGCGGAACCGCACGCCCGGCGGTTCGTCCATCTGCCCGAACACCAGCGTCGTCTGCTTGAGCACGCCCGACTCTTTCATTTCGACCCAGAGGTCGTTGCCCTCACGCGTACGTTCGCCGACACCGGTGAAGACCGAAAAGCCCTTATGCACCTGCGCGATGTTACGAATCAGTTCCTGGATGAGCACCGTCTTGCCGACCCCGGCGCCGCCGAACAAGCCGACTTTACCGCCGCGCGTATAGGGAGCCATCAAGTCGATGACCTTGATCCCGGTCTCGAAGATCTTCGGCGTCGGATCCTGCTGCGCAAACGTCGGCGCATCGCGATGAATCGGCCAAAAATCCGCCGCCACGACCTCATCGTTCGAGTCGATCGCCTTGCCCAGCACGTTGAAAATGCGCCCCAGCGTGCCTTCGCCGACCGGCACTTTGATCGGCGAAGCCGTGTTCGTCACCGGCGCGCCGCGCACCAAACCATCGGTCGAACCCATCGCCAGACAGCGGACTTGGTTGTTCCCCAGCTCGCCCTGGACTTCGAGCACGAGATCGCGCGACTGCATCGCCGTACCGCCGAGCTCGATGCCTTCATCGGTATGCGGCGCGCCGTTGCCCGCGAACCCGCCGCCACCGCCGACGTGCAGCGTCAGCGCATCATTGATATTCGGCAGCGTGTCGATCGTAAACTCAACATCGACGACATTTCCGAGCACTTGAACGACCTTACCAGTAGCTGCCATAACCATCAACTTTCGTGGGACGCGGGAGAAGGGTGTTCGACTAAGAGATTTGTGCGTAGGGCCGAGCGGGGGGAGGCGACATTGCGACGGCGGGGACGCCCGCATTTTGCCATCCATGGCAAAATGCTACTTGCAAAAACTTCGCTCCCGCCCTCCGGGCTCCGCGAAGTTGTTTGACACCCCGCCATCGCAACATCGCCTCCCCCCGCTCTCGTCTCCGGAAACCGGAAACGTCGAACAGGGAAGCGCGCAGAGCGAGGCGCGATCAAAAAAAACGGGACGGAGGCTGTCTTTGATTTTGGGACTGAGACGAGTTTCGGAAATGAGACAAGTTTCGGAACTGAGACGAGTTTCGAGACTGAGACGAGTTTCGAGACTGAGACGAGTTGCGGAAGCGAGATGCGAAATCTCGCTAACACCAAGTCGGACGCTCCGGCGGCTCGAACGTTGCAGCGACGCGCGGCGCCCTGTCGCTCCACCCAGCTTGACGATGATTGGCGGGGTGGCAGTGTCCGGTGCCGGGGTGTCAAACAACTTTGCGGAGCCAGGATGGCGTCCCCGGCGCCGGATACTGGCCATCCCGCCGATCATCCGCTCAACGCCTCCGCGCCACCCACGATCTCGAGGATTTCTTTCGTGATGGCAGCTTGGCGGGCGTTGTTCATGGTGATCGTGAGTTCGTCGATCAGTTTTTTGGCGTTGTCGGATGCGTTGTTCATCGCCACGAGCTGGGCGGCGAAGAATGAGGCGTTGGTTTCGAGCATCGCGGAATAAATCGTGAACTCGAGATACTTGGGGAGCAGGCGCGAGAGCACGTATTCGGGCGACGGCGCGAATTCGACCGCGCCTTTGGGGGCGTCGGCTTTCGTTTCGGGCTCTTCGCGGACGATCGGCACGATCTCGCGCTGCTCGGGCTTTTGCGACATCATCGAGATGAGCTTGGGTGAGATGAGCGTGATGCCGGAGATGCTGCCGGCGACGAAGTCGTCGGTGACTTTGCGCGAGACTTCGCGCGCGACGTCGATCATGACGCCCTGCGTGAGCGGCCAGAATTGTTCGGTCGGACCGCGCTGTCGACGTAGGGCGTTGCGGCCCTTGATGCCGACGCTGTACCACTGGACGTTGGGCGTTTCGCGGCCGAGAATCTCGGCTTGGCGAATGAGGTTGGAGTTGAACGCGCCGGCGAGGCCCTTGTCGGCGGTCATGAGGATGACGCCGATCGGGGCGCCTTCGCGGCCGGGCTTCATGAATGGGTGGTCGACGCTCGAGACGCTGGCCATGAGATCGCGCAGCATGGCGGCCAGCGCGTCGGCGTACGGGCGCGACTGTTTTTGGAGCATCTCGGCGCGCCGGATGCGCGCCGCCGCGACCTGCTTCATCGCCTTGGTGATCTGCTGCGTGTTCTTCAGCGAGCGGATGCGGTCGCGGAGATCTCTGACGGACGCCATGCTACGCGCCCCCCGAACGTGCGGTGTTCATCAGAAGGACTTGTTGAACTCGGTGACCGCGTCGCTCAGCGCCTTGGTGTTGTCATCGGAAAGCTGGTTCGTCGAGCGGATCGCTTCGGGGATGGCGCCGTGTTTCTCGTGCATGAAGCTGACGAACGAGGCGACCCATTCCTGAAGGCGTGGGGTCGGGACGTCCGTCAACAGACCTTTGGTTGCCGCGAAGAGAACCATGACCTGATCCTCGACGGCCTGGGGCTGGAACTGCGGCTGCTTGAGGACTTCGGTGATTTTCTCGCCGCGCGTGAGCTGGGCTTGGGTGTTTTTATCGAGGTCGGAGGCGAGTTTTGCGAACGCGGCCAGCTCGCGGTATTGCGCGAGATCGAGCTTGAGCGGACCGGCGACCGTGCGCATAGCTTTGATCTGCGCGGAACCGCCGACACGGCTGACCGAGATGCCGACATCGACCGCCGGGCGGATGCCTTGGAAGAACAAGCCGCTCTGCAGATAGATTTGTCCGTCGGTAATCGAGATGAGGTTGGTCGGAATGTACGCCGACACGTCGCCGGCCTGGGTTTCGATGACCGGTAAAGCGGTCAGCGAACCGCCGCCCATCTCGTCCGAAAGCTTCGCCGACCGCTCGAGCAGCCGCGAGTGCAGGAAGAAAATATCGCCCGGGTAGGCTTCGCGGCCTGGCGGACGGCGCAGCAGCAGCGAGACTTCGCGATACGCGATCGCGTGCTGGGTGAGATTATCGTAGATGATGAGGACGTCTTTGCCCTCGTACATCATCTCCTCGGCCATCGCGCAGCCCGCGAACGGCGCGATGTATTTGAGCGCCGCGGGTTCCGCCGACGACACCGTGACGATCGTCGTGTACTCCATGGCGCCGGCTTTTTCGAGCGTTTGCAACAGCGAGGAGACCGTCGAATTCTTCTGGCCGATGGCGACGTAGATGCAGAAAACGCCGCGGCCTCTTTGGTTGATGATCGTGTCGATCGCGATCGCCGTCTTGCCCGTGCCGCGGTCGCCGATGATGAGCTCGCGCTGACCGCGACCGATCGGAATGAGCGCGTCGATCGCGCGGATACCGGTCTGCAGCGGCTGCTTGACGCCTTGGCGCTGGACGACGGACGGCGCGGTGTTCTCGATCGTGCGATATTTCTTGCTCTCGATCGTCCCCTTGCCGTCGACTGCGACGCCCAAGGGGTTGACGACCCGGCCGAGCAGTGCCGGGCCGACCGGCACCGACGCGATGCGCCCGGTCCGGCGGACTTGCTCGCCCTCTTTGATATCGGTGTCGTCGCCCATGATGACGACGCCGACGTTGTCCTCTTCGAGGTTGAGCGCGATCCCTTGCACGCCGTTGGCAAACTCGACGAGTTCGGATTGCTGGACGGATTCCAGGCCGTACACACGGGCGATGTTGTCACCGACCTCGATGACGGTCCCGATCTGGGATTCGGTATCTCCGGTCTTGTAGCCGGCGATTTGCCCTTTGAGAATACCAGCGATTTCGTCAGCGTTGATCATCGATTGAGGAAGCCTCCAGCTTGGGGCGCGGTGGTGTGCGCCATTTTAGTTCGAGCTCAGCATTCGCGCGAGGTCATCGAGTCGCCCGGCGACGCTGCCGTCGATTTGCTTGTCGCCCAGCGTAATGCGAACGCCGCCGATGAGGTGCGGATCGACGCTTTGCGTGACGTCGAAGGTGGTGTTGTAGCGCTGCGCGAGTTTGTCGACGAGCTCGCGCAGCTCCCCGGGATCGAGTTCGCGTGCGCTTTCGATGCGCAGCGGGGACGCGCCCCGGCTGCGCTCTTCGAGCAGGTCGTACTGAGCCACGATCTCGTCGAAGATCGCCTCCCGGCGTTTGCGAACCAGCAGCAGCACGCTGTGCAGCGCGATCACGTGCAGCCCGCCGAACGTCTGCTCGATGACCCCGGCCTTCTCTTTGCGATCGACCACCGGCGAGCGGAAGAACTTGCGCGCCCGCTCGTCGCCGTCGAACACGCTCTTGATGACGTGCAATTCCGTGCGGACCTGCCCGATCGCGTCCGCATCCTTGGCCAACCCAAAAATCGCGGTGGCATAGCGTCGGGCAAGCGTTTCGTTTGCCATCTAGGAGTCGCTTTCCGGCCGGGCGCCGAGCAGCTGCTGAACCGTTGCGCCGACGAGTTTTGCGTTGACGGCGGCATCGATGCGCGAGTCGGCTTTGGTGCGGGCCAGCTGCAGGGCCCGGTCGATGAATTCACTGCGCAGCTGGGCTCGCGCCGCGATGCGGCCCCGGTCCAGTTCGCCGTGGGCATTGGCGACGGCTCGCTCGCCGTCGGCCTGGGCTTCAGTCTGCAGCCGTTCGCGCTCGCGCGCGGCGTCGACCGTGGCGCGCGCTTTGATCGCCTGTGCATCGCGATCGGCGGCTTCGACCTCGCCGCGCGCCTTCCCGACCTCGGCTTTGAGGGTCTCGCGCCGCTGTTCGGCATGGACCAAATCGGCGTTGCGCGCGATCTGCGTGGCGCGGACCGCGGGCAGCGCGTATTTCATGAAGAGGAGAATCGCGACCGCGACGAAGGCGAAACCGCCGACGATCTCGCTCCACTGCGCGAGCCGGTCGAAGAAGGTGGGAATTGCCGTTTCCATCAGGCGGCCACCGCCGGGCCGAGCGCCCGGTTCAATAACGTGTCGGCAAGGGTTTCGACGATCTGCTGCTCGCCCGCGCGGGCGTGAGCGATCTCGCCGGCGACGGCCGTTTGCGCTTCGTGCGCGATCTGCGCGGCCCGCGCCGTAAAGTCGGCGCTGATGGCGGCCGCCTCGGCTTGGCCTTGCGACCGGGCTTGGGCGATCACGCCGTCCGCTTCCCGGCGCGCGGCAGCGCGCCGCTCTTCGGCTTGAGCGCGCAGCAATTTGATATCCGCCTCGTATTGTTCGATGTCACGCGACACTCCGTCGATGTACGCTCGGCGCTTGGCAATCGCCGCGCCGACCGGCTTGAGAAAGATCGCGTTGAGCACGACGAGGAAAACGAGAAAGTTAACGAGTTGGACGACCAGCGTCCCGTCAAGTGAAAGCAGCACGGAATTCTCTCACGCCCGCCGCGGCCGGCGCAGCGAGCCTAGCCGAGGCAACGACACTAGTGGACGTTTTTGAGCAGGGTCCCGACGAGACCCGGCACGTTGGCGACAACGAAGAAGAGATAGAATCCGAGCACCAGCGCGATGATCGGAAACGCTTCCAAGATGCCGACACCGAGGAAGAAAAATGTGAAGATATTACCGCGCGCCTCGGGCTGACGGGCGATCGCCTCGACGGCTTTCGATGCGACGATACCGTCACCGATCGCCGACCCCACGGCAACGCCGAACACGATCAGCGCAAAGCCGAGGATCAGGATAGCAACGATCAGGCTCTCAGAGCTCACGAAATGACCTTTCTAGAATTTGCGCCGGCGGCGCCCAGAGGTGGTTTCTGCGGAAAACTAATGTTCCTCGGCGGTTCCCAAGGAGAGATAGACGATGGTCAGCAGAGTAAAGACGAACGCTTGAATCGTTCCGATGAAAAAGTTGAAGAACTCAACGCCGAACGGCACGACCGCCGCCGGAATCGACAAGTGCAGCGGGCCGATCGTCACGTTCGCCGCGATGATCGTCGCGACCACGAACAGCAGCAGATCGCCGGCTAAAATATTGAACGCCAGCCGCATCGCGAGCACGACCGGGCGCGCGATCTCTTCGATGACGTTGATCGGCAACAGCGCCGGAAACGGCTTGGCGAGATGGGCAAACGCGTGCAGCCCGTTCTGCCGGATCGCGACAAACCAGATGCCGACGAAAACGGTGATCGCGAAAGCCGCCGTGGTGTTGAGATCGGCGGTCGGCGAGCCGCCGAAGGGCAGCCCCATCTGCTTGAACGGCAGCAGGCCGAACTCGTTGAGAATCCAGATGAAGAAAAAAATGCCGACGAAGGCCGGGACGAAGCGTTCGCCCTTCTTGCCGATCGTGCCGACGGCGAGATCAGCGAGATACGAGATGATCCCCTCGAAGGTCGCTTGCGTCTTGTTGACGCGTTGTCCGCGATACGACGACCCCAGCCAGTAGAAAAATGCCCATGAGAGGACCATGACGAGCCAGGTCGTCAGGATCGTATCGGCATGGACGCCGCCGAGCCCCGGCAGCTGCCAGAGCGGATGCTCACCGACTTTTTCGTGCACTCTCTACCCCGTCGAAATCTCGCGTCGCAACTCGAACGAATACACCACTAGCGGCGCAAAGAACCCGGCGATCGCGACGAGCATGTACCACCAGGGGTGGTGCACCGCAGCGACAACCGGAACCAAACAGACGAAACCGATTCGCAAAATGTTCTGCAGGCCATACACACCTCGCGATCGCGCCCGTTCGAGGAGCCGTTCGTTGTTGTGCATGATCAGCAGCATGTTAACGACGCCGCATATTCCCCCCGCAGCTAAATCAAGACCTAGCAGCGGCCTCCAAATTGCCGCGCATGCGGCGATTGGGAGGATCACGAGCGCCGACCGTACACCAACGAGCCGTTTACGCGCAAAATAGTTGCGCAAATGGTCCTCTGGCTCGGCGCTTGGCGTATTGTCGTCGGCTCCGGGTCTCCCCTGCTCGACTTTCATCGCACGGCCGATGCGACTGGCCGCGCAAGCGGCGCAAACGTCACGCCGCGGTGAGAAATTCTGCGGGTTTTGCGCCGCTGCGTAATTTCCACAACAGCCAAGCGACGATACGTTCTGACGCCTTGCCGTCACCGTAGGGGTTGCTTGCATGCGACATTCGGCTGAAGGTGGCGCCGTCGGTCAGCAGCGTCTGGGCTTCGGCGACGATCGTCGCGCGGTCGGTGCCGATCAGCCGCAGGGTGCCGGCGTCGAGACCCTCCGGGCGTTCGGTTTCATTGCGCATAACCAGCACCGGTTTGCCGAGCGTCGGTGCCTCTTCTTGCAGCCCGCCCGAATCGGTGAGCACGAAGCGGCAGACGCTCACGCAAGCGACGGAGTCGGCGTACGCCAGCGGGGAGACCAGCCGGACCCCGGGCACGCCGTCGAGAATTTCGTGAGCGACGGGCGCCACCATCGGCGAGGGGTGGACCGGCCACAAGATTTGCGGATGCTCCGGCAGCTGCGTGATCTGTGCCAAGGCCCGGCAGATGTCGGGCATGCGGTCGTGATTTTCGCGGCGGTGCGCGGTGACGTAGATGAGCGGACGCGCCGGATCCAGGCCGGCCAAGGCGGCGGGGGCCGGGCGCGGGCGACGGCTCGTTTCGAGAAAGGCGTCGATAACGGTGTTGCCGGTGACGACCACGCTGTCGCGGTCGATGCGCTCGGCGTACAGGTTGGCTTTGGAACCGGACGTCGGCGCGAAGTGATAGCTGGCGATGACGCTGGTCAGCCGGCGGTTGAGTTCTTCGGGAAACGGCATGTGGACCGTGCTCGTCCGCAGACCAGCCTCGACGTGGCCGACCGGCACCTTGGCGTAAAATGCTGCCAAGGCCGCCGCGCTCGACGTGGTCGTGTCACCGTGAACGAGGACGACGTCGGGTTTGGCTTCGGCGAGAACGCGCTCCATGCCGGTCAGCACGCGCGTCGTGATATCGGTGAGTGATTGCGTGCGCGTCATGATGTTGAGGTCGTAATCGGGCTCGATGGCAAACAGCGCGAGCACTTCGTCGAGCATCTCGCGATGCTGCGCGGTAACGCAGACGATCGATTCGACCGCCGGCCCGGCGGCAGCGAGGGCCAGCACGACGGGGCACATCTTGATCGTATCGGGGCGCGTCCCCATTACCGTCATTACACGCAGCGGTTTCATTACGACTCAATTGTCGGCACTTTTCTTCGATACCCGCTGCGCGCGTGCCATCCAGCGCCGCGAAACCGCCGCCGTCACGCCGGCCGGGACTCAGGCTGACCCTGCGCCGACGCGGCGCGACAACACCGCGCGCGCGTGGCTGCCGCCGCCGGAGCGCCCGGAAACGCTGAAATCCAAGGCCAGCGCTGCGATCAAGAACAGCCCGCGACCGTCCTCGGCGTACGGATCGGAGGGCAAGCCGCCGGCGTGATGAAAACCCGGGCCCCGGTCCAGCACGTGCAGAACGCAGTTGGATCCGGCCCGATCGACGATCACGTCGACCTCCCCGGCCGGCAGCGCGTGCCGGACGACGTTGCCGATGAGTTCGCCCAACACCAGCTCCGCATTCGCGCGGTCAACCGGCCCGAACCCCTGCCGTTCGAGCGCGAGCACGACGCTGCCGCGCACGGTTTCGGCCCGCGCCGCGTCGCGCACGTCGAAGCGCCAGCGTTGCGCCCGCGCGCCGGCTTCGCGGCAGGCGATGCGCACGACCAAAATGGCAACGTCGTCGCTCGTCCCCTCCGGGATGACGTGCTGCTTGATCTGCCGGGCGGGATGATCGCTCGGCTCGGTTGTCACCAACGCCGCCGCCTCGCGGACCCGTCGATACCCGTCGAGGACGTCGTGGCCGGCTTCGGTCACACCGTCGGTGTACATCACCAGGGTGTCGCCTTCGGAAAGCGCCCGGGTGTTGGACCATGCCCGATGGCCCTCGCGCAACCCGATGAGCAGCGTGGTCGGATCGTGCAGTTCGTCGACGCTGCCGTCCGCCGAAACGACGAGCGGCGGCGGATGACCGGCGGCCGCGTACACGATCGTACGCTCCACGAGATCGATGAGCCCGACCCACGCCGAAACGTAAACGCCGGGGTACTCCGCGCGCAACGCGCGGTCGGCCGCGTCTAGAATGCGGACCGGGTTTGCATTCACTTGCGAAACGCCGCGAATGACTTGGCGCATGACGCCGCCGACGACGGCAGCGCTCAGGCCGCTGCCCGAGACGTCGCCGATCGAAACCAAAACGCGACCGTCGACGAGTTCGAGCGCGTCGTACCAATCGCCGCCGACCTGCGCGGCGGCGAGCCCCGGATCGTAGACGGCGTCGAAGCTGCAGCCCGCGAGGTGCGGCAGCCGCAGCGGCAGGACGGCGCGCTGAAACGTCGTCGACCACGTCCGCTCGCGCGCCGCGTCCCGCAGTTCGGTGACGTCGTGCACGACACCGAAGAGTCCGCACACCTTGCCGTTGGGGTCGCGTTCGCCGCGGCCGGCGATACGCACGTCGCGATGCGTTCCGTCGGGCCGTCGTATCTGCGCTTCATACCGAAACGGCCGCCCGTCGAGCGCGGCTTGGCGGAGGATCGCTTCGACCTCCGACTCGTACTCGCCGTAGGTAGCGAGGCTGTCCTCGAAGGTCGGCACCGTGGCTGCCGGCAGTCCCCAAATCCGGTACAGCTCCTCGGACCAAACGCGTTCGCCGGTCACCAAATCGAGATGCCAGTGCCCGTAGTGGGCGATCTCCCCGGCCATCGTCATGAGCCGGTTGGCCTTGCGCACCTCCGCCTCCGAGCGCCGCTGCTCGGTGACGTCGAGAATGAAACCAACCAAACCCGTGCGCCCGCCGTCGCCGCCGGGTTCATTTTGGCCCGACACGCGAACGTCGCGCAAGGTGCCGTCGGGACGCGTGATGCGCGACTCGAACGTGAACGGTTCGCCGTCTTCGAGCGCCCTCAGCGGAGTAGGCGATGCTTCCGGTCTGCCGATCGATGCGCCAGTGCCCGCAATGCGCCATCTGCTCAGCGAGGCTCATCAACCGGTTGGCATCGACCAGCGCATCTTGTTCGCGGCGGCGTTCGGTAATATCCGCGACCGACATGACGATGGCAGGGCCGTCGGACGCGTGCGCGAGGTTGAAATTCACTTGGGCGCAAAACGTCGTTCCGTCGCGACGCTTTCCGGTAAGCTCGCGCTGGGCGCAAAACTGGGTCAGCGTCGCGCCGTAGTCCAAGGCGCACCAGCTCTTCAAGGCGGCGGCAAGATCGAACGCGTCGCCGCCGAGCAGATCGCCGATCGACGCGCCGACGAGCGCCCCGGATGCACCCGCAAAGAGTTCCTCCGCGCGCGCGTTCGCGGTCGTGACGAGACCCCGGTCGTCGGTCACGACGAGGCCGTTGGGTTCAGAACTCGAGGCGATCCGGCGCTGCTCGTGGGCGAACGTCTGCTCCGTAACGTCGCGCACGAGTTCCACGAATCCGGCGGGGGCGCCGTCTTCGTCGCGAAGCAATTCGATGATTACCCGGGCCCAAAAGCGGCTGCCATCGCGGCGCAGGCGCCACCGTTCGTCTTCGTACTTTCCGCTCGCGCGCGCGATCGCGAGCACCCGTTCGGGTTCGACGTCGGCGGCCGGCGGGAAAAAGCGGGCGAAGTTCTGCCCGATGACTTCGTCGGGTGCGAACCCCGTGATGCGTTGAGCGCAGGCGTGCCACGTCACGATCGTCCCGTCGAGATCCAACTCCGAGATCGCGAGGTCGAGGATCCGTTCGAGCACCGGAGCCCCTTGAACGCTCGCGGCTCGCAGGTCACCGCGAACGTTCATCTTCCGCCGGGCTCGCTCGAAGCGCCGCCGCGCCGCATCCGGCGGCACCGATGTTGTCGGTGACCCAAAACCAATACTCCGCTTTTGCTAAGCTTCAGCCGCCGGAATCGATCCTTCGAACTATAAAATGCATGCTGAAGGCGGAAAATGCAACCGGTCGGCCAACGCCGGGCGCAACGGCCGAGTTAAATTTTCGCCCGCCAAGGGCAGCTTTGCTCGTTCAGCTCAGCTGGACATCGAGCACTTCGCCGCGACCCGGCGCCGTGGACGCCGACACCCGATGCGGCGGCGGCGAATGCGCCAACTTGAGTGGGCCGACTCCCTTGGACAACAGCAACGCAACGGCACCCAGGGCGATGCACACGACGTAAATCAGCAGCACCGCTTGGCGCACGTTGAGACCGAAACGAAAAATCAACTGATGATGGAAATGCCCGCGGTCGGCTTCGGTGATTTTCTTGCCGGCGCGAGTGCGGCGCACGATCGTGACCGCCGTGTCGAGGATCGGCAACGCCAGCACGACGAGCGGAATGATCAGATTGATCGAGATGAGGAATTTCGACACGCCGATGATCGACACGGTCGCGAAGACATAGCCGATGAACAGCGCGCCGGAATCACCGAGAAAGATCTTCGCCGGATTGAAATTGAACGGCAAGAAGCCCAGCGCTCCGCCGACGAGCGCGGCCAGCACGAGCGCTAATTCGGGATGGCCGTGCGTCATTTCGATCACCAGCAGCGACATCCCCGAGATCGCGGTCAGCCCGGCGAGCAGCCCATCGAGTCCGTCGATGAAGTTGATCGCGTTCATCATGCCCAGATACCACAGCAGCGTGAACACCGCGCCCAGCCAATACGGAAAGTGGATGTAGTCGCCGCGATGCAGCGGATTGTCGAAGCCCTTGATGTCGAAACCGTACAGCAGCGAGATCGCGGCCACGACGAATTGCGCGACCAGCTTGGTGCGCGGGCGCATGCCCATGATATCGTCCCACAAGCCGACCATCAGGATCAGCGTGCCGCCGAAGAGCAGTCCCAATACGTCATGGATGCTGTCGAGATCGAGCAGCTTGTGGTTTGCGATGAGGTAACCGACGACACCGAACAACGCGAACGAGAAACCTAAGAACACCGCCACGCCGCCGATGCGCGGGGTCGGCAGCGCGTGCATTCGCCGATCGCCCGCCTCGTCGACCATGCCGACATGCGTCGCCAGACGGGCGACGAGCGGCGTCGCGAATGCTGCAGCTGCCGTCGCGAGGACGAGCGCCACGGCCAGCGTGAACACGCTCACGCGGGCCAGTCCAGCGCTTCGGGCGCGCCGAAGGCCTCGATGACCACCCCGGCTTCGGCCAGCAGCTCGCCGGCGACGGCGTCCGGATACGCGTGCTCGTACACGATCCGCGCGATGCCCGCGCTGATGAACAGCTTGGTGCAGTTCACGCACGGTTGATGCGTGCAGTACGCCGTCGCGTCCGCTAACCCAACGCCGTGCAGCGCGCCTTGCACGATCGCGTTCGCCTCCGCGTGCGTCGCCCGCTGGCAGTGATCGTGGACCAAGAGACAACCGACGTCCAGGCAGTGCGCGACTCCGCGCGGTGCGCCGTTGTACCCCGTGGTGAGGATGCGGCGCTCGCGGGTCAGCACGCAGCCGACGCTCGCCCGCGGACAGGTGGCGCGCGTCGCGACCGTGCGCGCAATCTGCATGAAGTACTCGTCCCAGCCGGGACGCTGCCGAGTTCGTGGCGCGGAAGCTTGGCGTGCTTGCTCGTCGTGTTGCACCGAAGTCCGTTCATTCGTCAGGCGCGCGCCGGCGGCCCCGCTGCAGGCGTCCCCGATACCGAACTGTGCGTCGAGCCCTTAGCTTGCGTTCGCGCTCACTGGAACGGAACTGGTCGAACCGAACATGCGGTCGCCGGCGTCGCCCAATCCGGGGACGATGTAACCGTGTTCGTTGAGCGACTCGTCGATCGCGCCGGTCACGATGCGCGCCGTCGTGTGCGTGTTCAATAACGTGGCGATACCCGCCGGCGCTGCGATGATGCACACGAAGGTGATGTTCTGCGCGCCGCGGCGCGCGAGCATGGTCAATGCCGCTGTTCCGGAGTGTCCGGTGGCCAGCATCGGATCGACGACGAACACATCGCGCTGCGCGAGATCGTCGGGCAAATTGGCATAGTACGGGATCGCGGCGAGCGTTTCGGGATCGCGATAGAACCCCAGATGCGCGACCGACGCATCGTCGATGACGTCGAGAAAACCGGGCAGCAGTCCAAGTCCGGCGCGCAGGATCGGCGCGACCACCGGTCGCGGCGCGATGCGCTGGACGTTTGCAAACGCGACCGGCGTTTCGATTCGCGCGCCATACAGCGCCAAACCGCGTGTCGCTTCGTAGGCCAAAAACAAGCCGAGTTCTTCGACGAGCGTGCGAAAGACCGGCGTCGGCGTCTGTTTGTCGCGCAAGCGCGCGAGCCGGTCCTGCACGGCAGGATGTGCAACCACGGAAACGCGCGGGTCTTGCATGCCGCGTTCTTCGCTCGGTCAGCGAACGATCCCCAGCAGGGTTCGGCGCGTTGCGCGGAACCCGTGGCGTTTGGCCCTTCGGGCCAAGGGTTTGGGGTTAGGGGCTGACCGTTTCGTCGGGGTTGTTTTTGGCGGTCAGGACGTGGTCGCGCCAGGCGCCCGCGATGTAGAGGTAATCGCGGGCAAACCCCTCGGGCACGAAGCCCAGCCGGCGCAGCAGCCGCGCGCTGCGCTCGTTCCCGGGCTGATAATTGGCCATGATGCGGTGCAGCCGGAGGGTCTCGAAACCGTATTGCACCACGGCTCCGACGGCCTCGGTCCCGATCCCGCTGCCCTGCTCGCGCGCGTCGACCGAATAACCGAGATGCGCGGCGCCAAAGACGCCGCGCACGATGTTGTTGAGATTGACGCTGGCGACCATGCGGTCGGGGTCGGTCTGGCGGAAAGCGATGAAGCGGTGCGCCCAATCCTGGCGCGCTTCGCTCACGGCGCGGCGCGTCGTCGACTGCCAGTAGCCCAGGGTGAGAAAGTCACTGGGCCAGGCGGGCTCCCAAGGAGCGAGATGCACCGCGTTGCGCTCGTAGTACGCCAAAATCGCCGCGGCACGCTCGGGAGCGATCGGCACGACGAGGAGCCGCGCGGTTCGCAGCACGCCCGCTGTCAAAGGCCCGGGCCGGACGCCGTCCGTCCCGGGCAAATCGGGCTGGTGGCTCACGCCGCCACGCTCCGGCTACGGAACGTCGAAACGTGCGGTCAGTTCGCTGACGCGCCCGCGCAAGTACTCGATCCGGGTGCGCGACCCGATATCGTCGAGCGCTTCACCGATGATCGTTCCCACTTCACGCGCGTCGGCCACCTCGAAGCCGCGCGAGGTGATCGCCGGTGAGCCGATCCGAATCCCGCTGGTCACCATCGGTTTTTGCGGATCGAACGGGATCGCGTTCTTGTTCACCGTGATGTGGATCTCGTCCAGATATTGTTCGACCGCTTTGCCGGTGAGATTCTTCGGCGTCAGATCGACGAGCAGTAAGTGCGTATCGGTGCCGCCGCCCACCAGCCGCGCGCCCGAACGCTGTAACTCTTCGCCCATCGCTCGCGCGTTGTCGAGCACCGCTTGCCCGTAAACGGCGAACGAGGGCGCTAACGCCTCGCCGAAGGCGACCGCCTTGGCCGCGATCGTGTGCATGAACGGGCCGCCCTGGATTCCGGGGAACACGCTCTTGTCGACGGCTTGGGCATACGCACCCGTGGACAGGATCAATCCGCCGCGCGGACCGCGCAGCGTCTTGTGCGTGGTCGACGTGACGAAATCCGCGAACGGCACCGGCGATGGATGGAGACCGACCGCGATGAGCCCGGCGATGTGCGCCATGTCGACCATGAACGCGGCGCCGATCTCTTTGGCGATCTCCGCGAACGGCGCGTAGTCCATCGTCCGCGGATACGCGCTGGCGCCGGCGATGATGAGTTTGGGGCGATGCTCGCGCGCGACGGCGCGAACTTCGTCGTAGTCGATCAGTTCGGTGTCTTTGCGGACGCCGTAGGCGACCGCGTTGTAGAGCTTGCCGCTGAAGCTGACTTTCGTTCCGTGCGTGAGGTGGCCGCCGTGAGCGAGCGACATGCCGAGGACCGTGTCGCCCGGGCGTAGCACGGCCATCATCACCGCCATGTTCGCCTGCGCCCCGGCGTGCGGCTGGACGTTGGCGTGATCGGCGCCGAAGAGCTTCTTGAGCCGCTCGATGGCCAAGGTCTCGGCGACGTCGACGTACTCGCAGCCCCCGTAGTACCGCCGCCCGGGATAGCCCTCGGCGTACTTGTTGGTCATCGCCGACGCCATCGCTTCGCGCACGGCTCGGCTGGCGTAGTTCTCCGAAGCGATGAGTTCGAGATTTTCGCGCTGCCGGCGTTCTTCGTTGGCGATGGCGGCATGCAGCTCAGGATCCTGGGCGGCTAGCGTGGATGGTTCGAGCAACTGCATGTTGTTAGGAATTCCCCTCGTCCCGGGTTGACGTGCGACGCATGATGGTTTGCGCCGAAAAATCGGGCTTCGACGGCGTCGCGGGCGATGACTTCATGAACCGCAGGACCTGCACGAACACCAGCAAACCGACCGTCGCGGCAAGCGCGGCCCAAAACCAGGGGCTCACCCAGCGCGGCTGGGTGTGATCGAAGGCGTACTCGGCAAGGGCGATGCCGACGGCCACGAGCGGCACGAGGCCGGCCAAGGCTTGGCGGTCGGTGGCTGACAGCGATGAGGTCCGCGGCACGAGTATCAAGAAACCGCGACCCGAGATGAAGGTGGCAATCGCGAGCACATCGTTCGATGGTCCGCTCGCAGCGGGTGACGCGACCCAGCTCGAGTGGCTCGAAGGCTGCGCTTCGGCGCTGGGCGCCGACGGGATCGTTTTCGAACGCGGACACTTCCCGCGCACGGATGCCGACTACGTCGCCCAGCTGCGGAAGGTGGCGGTCGACCTCGGCCTCGTCCCGCTGGCCGTCCGCGAGCCGCGGCTGCTGGACCCGCAGATCGGCTCCGACGAGCGGCGGGCAGTGTTCGAGTTGGCGGCCGGCCTGGGGGCGATCTTCGTGCTGACGGTCCTGCCGGCTCCCGGCGACGTCCCGCCGGCCGCGTTCGTGGCGGCCGTGAGCGCAGCCAAAGCCGGCATCAAAACCGCCAAAGCTGTCAACGTCACCCTCCTGGCCGGGGTCGCGGCGGGAACGCTCGCCCCCGACGTGCCGGCGCTGCGGCATTTCATCAAGGACGTCGACAGCGCGTGGCTGCGCTTTGCGCTGCCCGCCGGAACCGACCGCAGCAGCCTGGGGACGCGCGACCGGGTGCTGCTGGTAACCATCGACCTCGCCGCCGACCTCGACGCGGTCGCCGAAATCGACGAGGCGGCCCGCCCCTGGCTCTTGCTCGAGGGGGAAGTCTCTGCAGCCCGCATCGCCGACGTGCGCTGCGCGGCGGCGCAGCGGCTCCTGAGCCGGCCGGCGATCGTTTCGACGTAAAGCGGGAGGAGCGACGCGGACCGCACGTGCCGTCTGCAAACGAGGTGAGAACCTGCGATCTCGCAGGTGGGTGCGGCCCGGGCGCTTAGAGCTCGGAGAATGCTCTCTGAACTACCAATCGTATCCGGAGCTTGTGCTCCCTAGGTGTTCACGTTGGTCCAACACCGTCGTAAGTGCGCGAACATGCGCAGTCGTTGTCGCCCCCTAAGTATTACACTAGCCGTCAAGACTTGACAGATCCGTCAAGACTTGACAGATGCTGTAAAAGCACGTAGGCGATTCGGGTCGGGGCGCGCGCGACACCGGAAACACAACGACCTTTCGCATAGCGGACCGCGCTTTTCGCGCATTGCTAATTTTTTTGCCGCGAAAGGTAGGCGATCACGCTCCGCGCTTGAGCGCCTCGCCGTACACCGCGAGCGCACGCCCTCGCGCCTGCGCGTGATCGACGATTGGCGCGGGATAGTCGCGGCCCAGTACGACGCCCGCCGCGCGAGCGACCAGCGGCGGCATCGCCCACGGCTCGTGCACGAACTTCTCCGGCACGCCGGCAAGTGCCGGAATCAGCGAACGTACGAACGTGCCCTGCGGGTCGAACGTCTTCCCTTGCAAGATCGGATTGAAAACGCGGAAGTACGGCGCGGCATCGGTTCCCGTCGACGCCGACCACTGCCAGCCGCCGTTGTTTGCCGCCAGGTCGGCATCGGCGAGATGCTGCTCGAAATATCGCTCGCCGGCGTGATAGTCGATGAGCAGATGTTTGGTCAAGAACGACGCTACGATCATCCGCAGCCGGTTGTGCATCCAGCCGGTCGTATTGAGTTGAATCATCGCGGCATCGACGATCGGGTAGCCGGTCGCGCCCTCGCACCAGGCGGCGTACGCGGTTTCGTCGCGCAGGTAGGGGATCGACTTTCCCGCCTCGACGAACGGTTCGTGCGCGATGCGCGGAAAGTGCATCAGCAAGGATTGATAAAAGTCGCGCCAGACCAGCTCGCCGATCCAACCCTCGACGTTTGCTGCGGCATGTGCCGCAGCGTGCGCATGCGCTTGGCGGGCCCGAGCGAGGCAGGTGCGGATGCCGATCGTACCGGCGCGAAGGTGCGGCGACAGCCCGGAAGTTCCGGCGACTGCGGGCAGGTTGCGGCGGTCGAGATACGCGTCGATGCCGCCGGCGATGAACGCATCGAGCAGCCGGCGCGCTTCGATGAAACCGCCGGCCGGGAAGCGCCGAGACGAAACGTGACCGTACTCCTCGGGCGCGGGGATCGCGCGCGACGTCCCGATCGTGGCAACCGCGGCGAACTTTCCGCCCGCGGCGCGCTGCGATGCGAACGGCGCGCGCGGATGGCCGGCGAACGCCGCTTCCCAGCGCCGGCGGTAGGGGCCGTACATCACGTAGGGCTTGCCGGTTTGCTGGACGATTTCGTCAGCCGCAGCATAGACGTGATCGACGGATGCGTGAACGTCGAGTCCGCCGCGGCGCAGTTCGGCGGCGACGCGTTCGTCGCGCGCGCGCATCTCGGGGTCGTAATCGACATTGTAGAAAACCGCTTGCGCGCCGGTGTGCCGCGCCAGGCGTATCAACTGCCCGGCAAAATCGCCCTCGAGCAAAGCGAGATCCGAACCGTCCGCGCGCAGCGCTTCGCGCAGCACACGCAGCGAATCGAAGAAAAATTGTACGATCGGCGCACCGACGCGCGGACCGCGCAGCAGTTCGGGGTCGAGAACGAATGCGGCAACGAGCTGCTCGCTACGCTGCGCGGCGGCAAAGAGCGCCGCATGATCCGTCAGGCGCAGGTCGCGACGCAGCCACACGATCGAACGGGAATACATGCGATCGTTAGACGCCGCCCGGCTCATCGTTCTCCCGCCGTTCGCCCAGCGTGACGGTGTAACGGACGAAATCGTCGCGGCGCGCAAAGCGATCGTACAGCCGCCGGGCGACGGCGTTCGTTTCCTGCGTCGACCAGTACACGCGCGGCCAGCCGTTTTCGCGGCCGAGCGCAAGCAGCCGCTCGATCAACGCGCGGCCGGCCCCCAGGCCGCGCGCGTGGGGACGAACGAAGAGATCCTCGAGATAGCAGCACGGCTGCTCGCCCCACGTGAACGGATGAACGACGTAATGGGCGAAGCCGATCGCGGCCGCAGCGGGCGAAGCGTCGACCGCGAGGAGCGCTCCGATCGGCGAATCGGCGGCGCAGATCCGCTGCCACGTGCACGCCGTAACGCGGTCGGGAACGCGGGCGCCGTAGAATGCGCAGTACGCGTTCCACATCTCGAGCCAAGCGTCGTGGTCGGCCGGCGAAACCGCGCGAATCGTACCATTCGAAAAAGGCATCCGGCGGTATTTCACGTACCCGCGGCCGCTTCCGGCGCGCGAACGCCGGCGCGGCTTGGGCGAGCCGTGCAAGACGCGTCGATGTTTCGCCGAACGCCGACCCGATGGCGCCGATCGAACTCACCACCGAGCCGCTCGAACTTCCCCTGGTGCATGAATTCACCATCGCGCGGGGCTCCGAACGCGTCGCGCGCGGCGTTCTGGTCCGCTTGACGTGGCACGGCTTGAGCGCAATGGGCGAAAGCTCGCCGATCGCGCGTTACGCCGAGTCGGTCGACAGCGTTCGCGCCGCGCTTGCCGCGCACGCGTTGCGCGCTGACCCCTATGCGCTCGATGCGCAGCTCGCCGGTCTTCCGCCGGCGGCCCGCTGCGGACTCGACATCGCGCTGCACGACCTCATCGGCAAAGATCTCAACGTTCCGCTGCATCGACTCTTCGGACTCGAGTCCGCGGCGACGCCGACGACGTCGTTCACGCTGGGAATCGCTCCGCTGGCCGACACGCTCGCGAAAGTACGCGCCGTCGGCGCCCATCCCATTTTGAAGATCAAACTCGGCCGCGGCAACGAGATCGAAACGATCGCCGCCGTTCGCGATGCGTATACCGGAACGATTCGCATCGACGCCAACGAGGGCTGGACGCCCGAGCGCAGCGTCGAGCTGCTCAACGAACTCGCGCGTTTCGACATCGAATTCTGCGAACAGCCCATCCCCGCGGGGACGCCCGAACGGCTGCGCTGGATTCGCGAACGTTCGCCGATCCCGATCGTCACCGATGAAGACTCGCGCGACGCAAGCGATCTGCCGGCGCTCATCGGCTGCGTCGACGGCGTCAACGTCAAACTCGTCAAATGCGGCGGGATGCGCGGTGCGCTGGCCATGATTCACACGGCCCGCGCGCTGGGCTTCAAGATCATGCTCGGGTGTATGGTCGAATCGCAAATCCTTACCACGGCGGCAGCGCATCTTTCACCACTCGTCGATTGGGCCGACCTCGACGGGCCTTTTCTCACCGCGGACGATCCGTTCGATGGCATCAGCTATGCCGGCGGCAAGATCGTGCTGCCGACCGGCCCCGGGCTGGGCGTGCGCGCGAAACTGCGGGCGTCGACGTCGCCCGCCTAGGACTTTGTCCGACTGGTCGGACAAACGACGACAGGATGGGTGCCCTCGGCTTCGCTCGGTACACCCTCCGGCTTGGGGGGTTCGTCGAGCGAAACCGAGCCGAACCCAGAAGCCCAAACGCGAAGGATTGCGCGTAGCGCAATCCACTAGCCCGGCGCGAGATTCTCTTTTCCGCTTAAGGGAGCTGCTGCACCCATGGAACGCCGTTATCTCATTCTAGCGCCGCACGTTTTCGCGACGCGTGCGGCCAAAACGGCCCACGGCGTCATCGCATACTCGACCGACGTGACCGTCGCCGTCGTCGATCCGTCCAACACCGGCCGGACGGTGCGCGATGTGTTGCCGCACTTGGACTGCGATGCGCCCATCGTGGCCAGCGTCGAGGCCGGATTGGCGTTCAAGCCGACCTCGCTGCTCGTCGGCATCGCGCCAGCCGGCGGCGCGCTCCCGCCGGAGTTTCGATTGGAGATCGCGGCGGCATTACGGGCCGGGCTCGAAATCGTGAGCGGCCTGCACACGATCCTGAGCGAAGACGAAGAGTTCGCGCAGTTAGCCAAAGCGCACGATTCCCGAATTTGGGACTTGCGTCTGCCGCCCGCCGCCCCGTTGTTTTCCGGCGCCGCATACGATATCGAGGCGTCGATCGTACTGACGGTCGGCAGCGACTGCGCGGTCGGCAAGATGACGGCCGCGCTCGAACTCGCGCGCGCCGCCGAAGAGCGCGGCCGGCGCGCCGTGTTCGTGCCGACCGGGCAAACCGGCATCGCGATCGCCGGCTGGGGCACCTCCGTCGATCGCGTGGTGGCCGACTTCGCCGCAGGCGCCGCCGAACAGCTCGTGCTCGAAGCGGAACGGCGTGCCGACGACACCGGAACAACCACGAAGGGGCTCGGGCCGCTGCTCGTCGTCGAGGGCCAAGGCGCCGTAAATCACCCCGCCTACGCACCGGTCACGCTGTCCCTGCTGTACGGCAGCGCACCGGATGCGCTCGTGCTGGTCCACATCCCATCGCGCAGCGCGATCGACGGCTACGATATCCCGCTGCTGAGCTACCGCGAACTCATTCGCACCTACGAGATGCTCTGCGCGGGGGTGAAGCCGGCCAAGGTCGTCGGCATCGCCCTCAACACGCGCGACTTGGGCGACGTCGCCGCTCGCGCCGCGATCGCGGACGCGGCCGCACAAACCGGGCTGCCGTGCGACGACGTCGTCCGTTTCGGACCGTTCGCACTCTACGACGCGATCGCGCCGCACCTCGGGAAAACCGCCGTCCTGCATGCCGACTAACGGTGCCAGCGCGATTCGCACGGCGGGGGCGCTGGCGTTGTCCGTCGCGCTCGCCGCGAGCGCCGCGGGCTGCGCGAAAGTAGCGCCCGGCGGCGAAGCGGGAACGGGCGGGCGAAATCCGTGGACGCTCCCCGGTCACCTGCGGCTGGGCGCGACCGACGAACCCGACGCGCTCAATCCGTTTTTTTCGCACAACGCCGCGGCCGACGTCGTCGAGACGCTGCTCTTTGCCTACGTGTTCCGCTACGACGCGCGCGGCAACCTCATGCCCGAGGTCGCGCGCGAAGTCCCGACCTATGCGAACGGCGGGATCAGCCGCGACAACAAGACCATCACGCTCCATATCCGGCCCGGACTGCGCTGGTCGGACGGCGCGCCGCTCGATGCGCGCGATCTGCGCTTCACCTGGCGCGCCGCGGTCGACAGCCGCAACAACACCAAACTGCGCATCGGCTGGGACGACATCGCGTCGATGGACGTGCGTGACGACACGACGCTCGTCGTTCACCTCAAGCGGGTCAACAGCGCGATCATCGCCGAGATTTGGGGCGGCGGAGGCGGATCATCGTACCCGCCGCTGCCCGAACATCTGCTGGGCAAACTTCCCGATCTCAACCGCGCGGCGTTCAACACCGCACCGATCTCCAGCGGGCCGTGGCTGCTCGCGGCTTGGAATCACGGTTCGTCACTGGAGTTCGCGCCGAACCCGCGGTATTGGCGCGGACCGCCGAAATTGCGTGCCTTGACCTGGAAGGTCGTGCCCAATCCCGACACGCTGTTCGAGGAGCTGCAGACGCACGACGTCGACGTCTACGACAACATCCCCGAAACGCAGCTGCCGCGCCTCGCAGAACTGCGCGGAATCCGGCTGGCCAAACGTTTGGTCGCGAACTGGCGGCATCTCGAACTCAATACGCGCAAACCGCAGCTTGCCGACGTGCGCGTGCGGCGGGCGATCGCGCTGGCGATCGATTGGGATCGCATCAACACCACGGTGTATCACGGCATCAACGTGCGCGCCGTGAGCGACATCATGCCCGACTCGTGGGCGGCGCCGAACATCCCGCAATGGAGTTACGATCCAGCGGCGGCAAAACGGCTGCTCGACGCTGCCGGCTGGACATCCGACGCCGGCCCGATCCGGCACCGCGCCGGCGTTCCGCTCGCGCTCACCATCTCGGCGACCAATAAGCCCGGCAACGAGCAGGCCGAAGTCCAGATGCAGCAGCAACTGCGCGCCGTCGGCATCGACTTGAGCATCAAGAACTATCCGCCCAGCTATCTCTTCGCCCAAAACGGGCCGCTCTACAGCGGCACGTACGACCTCTCATGGAGCATCGACACCAACGGGCCGGAGGTCGATAACGCGGGGAACTGGAGCGGCAACTATATCCCGCCGCACGGAGCGAACACATCGTTTCTCAACGACCCGATCATCACCCAAACCAGCGAGGCGGCGCTGGGGACCTTCGATCGCGCGCGCCGCAAAGCGCTCTATTTGCGCGAGGAACAACGCATCCACGAAATGGTCCCGGCGATCTTTCTGTATTGGGAAGTGAGCTACGTCGGCTACAACAGCGATCTGCGCAACTACGTGCCGGCCGAATACGACATGGCCGGCGCCTGGAACAGCTACCAATGGGACATCTGATGCGCGCAGCATCGGCCGGGGCGCCGTGCTGACGATCGTCGAACCGCGCGGCGACCGCACGATCGTTCGCATCTCACCCGCCACGTCGGCGGTGGTCTCGTTCAACACCAGCGCCGACCGCGGGCGCTTCGATTTGACCGTGTATCGCGCCGACGGCCAAGTCTCGAGTTGGCTGCCGTACATCGAGTTCTCGCCGGACGGGCGCCGTTCACTGGGCGGAGCCGACGACGTGGCGCGCATCGCGACGGACATCGTCGAATCCGCAGTCCCGATCGTCGCGATCGAAGTGCGCGGCGATGCCCCGCTCGATGCGATCGCCGTGAGCACGCCGACGCATCGCCGCTCGGGCGCAGGGGCGAGCGCGCGAACCGCGCTCGACGTGCCGGCGCTGTCGCAATATCTCATCGCCCACCCCGAAGAACGCGGCTGGTGCTCGCCCGCCTCGCTGGCGATGCTGCTGGCATACTGGGGCAAGCCGCACGACATTCCAGCGATCGTCCGCGCCGTGTACGACGAGCGCTATCGCGGAACCGGGAACTGGACGTTCAACATGCTCTTCGCCAGCCGATTCGGGTTGCGGGCCGCGCTCACGCATCTCGCCGGCCTCGAGCACGCCGCCGAATTCATCGCCGCCGGCATCCCGCTGGCGCTGTCGTTCTCGTGGAGCAGCGGCGACCTGCCCGGCGCGCCGCTCGATCACAGCGACGGTCATCTCGCCGTGCTGCGCGGCTTCACGCGCTACGGCCATCCCCAACTCAACGATCCCGCCCAAGCCGATATCGTCACGACCTACGACCGCAAAGCGCTCGAACGCGTTTGGCAAGCACACGGCGGAGCGGCCTTCGTGACCCTGCCGCTCGAGCGGAGTGCCGAATTGCTGCGATTGGCCAACGAATGACCAGTCAGCCGGCGATGCGGATCGCGCCGCCGGAAGCGGTTCGCGCGGCTCCGCTGCACATCGTGCTCGTCGAGCCGCAGATTCCGCCCAACACCGGCAACGTCGCGCGACTGTGTGCCGCGACCGGCTGCGCGCTGCACCTCGTGCAGCCGCTGGGATTCAGCATCGAAGACCGTGCGCTCAAGCGCGCGGGGCTCGACTATTGGGATGCGCTGGCGGTCGTCGTCCACGCGTCGCTCGACGACTTCAGCGCGTACTATCCGCTCGAGCAGTCTTGGCTGCTGTCCACGCGCGCGGCGCACAGCTATCGCAACGCACCGTTCGCGTACGGCGACGCGCTGGTGTTCGGCAAAGAAACGGCCGGACTGCCGGCGGCGCTGCTGGAAACGCACGCCCGGCGCGGCTTGCGCATCCCGATGCGTCCGGGCGCCGTGCGCAGCATCAATCTTTCCACCGCCGTCGGGATCGTCGCGTACGAAGCATTGGCAAAACTGGGCTTTCCCGCCATGTCTTGACCGCGCGCGCGTCGCGCCGCGCGCCTGGTGATATGCTACGACCGGCGCGCGACACGCTCAAAGAGCGCGCCCGCGGTGCCGAAAATCTCACCGTGATCAAGATGCGTTTGGGCCTGCAACTGGCATGCAGCGTTGCTTTTCCGATTTTCATGTCCGGCTTGCTAGCCGCCGGCTTAGTCCTCGGAATCACGGCCCTGCGCGGCTCCAAAGACGATTTGGGCACGAAAACGGGGCTGCGCGCCAAGGTTCGCGACATCGCCGTTCAAGTGATGACCAGCCAGTACGCGACCAACAATTACATCCTGATGCGTAAAGAAAAATTTGCGCTCGATCAAGCGCAGGCGTTCGACAATGCGCGGCTCGACATCGCGGCCGCACGCAGTGCGATCGCAGCCGCCCATCTCCCCGAGTATCTGCCCGCCATCGAGCGGACGGCGACGCTGGTCGACATGGTCCGCCGGCACAGCGCGGCGCTGCTCGAACTGGCCAAGCGCGATAATGACGCCGCACTCGGTGCGCTGCGCGAGGAAAAGATCGGCCGTTACGCCGCCGCGAACACCGAACAACGCGCGCTGCGCGCGGCGATCGCTGACCTGCAGCCGCAGCTCGAAGCGCTGATCGCCAAAGCCAATACCGCAGCGAAGACCTCGTCCGACGCCTTCGACGCGCTGGCGCGCTGGATCGACGTCGCCTTGATCGCGGCCGGCTTCCTCACCGTGGTGGTAACGCTGGGCATCAGCTCGTTCATCGGGCGCCGGATGGCACGCCGTCTGGCGCGCGTCTCGAACGCGCTTGCCGATATCGTGCGCGAGGATTTTGCCCAGCTTTCGAGCGCTCTGGTCGCGCTGGCCCAAGGTGATCTGCGCGCTTCGTTCGCTTCGCGCCGGACGCCGCTGGCCGACGCGGGCTGCGACGAGATCGCCGACGTCGCGCACTCGTACGATGCGCTCGTCGCGGGGTTGACGAAAACCGGGACCGAGCTGACGACCGGTTTGCGGCAGTTGCGCGAACTCATCGTGGGTGTCGTCGGCGCTTCGGCGCGGCTCTCGCAGGCGAGTGCGGAGGCATCGCAGTGCGTGAAAGCATCGGCCGACGCCGTCGACCACATCGCCCAGGCCATCGACCGCGTCGCCGGCGGCGCCCATAGCCAAGCCGATCGGATCGGCGAAACCAGCGCCGCGATCGAAGAACTCGCGCGCACGGCCGAGCAAATCGCCGCGGTCGCCGCCGATCAGGCACACGCGCTGGGCGCGACCACCGCCGCCCTGCAGCAGCTCGACGACGGCATCGAATCGCTCTCCGTGCACGGCGGGGTGCTCACGACGTCGGCGCGTGAAGCGTCGTCCGAGGCGGCGAGCGGGAATGCGGCGGTCACCCAGACCCAAAGCGCGATGCGCGATCTGCGCGAGGTTTCGCAGACCGCGACGGAGGCGATGCAGCGGCTCGAAGAACGCTCGACGCAAGTCGAAGCAATCCTCGACTCGATCGGCGAGATCGCCGACCAGACGAATTTACTCGCGCTCAATGCGGCGATCGAAGCCGCGCGCGCCGGCGAACAAGGCCGCGGTTTCGCCGTGGTCGCCGACGAGGTGCGCAAGCTCGCCGAACGCAGCGCCGCGGCGACAAAGCAGATTTCGGCCATCCTCTCCTCGATCCGCAGCGAAACGCTCAGCGCCGCCGGCGCCATGCGGGCCTCGCGCGATTCGATGGAATCCGGCTTGCACGTAGCGGGCAATGCGGCCCAATCGTTAGCCGGCGTGAGCGCCGCGATCGGGACGACGACGACGGTGGCTGAAGACCTCGCCGCGCGCGCCCGTCAGATGCGCGACGCGTCGACGCATGTCACGGCCAACATGTCGAACGCGTCGGCGGCCGTCGAACGCAACGCGGCCGCAGCCGCCGAGATGCGCTCGACGACCAATCACGTCACCCAGACCATGGTTCCGATCGCGGTAACCGCAACCGAACAATCGCAGGCCGCCCGTGAGGCGGCGGCGTCCGCCAGCGATCTCGTCGCAGGGATGGACCAGATCGACACGACCGCCCGGGCGCTGCTCGATCAAGCCGCCGGCCTCGAGCGGCTGATCGCGAAGTTCATCGTCGACGACCGCGCCCCGGCGGCGCACGCCGTCCCGCCCACGGCCCGGCCGGCCGCTGCGCGGGCGTCCACCGGCGCCTGACCCGCTCGGCCCGAGCGGGCCCCGGCAACGGGCAGCGAACAGCCGCAGTCCGGCATGACCATCGATCTCATCGAGCAGCGCGTCGTCGCCTGCGCCAAGTGTCCCGAACTGGTAGCATACCGCGCGCGGGTCGCCGGCGAAAAACGCCGCGCCTATCGCGACTGGGAGTATTGGGGCAAACCCGTCCCCGCCTTCGGCGACCCGCAGGCGAGCGTCGTTCTCGTCGGGCTCGCCCCCGGAGCGCACGGCAGCAATCGCACCGGCCGCATGTTCACCGGCGACGCTTCGGGCGAGTGGCTCTATCGCGCCCTTTTCCGGGCCGGCTTCGCCAGTCAGGCCCGCTCCGAACACCTGGGGGACGGCCTCACCTTACGGGATTGCCTGATCACCGCCGCGGTACGCTGCGCGCCGCCGCAAAATAAGCCGTCCCCCGCCGAGCGAGCCCGCTGTTTCGGCTATCTCGAAGAAGAATTCGCGACGCTGCGGGATGTGCGCGTCGTCGTGACGTTAGGGCGGATCGCCGACGACACGTTCCATGCGCTGGTAAAGAAGCGCGGCGCCTACCGTTCTCCCCGGGCCGCGTTCGCCCACGGCGCCGAAACAGCCGTCGCCTTGCCCGGATCGCCCGCCGTTGTCGGACTTGCGTCCTACCACCCGAGCCGTCAGAATACCAATACCGGCGTTCTTACCGAGTTGATGCTCGACAACATTTTCGCCCGAGCGCGCGAATTGGCGCGTAACTTTCGCCACAATGGGTAACAAGTAACCACCATGCACTACCGCATCGATGATCGCGACCTGGCAGCGTTTCTCGTCTACGCGGCACGCGAACGGAGTTTGGACGCCTCGCTGCGAGCGGCGAGCCGTTACGCGCGCTCGGACGAACATCGCAAATCGATCGACGCGCTGCGCGAGCTCAATAAGAAAATGCTCTTTCGCGAGACGCGCCGCTCGAGTTTTTGATCGCTGGGCAATCACGCTCGCCGGTTAAGATTGAAAGGCACAAAGGCTCCGGAACACCTCCGGGGCCTTTTGTTTAGGACCTAGTGCTCAGCCGTTCACGGCGAACGGCGCAGGCTTTTGACGCTGCGAGATGCTGGGAATTGTGATTTATTGGTAAAGTGATTCGCTGCCCGCTTTTCGGGCAGCCGCTTTTTCGATCGTGGAGATTCTCTCGTTGCGTCGTTTTACGATTGCGCTGGCTGCTGCATGTTTCGCCATGACGAGCAGCTTTGCCGCGCCGCCTGCTCCCGCTTTGGCATCCCCCGCCGCAGCCGCCGCTCCGGCCGGGGCGCCGGAGCTTCCCCTCCAGCCCGAGGTACGCAGCTACCGCGGCGTCGCCCATCTCCAGTTGACCGCGGCGATCAATCCGGCGACGAAACTGCCCGCCTTTTATTTTGCCGGCCGGCCGATCCCGCCGACCATTCGCGTTCATCCCGGCGACACGCTGGTCGTCGACTACATCAACGGCATGTCGACCGCCGCCGGACCGCCGCTGGACATGACCAATCTTCACACGCACGGACTGTTGGATTCGCCCAAACCTCCTGGCGACGACGTCCTCATGACGATGGTGATGCCCGGCCAAGGGTGGCGTTACGTGTACGCAATTCCGCGCGATGAGGCACCGGGGGTGTACTGGTACCATCCGCATCCCCACGGCGCCAGTAACTTTCAAGTCGCCGCCGGGATGTCGGGGATGATCGTCGTCGAGGGGATCGAGACGTACGCGCCCATCGTCCGCGGCCTCGCCGAACGCGACATCATCCTGCGCGACTATTACTTCGATCCGTCGACGGCGCCGCTGTCCCGGGCCCGCCAGCGCGCGGTGATGCACGAAGTCGCACGCGAACGTGCCTTGAACCCCACGCTCGACGTGAAGACGGCGATCCGGACCGCTTCGGTCAACGCGGCCGCGTTGCCGCCCGCGGCACCCGACTGCAACCCCGCCGATGCCTCCAAAGGCGTCACGATCAACGGGCTGCCGGCCGCGACCATCACGATGCGGCCCAATAGCCGCCAGTTCTTCCGCATCCTCAACGCTTCGGCCAACAGCTTCTTCGACCTCAAGATCCCGGGCACGCGCTTCTTGGTCGTCGCCAAAGACGGCGTCCCGCTGTCATTCCACGACCGCAGCGTGCAGGGGCAATGGGTCGACCACGTCCTCATGCCGCCGGCCGCGCGCATCGAAGCCGTCGTCGCCGCGCCGGCGCAGACCGGCACGGCGTTCCAGTCCCTGTGCATCGACTACGGCCCCGACGGCGACACCGATCCGCCGCGCACGCTGGGGACGATCGCCCTGGGCCCGGAGCCCGCCCTCCCGCATATGAACTTCTCCGCAGCGCCGCCGGTGGCCGAGCCCTTCGGCAACATTCACAACGCGCCGATCGTCGCCCGGCGGGTCGTGAATTTCAGTGAAGACAACCCCGACAGCAAATTCTACATCAACGGGAAGATGTTCGATCCGACGGTTCCGCCGATGTTCGTCGTGCGCGCCGGAACGGTCGAAGAATGGACCGTCGCGAACTACGCAAACGAACTGCACGCATTCCACATCCACCAGATCCATTTTCTGGTCGAGGACGTCAACGGCGTGCGCCAACCCGACACCACTTGGCTCGACACGGTGACCGTGCCGTACGCCACCCACGTCGGCGGCGTCACCAAACCCGGCGTGGTGCACCTGCTCATGGACTTCCGCGACCCGGTCATCGTCGGCACGTTCGTCTTCCATTGCCATATCCTCGAGCATGAGGACTACGGCATGATGGCAGAGATCCAAGTCGTCGGACCGGCCCCGGCCGTCCCGAACACCCGAGGCTTCCACCAAGGCAACCTCAACGTGAAGTAGGCGCCGACCCCGCGCGCCTGCTCACGAGACACGTGCGGCACTGCAGAGCCGCACGTGTCTTTTTATGACGGCGGCGGCGCGGGCTTGACGTTGAGCGCGATGCCCAAATCGCGCAGCGACTCGGGCGGAACGCTCGAGGGCGCGTCCATCATCAGGTCGCGGGCCATCTGATTTTTCGGAAACGCGATGACGTCGCGGATGCTCGTCTCACCGCAGGCCAGCATCACGATGCGGTCGAGACCCAGCGCCATCCCGCCGTGCGGCGGCGCTCCGAAGCGCAAGGCCTCCATGAAGAAGCCGAACCGTTCTTCGATCGTCGCGTCATCGAGGCCCAAGCGGTGAAAGACCTTGCGCTGAAAGGCTTCCTTGTGATTGCGGATCGAACCGCTGCCCAACTCGTACCCGTTGAGCACCAAGTCGTAGTGCTGCGCGCGCACCTGCAGCGGCTCGGTGTCGAAGAGTGCTTCCTGGCCCGGCCCCGGCGCCGTGAACGGATGGTGGGAAAACGTGATCTCACCGCTGTCGGCGTCGCGCTCGAAGAGCGGGAAGTGATAGACCCAGCAGAACGCATACGTCTGCGGGTCGCGCAGCTTGCACCGGTCGCCGATTTCCAGGCGCAGACGGCCGGCGATGTCGCCGGCGCGGGCAGCGCTCTCGCCCACGAACAACACCGCGTCGCCGCTTTGCGCGCCGGTCAGGCGCTGCAGTTCGGCGCCGATCGAGGGCGACACGACTTTGGCGATCGAACCCTTCAGCCCGTCGGCCGTGAACGTCAAATAGGGCAGGCCCTTGGCGCCGAAGCCTTTGGCGATCTCGGTCAACCCGTCGAACTCGCGCCGCGAGAGCGCGGCGCCGCCCGGATAGCGCAG
>JBEKHC010000063.1:0-30064 GCA_050012475.1 Candidatus Velthaea sp.
GCCAGCCTGTGCCGATCGCTCGGCTCGGGCGGCGTCGAAGGCCTTTCGGTTCGTTCGCCAACGCTACGTTTCCGTACCGTCAGTTCGGAATCCAACGACTGGACTCGCTCGTCGTTACGACATCACTGTCGTGCAGTTAGTATCGCATCCCGTCGAACCGGCGGCAAGGTCGCGGCCGACGCATCCACCGCTTGTCCACAACTTCCTCTGCTTTTCCACCGCTTCCCCACCAGATCGCGACGCTTTTTCGCCGTCCCGTCGCGAGCACGCCTAAGAAAACGGTATTCCTTTAACGATGAACCTAGCGTGTGGACCAGGCTCCGATCCATCGTTTTGATCGCTCTGGGCGTCGCGGCGATCGGCGCGACCCTTATCGCAGCGCCGCTGCGCCCGCGCGCGGCCGCGTTGCCGCCGACGTTCGAATCGGCTGGCGACGCTGCCGCCGCGACCCTCAAACGGCGGTTCTATCACGCGCCCGGACGCTGGAACATGTGTGTCCCCGATGGCTGCGGCACCGCGGTGCGCGATTGGGGTGCCGACTCCCTCGCCTACGCACTTTATTTGCGCTGGCGGCTCGCAGCCGATCCCGACGCGCCCGCGATCATGAACGCGCTCGCGCAATCGGCACCGACGTACGACTCCTGTCGACGCGGTGCGTGCACGATGTGGAGCGACGTTCCGATGTGGGACGCGATCGCGGCGGCGCGCGCGTATGAAGTAACCGGGAATCCGTCCGCGCTGGCCAAGGCGCGGCGCGCCTTCGCCGTCGTCGACCGGTCCGACGCCTTTGCGCTGGGTGCCTGTCCCGGAATCGACTATCAGAAACCGAGCGGTGGAAACACCGCGCTCAAAACGCTCGAGACCGACTCGAACTACATCAAAGCAGCACTGCTGCTGCACCATTTGACGCACGTTCCGGCATACTTGACGAAAGCGAAAACGAAATATGCCGCCGTGCGGCGCTTCTTCCTCGATCCGGGCGTGCCGCTGTACAGCGTTTACGTGTTCGACGACGGCAGCGCGTGCCGCCAGTTACCCAAGCGTTTCTTCGCCTCCGTGAACGGCAACATGATCTGGAACGGACTGGCCTTGGCGGCGCAAACCGGCAGCGGTGCGTATTTTCGCGACGCCATCGGCACCGCGCGCGCCGTCGCGCGGTATTTGAGCGACCCCAGCGGCGTCTATGCGAACTTTCAAGCCGAGAACGATGTGGCCGAACCGTTGATCGAAGCGATGGCCGACCTGGCAACGGTCGAGCACCAGGCCTTCGCCCGCAGGTGGCTGCTGACTGCCGCCGCCGCCGCAAAACCGGCCGCGAGCGGTGCCTACGGACGGTTCTTCGATGGTCCGCCGCCGGACGGCCCGATCTCGGCTTGGGCGTCGAGCGGCGGCCTCGCACTCGCCATCGTCGCCGGAGCGCTGGAGCCCGGCGCAACGGCCCCGCCAACCCAAGCGTGGGCTGCCGGACATTTCGTCCGCGCGCCGATCGCCGCCGCCTCCGCATCGATCTCGTTCTCCGGACGCGCCATCGCCTTGATCGGCGCGATCGGCGACGTCTGCTGCGAAGCCGGTCACGCCCGCGTCTTCATCGACGGACGAGAAACCTTCGACCGAACCGGCATCTGGCAAAATAAGTCGTCGAGCGGACAGCGCTTGCCCAATTCCGTGCTGTTGAGTTGGCGCTGGCCGCGTTCGGGACGGCACACCATCGCTTTCAAGCCGGGAATCGCCAACGCCAAAGAAGGCGGCTCGTTCCTCCATCTGGCAGGCTACGAACTCGTCCCTTGACCGTTGCGATCTCGGCCATTGCGATTTGGCCTGTTTTATGGTTGGGTTGATTCACGTTCACTGGTGATTGCCGGCGAACATCCGGTGACGTCTTCAGGGCGGAGCGTCACGATGAGGCGAGCAAATGTCGGCTAGGCATCCGGTGATTGCCATTACGGGTTCGTCGGGATCCGGAACGCCGACTGCCAAAGCGGCATTCGAAGAGGTCTTCCACCGCGAAAACATTCGCGCGGCGTTCGTCGAGGGCGAGGCATTCCATCGGTATGACCGCACCGAGATGCGGCGGAGAATCGCGGAGGCGCACGCCACCGGGAACACGGCTTTCAGCCACTTCGGCCCGGAGGCAAACCTGTTCGAGGAGCTGGAATCGCTGTTTCGCGGTTACGGCGATACCGGCACGGGTTCCATTCGCAAGTATTTGCACGAGACGATAGAGGCCGAACGGTACGGGCAAGAGCCGGGCACGTTCACCCCTTGGGAAGCCGCCCCGACCGAAACCGACCTGCTGTTCTATCGCGGATTGCACGGCGGCGTTGTCAGCGAGTCCATCGACGTTGCGCGGCACGTCGATCTCCTCATCGGCGTCGTGCCGGCGATCAATCTCGAGTGGATCCAGAAACTGCACCGCGACAAGCGTTTCCGCGGTTATTCGCACGAAGCCGTGATCGACACGATCTTGCGCCGATTGCCGGATTACCTCAATTACATCTGTCCCCAATTCACTCGGACGCATGTCAACTTCCAACGCGTGCCGGTCGTCGACAGCTCCGATCCATTCATTGCCGAATCGGTCCCGACGTTCGACGAAAGCCTGCTGGTGATTGCCTTCAAGGATCCGACCGGGATCGACTTTCCCTACCTTCGCGCGATGCTGCACGACTCGTTCATGTCGCAGCCCAACACGCTCGTGTGCCCGGGCGGAAAGATGGGATTGGCGATGGAGCTGATCTTCACGCCGATGGTCTGGAAGTTGATGGAGGGCAAGCAGCGCGCTCGTGCGCACGAGACCGTCGGCGCGCTATAAGTTGTTCCACTGCGTGAACGGCGGGGGTTTGGCGTAGGGCGGTCCGACGAGGATCGCGACATCGAGATGTTGGGCCAATTCGATGGTGCGCGGATCGCCCGAATAGCGGCGACCGTCGACGTACACGTCGACCCTCTCGCCGGCGAGCGTTTTCGCTCCCGCGACATCGTGAGCGCCCAGCGGCTGACCCCAGATGTCGAAGAACTGTCCGAGCGTGAACGCGCGCGCCAGCGGGGACTCGATGTGGATGATGCCGTCGGGCGTATGCGTGTGCAGCCAATAAAAACACTGACCGGCCAGCGGACGGCCGACGTCCTCGGGGATCCCCAGCGGCTTGCCGTGATCGAGGATGGTCAGGTGCGCGTGGATGTGGAACGCGACGCCTTCGGCCGGATCGCATTGCACGCCGTCGACCGTTGCGCCGGTCGGGACGGCCGCGTCCGATGGCCCCGCGACGCACACCATGAGCGCCGCGAGCATTGCCGCCGCGCCGCAACGGGTGAAGACACCCACGTTTATTTGACCGCGCCGAGCGTCAACCCGCGAACCAGATAGCGCGACACCAGTACCGCGAACACGATCACCGGCAGCACGATGAGCGATCCCGCCGCCATGAGGTCGCCCCACGGGATCGCATACCCGCCCAAGAACGACAAGGCGGTGACCGGCGCGGTGCGCGTTTCATCGCTGGGTGTGAGGATCATCGCGTACAGCAATTCGTTCCACGAGAAAATCATCGAGAGGATCGCGGCCACCGCGATGCCCGGAACCGCCAACGGAACCATGATGCGAAAGAAGATCGTCGCTTCACCCGCGCCATCGATCATCGCCGCTTCGTCGAGCGCCTTGGGAACGGAACTGAATTGATCGGCAGTCAGCCAGACCACCAGCGGGACCGCGAACGTTTGATACGCGAGCACGAGCATGACCGGCGAATTGATCAAGTGCAGAGTGCGCGCGATCAGAAAGTACGGGATGATCAGGATGACCGGGATCATCATGTAGTTGCTGATGAACCAAAACCAGACGTCGCGCCGGCCTTTGAAGCGAAAGCGCCCGATCGCGTACCCGGCCGGCACGCCCAGGACGATCGCCAGCGCCGTCGTGACTAGGCCAACACCCAGCGAGTGCAGCAGTGCCGACGCCATGCCGAGATCCGCCAGGACGTGCCGGTAATGTTCGAACGTCGGTTGGAACACCCACACCGGCGGGATGGCGAAAATCTGATTGTCGGTCTTGACCGACGCCGCCATCATCCAGTAGACCGGGAAAAGGGAGACGAAGATGATGAGCACGCCGATGACCACGACGGGCACCGCGGCGATAGCGCGTGCCTTCATGCTTCGGCCTCCCGGTAAAAATAGCGAATGTACAAGTTGGACAAGATGATCGTGAGGATCAGCAAGATAACGGACTGCGCCGCAGCCGTGCCGATGTCGAAGGCCCGGAACGCATTGCGCTCGATGTAGATGCTGACCAGCTCGGTCGACACGCCGGGACCGCCGCCGGTGAGCGTGTACACCATGTCGAACAACTTCACGATGTAGGCGGTCTGGAAGATCAATGCGGCCGTGATGCCGGGCAACAGATACGGCAGCTGCACGTACTGCAAGCGTTTGAGCCAGCTGTCGGTCTCGAGCACCGTCGCCTCCTCGATTTCCGGCGGCACGGTCGACAGACTGGCCACGAGAATCAGCGTGACGAACGGCGTCCACTGCCAGATCTGAAGCGCCAACGTGGCCGCGAAGGCCATGAACGAATTCCCGAGCCAGTCGACGGGCGACACACCCGCGACGCCGATGATGTAGTTGACCAGCCCGAACTGATTGTTGAAGACCAGCGTCCCGATCAGTCCGACGACGACCGGCGTCATCGCCATCGGGATGACGAGGATCACGCGCACGACGCCGAGCAGTTTCGGAAACAGCGTGCCGTGCAAATACAGTGCGAGCAGCACGCCGATGCCCAGCTCGAGCGGCATTGAGATCGCCAGAAAAACCAGCGATCTCGCCACCGCGCCCGTGAACAGCGTGTTGAAAAACGCCAACAGGTAGTTTTGGCCGCCGTTGAACGGCGTGCCCGCGGCGAGCATCGCCAGATCTACCTTGTGGAACGAGGCCCACAGCGCATAGATCACGGGGTAGATGCCGACCGCGAGCAGCACGACGATGCCCGGCAAGAGGAACAGCCAGGGCGTGAGTGCCCGTCGCCGGTTCGGGTTGACGGCGGGCACGGTCAGCGGTGCTTGGACCGTTCGTTGTTCAGCGAGCACGTGTCTTCTCTGTTGACCTTACTTGAGATATCCGCCCTGGGTGAGGATAGCTTTGATCTCGTCGTTGATCTTCTGCAATCCCGGCTGGATGCCGAGCGATCCCTGCTGGATCTGCGAACCGTAGTTTGCGACCACTTCCGACATCTGCGGGTACTGCGGGATCCGCGGCCGCCAATCCGGATTCGAGTGGCCCCACTGCGCGACCATCGGCTTGAGGTACGGATATTTGCTCATCATGGCCGGGGCGGTGTCCGCGCCCTTGCGCGCGACGACCGCGCCCTTGTTGATGAGTTCTGGCGCCACGGCCTTGGACGTGAGCCATTGAACGAACAGGTACGTCGCTTCTTGTTTGGCTTGCGGCGATTGCGCGCTCACCATGTAAGCGAAGCCGCCGAAGGCGGGATCGGCAGCCGCCGGGCCGGCGGGCTCGTTGGTGACCGCGAGACAGTCGCGAACTTTCGACGTCGCCGGGTCATTGAGGGTGGTGTAGAACGAGGACCACTCCGTGATCATGGCGACTTTGCCTTGCGCCATCAGCTGCACGACCTGGGCGTGGTCGTCGCTGACGATGCCCGGCGGCATGTACGGCGCCAGCTTCGCGCGGAATTCCATGCCCTTGACCGCACCCGCCGAAGCCAGCTGCGGCGCGTACGTTTTGGCATCGTACCAGCTGCCGCCGAAATCCCACAGGAAGCGGCTGAACGAGTCGGCCGTCTGCGTTTCACCGCGCAGCGATTGCAGCGCGTATGCATACGTGCCCGTGCTCTTGTTCGTCAGCTTCGGCGCATACTTGGTGAGCAGCTGATCCCAGGTGGTCGGCGGGCCGCTGAAGCCGGCCTTCTTCAGCATGCATTTGTTGTAATAGAGCAGGCCCGAATACGAGTCCCACGGCAGGCCGTACAAGGTGCCGTCCCATTTGAACGCATCGAGCCACACCGGGAAGAAATCGTTGAGGTCAAGCGCCGGATCGGCGAGCTTGGGATTGCCAGTGAACGTCGTCAGCGGCACGACCCACTTCGAGTTGGCGAACGTGCCGGTCCAAATCAGGTCGGCGAGGATGCCGTCGTACTGATTGCTGTTTGAAACGAAGTTGAGCGTCTCGGCTTTGAGCGCGCTCTCGTACGGATAGGTCGTCGTCTTGACGGTGATGCCGGTTTCCTTTTCGAATTCCGGAATCAGTGCTTTCTCGGCAACGTAGCTGGGGCGGTCGAGGATGACGACGTTGATCGTCGTGCCCTTGTAAGGCGCCGAGGCGTCCTTGAGGTTCCAGCCTGCGGCCGAGCTGGGTTGCGGTATCGTGGCCGACAGGCTAAGCGCCAAGGCACCGGCGACGACGGCCGCGACTAGCCGCGGCGGCTTGCCAAAATGAATGCCAATCAAAGCTCTTTCTCCCTCAGAGCGAAACGGTTTGCCTCGTGGCGCCGAGCAGGCGCAAACGAGTTGCCTGGGAGCTTTACTTCAACCGACCGTGTGGTGCCTGTCGTTATCGGGAAATCCTTTACCCGTAGCGGTTGACGATACGGCGGGCAATCTCACGCGCGCTCGCTCGCGCCGACTCGGGGGCGACTACTTCGGCCTCGGCACCCCAACCCAGCGACCAGCGCACGATCTCGAGCGGGTCGCTAACCCGGTACGTAATGTCGACACCCCCGTCGTCGCGGCGGGCAAGCCGCTTTTCCCGCGCAACGTTGGCGGCCGCCGCGGCTTTGGCGACCACCGGCGAAAAGCGGACGGTTATGTCGGTGAGCGTGTCGCCGTGGAACACCCCGCTGACCGAGTTTGCGCCGTAGGCGTCGAGATTGAAATCGGCCGGTCGCTCGAACGTCTGCGGCGAAACATCCGGTTCGGCGATGTTGTCGACGGCGAAAACCCGCATGTCGTTGCGGGTGTGATCGAAGCCGACCAGATAGATGCGACCGGACGAGACGATGAAGCCGTAGGGATCGACGCGCCGCACGGTGCGCGCGCCGCGCTTGTCGACGTAGGCGAACGTGACTCGCCGGCGCGTGCGCTCGGCGCGCTGCAGGGTCTCGAAAATGCGCTCGACATCGGGGGTCAGCGCGACGGCATCGAGCCGAATCGCGAACGAGGTTCCGTCGACGGCATTGGCCGCCCGGCGGTCGCTCGAAGCCAGCAGCTTGGTCGTGGTCTCATCAATGTAGCTGGCCAGCGTGCCGCCCAGCGACGAGCCCAGCCGCTTGAGCGTGACGAGGCCCAGCAACTCGCGCTGGGTGAGGTTGAGCCGGCGCAGACTGTAGCCGTCGGCGAAGCGGTACGTGCCGCTGCCGCGGTCGAAAAACCACGGAAAGCCGGCCTCCGACAAAAGGGCGAGATAGCGCCGCAGGCTGCGCGTTCCCGGCGGTTTGCCGTCGCCGATCCGGTCCTTGAGTTCCTCGAAGGAGAAGCGCCCTTCGTCGATGGCGTTCAGCAGCCGCACCAAGAGGACGACTTTGGGCTCCGACCGCTCCTCGTTCATCGCAATCCATCTTCGGCGCGTCGCGACCCCGCCATTTGCGAAGCAACGCGGCTGGGTACACGGCGTCTGAGTTTCTATGGAACATGTCATCGCGGCGCGAGCCCAAATGGGGACGTCGCTCGCCTTCCACATCGTCTTCGCGGCGTTAGGCGTCGGCCTGCCGCTGCTGGTCTTCGCCGCCGAAGGGCTGTGGCTGCGCACGCACGACCGCGCCTACTACGAGCTGGCCCGCGCGTGGACCAAGGGGATGGCGATCCTGTTCGCCGTCGGCGCGGTCTCGGGGACGATCCTTTCGTTTGAGCTGGGCTTGCTCTGGCCCGAGTTCATGAAGCACGCGGGCGGGATCATCGGCTTGCCGTTCTCGCTCGAAGGATTCGCGTTCTTCATCGAAGCGATCTTCATCGGCCTGTATCTCTACGGCTGGGAGAAGCTTTCGCCGCGCGTGCATTGGCTCTGCGCGCTGCCGATCGTCGTCAGCGGGCCGCTGTCGGCCGCGTTCATCACGATGGCCAATGCGTGGATGCAGATGCCGACCGGATTCCGACTCGTCAACGGCCGGCCCGTTGACGTGCAGCCGCTCGCCGCGATGTTCGCCAAACCGTGGGCGACCGAAGTCGTGCACGGCACGCTCGCGGCGTACGTCTTTACCGGTTTCGCCGTCGCCGGCGTGTGCGCCGTCGCTTGGCTGCGCGGCGACCGGCGCGCGCAAGTCGCCAAAGGCATGACCGTCGCGCTGACGCTGGCAACGGTCGCGCTGCCGGTGCAGATGGTCGCCGGCGATATCGCCGCGCGGTTCGTCGCCCGCAACGAGCCGGCGAAGTTTGCCGCGATGGAAGCGGTCTACCAAACCCGCGGCCACGCGCCGATCACCATCGGCGGCATTCCGAGCGGCGAGCGTATCGCCGGCGCGATCGAGATTCCCGAACTGCTGAGCATTTTGGTCGGCTCGGATCCCAAAACGGTCATCACCGGTTTCGACCGTGTCCGCCCCGACGACCGGCCGCCGATCGCCGCCACGCATCTGTCGTTCGATACGATGGTCGGCTCGGCGTCGCTGCTGACGCTCATCGTCGTGGGCTGGCTGATTGCGCTCGCGCGACGGCGGCCGCTGACGCGCCTGCTGGGCGCGGGGATCGCCTTATGCGCGCCGTTAGCGCTCATTGCGCTCGAGGCCGGCTGGTTCGTCACCGAGTTCGGCCGTCAGCCCTGGATCGCTCGCGGATTGCTGCGCACCAGCGACGCGGTGACGATCGCGCCGGGCGTCGAGTTGCAATTTTATGGCTTCTCGGTGGTCTACGTGGTGCTCGCCGCGATGTCGTGGTGGCTGCTGCGCCGCGTCGACCGGCACAACGCGCGCGGGCGGCGGGAACACGCGCCGCGGCGGGTCTCCGCCGTCTCGTGACGGGCGTAACCCCCGTCGCGCTCGCCGCGCTGGTCGGCTTGGCCGCGTTGGTCTTGTACGCCGTATTCGGCGGGGCGGATTTCGGCGGCGGCGTGTGGGATTTGCTGGCCCGTGGTCCGCGCGCGAACGCGCAGCGCGAGGCGATCAGCCGCGCGATCGGCCCGGTTTGGGAATCGAATCACGTCTGGCTGATCTTTGCCGTCGTGACTCTGTTTACGTGTTTTCCGCCGGCTTTCGCCGATATCGCGACGGGCCTCAATGCTCCGCTCTGCTTTGCGCTGGTGGGCATCGTCATGCGCGGTTCGGCGTTCGTGTTTCGCAATTACGCGGGCGAATCGCCGGCGCTCGTGAGTGCGTGGGCCGCGACGTTCGGCATCGCGTCGCTCATAACGCCGTTCTGGTTCGGCGATGCCATCGGTGCGCTCGCGACGGGACGCTATGCGTGGCTTTCACCGTTCGCGTTGTCGACCGGCGTCTTTGCGATCGCGGTGTGCGCGCAAATCGCGGCGATCTTTCTGGTGCGCGAAGTCGACGATCCGGCGTTGCGCGAGGATTTTCGCCGGCGCGGGATTCTCGCGACGCTCGCGGTGTGGATCGCCGGACTGCTGCCGGCGATCATCGCCTTCGTCACCGAGCCCGGGCTGTTCCGTGCGTTTCTCGCACCCGCAGCGCTGGCGGCGATGGGCGCAGCAATCGTGCTGGGCTTCATCGTGATGGCGACGCTGGCCGCGCGCAACTCGCTGGGCGCGCGACTCGCCGTTGGCTGCGAGGCGCTCGCGATTCTCGTCGGCTGGTTCGGAGCGCAGGCGCCGAACCTCATCCCCGGGCGCTATACGTACGTCCAAGCCGCCTCGAGCGATGCGATGCTCGTCGCCTTTCTCATCGCCGCGTCGATCGGCGGCGTTCTGCTCGTCCCGTCGCTGCTGCTCTTGTTCGCGGTATTCAAAGGCCCGCGCCACCTGCGCGGCGCCGGGCACTCGCCCTAACGTTACCGGCTGCGGGGTCGGGAACAGTACCGGGGATTTACATTCTGCAAGCGATACGGTATGCTGCCTTCTGGCACATACATTGTACGTGCCGAATACCGGGGAGACATTTTGGCGACCACAGGCCGAAAACGTACCGCGAGATCGCGCAAACCCGCGAAGACCACCAACATCACGTTTCGTCTCACGCCCGAACAGAAGGCTCTGCTCGAAGAAGCGAGGGTCTTGTCCGGTGCTCCGGACCTGACGTCTTTTGTTATGGTCCCTGCATTGGATCGAGCCCGCGAACTAGCCGAGCGTGAGTCGTCGACCATCCTCAATGCGCAAAGCCGCGAACTTTTTATCGAGTTGATGCAACGTCCACCGGCCCCGTCTGAGCGGCTTCTACAAAACCTCCGCGTGAACGGTCACGAGATCGTAACCTAGGTTGCGGATCCGTTTCGAGCCGCTCGGTCGAAATCACGACAGAGCGGCTTTTTCGTGCGGAAAATATGCAATCGACAGTTTTTTGTACACGATCGCTCTGCAGCGACAGCGGAAAGGCATTGCCAGCACGATGGTGGCGATCGATGCGGACGGTGATCCGAACCGTATCGTCGGCTTCTCCTGCGTCATCCAACACGTATTTCGCGGCGATGAGCTTCCCGATCCGTGGCGAGAATCGACAAGGGTCGGCTCGCTACGGAGCGTTCCCGGAGTACTCCTTGCCCAGCTCGGCGTGGACGAAAAGTTTGCCCGGCAGGGCATCGGCAAACTTCTCGTTCGCGAGGTCTTTCGCCGAGCCGTCGCTCTGGTTCGCGCTGTCGGGTGCGCTGCTATCGTGGCCGACCCGATCGATTCGGTCGCCGCTGCGTTCTACGCCGGGTTTGATTTCCAACCGTTGGGCGACGGCACTGCTCGGATGATCGTCGCGATGAAAACCATCGTTGCGGCGCTCGCCGATGCGCGCGCGGGAACGTAGCCGGCGGCAGCGTCGCACGGGGGCGGCACCGAAGCGTGTTGCCGATCGTCCGCGGCCGACGCGGCGGTCGGAAAGTGATGGCTCATGCCCCAATCGCCGCTCGCCGGAATCCGGGTGCTCGAACTCGGCAGCACGGTGGCCGGGCCCGCCGCGGGGCGGCTGCTCGCCGACCTCGGCGCCGACGTCTACAAAGTCGAGCCGCCCGAAGGCGACCAACTGCGCACCTGGGGCGAACTCGCCCCCGACGGCACCTCGTGGTGGTTCAAATCGCACAACCGCAACAAGCAGCTGCTGACCTTCGATCTGCACGAGGCCGACGACATCGATTTGGTCCGGCGGATCGCGCTGCAGTGCGACGTCGTGCTCGAAAGCTTTCGCCCCGGCTGGCTCGACGAGCGCGGTCTGGGGCCGAACGCCTTACGCGCGCTCAAGCCTGAGCTGATCGTCGCCTCGATCAGCGGCTACGGACAAACCGGGCCCTACGCGGCACGCCCGGGGTACGGCAACATCGCCGAGGCGATGGGCGGTTTGCGCGCGATCTCCGGTGAGGCGGACGGTCCGCCGATGCGCATGGGGATCAGCATCGGCGATGAACTGGCCGGACTCTACACGGTCATCGGCGTGCTCGCAGCGCTTGCCGCTCGCGCCCGCGACGGCCGGGGCGAAGCCGTCGACGTCGCGCTCACCGAAAGCAGCTTCAGCCTGCTGGAAGCGGTCCTGCCGGAATATGCGGCAACCGGCAAAGTCACCGTTCGAACCGGCAACCGCTACGTGCGCGCCGCGCCCAACAGCGTCTACCCGACGCGCGACGGCGAGTGGCTGGCAATCGGTGCAAACGGTCAAGCGATCTTCCGGCGCTTCGCGACGCTCATCGGCCGGCCCGAACTCGCCGGCGATCCGCGCTTCGCCACCAATCAGGCGCGCATCGCCAATAGTGCCGAACTCGACGCGATCATCGAAAACTGGACCCGCTCGTGCGATCGCGGGGAAGCGAACGAAGCGCTCGCGGCCGCCGGCGTGCCGGCCGGACCGGTGATGTCGATCGCCGATATCGCCGCCGATCCGCAATTTATCGCCCGAGGCGCCATCGGGCAGATTCCGGACGATGCCGGAAACGTGGTCCAAACGTACGTACCGGTGCCGCGGCTGACCGAGCATCCTGCCCGGCTCGACCATGCCGCCGGCAAGATCGGGCGCGATCAACGACGCGCGCTGCTGGAATTCGGCCTCGAGCCTTGACTCGAAGTACCTTCGAACGCAACGCACGCCAGATACCGGGCCGGCAGCGGACGCTTGCGCCGCGGTGACGTACCGGCAGCCGGCCGAATCGCGCGCGCTTAGAGGCGCGCGATCGTCCCACGCGCGAATTCCACGACGCTGCCGCCGACTTCGATGCCGTCTTGCCCGTGCTCGCCGTGAACGGCAATGTGCAGCAAGCTGCGCCGGCCCATCTTCGTGCCTTGCTCGCTGACCAGCAGCGTGCCGTCACGTGCAGGCGCGAGGCCATGACGCATCATGTACGCGGCCAGCGGTCCGGTCGCGCTTCCTGTCGCCGGATCTTCGATGACGCCGTGCTCCGGTGCGAACATCCGCGAATAGGCGCCGCCGGCGGTCGGCGCAAACACGAACACACCGTGGTCGCTGACGCTGCCGTCGTGGAGTGCGCGCACACCGGCAAGATCGAGCTGCGCGCGGTCGACCGCCGCCGGATCGCGCACGGCGACGAAGATGTTCGGATTTCCGGCAGACACGAGCTGCGGCGGCGGCCCGAGCAAATCATCGGCCGCGATTCCCAGCACGCGCGCGCACAAGCCCGCGTCGAAAACGGGCCCGAATTCGATCGGCGGCGTCGTCAGCCACAGTTTGAGCGGGCTGCTGCTGCGGTCGACGCGAATCGAAACGTCGCCGACGAGTTCTTCGACCGCGAAACGCTCGCAGCCGTCCGGCACCAGGCCGAGCCAAAGAAGCACCGCACAGCCGCCGATGGTCGGATGTCCGGCGAAGCGCATCTCTCTTGCCGGCGTAAAAATACGCAGCCGGGCGACGTTGCCCGAGCGTTCCGCGGGCAGCACAAAAACCGTTTCGGACAGATTGAACTCGCGGGCGACGCGCTGCATGGTTTCGCCGTCGAGCCCGCGCGCATCCGGAAGGACCGCTAACGGATTTCCCTCCAGCGGTGCCGTCGTGAACACATCCACGACGCGGAACGCGACGCCCGGCGAGTCGGTCATCGCTTACTCGGGGTCGGCGAACAGCATCTCGAGATCGTCGCGCGTGAGCGCCTTTGCGACCGCGCTGTCGGCTTTGATCACCGCTTTCGAGAGCGCGTTTTTGCGTTCGGCCAGCGCGCGGATTTTTTCTTCCACCGAGCCCACGGTGACCATGCGGTAGGCGGTGACCGGACGCGTTTGTCCGATGCGGTGCGTCCGGTCGATGGCTTGACGCTCGACGGCCGGATTCCACCACGGATCGTAAAGGATGACATAATCCGCCGCGGTGAGCGTGAGCCCCACGCCGCCTGCTTTGAGCGAACACAAGAACACCGGCGGACCGTCGGCCCGCATGAAGCGCTCGACTTCGGCCTGCCGGTCGCGATCTTTGGTCGCGCCGTCGAGGTAGCCGAACACGACGTTGCGCTTGTCGAGCGCCGCGCGCATGATCTTGAGCATCGAGGCAAATGCGCTAAAGACCAGCACGCGGTGGCCGCCCGACAAAACTTCCTCGACCGTCTCGAGGAACGCGTCGAACTTGCCGCTGGCTTCGGACTCGTCGATGTACGACGGCACGATGAGTCCGGGATGCGCGCACACCTGACGCAAGCGCGTCAGGGCCGCCAGCACGTGCACGCTCGCGCCTTCGATGGCGCCTTCTTCGTCGAGTTTGGCCAGCACGTCGCGCCGGGCGGCCTCGGCGATGCCGCGATAGAGCCTGCGCTGCAGCGGCGAGAGTTCGCACTCGATGACGGCTTCGGTTCGCTCGGGCAGCTCGCGCGCAACGTCTTCTTTGGTGCGCCGCAGAACGAACGGTTCCAACCGCGAGCGCAGCGCATGCGCGGCCTTCTCGTCGCCTTCGCCGATCGGATTCTCGAACCGGCGCCGGAACGACGACTCCGTGCCCAGCAAGCCCGGTTCGACGAACGCGAAGATCGCCCAGAGGTCGCGCAGCGAGTTCTCGACCGGCGTACCGGTGAGCGCCAAGCGGTGGTCGGCGTTGAGGTTGCGCACGACCTTGGCGATTTGCGAACTGGGGTTCTTGGCGTTCTGGGCTTCGTCGAGGATCAGCGTGCGAAACGTGAAACGCTCGAGCTGCGCCGCATCGAGCCGCGCGAGCGCATACGAGGTAATGACGACGTCGTGATTTTCGATCTCCTCAAAGCGCGCGGCGCGCTCGGACCCCGACTGCAGCCGCAGGATCGTCAGCTCGGGGGCAAACCGCTTGATCTCGCTCTCCCACGTGTGGGTCACCGATGTCGGCGCGATCACCAGCGACGCGGCCGGCCCTTCGTCGTGCTTGCGCTTGAGCAGATAGGTGACGACTTGCAGCGTCTTGCCTAAGCCCATCTCATCGGCTAAGATCCCGCCGAACTGAAACGAACTCAAATACGACAAGAAATCGAGGCCGCGGCGCTGATAGCCGCGCAGCGTGTCTTTGAGCGCTTCGGGCGGCTCGACTTCCTCGATGCCGGTGAAATCGCGCAAGCGGTCGCGCAGCCGCTCGACTTCCGCCGGCAGCGTGACGTTGGCGAAGCTTTCGTGCAGCTCATCGCGCAGCGCGACGAGTGCGGCCAGACCGTTGCGCTTGCGGTCGGTGATGTCGGAGAGTAAATTGCCTTGGCTGCGCAGCTTTGCGACGTCGAAGAGCTTGCCGCGCACCTCGGCATACCGTCCGCTCGAGGCCAACAGCGCCGCGAGCTCTTTGGGGGTGAGCGGTTCGCCGCCGCCGACAAAGACGTCGACGTTGAGCTCGAACCAATCGTGGCTCTCGCCCTCGACCGTCGAGGGCCGCGCCGAGACCGCGATGTCGATCGCGTCGTCGGTGCCGGTCAGCGCGCTGAGGCTTTCGTCGAGCCGCACTTCGACGTCGTCCCATGCCGGCAGCACGTCGCGCACGAGAATCGCGGCGCGTTCGGCGTCGTGCAGGGCGAACCCGTCGCCGCCGCGCGGAACGAAACCCGCTTCGACGAAACGCTTCGCGTACGCACTCGCGGTCGCGGGCGCGAAACGAATGAATCGGCCGTCGGTCGAGGCGATGCCGCCGTGCGTCGAAAACGGCGCGCGTCCCCCGGTGTCGCGATCGACAAACGCCAGCCGCGCGAAAAGCGCGCCGTCGCGCCAGGTCATCCGCGCGGCGAGCGCCGGCGCGCCGGCGTCGACGACGCCGAGCGCGGCCCGATCGTCGGCGGTCAGAAATGCCGCGACGCGAGCGATCGACGCGGTCGACGGCGCATGGTGAACGACGCCGTTCTCGGGCGGAATCGCTTCGGCTGCGGCGATCGCGCGCCGCGCGTCGAACGAGTTGTCGAGCAAGTACGCGACGCGGTCGGCGATGAGCCAGCGCGGCGGCCCGTCGAGCACCAGCGCTTTCGCCGGCGAGAAGCGCGACCCGTCGCTGCGCTCGAGCATCGGCACGAACCCGTCGCTGTGGCGCGCGGCGCGCAAACGCACGCCGCGCAGGTCGATCGAAAACGACTGCAGCTCGGCGGGATGCCGGTTCTCACCCGGCCGGTCGTCGAAGCGCAATCGCGGATGACGCGTCAGACGGAACATCGCGCGCGCGAGCACCTTAGGTGATAGCCGCGATCCGAACGCTTCTTGTACCGCTTCGTCGCGAATGAGTTCGCGGTCGGCGTCGTCCCAGTCGTCGGGCGGCGTCGACTCCATCATCGAAAGAATCGACTCGGCGTCGCGAATCACGCCGCGCAAGCGCGGCGTATCCAAGTACAACGCGCCGGTAACGGTCTTCCCGTCAGCGCTCCCGAGCACGGGCCAAACACTGCGCGCGCGCGGCCGTCCCGACTCGGCCGCGGGATCGGGCAACCACGAATAATCCTCGCCGTTATCGGGCATCCCGCCGGCAATCGCCGGCACGGGCGCGGAACTCGTCGTGCGCACGGTTTCCAGCGTCGCCACGACGTGCTCGCAGACGCCGGTCAAACCGCACGTGCAGAGGCAGCGCAGGGCTTGCGGGCCGGTTCCGGCGGCCCACTCGACGGTGACGTTGACGCCGCCGCGATCTTTGACCGCCGCTTCGATCTTGGCATCTTCGACCGCGCGCAGTGCGACGCGGTTTGCGTCGACCAGCGCCAGCGCGGCACGCGTCAGATCGCGCGCGAACCAATTACCGATTTGTGCCGGAAGACGCGACCGCCAAGTAGCAAACGGCGTCACGTTACGATTTGCGACACAAGGCCGAGGTCGCCGGACAGAACCACATCCAGACCTACTTCGGCAAACCGCACCGAAAAACTTCACCGATGAAAACGACCCGCCGGCGGTGTGACGGCGGGTCGTTGGCTTTACCGATTCATATCAGACTTGCTGAACTTCGGGCGGCGGCGCCGCCGGTGGTTCGACCGTCGGAATCTTCGAGAAGATCAGTTTGTCGGGATTATCCGGATTGACTTCCGCCAGGATCCGGTCGCCCGAGCCGAACCGTCCCCGCAGCATCTCTTCGGCCAGCTCGTCTTCGACCTCGCGTTGAATCGCGCGCCGCAGCGGACGCGCGCCGAACTGCGGATCCCAGCCCTTCTTGGCCAGCAAGACTTTCGCGTCTTCGGTGACTTCGAGATGCATCTCTTGCGCCTTGACTTCGCGAATGACTTTGTTAAGTTCGAGTCCCACGATCTCTTCGATCTCGGTCCGCGTAAGCTGATGGAAGACCACGATTTCATCGACGCGGTTGAGGAACTCGGGCCGGAAGGTGTGCTTGACCTCCTCGAGCACCTTGCTCTTCATCTTCTCGTAGTTTTTCTCAGCCGAGTCCCCGGTGTCTTTCGAGGGCCGGAAACCGATGTCGACCGACGACGTCATGCCGGTCGCACCGACGTTGGACGTCATGATGATCACGGCGTTTTTGAAGTCGACCACCCGGCCTTGCGAGTCGGTCAAGCGGCCGTCTTCGAGCACTTGCAGCAGTAAGTTGAAGACGTCGGGATGGGCCTTCTCGATCTCGTCGAGCAGCACGACGCAATACGGGCGGCGCCGCACGGCTTCGGTGAGCTGGCCGCCCTCTTCGTACCCGACGTAGCCCGGAGGTGCGCCGACGAGACGCGAGACCGCATACTTCTCCATGTACTCCGACATGTCGATGCGGATCATCGACTCGCCGTCATCGAACAAGAACTCCGCCACGCTGCGCGCGACTTCGGTCTTGCCCACTCCGGTGGGTCCCAGGAAGATGAACGAACCGATCGGCCGTTTGGGATTCTTGAGCCCGGCGCGCGAGCGGCGGATCGCCCGGGTGACGACTTCGATCGCTTGATTCTGGCCGACGACCCGTTTATGGAGCTGTTCGACCATGCCCAGCAGCTTCGCCGTTTCGGCTTGCGCCAACTTGGCAACCGGAATCTTCGTCCACGCGCTCACGATGTAGGCCACGTCGGCCTCGGTGACTTTGATCGTCTTGTCGGCCGCGGCTTTCTTATCGGCCCACTCCGCTTCCAGCCGCTGTTTCTCCAGCCGCAGCTTCTCCTCGCGATCCCGAATCGAGGCCGCCTTCTCGAACTCTTGCGACTTGACGACCGACTCTTTTTCGGTCTTGACCTTGCGGATCTCGTTCTCGATGTCGCGGATCTCTTGCGGCGGCAACGTGGCCTGCAGGCGCACGCGCGAGGCCGCTTCGTCGATCAGATCGACGGCCTTATCGGGCAAAAACCGGTCGCTGATGTAGCGATCGCCGAGTTTCGCCGCGGCGACGAGCGCTTCGTCGGTAATCGTGACCTTGTGGTGCGCCTCGTAACGATCGCGTAAGCCCTTGAGAATCTCGACCGTCTCTTCGACCGACGGCTCGCCGACCATGACCGGCTGGAAGCGGCGCTCGAGGGCCGAGTCCTTTTCGATATGTTTTCGGAATTCGTTGAGCGTCGTCGCGCCGATGCACTGGAGTTCGCCGCGCGCCAGCGCGGGCTTGATGATGTTCGAGGCGTCGATCGCGCCTTCGGCAGCACCGGCGCCGACGAGCGTGTGCAGTTCGTCGATGAACAGGATGATCTCACCGGCGGCGCCGCGGATCTCGTCCATCACGCGCTTCATGCGCTCTTCGAATTCGCCGCGGTATTTCGTGCCGGCGACCAATCCCGCGAGGTCGAGCGTGATGACGCGCCGGTCGCGCAGCGGTTCGGGCACTTCGGCCTTGATGACGCGCTGCGCCAAACCTTCGGCGATCGCCGTCTTGCCGACGCCGGGTTCGCCGATGAGCGCCGGATTGTTTTTGGTGCGGCGCGACAGAATCTGGATGACGCGCTCGATTTCGCTGGCCCGGCCGATGACCGGATCGAGCTTGTTCTCGCGCGCGAGTGTCGTCAGATCGCGGCCGTAGGCGTCGAGCGTCGGCGTCTTCGATTTGCCCTTGGGCGCCGGCGGTTGGCCTTCGGCACCAAGCAGGGACGTGGTTTGCACGCGCACTTTGGCCGGGTCGACACCGAGATTGGTGAGCACCCGCGCCGCCACGCCTTCACCTTCGCGAATGAGGCCGAGGAGCAGATGTTCCGTCCCGATATAATTATGGTTGAGCTGACGCGCTTCTTCGAATGCTAATTCGATCACGCGCTTCGCACGCGGCGTGAAGACCATCTCCTGCTGCACGGTCTGGCCGCCGCGACCGACGATCGCTTCGACTTCTTGCCGCACTTTGGCCAGATTGACGCCCAGCGTTTCGAGCACTTTGGCCGCCAGGCTCTCGCCCTCGGAGATGATGCCGAGCAAGATGTGCTCGGTGCCGATATAATTGTTACCGAGCCGCTGCGCTTCTTCTTGTGCGAGCACGATAGAACGCCGCGCGCGCTCGGTAAACGGTTCCCACATTGACATGACGGTATCTTGACTCCCCGAGCGACTCGTCGCTCTTGCCGCCCGATCCCGGCGTACGGTTTCGGTTGTCCATATAACCATCGGCGCAAACGCCTAGTTTCAGAGCCGTCTTGTGTCTCTACCTGGCTCCTCCTGCGGCCCCGCTGCCCAGAAGAGTTTCTTCATATGGACACCGGGGCTCGGTCCTTTTGACGACGCGGCGCTCCGGAAGCTCGCCGTGAATCCGGCGGCGACCCGGCGCGGTTAGGCGGAACGGAGGATGAGATGGTAACCGAAGAGCGCGTGCGCGAAGCCCTGACCGAAGTCCAAGACCCCGAACTGCACATGGGTATCCTCGAACTCGGCCTGGTCTACGACGTCAGCGTCGAGGGCCCGGAGGGCGAAGACGTCAATGTTCTCATGACGCTGACGTCGCCGATGTGTCCGGTCGGGCCGATGTTCAAGCAGTCGGTCCAATCGAAAGTCGAATCGATCGAAGGGGTGAAAAACGTCAAGGTCGACATCACCTTCACTCCGCCCTGGGATCCGCGGACGATGGCATCGGACGACGTCAAAATGACCCTCGGGATCTGGTAAAACCGGTCCTCACCGACCGCTCCGCCGGCGGAGACCCCGCGTTGAGGCTTGCTTGCACGCTGTTGGCGGGCGCGCTGCTAACCGCCGGCGCGGGCCGCGCTTGCGCGCAGACGCCCGCGCCGGCGCTCGATGCGCGCACGATTTACGATCGAACGCGCGCGACCGTCGCGGCCCGGACGCTGCCGCCGTTCATCGCCTACACGGAATACGCCGCATTCGAGCGCCGCGGGAAAATCAAAGTCCAGCGCGCGCACGTCGTCGTGCGCTTGGCCGATGGGCGGGCAAACATTACCGCCATTCCGAATTCGCCGGGCGACCGCGTCGACACCCGCCCGGTCGTCAAGGACCGGCCGCTGGTCTACCCGACCACGACCTTCGGACTGGTCAAGCGCCGTGCCGGCGAGCAGCCTTCGACGTACGAAAGCGCTGCCGCGACGCCGGCGCGTGAACCGCACGGCCTGCCGGTGATCGGCCGCGTCGCTGCGCCGGCGCGCGACTACGAGCCGGCGCTGGTGGGTATCGAAACGCTCGCCGGGGCGAGGGTCTACCACCTCAAACTCGTCCCGCGGTTCGATCCGCGGCACCATCCCATTCGCGAGCTGTACGTCGACGCGACGACCTACGATCCGCGCCGGATCGCGATCGAGGTCTGGGCTGCTGCCGGCCCGGTCCACTCGCGGCCCACCGTCAGCGTCGACTTCGCACCCGTCGCCGGCGTTTGGATGATCGCCCATGCGACGATGGATTTCGTCCTCCGATTCGGCTTTCTCGCCTACGCCGGCAGCGCCGAATACCGAGTGAGCGACGTCAGCTTTCCAGCCGCCGAACCCGCTTGGATGTTCGACCAGCACGCGCTGGCCCGGCACGTGAGCTCCGCGCCGGGGCCGGGGCGCCCGGCGCTGCAATAACCCGAGCTTGCGGGGGCCCGCGCTCGGCGGTCGCGAAGCGCTTGCTCATGTCCTCTCACGATCATGCCTATGCGCGGCTGCAGGCGATGCGCGAAGAAGCGCTGGCGCCGGCCGGCGCAGCCGCCAACGACAAACAGCGCGCCCGCGGTAAGCGGACCGCGCACGAGCGGATCGAGGCGCTCGTCGATCCCGATTCGTTCGTCGAACTCGACCGTTTCGCGGTCCATCGCACCAACGCGTTCGGACTGGACGAACGGCTCTTTCTCGGCGACGGCGTCTACACCGGGCACGCCACCATCGACGGGCGGCCGGTCTTCCTTTTCTCCCAAGACTTCAGCGTGCTGGGCGGCAGCCTGGGCGAAGTCTTCGCCGAAAAGATCTGCAAGGTCATGGACCTCGCCGTGAAGACCGGGGCGCCGATGATCGGCATCAACGACTCGGGCGGCGCGCGCATCCAGGAGGGTGTCGTCAGCCTGGGCGGCTACGCCGAGATTTTCTGGCGCAACGTGCAATCCTCGGGGGTCATTCCGCAGATCAGCCTCATCGCGGGGCCCTGCGCGGGCGGGGCGGTGTACTCGCCGGCGATCACCGATTTCACGATCATGGTGGAGGGCATCTCGCAGATGTTCATCACCGGCCCCGAGATCATCAAGACCGTGACCGGCGAAGACGTCACGTTCGAAGAGTTGGGCGGAGCCGTGTCGCACGCGACACGCTCGGGCGTCGCACATCTCACCGCGCACGACGAAGACGAGATGAACGACCACACGCGCCGCCTGCTGTCGTTCATCCCCCAAAACAACCTCGAAGATCCGCCGCTCGTGCCCACCGAGGACGACCCGATGCGGCTGGCACCCGAACTCGATCTGGTCATCCCCGACTCACCGAACAAGCCGTACGACATCCTCGACGCCGTCGGCCCGGTGCTCGACGATGCCGACTTCTTCGAGATCAACCCGCTGTTCGCGCCCAACATCATGGTCGGCTTCGGCCGGGTCGGCGGCCGGTCCGTCGGCATCGTCGCCAACCAGCCAAAATTCCTCGCCGGCGTGCTCGACATCGACTCGTCGGTGAAAGCCGCGCGCTTCGTGCGGTTTTGCGATGCGTTCAACATCCCGCTGCTGACCTTCGTCGACGTTCCGGGCTTCTTGCCGGGGACCGCGCAAGAATTCGGTGGGATCATCAAGCACGGCGCCAAGCTGCTCTACGCCTTCGCCGAAGCGACCGTACCAAAAATCACGATCATCACGCGCAAAGCCTATGGCGGCGCCTACGACGTCATGGCGTCCAAGCACATCCGGGCCGACGTCAATTTGGCCTGGCCGACCGCCGAGATCGCGGTGATGGGGCCGGCCGGCGCGGTCAAGACGATCTTCCGGCGCGAGATCGCCGAAGCCGACGATCCGCAAGCGCGCACCAACGAGCTGATCGCCGAATACACCGAACGCTTTGCCAACCCGTTCATCGCCGCGCAGCGCGGCTATGTCGACGACGTGATCGAAGCGTCGGCGACCCGGCGCGCCGTGTCCCGCGCACTCGACATGCTCGCAAGCAAACGGGTCGAACGGCCGCGGCGCAAACACGGCAACATCCCGCTGTGAACTGAAACTCCTTTCGACAAGGGCCTCGGCCGCGTGCAACGAATGTGCGCCTGCCACCCTTCGCCCTGCCTAATGAGGATGTTCACATGATCGAAGTACAGCGCGAAACCTGGGAGACGCCGCAGACCGAAGAGATCGGCCTGGGTTTCGAGATCACCGCCTACGTCAACGACAGCGAATTCGGCCGCTAGTTCGACTGATTCGCCGGCCTCGGCAGCGCCAGGCGCGCTGCCGAGGCCGGCTTTCTTTTAGAGAAGCACATGACTGCCGTCGATACGACCACCGGCCTCGTCGCACGCCTGCGCGCGGTGGGCGACCAGCGCTATCACGACAAGCATCCCTTTCATCGGCGCCTCGTCGAAGGTTTGCTGACCCCCGACCAAGTTCGCTCCTGGGTCGCCAACCGCTATTACTATCAAAAGGCGATCCCGATCAAGGATGCGTTCATCCTGGCAAACCTGCCCAGCCGCGAACACCGCCGGGCCTGGCTGAAGCGGATCACCGATCACGACGGCACGCAGGGCACCGAAGGCGGCACGCACTCGTGGCTGGCTTTGTGCCGCGCCGCCGGTCTCGCTGACGCCGACGTGCTGTCCGAACGCGGCGTCGCGCCGGGGACACGCTTTGCCGTCGATGCGTACATCGATTTCGCCCGCCGCAAACCGTGGCTGGAGTCCGTCGCTTCATCGCTCACCGAACTCTTCGGGCCGCCGGTCATGGCCGCGCGCGTCGCGGCGATTGTGGCCCGCTATCCGTGGATCGACCGTGACGGGCTGCGCTATTTCGAGAGCCGCATCCCGCTCGCGCAGGAAGACGCAGCACAAGCGCTGGGGTGGGTTCAGGAAAACGCGCTCGATCGGGCAGCGCAAGATCGCTGCGTCGCCGCGCTCGAATTCAAGTGCGACGTGCTGTGGTCGATCTTCGACGCGACCGCCCTGAGCTGCGGCGTCTTCGGATGACGTCCGGCGTGCGGCCGGCATTCGAGCGCGGCGTTCGGTTGCGCACCACGGACGACGGCACGGCAATGCTGCTGGTACCCGAGGGCGCCGTGAAACTCAATGGCAGCGCGGCGGCTGCGCTTGCGCTTGTCGACGGTCAACGCACGGTCGATGAGATCGTCGACGCGATTTGCGCGCGCTTCGACGTCGCCGATGCGCGCGCCCGGGACGACGTCACCGCGCTCTTCGCTCGACTCGCGCAGCGGCGCATGCTGGTCCTGTCGTGATCGACGTTCGTCCGCTCTCGCTATTGTGCGAGCTGACGTATCGCTGCAACCTGCAATGTCCGTACTGCTACAATCCGCTCGACCTCGACGGCTATCGCGACGAACTCGATACTGCGACTTGGCAGCGCGTGATCGGCGAGGCGGCGGCCCTGGGCATCGTGCAGCTCGGTTTTTCGGGCGGCGAGCCGACGCTTCGCCGCGACCTGCCGGCGCTGGTGCGAACCGCGGCGAGCCGCGGACTTTACACCAATCTCATCACGCAGGGAACGTTTCTCGACGACTCCCGCATCGCCGAACTCGCGGCCGCCGGACTCGATCATATCCAGATCAGTCTGCAGGCGCCCGAGCGCGAACTCGCCGACGCGATCGCCGGGACCGTCGTGCACGAGCGCAAACTCGCGGCGATCGCCCGCGTGCAGGCGAGCCCGATCGCACTGACCCTCAACTGCGTGCTCCACCGCAACAATCACGATTCGATCGCTGCCGTAATCGAACTGGCGGCCGCGTTCGGCGTGCGCAAACTCGAGCTCGCGAACGTGCAGTTCTATGGCTGGGCCTACCGCAATCGGGCCGGCCTGATGCCGACGCGCGAACAAGTCGAGCGCGGTTTGCAGATCGCGACCGATGCCAAACGGCGGCTGGCGGGACGCCTGGAGATCGTCTACGTCCTTCCCGACTATTTCGAGGACCGGCCCAAAGCGTGCATGCACGGCTGGGGCCGGGCGTTCATGACCGTCGCGCCGAACGGCCGAGCGATGCCCTGCCCCGGCGCGGCGGCGATCGCGAGCTTGTCGTTCGACAACGTTCGCGACCGCTCGCTGGACGCGATCTGGAACGAATCGGCGGCGTTTACCGCCTACCGCGGGACCGGCTGGATGCCCGACCCGTGCCGTTCGTGCGAGCGGCGTGAAATCGACTGGGGCGGCTGCCGCTGTCAAGCCTTCGCGCTGACCGGGAATGCCGCCGCCGTCGATCCGGCGTGCGCGCTGAGTCCCGATCATTCGACGATCGTCGCGTTACGCGGCACCGGCGACCGGCACCCGACGCTGCTGCCGCGGCGGATGCGGGAAGGTGCCCCGGCTTTGTGATCGTGCGCGTCCTCGGCTCGGCGGCCGGCGGCGGCGTTCCGCAGTGGAATTGCGCGTGCACGAATTGCGCTGCGGCCCGGCGCGGCGATCAGCCGCGCCGGCTGCAATCCTCGCTGGCCGTCTCCGCCGACGGCGAACGCTGGGTGCTGCTCAACGTTTCGCCCGACATCGCCGCTCAGATCGAGGCCCATCCGCCGCTTTTGCCGACCGGTGTCCGCGGCACGCCGATCGTTTCGATGCTGCTGACCGACGCGAACGTCGACCACATCGGCGGCTTGGCGACGCTGCGCCAAGCCGGCAATCACCGCTTCACGGTCCGCTCGAGCGCGATCGTGCGCGACATCGCCGTCGCTCAGCCGGCCTTCGCCCCATTCGCCCAGCCGCCGCATCGCTGGCTGACGGGCGACGCAGGTGAGCTCGAACCCGCCGACGGCGACCCGGTCGGCACGGCGCTGCGCGTGCGCGCGATCTCCGTGCCGGGCCTGACGCCCGGCTTTGCCGGCCGCCGCGCCGTTCGCGGAGCCGTCACGGCATACGCGATCGACGGCGGCTCCGGCACGCTGCTTTTCGCGCCGGTCTTTGCGGCGGTCGATCCGCAGCTCGCGGCCGAGATCCGCGCGGCCGATGTCGTCTTCCTCGACGGCTCGTTCTTCACCGACGACGAGATGCGCGCCAGGGGCGCTGGCGACAAGCGCGCCTCGGCGCTCGGTCATGCGCCGCTGGACGGGCCCGGCGGGACGCTCGCCGCGATCGGCACCGCGCACGCGCGCTGCTTCGTCACCCACGTCAACAACACCAATCCGATACTCGACCCGGCTTCCGGCGCGGCTGCGCTCTTGGCCCGGCACCAAGTCGAAGTGGCGGCCGACGGTCTCGTGCTCGAGCTCTAACATACTTGAATGCGAACGCGAACTTGCGGCGACTAACGTCGAAGTCGCTGCGAACGCGCTCTTGCGGAGCTATAACAGCAGCAGCGGACATTTGCTCGCTTGTAAGAAACGATGACGACGGTGAAACTGCTCGATGAAACGACCCGGCCGAGCCGCGGTGGTACGCACTGCTGGCCCGCCGCCGCACATGAAGCGCGTGTGCTTGATTCGATGGAGAAAGAACCTTTGACCAGCGTGTCGACCGGGGCGAACGAATGATCGCGCTCGAATTTTTGACGCAGAGCGTCGACGATCTTCGCTTCGGGAACGTGTCGCTGCCCGGTGCGGCACCGGGCTACGATCCCGCGACGGACGCGAAAGCCATCATGTTCGCGGGTCTGTCCTCACCCGCCGCCCAGCCGGTTCCCGGATCGCAGTATACCGGCTCCTACGCTCCCGGACAGCGATTCGTCATTCGCGTTCCGCAACGCTGGAACGGGTCGCTCATCGTCGCCGGATCGCCCGGCACGCGCAACGAGTTCTGCAACGATCTGATTTTCGGCGACTTCGCTCTAGCGCGCGGGTACGCGTTCGCCGCCAGCAACAAGGGCCTCGCCCTCAACGCCGCGCTCGAACCCGCCGCCGCCGTCGCAGACCGCACGACGGCGTACCCAATTCCGTTCGATTCCGGCGGCCTGCTCTCGGCAGGGCTTGCATTGCGCTTGGGCTTGATCTCGCCGCGGCGGATCACGATCGACAGCTGGAACGCCGATTACCGCGCGCTCGTCTGCTACGCTCGCGATCTCGTCGCCGAATTGCATTCGCGTCCGGCACGTATCTACGCCGTCGGCGCCTCCAACGGCGGCGCGCAGGTGCGGACGCTGCTCGAACGTGAGCCCGAACTCATCGATGGCGCGCTCGAATGGGAGGGCGTGTATTGGACGCCCGAGCGGAACATGCTCGACGACCTGCCGGTCTTCTTGCGCGAGATGCCGGGCTACGTGGCGAGCGGGTTCCGCGACCGCTCGGCCGTCGATCGCCTAGTCGCGTGCGGTTTCCCGCCCGACGTCGTACAAGACGATCCGGCGCACCCGTCGCTGTATGCGGAATACTATTCGAACGTTCCGCCGTTCTATGCCGACCTGACGCTGTTCGCGTACGCGCTGCTGATCGATCCCGAAGCCCACAGTTCGTTCGAGATCCCGGCCTGCGTTGCCGATCCAAACGATCCCGCCCGCTTGCCGGCGCACTGCAACGGCAGCGGTCTCGCGTTGCCCGAGAATCGCGCGGCCTACGTCCCGTCGGAAGCAGCGCGGCGCGTCGTCGCCGGATTCGCGCACACCGGGCAGATCGGCAAGCCGCTGGTGTCGATCGCCGGAACGCTCGACGCCTTCGTCACCCCGCAGCGCAACGCGCTCGGCTACGCCGCCGCCGTCCAGCGGGCCGGACGTTCGGCGCTCCACGAGCTGTTCTTGGTCGAGGGCGGAACGCACGTCGACAATTTCGTTTCATTCGGTTACGGGACGCAGCCCCAAGCGCCGTTCGCCTGGGCGGCCTTCGACCGGCTGGTCCGGCGGGTGGAGCACGGCGCGGCCGGCGGCGGCGGGGCGATCCGCACGGTGCGGACACCGCAGGAAATCGGATGAACAACGATGCTCTGGCCGCGATCGTAGCGGCCGCTCACGTGCTGCTCGCGGGCGCGCAGACCGAAGAGCCCGCGCCCGCAGCCGCAGGCTGGACGATTGCCGGCCGCTTGAGTTCGCTCGACGCCGACCAAACCCGGCGCGTTGCACGCTTCCGCTCGCGCTGGGCCATGATGGGACGACTGCCTTGACAAAACCGCCGTTTGCTACGATCCTCATCGCCAATCGCGGCGAGATCGCGATTCGAATCATTCGCAGCGCCCGTGAGTTGGGTTGCCGCACGGTCGCCGTGTATTCGGATCCCGATCGCGACGCGCGGCACGTCCAGATGGCCGATGAAGCGTATCATTTGGGCGCGGCTTCGCCCGCCCAAAGCTATCTCAACAGCGAGAAGCTGCTCGCCGTCGCCAAGGAGTGCGGCGCGGACGCCGTTCATCCGGGCTACGGATTCTTCGCCGAAAACGCCGACTTCGCGCGCGCGGTCATCGACGCGGGGATGGCCTGGATCGGTCCGCATCCCGCTGCGATCGAAGCGATGGGCGGAAAAATCCGCTCGCGGCAGGCGATGGTCGCGGCCGGCGTGCCCGTCGTCCCCGGCGGGACCGAGGAAATCACCAGCGCGCGCGCGGCCCGCGCCGCAGCGCAGGAATACGGTCTGCCCCTCGCGCTCAAAGCCTCCGGCGGCGGCGGCGGCAAGGGCCTCAAGATCGCGCGCACGCTGGGTGAGATCGACTCCGCGTTCGCCAACGCGCAGCGCGAAGCGCGCGCGTACTTCAACAATCCGACCATCTACGCCGAGCGCTATCTCGACAATCCCAAACACGTCGAACTGCAAATCGTCGCCGACAAACACGGCAACGTCGTCCACATCGGCGAGCGCGACTGTTCGCTGCAGCGCCGGCATCAAAAGCTTTGGGAAGAAGCGCCGGCGACCATTACGTCGCACGTGCGCGAAGGCATCCGCAGCGCCGGCATAACGGCAGCGCGAGCCATCGGTTACGACAGCGTCGGGACGGTCGAGTGTTTGGTCGCCAACGACGAGTTCTTCTTCTTGGAGATGAACACGCGCATTCAGGTCGAGCATACGATCTCCGAGGAGATTTCCGGGATCGATCTGGTGCGCGAACAGATTTGCGTCGCCGCCGGCCGGCCGCTTTCGTTCACCCAAGAGGAAGTGGTGTTCAGCGGTCACGCCATCGAGGTGCGCGTCAACGCCGAAGATCCCGCGCACGACTTCCAGCCCGCGCCCGGCACGATCGTCGACTACCGCGAGCCGGGCGGCTTCGGGGTCCGGATCGACTCCGCGGCGTTCCCAGGGTTCGTGATCTCGCCCGATTACGATTCGATGATCGCCAAGCTCATCGTGTGGGGCCGCGACCGCACCGAAGCTCTGCAGCGGCTGGGCCGCGCACTCGACGAATACCAAGTCACCGGCGTTCCGACGACGCTCTCGCTGCTGCGCGCACTCATCGATTTCGAGCCGGTCGTCGAAGCATCGTACGGAACGTCGACACTCGAAACGTTCGCCTCGACGCTGGCTCCGCTCGTCAGCAGGAACGGCGCTTTGGCCGAAGCGACCGTCGACGCTCCGGTCGACACCGAAACCGTGCGCGTCGAAGTGAACGGCAAACTTTTTCGCGTGCGGTTCGTCGATCTGCCGGCGCCGACCATGGCCCGGGCCGGCGCCACCAACGGGGCGCGAACCAGCGCCAAGAAAGGCGCGCGGCGCAGCAGCACGCCGACCGGCAACGAAATCCGCTCGCCCATGCACGGCGTGGTCGTCGAGGTTCCCGTGCACGAAGGCGATCCGGTTGCCGAAGGCGAGGTCGTCGTCATCATCGAGGCAATGAAGATGATGAACGAGATCCGCTCGCACAAAGCCGGTCTCATCGCCGGCGTTCACGCGGTACCGGGGGCGACCGTGGAGGCGCAGACCCGGCTCATCACGCTGGCATAGGCCAGGGTCCCAACGTTTGAGACCGCTGCGAGCGGCTGCTTTTGCAGGAGCGCGCAGCGGCGCGGCGCTACCGAGCCACCGTGGACGTCATGATCGCAACCCCGCTCGAAGCGGACCTCGCGGAGCGCATCGCCGGCGTTCCGGGCGTTCGGGTGCTGTTCGCGGCGGAACTGCTGCCCGCGCCGCGTTATCCGTCGGATCACCGCGGCGGCGACGGTTTCGTGCGCGACGCCGCCGGCGAGAAACGCTGGAATGCGATGCTCGCCGTGGCCGAGGTGCTGTACGGCATACCAGGTGAAAGCGGTTCGCAGCTGGCGGCGGCGATTTCGCGGGCCCCGGCCCTGCGCTGGGTGCAAGGAACGTACGCGGGCGCCGGGGAGCAAGTCCGCGCCGCCCACCTCGCCCCCGCCGACCTCGAGCGCATCACGTTCACCACGTCCGCCGGCGTGCACGGCGGAATGCTCGCCGAATTCGCGTTTTTCGGTCTGCTCGCGCTGCGCAAAGACGCGCTCCGGCTCGACCGTATCCGGAGCGCCCGCGGCTGGGATCATTTTGCGATGGACGAACTCGACGGCTCGACCATCGCAGTGGTGGGCATGGGCAACATCGGCCAGGCGCTCGCGCACCGCGCCCGTGCTTTCGGCATGCACGTCATCGGCGTCACGCGCACGGGGCAAGCGCATCCGGCGGCAGACGAAACGGTCCCGATCGATGCCGCCACAGATGCCTACCGGCGCGCCGACGCGATCGTCGCAACCTTGCCCGGTACCGAGGCCACGCGCCATCTGATCGACCGCGCGACGATCGCGTCGTGGAAGCCGTCGGCAGTTTTCATCAACGTCGGGCGCGGCACCGTCGTCGATCAAGCCGCGCTCGTCGACGCACTGGTCGCAGGTGCAATTCACGGCGCGGTGCTCGACGTCTGCGATCCCGAACCGTTGCCGCCAGACAACCCGCTCTGGACGCTGCCCAACGTGATCTTCAGTCCGCATACCGCGGCCCTGTCGGTGCACGAAAACGAACGCATCGTCGAACTCTTCTGCGACAACCTGCGCCGGTACGCCGCCGGCATACCGCTGCGCAACGTCGTCGACATCCACGAGTTCTACTAACTCGTTGCTGCACGGCTCCCTTGTGAGCGCTGCGCGAAACGACCGTTTTCACCGGCGTCTTGCGCGCGCGTCGGCGGCTTCTTCCGTCCTGTCTTCAGGTCTTGAAGCGCGAGACGATCATTTCACCGGCGTCTTGCGCGCGCATCGAC